>NZ_JALNTS010000006.1:246425-440163 GCF_023161725.1 Vibrio sp. 1CM24A
GAAAAGTTTAAGCTAGTCGCCAATGGTGGCTAGCTTTTTTTTGCTTGGAACATGGGAAAATAGCAACTTACCAAACGACAGGCAAAAAAATAGCCAACCGCAATAATCGCGATTGGCTCTATATATTTGTGAACAAATCATAAGTTCACTAACAACGTCAGTTGGCTAGGTGACCCTCGGCTTAAGAAGGGTCAATGTTTTTAATGCAGTTAGCGTGCCAACTTTTATTCAACGTTTTATAAGCCCTGCATCGCATAAAAACCATGAATTTTTCATGCGAATTGCAAAGTGCATTTGCATAATGCAACCAAGATGCAATATTGATAAGAGATCAGTTTCATCGCTGCTCTTAATGACAAATTACTAAGTGGTTGTTATCTAAATGTTAGGCAAATATTCACTTCAACTTATTGCCTTACAATTAATAGAGTAATAAAAGCCCTTCCCCAAAAGCATATTCATACTTTTTTTACACTAAAGTTTGTATACTGCACAAAATCATCCTCAACTCTATGAAGCAATGAACTACTTAAGTACTTTTTTCAAAGGCATGGCAATGGGCGCAGCAGACGTTGTTCCTGGCGTGTCGGGCGGAACCATCGCATTCATCACTGGTATCTACGATACGCTACTAGAAAGCATTCGCAGAATTAACCCTAGCGTACTTGGCTTATGGAAACGCGAAGGCTTCAAAGCCGCGTTTAATCACATCAATGGTTTCTTCCTCATTTCACTGTTCGCGGGCGTATTCACAAGCATTGCGACATTCGCAAAATTGATTTCTTGGTTATTAGTCACCCACCCTGTTCCACTGTGGTCTTTCTTCTTCGGCCTGATCTTGGTGTCGGTTTTCCATATTCTTAAGCAAGTAGAGAAACGCGATATGATTCGCTTCGTGTTTTTGCTTCTTGGCGTTGCTTTCGCTTATAGCATTACCGTGCTTAAACCGCTGCAAATGGAACCATCCAGCATCAATGTTCTGATTGCGGGTGCGATTGCTATCTGTGCGATGATTTTGCCGGGTATCTCGGGCAGCTTTATTCTGCTCCTGATTGGCATGTATGGCCCCGTGCTTGGCGCCGTTAAATCATTTCAAGTCGATGTACTTGCGCTATTCCTTGCGGGCTGTGTGATCGGACTGCTGACTTTCTCGCACGTACTCTCTTGGTTACTGCGTTCATTCCGCGACTTCACATTGGTATTCTTAACCGGTTTGATGATCGGTACGCTGCCTAAGATCTGGCCTTGGAAAGAGACCATCAGCTGGCGCACAAACTCAAAAGGTGAACAAGTTCCTCTGATTCAAGAAAACCTATCACCGTTTGATTTTGAAGCGGTAACCTCTCAGCCTTCTCAGTTGGCCATGGCGATTGTGATGATGTTTGCTGCGATTGCATTGGTTTTAGGACTGGAAAAGTTCGCAGAGCGTAACGCTGACTAATCATTCAACGTATTTCTGGAACATGTTCAGAATGGATAGAACTTAGAAATACTAAGCTCACATATCTATTAAACAGACAAAAGCGAAGCCAATGGCTTCGCTTTTTTAGTTCTACCATACGCACAAAATTGCTTTTTGATACAAGCACGTATTGAGGGGTATGATAACATCGCCGCTCTTATAAAATTAGATGAGAACACGACATGCACTCTGCATTAAAGGTTGCTGCTGTTGGGATCGCTCTCGTGGCAGGCTTTTATGGGCCGCAAGCAATTCAGCAGTTTAAATCAGCGATGGAGCACTCAACTGCCGACGTCAACTTGGATGATTACTGCATGCTTTCAACCACATCATGTGAGCAAAAAGCGGTGGCGATGACACTCGATAGTGAGACGGCTCAGCCACTCGTTCCAAGTAAAATCAAAGTAGTTTGGGAAGGCGCAGCCTCTGACACATTAATGCTGTCACTCACTGGCTTAGAGATGGAAATGGGCTCGGCACGTTTTCAATTAAAGAATATTGGCGACAATACCTATGAAGGTGACGTGATTTTACCTGTGTGCACCATGGATAAAATGACTTGGCTTGGCGAACTCACCGATGGTGTTGAAACCGTAAACCCTGCAATAAGGATGGCAAGATGAGTAAGAATTGGTCGTTAGCATTAGTGGTAGCGTTTGTACTTGGCTTTGGTGTCAAAAGCTATCTTGATGGGCAAAACGAAGCTCAAGAGCAACACGCTGCAAAACAAGAGTTCTCTGCAACAACTCTTTTCGGCAAAGATAACCAGCCAACCGAAATCTTTGACCAAACCGATGACAGAATTCGTATCGTTTACTTCGGTTTCACACGCTGCCCAGATGTGTGCCCCACTTCTCTAGCGATGTTAGCCGGAGCACTTAACCAGGTTTCTGATGAAGCAAAAGCCAAGATTCGCCCGATGTTTGTCTCTCTTGACCCTGAGCGTGATGCAGCAGAAGCCTCATACGAATACGCACAATACTTCCACCCAATGATGGAAGGACTAAGTGGTCCGTTAGATGTGACAACCACGCTTGCACATAACTACGGTGTTATTTTCAGAAAGACCGAGCTGGAAGGTTCAGAGTTGGAATACACCCTTGACCACAGCTCATATTTCTATTTTTTAAAGCCCGACGGCACCTTGATTACTAAAGTGCCGCATACGTTAACGCCAGCGCCGATTGTTGAGGCCATCAACCAATTGACGCAGTAAAACGTAACAATAAAGAACTTAACCAATAAAGTTCGAACAAAAAAGTCAGGTCCCAGACCAAAACATAAAAATTAAGGACAACAACATGAAGTTAAAAGCACTTGCTCTAGCAGGCTTATTGCTCACTCCCCTTGCTCACGCCAATAGCGATATTATGGTTCATGACGCGTATGCTCGTGCAACACCGCCTTCAGCAGTGAACAGCGCGGTATTCACGACTCTGATGAACCACAGCGATAAAGATCGCGCTATTGTTTCTGCGACAACGCCAGCAGCAGGAAAGGTAGAACTTCATGATGTTATCGTTGACGGCGACGTAATGAAGATGCGCCAAGTTCAAGAGATCACAATCCCAGCGAATGGTGAAGCGGTACTTAAACCTGGCAGCCTACACATCATGCTGTTCGACCTAAAAAGCAGCCTAAAAGAGGGTGAGCAAATTGAGATGACGCTGACCTTCGCCAACGGTGAAACGCAGACCTTCGACGCACCAGTGAAGAAAGTAATGAGTGGCATGAAAAAGATGAACCACGACCATCATTAATCGTATTCACAATTGATAAAATAATTTAAGCCACGATGACTTCTCGCCATCGTGGCTTTTTGTTAAACTGAGCTCGCTTTTTATTCAAAGCCTGACACATTAATAAACCAAGGAGAATAGAAGATGATTGTAATGAACACACTAAAACTGGCAGTAAAAGTAACGCGTTAATTTGTTTGGTTAATCAAACTTAAACACCGATCTACCAACTTATCGTCACTCTTTGACGACCGCACACTTTTACCCGGTTTACTGTTGATCGTAAGTGATCAATATCTGCATGCCTGTAAAGCATGACTCAATCCGGGGTCCTATCTATTTTGAATTCGACCCAAGCTCAAACATTTTTGACGTCTCGACGCTTTTTGATCTGACTAACGCTTTTCGATCTCATCAACAATCTGGGGTCTTAACAAGAGGTTAATGCTCTCATAAGAAAAGAAAGCTCGCACGTCTGGGTAAATAGACATGAATTCACAAAACGCATTTTCTCATCCAATGTCACTTCAACAACTTGGATGGCAACCTGTATTCCAACAACAACTGACACTCGAAGACTATGACCATTCCGTCATTGCTCGTATCGTCGCACATCATCGTAGTGGCTATACCTTAGCGTCAGAGCAAGGTGAAATTGTTCTACCCATCCACCAAAACCAACCGGCAATGACCGTTGGCGACTGGGTGATTTTGAACTCTGATCTGCAATTCGACCGTTTACTAGACCGTCAATCGCTCTTCCGCCGTAAAGCAGCAGGCAGTCGCGTAGCTGAACAATATATTTCAGCCAATATCGACACGGTTTTTATCGTGGTTTCGTTAAATAACGACTTTAATCTAAGCCGCATCGAGCGTTATCTCGCTCTCGCTAATGAAGCGCAAGTTGAAGCCATTATCGTACTGACCAAGAAAGACTTGTGTGACGACTACCAAGACAAAGTACAACAAGTGCAAAGCCTAGATCCAATGCTGATGATCGAAGCCGTTAATAGCCTAGACCAAGACTCGACTCAAGTATTGTCACCTTGGTGTAAAACGGGCAAAACGGTGGCTTTAATGGGGTCGTCTGGTGTTGGGAAATCTACACTGGTCAACTCGCTGCTTGGGGAGGCTCAGCAAGCCACGGGTGGCATTCGTGAAGACGACAGCAAAGGCCGACATACAACCACGTCGCGCTCACTGCATTTACTGACATCGGGCGGCTTATTGCTTGATACGCCAGGAATGCGAGAGTTGCAACTTGCAGACTGCGCCGAAGGGGTAAGCGAAACCTTTTCTGATGTCGAAGAGTTAGCTATGCACTGTCGTTTCTCTGATTGCCATCATGAATCAGAACCTGGATGCAAAATACGCAAAGCCATTGAGAGTGGAGAGTTGTCTGAAAGACGATTTAATAACTATCAAAAGCTATTGCGAGAGCAAGCCAGAAATGGTGCCTCATTGGCAGAGCAACGTGCTAACAGTAAGCAGCTTTCGAAGATGTACAAAACCGTTCAATCAGAAAGTCGAAATCTTAAAAAAGCTTCTGACTAAACCTTTAAGTTAACGACTATAAGCTATATTTGAGACAAGCTTAGCCCCATAGTGTTAAACACGTGGGGCTTTTTGTTTCAATTTGGTCTTAGTGTGACTATTTATGCACACAATGTTCTTACCAATAGCCGTTTACATTTTCAAATTTACAGTATATTGAGTCTATTAAATGTCATTCTGCAGATTTATAGCTCAATCAAAACACATTTGATTAACATTTAGCTCTAAAAACACCACGTAGCGCAAACAATCACCCTAAAAGTAAACTATTCCTAGACACCCTCTTAGATCCCGCTAATATGACCGCCCATTCCACTAGTGTATAGTCGGATTTGGTACAACTTTATAAAAAGATACATCACTATAATAAATTAACAATTGCAGGTATTTTATGCAAAATCACAACATGCTCGCCCGCATCGCTCGTGGAAATCTCGTTCTACAGATCCTTGCTGGTATTGTTTTCGGTGTCGTTCTCGCCATGGTTTCTCCTTCAGCAGCTCAAGATGCAGGCCTACTAGGTAGTCTGTTTGTTGGTGCTCTGAAAGCTGTTGCCCCAATTTTAGTATTCATTCTTGTTGCAGCTTCTATCGCAAACCAAAAGAAAGGTCAGCATACTCATATGCGTCCAATCATTGTGCTTTACCTGATTGGTACGTTCTCTGCTGCACTGACTGCTGTAGTACTGAGCTTCATGTTCCCAACCACTTTGACACTGGTTGCTGGCGCTGAAGGTGCTAACCCTCCTCAAGGTATCGCGGAAGTTCTTCATACCCTTCTATTCAAGCTTGTAGATAACCCAGTTAGTGCGCTAATGAACGCGAACTACATCGGTATTCTTGCTTGGGCAATCGGTCTTGGTCTTGCACTGCACCACGCATCTGCAACAACCAAAGCGGTTTTCGAAGACCTTAGCCACAGTGTTTCACACATTGTTCGCTTCATTATCCGTCTTGCGCCATTTGGTATCTTCGGTCTTGTTTCGACAACATTCGCAACAACGGGCTTCGATGCACTAGCAAGCTACGGTCAACTGCTAGCGGTTCTACTAAGCTCAATGCTGATCATTGCACTTGTGGTTAACCCACTGCTTGTATTTGCAAAAACAAAACAGAACCCATACCCACTTGTACTGCAATGTATTCGTGAATCTGGTGTAACGGCATTCTTCACTCGTTCAAGTGCTGCAAACATCCCTGTGAACATGAACCTTTGTAAGAAGCTAAACCTAGACGAAGATACTTACTCTGTATCTATCCCACTAGGTGCAACGATCAACATGGCGGGTGCTGCAATCACTATCACTGTGTTAACACTTGCTGCTGTCCACACAATGGGTATTGAGATTGATATCTTCACTGCGATTCTATTAAGCCTTGTTGCTGCAATTTCAGCATGTGGCGCATCGGGTGTTGCTGGCGGTTCACTACTGCTTATCCCACTAGCGTGTGGTCTATTCGGTATTTCTAACGATGTAGCGATGCAGGTTGTAGCGGTTGGTTTCATTATCGGTGTGATTCAAGATTCAGCTGAAACAGCGCTTAACAGTTCAACAGACGTCGTGTTCACTGCGGCTGTATGTAAAGCTGAGCAAAACAAAGCTTAATAAGCTCTTAGGTATTCGGCTTTCGCTCTAAGCTCTAAGCTCTAAGCTCTAAGCTCTAAAAGCAAATAGCACATAAATAAAAAGGGAAGCGTCAGCTTCCCTTTTTGTTGTCTTGAGTTTCTCGATTAGAGCTAAACGACCTATCAACCGTACACAACCAATGGGTGCAACTTACTGGTTTCTGTTCCAGTTAGACTCAACAGCGGACTGACTGAAATCTAGAGGGTTACTATTTGGGGTCGCTTGTCCCTCTGTTGATGCTTGTTCGCTGTTAGGTTGCTGGCTGTAATCAACATTCGTATCTTGAGCACTCGCCGATTGAGTATCTAAATGGCTCGCATCTACATTTAGCGCCTCACCTTCTTCATCAGACGCTTCTTTCACTTTCTTCGGAATCGGTATATTACGCTTGTAGAGCTTGTTGAGCGCTTTAATGATTGAGTGCTTCGTGATTGCTTCTTGGGTCAGCTTAGTCATTATCGGCTTAGTCAGAGCTTGTAAGCCCACGACTGCATCCACACCAAGCTCTCCACCTACTTTATCTCTCAAATGTTTGGCTTCTGAGTAACCAAAATGAGCTGATAGGAATAACCAGATATAAGCGATAGCGTTGCCGTGTTCACCATGGTCGATCCAAGCTTCGCCTGCTCTAAACATCGCTTCTGCACTGTTCTTTTCCGCAGCCGTCTCAAACCAGTAAACAGCCTCACCATGGTTAGGCTCAACACCCACACCGTTCAAGTAACTCATACCGAGTTTGATCTTGCCGTCTAGGTTGTTTTTTTCAGCGGCCTTTTGGTACCACTCGACAGAACTCTCAGCTGAGTAGTCTGGGTTTTCTTTATCGAGACACCAGTCACCGATAAACAGCATCGCTTCGGTATTACCACCAGCCGCTGACTCTTCAATATAGGTATAGCCCTTAGGGATGTTCTTATCGGTTCCGCGACCAAAGACGAGCGCTTTGCCCATCTCGAATTTCGCCGATACGTCATTGTCTAAAGCAGAGATTGCTAGCTGCCAAAAGTTGGCTTTCTCTCTTAAGATGAGGTCTTCTTTGCGCTTCATGCTTAGGCGTACAATGCCGTACATGCCATTGACATTATCGAGTTGCGCCGCTTTGTCGTACCAATACAGAGCTTCCTTAATATTGTTACGTTCCGCTTCTTTTGCCAAATACAGAATCGACGGTACATGACCGGTTTCGGCTTTGAAGTGACGCTCTTTTTGCTCTTGTATGCGCGCTTTTTCAATCGCTTTTCGGTAAGCGACAGCACGAGCCTTGCGTTCTTGTTCCAAGCGCTGCTTTCTTAGCGATAAAGAGATCAACCACACGGCGACAAGTATTAACGAAAGAGCCGTCGCACCAATTGCGATTCCCATTGTACTCATAAAATATTTTAACCTAACTCGGCTGATATCAGCCTCGGTGTCGAGGAGTTATCAACCTATAGTGAATGTTTCGAATTACAGGGAAAAGCGCCGTTATTAAAACGTTCCGCCCTAAAATGAACTCAGTTCAGTATCTCAGGAATACATAACGATAAAAAGTCTACTTAGACCTATCCGTACGCACTCCATAAATGATGTGATCTTGCTTCAATATCGTTTACTTATGAAGACCACCTTTCATTAGGAAATCACTAGGGCGTGTTGACCTTTCGTGGTTAAATTTTGTTCGAGATAAAAGCGTTTTAATCGCGGCGAGGGGGAAGTAGCCTAGTCACTCTAAGCAAATCTCCCTCAACAAAGAGTAAAACGCTTTTAGCCGAACCCTTCGGGCAGCGTTTGCTAGTCATTTCTACTACGTTATCGGCTTCTCATGTAGTCTAGCTACACATCAAAGCCTCTGCCTTGTATAAATACCCAGCAACTCGCTGCAAAAACCAGCTCGAAAGATCAACACGCCCTAGTAAAGGGAATGATTTTCCACTCTCTATCTCTTACATTTATGGTTAGGTAAGCTGCCCATAAATGTATGCCAACTCAGCGACCGTTTTCGCAGAAAACTTCTTCATCAAACTCGCTCGGTGTACTTCCACAGTTCTCATTGCAATGCACAATTCATCGGCTATTTTCTGGTTACGCTTACCGTCGATAATTTGTTTGAGGATGTCTATCTCACGCTCGGTTAACGACGCGTACGCTTGGCGATACACGTTCATGTGTAAGTGCTTTTCAGAAGCGTCCAAACCTTGTTTGATCGCCTCAGCTAACTCATTACCTTTAACAGGCTTTTGAAAGAAATTCACCGCGCCGGCTTGTAAGGCTTCAACCGCCATTGGCACATCACCGTGACCCGTCAGATAAATCACCGACAGTGGGCTCTGCGCTTTCACCATCAACTCATGAACTTGCTGCCCTCTCATCTCTGGCATTCGGCTGTCTAAAACCACACAACCCGGCGCACTCAAATCCACTGAGTCCAAAAAACTCGGGCCATCTTCAAAAGCTGACACAGTGAAATCATGCTCTTCTAATAGGAACACCAACGAGTCGCGCATCGACTCATCGTCATCAACCACATAGACAGGAAGCCTTTGATGAAGTTCAGACATAACAAGATTCCTTATGAATCATTTGAAAGAGAGAAAGGCAGTGTCACCGCAACATGGCATCCATGTGGGGTGAGTGACGTGATCGTCATTTGACCACTGTGATCTTCAATAACATCTTGGCAAATCGCGAGCCCAAGCCCCAAGCCATTTTCTTTGTTACTCACAAAGGCTTGAGTCACTTCTTGTTCAGTGAAATCTAAGCCCGTTCCGTTATCGATAATCGACAACATCATTTTATCCGGTTGATACTCGGTAATCACTTTAATTGTCGCCGGCTCACTATTTTTGTTATCAATATCAGACGCAGCGCTTTGTTCGCGATGCTGTTGTGCATTACACGCGTCCGTTGCATTGTTGATCAGGTTTACAATCACCTGTTGCAAACCCACAGAGTCAACATTTAGTTTGATAGGCTTACCTACGGCATAGCGTTCAATGGTTATCTTGTGCTTGTGTAATCGGAATTGCAGTAACTCAATGGTGTCTGTAAGCAGCTGCTCGATATCGGTCTGAGACTTCTCTGATGAGCGTTTTTTGATCATGTTTCTCAAGCGCTGGATGATGGCGTCAGCACGATCCACTTGCGACTGAATCTTCTCAAATACAGGCTCTATATCTGTCAGCGGTTTGTTCTTCGAAATCCGCAGTAAACCACCTTCGCTATAGTTACGAATCGCCGCCAAAGGCTGATTGATCTCGTGTGCTAAGCTGCTTCCAAGTTCACCAACCACAGCTATGCGCTGTGAATGTTCTAGCTGTTCACTCTTGCTTTTCAGCTTGTGCAACGTGGCTTCTAACTGTTTTTTGCTGCGGCTGAATTTGTATTCCAACCAAAAGTGGTAAGCATTCAATAGCACCACCAGAATAAAGAACGCCCATGCCCACTGCTGATTGTACTTGAGCCAGATTAACGCCTCTTTCCACCAAGGTTGTTGCAGTGGGTGCATGTCGAGTTGTTGATAAAGCTTGTCTATCGAGAGCAAACTTGTCGGTGACGTCCACCCCGATGCATTCGCTGCAATGGCCGGTGCACTACTCTTAGGCATCGCAAATAACACCTGACTCATCTGTTTAGCCAGTGCCGAAGAAGCCCGCTCTGTCTTGGCGAACGACCAGTTGGGGTACAACGGCGTAGACACTTGGCATCGGAACCCTTCTGGCGCTTGATTCTCGATAATTCGATATTGCCCCGCCACCAGCAAACCTTCACTGATCATGTTCTCAACTAAACAGCTTGGTACGACAGCCGCTTCAATGTGCCCTTCACGCAGTTGATACAAGCTGGCGTCGATCGGGAAACCTAAAAATTGGGTGTTAGAGAAAAAGTGGTTGGGATTAAGCCCTTGCTGCATCACTTGATAACGCATTGTTAGATAGCCACCGAATGCATTTTCAGATACTGCCGCAATCGGCTTACCGCTCAATTGTTCTAGAGAGATATAAGGTGACATTCTTCTCACCACCAAGGCAGAGCCAATACTTCGGGTATTGCTGATGCTTCGATCTTCGAAGTTATGGCTGGTCATAGTCGCCATCCAAGAGAGGTCATATTGACGCCCTAATCGAACCGCCTGACCCGGGTTGGTGATGACAAAGTCGACCTCAACACCTTTTACCGCATCAGCCATCTCTTCCAAGTTGAAAGGCTTGAGAACAAAGTGTTTGCCGGGAATGCGCTCCGACAACCAATCCATCGTCGGCTGCCAGCGCTGCTGCGCGGAAAGCTTGCCTCGGATAGCCAGCACACCGACCTCAATAACCTGCTCCGACTCAACAGTGCTTGTCGCTGTAATCTCTTGCTCCGTTTGAGCGGCTAAACACATTCCTGCAGTTAGGCTCAACCAACAAAGGCTAACGATTGATATTAGGTTTCGGATTGTCACTAAAATCTCTTTCTCCACACTGACGGCATGTTCACACTCAACTAACGCATCGAAGACACGTTAAATAGAGCTTTTAAACAAAGCATAACAGCTAGATTGGTAAAACCACATTTGTTCTAGATCAACTTTGATCTGGGTATGTGGAAATCCACAATACCCCGCGTACGCCCAAAATCTGACAATGAGCCCAACAGATAGAATAGTCATTTATAGGTACCAACATGGACTCATTGAAAAGACGGTTTCTCAGCCAATTCGGCAAGGTTTCCGCTGGTGCTGCGCTCATTCCCATCACCGGAATCAACACCGCAGTCGCAAGCACAGCCATTCGCAATAACAACCAACCTGACCGCAAAGGCGAAGTAGGTAAACGCTACGCCATGGCGGTTGATTTACGTAAATGCGTTGGCTGTCAGGCGTGCACCGTTGGCTGTAGCGTTGAAAACCAAGCGCCAATTGGCCAGTTCAGAACCACCGTAAAACAGTATGAAGTCTCCCTTGATGATGGTTCGACGGCTCAACAAGACGTGAAGTCATTCATGTTGCCTCGTCTGTGTAACCACTGCGACGATGCTCCGTGCATCAAGGTTTGTCCTGTTCAAGCGACCTTCCAACGTGAAGATGGCATTGTAATGGTCGACAACGAACGCTGCGTAGCTTGTGCTTACTGTGTTCAAGCCTGCCCTTACGACGCTCGTTTCATCAATAACGACACCCTTACTGCAGACAAATGTACCTTCTGTGCACACCGCCTTGAAGATGGCTTGCTGCCCGCTTGTGTCGAAACCTGTGTTGGTGGTGCGCGCGTTATTGGTGACCTCAAAGATCCAAACAGCGAGATCAACCGCCTGCTTAATGAAAACCAAAACGACATCAAGGTGCTCAAGCCAGAGCAAAATACCAACCCACATGTTTTCTATATCGGCATGAACGAACGTTTCGTTAGTCATATCGAAGGTCAGCCTGCGATTTATGATCCAGCCGCCATTGATAACTCATCCTCTAGCGAACAAGCATTGGCAATCGCGACACAAGGCAAACAAGGAGAGACAGCATGAATATCACTGAAGTGTTAGTTCCCGCTCAAGATATCGCTTGGCTACCGTGGGCAGTTCAGTATTTCTTCTACATAGGTTCGGCTTACGCGGCGGCGATTCTGTTTTTGATTGCCCTGATATTTAAAAATTCAACCAGTCATCAATTTCGTGCAGCCCTTGTGCTTGTGATGGCAATCGGCGCGATTGTTGGGCCATTAGCGCTTACTGGTGACTTGCATCAACCCGGACGTGCGTGGCATTTCTATGCTCACATCACACCTTGGTCATGGATGTCATTGGGCTCTCTGTTTCTACCTTTGTTTTCTGGTCTGGCTGTTACGACTGCTTGGGTTTACCTGCGTGATGACATCGCACAGCTCAAAGAGAGTGAAAATCCGCTTTTAAAACGCTTGTCTTGGTTAACACTGGGGCAATGGCAGGTATCGACAAAAGTGATGATTGCGTTAGCCGCTGCAACTGCATTATCAGGTCTAAGCATCGCGCTTTATACAGGTGCAGAGATTGCGATTTTGGCGAGCCGACCGCTTTGGCATCAACCGGCTTCTCCGTTGCTTTGGTTCACAACGGCATTCTTTGCTGCAACCGGTTTAACCCTATTAATTTGGGCTCTACTGCCTTCAAGCAAGCCAAGCTTAAAACCAACAGATCTCGCTCTAGTACAAAGAACCATTACCTTAACGGGTGGCCTTGCCATCATTCTTACGTCGATTTGGGCATCTAACCATGGTCATTTCAACCTGTATGAGAACGACGCTTGGGGTATCAACCTAGGCATCATGACTACTAGTATTTTACTTTGCATGATCTTGGTTCTTCCGCTGCAGCGTCTATCGCAAAGCAAACTAGGAATTATCTGTGTAGCGCTTGCGACCATCGTTTCAGCATGGGCAGTACGTTGGGTCACCATGATGGAAGTTCAAACCATTCCACGCTTTGATGTGGGCGCATTCCCTTATGAATTGCCAATGGGTAGCTCAGGTTTACTTGGCATTGTTGGTATGTGTGGCCTGTGGCTAGCACTTGCGTTGTTCGCCTCTGAGATCGTGTCAACTCGATCTACACCTAAGACAATATTGAAGCCAAACCACAATACATCATCGTCACCACTTAACCGCTCACATAGCTTGTAGTCTGAGGAATCATCATGGATAACAAACGTCGTCAATTTTTGAAAACAGGCCTTGCTGCCGGTGGTGTTGGAGCTTTTTCTGCAGGTTATGCGACAACCACAAAGCACATGGTTCACGGTGCTATCGATGGCACCGCGGGTAAGAAAACCAACCACATCCACCACGGTAATTCGTTAGAGACGGAATACAGTGTCGACGAGCAGGGTAAGATCTCGCCAAATCCAAACCAACGCGTGGCACCATCAATGTGTTTTGGTTGCTGGACATTGTGTGGCTTGCGTGTACGTATCGATAACCGCAATGACGAGATCTTACGTATCTCAGGCAACCCGTACCACCCGCTATCAAGTGATCAGCAAATCCCTTTCAAAACACCAGTAAAAGACGCCTACATTGGCTTGTCTGGTGAATCTGGTATCAATAACCGCTCGACTGCCTGCGCCCGTGGTAATGGTATGTTAGAGATTCAAAACAGCCCTTACCGAATCACTCAACCGCTCAAACGTGTCGGTAAGCGTGGTGAAGGCAAGTGGGAACCGATCAGCTACGAACAACTTATCTCTGAGATCACCGAAGGTGGTGACTTGTTCGGTGAAGGCGAAGTAGAAGGCTTACGTTCGATTCGTGATATCGAAACCCCACTCGATCCGAACAACCCTGAATACGGACCAAAAGCGAACCAGTTATTGGTGACTAATGCCGGAAATGAAGGCCGTGACGACATCTTGAAGCGCTTTGCATTTAACAGCTACGGCACACGCAACTTTGGTCACCACGGCTCTTACTGTGGTTACGCATTCCGTGCAGGTTCAGGCGCGATCATGAACGATCTAGACAAGTTCTCGCACTTAAAGCCCGACTTCAACAACGCAGAGTTCATTCTTTTCATCGGTATGTCTCCGGCTCAAGCGGGTAACCCATTTAAGCGTCAAGCAAGACAGCTGGCTGAGGCTCGTACCAACGGAAAACTCAGCTACACCATTGTCACTCCAAGCCTTCCAGCAGGATCGTCAAGCCTTGCAGCGGGCGATCGCAACAACTGGCTGCCGATCAAACCGGGCACTGACTCAGCATTAGTTCTGGGTATGATCCAGTGGATCATCGAAAACCAGCGCTACAATCACAACTTCTTGTCTCGCCCAAGTGCGCAAGCGATGAAGAAAGCAGGCACCACACACTGGTGTAACGCATCTCACCTCGTGATCAGTGACGAATCGCACCCACAAAATGGGCGTATGCTTCGTGCATCGGATATGGGGTTGCTCGAAGCTGGCGAACCGATGTCTGACGATGACGGATTTATTGCACTAGATGTGACAACGTCACTGCCATCATCACATATTCAGGTGAATGAAGCGGCTCTGTTCGTCGATCAAGATGTAGAAATCGATGGTCAGACTGTTCGCGTTAAATCTTCTCTACAAAGATTGAAAGAAGAAGCCTTCAAATATGACCTTGCTTACTACAGCGAGCAGTGTGAAATCCCACAAGACCAGATTATTGCGCTAGCGAAACGCTTTACCAGCTACGGTACAAAAGCAGTCGTGGATACTCACGGTGGCAACATGCACACCAACGGCTTCTACAACTCGTTCTCTATTCTGATGCTGAACGCGCTGATCGGTAACATCAACGCGAAAGGCGGTGCGATGGCGAAAGCGGGTGGCTACCCGACTTCGGTTGCAGGTCCTCGTTACGACTTTACTAAGTTTAAAGATAAGA
Source organism: Vibrio sp. 1CM24A (assembly GCF_023161725.1). Lineage (NCBI taxonomy): Bacteria > Pseudomonadati > Pseudomonadota > Gammaproteobacteria > Vibrionales > Vibrionaceae > Vibrio > Vibrio sp. 1CM24A. The sequence continues at coordinate 261,138 of NZ_JALNTS010000006.1, forward strand.
CTAAGCCTCAAGGTGTATTCTTGTCCCGCAGCAAGTTCCCGTACCAAAAAACCAGCGAATACAAACGTCGCGTTGCCGCAGGCGAGTCACCTTACCCGACACGCGCGCCGTGGTACCCAATCTCAGCACCGCTTTTAACTGAGCACTTATCAGCTGCGATTGATGGCTACCCTTACCGAGCAAAGGCATGGATCAACCACATGGCGAACCCACTTTATGGTGTTCCGGGTTTAGACAACTTGCTGGGTGAAAAGCTTAAGGATCCAAAACAGCTTGGTTTGATCGTGTCTATCGATGCCTTCATCAATGAGACCACAGCATTATCGGATTACCTCGTGCCAGACACAGTGACCTACGAAAGCTGGGGCATGGCAACACCTTGGCATGGCGTCGCGACTAAAGCGATCACCGCTCGTTGGCCGATTGTCGAACCTAAAACCTCACGCACTCAAGACGGACGTGCCATCAACCTAGAGAACTTCTTTATTGATCTAGCGAAAACGCTTGGCCTAGGTGGCTTCGGCGACAACGTAATCAAAGACAATCAAGGTAACTGGCACGGTATTCATAGCGCTGAAGACTTCTACCTGCGCTCGGCTGCTAACTTAGCGTTCGTAAAAGGTGGCGTGCCGAATGTCGATGCGGAAGATATTGTTTGGTCTGGTCTAGAACGCCTAGTGCCTGTGATGAACAAAACGCTCAAGCCTGAAGAGATGCTCAAAGTAGCGTATATCTTTGCTCGTGGCGGCCGTTTTGAAGATGCCACCAATGCCTACACCAATGAAACCATGAAGTACAAATGGACCAAACCACTGGCTATTTGGAATGAAAAGCTCGGTACTTCTCGCAACACCATCAGTGGTGAGCAGTACATGGGTTGCCCGACATGGTATCCACAAAAACTTGCAGACGGCACACCTTTGGCAGAGCAGTTCCCAGCAAAAGAATGGCCATTTACGCTAACCAACTTTAAGTCCAATATTCACAGTGCGGTCTCTAACTTGTCACCACGATTAGAATCCATTAAGGGAGTAAATCCAGTTTACATCCACCCGCAAGACGCCTCTTCTGCGGGTATCAAAACCGGTGACGTGTTTGCTATTGAAACACCGAGCTCAACCACACATGCGTTGGCGATGGTGATTGATGGCATCAAACCGGGAACATTAGGCTTTGAACACGGCTTTGGTCATAAAGAACTCGGTGAGCGTGCCCACTGGATCGATGACACACAACAACCTGTGAAGATGAAGTCGAACGATGGCGTTAACATCAATGATATAGGCTTGATCGACCCGACCAGAGAAGGCAAAGGCGTGATGTTGGATTGGGTTGTAGGCGCAGCAGCAAGACAAGCGCTTCCGGCTAAAATCCACAAAGTCTAGACGTTCAAACCTCCCCTATTTCAGTCAAATCAAGACTGAGCACAGTAGAGCAACTTCGTCATTCGAGGTTGCTCTTCTTTTTCTAACCTATTCAACGCCAAAGCATCAATTCTTCACATCACTTCCCTGCAAGTTTCTCACCTAGCCCCATCAAGCGTCTATGTTTATACAATCGGTGCCATAAAGAGCCTTAACAAGCAGTTACACCGAGGCGAACATGGCAGTTCCCTTGCACTTAGTTAACGGCAGTTGGATTCGCCTATTGAAATCCACATCAATACCATCATGGTGACTGAGGTTATTAATGTGAGACTTACCTCAAGTTCCAAGTGAATTAATGTGGAAATCCACAATAGCGCGAACAACCAATTATATCGAAAATGCGTGCATTACAACCAATAGCGACGCCTCATGATTAAGCTGAACATAAAAACTCAAACTCTAACGCTTTGCATCGCTGCTCTGGGAAGCCTTTCTTTATCCGGTTTTGCACAAGCAGCACCTAATCCAATGCCAGAAGCCGCAGAAACCTGCAGTGGCTGCCACCAAGCCGACGGGAAAGGTATGCCCAACATCGCCCCTATGCTTGCAGGGCTCAATGCTGACTATCTAGAGCATCAACTGGTTCTGTTCTCAAGTGGTGAGCGTCAAAGCGCGATTATGAAAGGGATGGCGGATGGTGTGTCTGATCCTGCGATTCGTCGGGAAGTTGCTGAATACTTCGCTTCACTGCCTTCATACGAATTTACCGATTTAGAGCAGCGCGGCTCACAGGCTGATATCGATAACCCCTATCGTAAACTTGTATTTCAAGGTGATTGGGATCGAAACATTCCAGCTTGTGCAACCTGTCATGGGCCAAGTGGTATGGGTGTCGACAAATTCCCTCGCCTAGCGAGTCAGCACGCCGACTACATTCAGACTCAGCTCAACGCTTGGAAAAACGGCACTCGTAAGGGTGATGATTTAAACATGATGGGTAATATCGCCGGCAAGTTGACCGACGATGAGATCAAAAATCTCTCTTACTACTTCGCATCTTTCCGATACTAAAGGGCTCGCATGAAAACATTACTTCTAATTACCGCAACCCTTGCCTCTGGAATCGCTTATGCCGAAGCTGAGTTGCCCGATCGCCAAACCGAACTACCCGCCGTTGAAAAACCACAAGATAATAAATATCTGGTGCCACGCGACTTGGTTGATATTCCTGATGGGGAATTTGGCGACAAAGTAAAACTGGGCTATTCCCTGTTTGTCGATTCACAACAGATGCGTGGTACGTTCGTCGGCAACGAGCAAAACTGTGTAAATTGCCACATGCAAGCGGGCATGAAGCCTAACGCTGCCCCTCTTTGGGGTGCGTACATGGCCTACCCTGCGTATCGTTCTAAAAACGACAAGGTAAACAGCTACGCAGAGCGTATCCAAGGTTGCTTCACCTACTCAATGAATGGTCTGCCACCGGCTGAGGGGTCAAAAGAGATGGTCGCACTGACGGCGTATTCATACTGGCTGGCGATGGGCGGAATCTTAGATAAGAACGGCATGCAAGACACGCCTGTTCCTGAGATCAGCGATGCTGACTTACAAGTAGGTGGTAAAGCTGAAAGCTTCCCTCTTCCTGAAGAGCTGTTAAGCAAATACCCAATCGATGACCGCAGTAAACTGGCCGGCCGTGGTTACCCTAAGATTGATAACCCTGAACAAGAGCCATCAATAGCGCGTGGTGAAAAGGTTTACCAAACCAGCTGCCAAACCTGTCATGGTCAAAATGGTGAGGGTATTAAAGGATCAGACGGCCGTTCATACTTCCCACCACTGTGGGGCGAAAACGCCTATAACTGGGGTGCGGGTATGCACCGCGTGAACACCGCTGCCTACTTTATCTATGAAAACATGCCGCTTGGAAAGAGCCAGCAGCTTTCGATTCAAGATGCTTGGGATGTGGCTGCATTTGTGAATAGTCATGAACGCCCACAAGACCCTAGATACAAGGGTGATGTTGCTGGCAATGCTAAGCGTTACCACAACCACCAAGGCTACTATGGCAAAGAAGTTGATGGTCATGTATTAGGTACCAAAGCTTATCCGAGTGGTAAAGAAGTGATTCATGAGCATTGATGGGGATTAGTGCGCATGAGCCGCTCGCGCCAGCTATAGCTAAGCTTTACATTGTAAATTAGCTATAGCCGGAGGAATAAAAAGGAGCCAGATCGTTCGACGATCTGGCTCCTTTTTTATGTTTGAACGATTAGAAATCCAGCTAACCTTGCTGCATCTTCTCCCAAATCGTCGGAGAGCCAATATAGTCTTGAACCGTAGTAATGAACTCTTTAACTAGTTTGGTCTGCTTACGGTGCGGATACACAGCGTAGATTGCGGTATCAATCGTCGAAATCGGGTAATCAGGAAGTAAAGTGACTAAGCCGAGCTCTTTCATTGAGGCATACAGGTTTGATTGATCAAGGAAGCCATATCCTAAGCCATCTTTCACACAAGAGACCATGGTGCGAACATCACTCACTTTATAGTTGCCACGAATAGTCAGGCTCTGGAAAGTGTCGCCATGCGGCTCTTCACTGATACGGAGATGATCAACCGTCATATCGCCATTGGTATAAATCACAGCAGGTAGCGCGAGTAAATCTTGTGGCGTTTTCGGTTCACCGTGCTCCTTCACAAAATCGTTCGATGCGACCAACATGAAGTTACTGTCGGCAATCTTCTTCGCAATCAAATTCGATTCAACAAGCTTACTGAAGCGAAACGCGATATCAAACTGCCCTGCAATGATGTTGGCGATCTTATCGTCTAGTGAGAGTACAATCTGAACATCCGGGTACTTTCTCATGAACTGAGTGATGATAGGTTGCAGATATTGCTGACCAAAATAGATCGGTGAGGTAATTCGTAGCACACCTTTTGGCTCTGACTGGTATGAATCTGCAATGCCTTGGATCTGATTGATGGTGTCTTTCAGCACATAGGTTTGTGCGAGAATATCTTCTCCTGCCGACGTCAACGAAAACGAGCGTGTAGAACGGTTAAGCAGCTGAACACCTAAATCTTGCTCGAGCTTTTTGATCTGTTTAGAGAGCGATGAGTTGTCCATATCGTGCAAGGTTGCCGCTTTGGTAAACGACCCTTGTTGAACCACATCTAAGAACAATAACAACTGATTGGTATTTGGCACTGCGCCTCTCCTCAAATAAAACTCGACTAGCGTTCGTCTTTAGGGGTATCCATCACAACCATAGTCGTAATAGATTGCACCTGAGCACATTCCCCAAGCACATCGGCATGAAACTTCTTATAGCCCGGTAGGTCTTTGGTTTCTACCCTTAGCAAGTACTCGTTGGCTCCAGTAATGTTGTGGCACTCCACCACCTCTTTTTCCATACTGACGTGTTGTTCAAACTCCAGTTGAGCCGCTTTGCTATGGCTTGATAAACCAATCGAAACATAAGCAATAAAACCGACCCCCATCAGCCCATTATCCAGAACCGCGCGGTAACCTTGAATGATGCCTTTACGCTCAAGATCTTGTACTCGCCTTAAGGTCGCAGAAGCCGACAAGCCAATCCGTTCTGAAAGCTCAATATTGGAGATTCTGCCGTCCAATTTAAGCTCTTGCAATATCCTTTCGTCAAATCTATCCATAAGTACTTATTATTGTGCATTAAGTGATAATAGAGGAAATAAAAGCACATAATTGCCTCACTTTCCACCTACTATGCTTCTCAACACGTGAAAGTCATGACCGGTCAGTCACTTCGTTCATTTTTTTGCTGGAGAACCATAATGCCTTTAGAACAACTTAGCGCACTTGCCTTGTTTGCGTTCGTCTCGACCTTCACGCCAGGTCCAAATAACATCATGCTCATGACTTCTGGTGCGAATGTTGGCTTTGCGCGTACCATTCCGCACATGCTCGGCATAGCTCTAGGGTTTGCAGCCATGCTGCTATTAGTTGGCTTCGGTTTAATGGGTATTTTCAACGCTTATCCGGTTACGCACCAAATATTGAAATACCTAAGCCTTGCTTACCTCGTATACCTTGCAATTAAGATAGCATTGAGCGGCAAAGCCAAAAGCTCCGAGGCTTATAAGCCAATGACCTTCATCGGTGCGGCAAGTTTTCAGTGGGTGAACCCTAAAGGTTGGTCGATGGCGCTGACGGCGATTTCAGTCTACAGCAGCGGCAGTTCATGGTGGGAGCTTGCGATCATCGCAGGTATCTTCACGCTAGCGAACTTACCTTCAGTGACATTCTGGACAGCTGCAGGCAAGCAACTGCAACACTGGTTAACCACACCCGTTCGCATCAAAAGCTTCAACTACGGTATGGCGGGCTTACTGCTCGCATCGACAATTCCGATGTTGTAACCAGATAGCTTCCGTAAGATGGTTAGTAAGTGATTACTAGCCATCAATTTCATTACAAGTATCCAATAACCTCGCTAAGCCAACGCCCAAACGTCGCCTGCCCGCTCGGGGTCAGCGTCCACACAAACGCCGCAACATTCATTGCCACTGTCAGCCAATAAATAGATCTGAACGGCTGCTTTTGCGTTTTATGACGCAACTTATCTTGAGCGATCAACGCCCCTAGCCAGCCACCAGCAACAGAAAAGATGTGCAGGGTTTTCTCTGGCACGCGCCAATTACCATTAATCGCGGCTCGCTTGTCCTTCGCGTACACAAAAAACGTTACTACCCCGATAGTCAAATACCACACCAACAGTGCTTTAGAGCTTTCTACAATCAACACAGACACCGCCACCAGAACCAAATAGGTGATAGCGATTTGAATAGATGAAGACAACATCAACTCCTTTTGGGTAACAGCTCACATACTGTGGCAGTTACGCCCTGTAAATTTTGATAAGGATGAGTAAGGCGTATTGCAATTCGGTTAGCCTGCAAAAAATAAACAAGCCCTTTCATCCCTACATAACATGATGGAAGTTAAAGGAATTATAAATATGTACAACCAAAAGTACGCCATCTACCAAGTTTTTACGCGTTTATTTGGCAATAAAAACACCCAACATGTTCCATGGGGCACAATCGAGCAAAATGGCGTCGGTAAGTTCAGTGATTTTACCGACAAAGCGCTGTCTGAAATTCGCAAACTTGGAATGACTCACATTTGGTATACCGGCGTTCCCCACCACGCGTTAATCAATGATTACAAGCACCTTGGTATTTCAGACGATCACCCGAGCGTGGTAAAAGGCCGTGCTGGCTCACCTTATGCAGTTAAAGATTACTACTCGGTAAATCCTGACCTCGCTGAGAATCCTGATCGCCGTTTGGAAGAGTTCGAGGCACTAATCAAAAGAAGTCATGACAATGGTTTAAAGGTGATCATCGATATCGTACCGAATCACGTTGCGCGTCATTATAAAGGCTTAAATAACCCGCAAGGCGTCAGTGACTTCGGCGCTCAAGATGACACAACGCTGGAATACCACAGAGACAATAACTTCTACTATATCCTCAACAGCACCTTTGAATTGCCAGACATAGAGCCCGCCTTTACGCCGCTAGGTGGTGAACAGCACCCTAGCCTAAGCTCCCCGTTTATCGAAACGCCAGCCAAATGGACGGGCAATGGATCACGCTTAGCTAAACCTAATTTCGACGATTGGTATGAAACCGTGAAGATCAATTACGGTGTGCGCCCTGACGGTTCAAAAGATTTCCCTGTGCTCCCCAAAGACTATGCCCAACGCGATTACCGAGAGCATCACCAATTCTGGGAATCGGTCGCTGTACCTAGCTCTTGGATTAAATTCAGAGATATCGCTTTGTTCTGGTTAGACAAAGGTGTTAATGGATTTCGCTACGACATGGTTGAAATGGTGCCTGTTGAGTTTTGGAGCTACCTAAACTCATCAATAAAGATGAAAAACCAAGATGCCTTTCTGATGGCAGAGGTGTATCAGCCGGACTTGTACCGCGAATACATTCACTTAGGCAAAATGGACTATCTATACGACAAAGTTGACCTATACGATGGTCTCAAAGCCATCATGCAAGGCAAGGCTTCAACGGCAATCATCCCTGAAATCCAACATCAAATGATGGATATTGAACATCACATGCTGCACTTCTTGGACAATCACGATGAGCAACGCATCGCTTCTCCCGAGTTCGTTGGCAATCCACATGTCGCAAAGCCTGCGATGCTAGTCAGCGCGTTATTGAGTAGTTCTCCAACCATGATCTACTTTGGGCAAGAAGTCGGAGAACCCGGTGCAGAGAATGCAGGCTTTGGACAGCCCTCACGAACTTCCATATTTGACTACATTGGCGTCCCACAACACCAAAAGTGGATGAATAATGGTGCGTTCGATGGTGAGTTACTAACCAATAAAGAAAAGCAACTGCGTCACTTCTATCAAAAGGTAATGAACTTTTCGCTAGAGCACTCGTCGATGACAGGTGATTACCAAGACTTACACCAGTGCAGTAACTTGAGTGATTCAGTCTACGCATTTCTGCGCTATGACCACCAAGAGCTAACCATTGTTGCTGCTAATTTCAGCCAACATACCACCGAAAGTATTCACCTAGAGATTTCACATGACGTCATTCAAAAACTCAAATTAGTTGATGGTCGTTACATACTCAATGAACATATTGAAGGCATAGCACAACAAGTGCTCGACATTGAGAACAGTGTTGGCAACTTTAATATTGAATTGAAACCGCTAGCGTCTTTGGTTTGGGTGTTATCCTTTAATGGATAATATATCTATCAATATTAATTACCGAACAACTCCCTTTAAATTAATTGATAAATAACTTAATTCCCATATAAAATTAACACTCTCTCAATTCGATATATTACTCACATTAATAAGGATGAGCTCTCATCCTTATTAACTACGCCTAGCTTCTACGCCCTACATTATTGATATTAAACAAATGAGTCATTGATCCAATTAATTTAACAACAACCAAATACAAAGCGTGATATTGACGCTAGGTTTCCTATATTTACGAATTAAAAATAACTTTATACATTGCCATCACAAATAGTTGACCTTGGTTAAAGCTAGGATGTTTATCTTCATAAAAAGTGAAATATGGATATCAAAACGTGAACAACATAAATATTAATAAAATTATCTCTCTACGAAATACCTTCAATGTGACCAAAAAGAGAAGCTTCAAGCGCTCGACTTTGGCCAAAGCGATTTTACCGCTATTCACCGCTACTTTGATCGCAGGTTGTGGCAGTGATAGCGACAATGACATCGACGCAGGCAATGATGGCTTATACAAAGCAGGCGAAAACGAAGTTGTTGTTTATTACAAACGTGATGTTGCAGCCGCAAGCACTTCAGGCTCTACTTACGACGGTTGGGGACTTCACCTGTGGAATGGCGAAGGCTGTACTAGCACAGACTTAGTCGGCATGGGGTTGAGTGAAACCGGAACCGATTGGAACAGCCCTTACGAGTACGATGGTATCAGCGATACTTACGGTGCCTACTATGTGTTGAAAGTCGATCCTGATGCTTCTGACCCACATAAATGCATGAACTTCATCTTACATAATGGTGACGAAAAAGCGTTTGGCAGTGCCAATTCTAAAATCGAGCTAACTAAGCTTGGCGATTCACAAGGTGTATTCGGGTTCCATGGCAGCAGCGAGTTATATTACGACCCAATTTCAGAGCGCCCAGTCAATATTGATGGTCAAAAAGCACATTGGTTAGATGCGACCACCATTGCTTGGGAAGCCGCTAGCAATGCCGACTCTGTGAAACTGTTCTACGCACTCGATAACAGTATCACGATGAACGACGACAAAGAGATTGTCGGTGGCACTGCAATTGAACTGAGCAAAGATGGAGAGCTTTCTACTGAATTGAAAGAGCGTTTCCGCCACCTTGCAAGCTTACCTGCCCTAGCTATCGATGTTGACGACAGCACACTTCGCACTATCTTAAAATCTCAGATAATTTTTGTTGCCTACAATACTAATGGCGATGTTATCTCTTCAACTGAGGTTCAAAAACCTGGTGTACTTGATGCGGTATTTGCTAGCGAAGATGCTGGTAATGCGATGAGTGAAGAACTAGGCGCGATTGTTGAAGGCAGCGCAGCGACCTTCAAGCTTTGGGCACCAACAGCGCAAGATGTAGAACTCGTGCTTTACAGCGAAGATCTTCAAAGTTCACAAGTGTTCCCAATGACGGAAAACACTGAGACAGGTATTTGGGCGACTGACGCGGTGTCTAATGCAGTCAACAGTTACTATCGTTACCAAGTGAAGGTCTACCACCCAACCACAGGCAACATCGAAACTCGCCTTGTAACGGACCCTTACTCACTCAGTTTGTCGAAGAACTCCGCGTACTCTCAAGTGATTGACCTGAATGATTCAACCTTGAAACCAGCGAACTGGGACAACTACCAACGACCAACCGTAGAGAAAGACGAAGACCATGTACTTTACGAATCACACCTACGTGACTTTAGTTTCAGCGATAAGCTAGGCACAGCTAACCTAAATGGAAAATACCTCGCTCTCACAGAAGCAGATCGTGAGTCGGTCAAACACCTACAAGCTCTGCAAGAAGCAGGTTTAACTACGCTGCATATCTTACCAGCATTTGATATCGCTACCGTTGATGAAGATGAAGCGAGCCGTGTCGATATTACTGACACCGTTGGTAAGCTATGTGATGTAAAACCGACTGCTGCCTTATGTGGAAGCGAAGACGAAAACAAAGTCATCGAAGATGTACTCGATGGTTATGACCCTTCAACGGGTGACGCACAAGCATTAATGAATGACCTTCGTATGCTTGATAGCTTCAACTGGGGCTACGACCCATTCCATTACACGGTGCCAGAGGGAAGTTACGCGACCAATCCTAACGGTTCTCAGCGTATTCTCGAATTCCGTCAGATGGTCAAAGCTACGCACGACATGGATCTTAAGCTGATCATGGACGTGGTATACAACCACACCAATGCGTCTGGTGTGAATGATAAGTCGGTACTGGATAAGATTGTCCCTGGGTACTACCACCGTCTTAACGTCAACACTGGTGGCGTCGAAAACTCGACTTGTTGTGACAACACTGCGACTGAAAACCTAATGATGGGTAAATTAATGGTCGACTCACTTAAGGTGTGGGCTGACGATTATAAAGTGGATGGTTTCCGTTTTGACTTAATGGGCCACCAGCCGAAAGACGTAATGGTAGAAGCTCTTGCTGAAGTACGTAAAATCGATGCAAACACCCTATTCTACGGCGAAGGTTGGGACTTTGGCGAAGTAGCGGATAACGCACGCTTCGATCAAGCAAACCAAATCAACATGGCGGGCACAGAAATCGGGACCTTCTCAGACCGTTTACGTGACGCAGTTCGTGGCGGTAGCCCGTTCGACGGTGGTGTCGACTCAGAAGGGAATCACCCGCTTCGCTTTAACCAAGGCTTTGGTAATGCTGCGATTGCCAATGAAGAAACCAAGACAGATCAAGATTCGATCAATGGTCGTTTACATAACCAAGACCTTGTTCGTTTAGGTATGGCAGGTAACCTCGCAGAATACGTACTGATTGATTACAAAGGTGATACCAAACTGGGTAAAAATGTTGATTACAACGGTGCGCCCGCTGGTTACACCAAGATGCCTTCAGAGAACATATCTTACGTGTCGAAACATGATAACCAAACGCTTTGGGATAACAACGCTTACAAGATCGCCACTGGTACTAGCTCTGCAGAGCGTGCGCGTATGCAGTCTGTATCGCTTTCTACCGTGATGCTAGGCCAAGGCATACCATTCATCCATATGGGTTCTGAACTGCTACGATCTAAGTCTATGCAGCGCGATTCTTACGATTCTGGTGACTGGTACAACCGCGTAATGTTTGATGGTACGGATAACAACTGGAACGTCGGCTTACCTCGTGAAGACAAAGATGGTGCGAACTGGGATCTGATCAAAACCATCATTGCTGACCCAACGGCGAAACCAGACGAAGAAGACATTAATCTGACTAAGCAGCAATTCCTAGAGCTATTAAAAATCCGTAGCTCAAGCGAACTGTTCCGCTTAGACACAGCAGACGAAGTCATGAAGCGTGTCGACTTCCGCAATGTTGGTGAAGATCAAATCGAAGGCCTGATTGTCATGTCTATCGATGATGGTGTGTCTGCGGGCGACGATCTTGACCCTGCAAATGATGCGATTGTGGCAGTTGTAAACTCAACTAATGAATCTCAATCGTTCAAAATCACAGGAGCGACAGGCTTTACACTTCATGACGTTCAACAAAACTCGGCTGACGATACAGTGAAAAGTTCAAGCTTTGCCGCTGAAACCTTCACAGTACCTGCATTAACCACCGCTGTATTTGTACAAGTTCAAGGTGATTCACAAGGTGCCGGCCTGCCGGTTGATAACACAGACAAGGATGTATCTAGCATTCCGCCATACGGCCAAACAACAGTTTACGTTAAAGGTGACATGAATGGATGGGGCGCAACGGATGATTGGGCAATGAGCTTTGTCGCTAATGGTGTTTATTCTGTGACAGGCAACTTGGAAGCGGGTAACTATGGCTTCAAGTTTGCTGATGCTGATTGGGTATCACCTAACTTTGGTTGTGATTCCGTTGAACTTGCTGATGGATCAATCGACCTAGGTACTGATGGTAACTGCCAACTAAGCGTAACAGAAGCTGGTAGCTATACATTCACTCTGAATGCGATTCACGAGCTGGATGACGACGTAGATGGCCCAGTTGTATCAGTAACCAAGAACTAAGTCTTAAAGCTTGGAATTCTAATAAAAAGATAATAAAACCAGCGAAAGCTAGCCTTTGGGAGACGTCAGTCTCCCTTTTTTTATCCTCAATAAACTCCAATCCCCATGCACCACACCATTGCTTTGCTTCCATCGATAAATACTCACTATTAAGTGACAGATGAACCAGTTAACCCTTAGTCCTTAGTCCTTAGTCCTTAGTCCTTAGTCCTTAGTCCTTAGTCCTTAGTAGAAAGGATAACAACCTCAAGTGAACTGTTAGTTTAATCGAGAGGAGATATCATGAATATAATTTAGAAGCAGTTAATGGAGCAGCAGGTAATCTATAGGATTCATATCTAGTTACTCGAGAACAATAAGAGGGGGGAGCGTATTTTATGTCAAAACCTAGTCATTCAAAGCTATAAATAGCCGGAAACTTCCACTTATATTGGTTATTTATAATTATGCGTAAGTCAGTGGTCACTTTAATTTCAACAATTAGGTGAATATATACTTTTTCATTTATCTCAAACAAAAAAAAGGCTCCCAACTAGGAGCCCTTATCTTTATATCAATCAGTATTTACGAACTATTCGACTACTTTTTATTGACGGCTTTTACAAAGACTTCTTGTGCGCCTTCAATACCCAATGCTTTTGCTTCATCTAATAAGCTAAGTGCTTTAGGAATATTGTCTTCACTTACTGCTGTTTGAATTGCATTATGGTAATAAGTTTGTGTTTCTGGTTGAATTGTCTCAACCTTAGCTGCTGCCGCTGGTTTAGCGTTAGATTCACTGTTTGATGAACCAATTGAGAAGAAGCTCGCTTTATCGATTGTAACTTCTATTTTACCAACGTTAGCATTTGGAAGCGGAATATCTTTCACTTCAGGTAAATAATTACCGCGGCCTTCCGCATCTAAACGTGCAGGGTGAATGACATCAGTAAAACCACCAAGATCTTCTTGATCTGTATAGATAACTAAATAAACTGATTTTGCTGTTGTCGGTGGGTAAAAATCGTTCTCAGCAACGAGACGGTTCCCCAAGTGTAGTCTTGGTTTAGCGTACTCGAAACTCTCTTTACCGTAACGCTCTAGCTCACTACCGTTTTCGTCATAGATAACCGCATTAGGAACAAACGCAGTATCGCCGATAATGCTCGTGATATTAATCGAGTACTCACCGCGATCTGCAGGCAGTTCAATCGCTACTACAGGGCTGTTTATTCCTTGATAGTTTAATACTTGGCTATTTGGTGTCACATCAAAAATTGTCGAGCTTGGAAGCTTCATCGGGGCAAATTGAAGACCAGCAATAGAATTAACTTGTTCAGCCTGTGCCACTTGCACTTGCTCGACTACTTGTGCAGATTGGCAACCGGCCAATGCAACACAGCCACTCAACATCAGAGCTTTAAAATACATAACCCTTCCTTCTTGTTATTTTTTTAAGAAATTTACTAACTTTAATTACCACAAAGAGAACTATTCACCTAGGGAACGATCAACTTAATCGTACATTCCTTAAAAAAATAGCCGACGCAAGCCGGCTATGAATTAGGACAGTTTAGGATTTTAAGCTAAGTGGCTTACCACCAAGCTTCAACTTGGATACCAACAACGAAGTCGTTGTCTGCGCCTTGACCAGTAACAACACCGTTTTCATCTTTAACTTCACCGAATGAATCCTTTTCTAGATCCATCAAGTAGCTACCGTATACTCGGATTTCAGGACGAGCCCAGAAGCTGTCACCCATTGCCCATGCTTGAGCAACAGTAAATTTAGCGCCACCGAAGTCAACGTTGTCTACTTCACCAGCGTTGTAGCCTGCTTCGAAGATAGTACGCATTGTGTCGTTCCACTTATACATTGGACGAGCCACGATAGAGTATTGGCTTGAATCATGCTTATCAACACCTAGGTCTGAACCTGCTAGGTATGCAAGTTGGTGACCCATTTCCCATGATTCGCCTAGGTTCATTACACCCCAGTTAAGGATACGGTAGCCAAAACCATCATTTTGATCACCAGAGCGATCATAGTATGCACCAGAACCCCAGAAGTTAGCCATTTGAACGCCGTAACCAGCAGTACCTAGCTGAACAACTGTTTGGTTAAAACCATTGCTCATATTTTGGTGGATAATACCTGTAGCAAGTAGGCCGTCATCACCATCGTATTTGCCATTCTTATTTTCAGTACCGAAGTTGTAAACAACGCCAAGCTCTAAACTAGCATCTTCCCATAGACCGATATTCGCTAGGCGAGCATCAGCCATGTAACCAGCGCCGTTCTCATCTTCGCCATCTTGAATAATTGCTAAAGAAAGCTTTTGGTTACCAACTGAAATGTTTTCGATACCACCACCAGTACCCGATGTATTTAGGAAGTAGAAGTCAGTAATGTGGATGTCTTTACGTTGGTAATATGTTTTACCAGCCCAAAGAGTCGCTTCTTCATCGAAAGATAGAACGCCTTTTGCTTTAACAGCGAACTGAGCAACGTTAAAGTCACCGTCTTCCCAACCATTCGCGCCATCAACACCAGAAGCAATCATTGACTCTAAACGCCAAGTTTGCTCACCAGTTTTTAGTTCTTCAGCCAAGCCAAACTCAGAGTAGTTGTCGTTTTCATTACCTAGACGGCCAATACCATTCTTCATGAATGAAACGTCACCACCATCATTTCCGCTAATACCAGTACCAGCACGCATGTAGCCATTAAAATCTACAGCGAACGCAGAGCCAGCAGCTAATGTAGTTGCCACTGCAGCAGCAATCAAACTTACTTTTTTCATTCTTAACTCCATTAAGGACGATTTATTTTAGGTTTTTATATTTTTGCTCTCTTGCGGCAACCAAAGGCAGTAATGGTAGTCGTAAGATAGAGAGGTTTAGGGTTTCCCCTGATTCGTTTCAACGGGGTCAATATTAAGAGGGGATGACAAGTTTGACTTCCTCCACCCCTAACTAAATTAAGGGGGACTAGAGGGGAGTAGAAAATATACAGAACGGTATTTTAAAGAGGTAGATCACTTAATCTAGGAGGAGTAGACAGCACACAGATCTAATTATTCACCTTAAGTGAGATCTACTTCAAATATATAATTTGAACCTAATCGGTAAATTATTTTTTTAACAATAATTATTCTGTGAAGTTGCTTGACCTTACTGTGACAAAGCTTTTTACTTATAGTTCACTGATGTCGATAAACGAACAAGAAATCAAGCAATGACTAGAACGCTCGCTCGCCCTTATCCACTAGGCGCAACGCTAGGTAACACTGGCTGTAACTTTTCAATTTATTCTCCTGACTGTAAATCACTCTCTCTCGCTCTTTTTGACGAGAACGACGAATTCACCACTTATAAATTAGAAAATGAATACGCTGATATCAGATATGTCTTTGTTGACGGTATTAAAGCGGGACAAAAATACGGTTTCATTGCAGAAACGGACAATGGCCCTATCCTACTTTCAGACCCGTATGCCAAAGCAATAAGCGAACCGCTCGATTACGTCACGCCATATACCAATGAAAAAAGCTTTGCGATGGCGAAATGTGTCGTTGTTGATGACACCTTCGATTGGCAAGACGTAGAGAAGCCACGCATTAGTCGCGAAGATACCGTTCTTTTTGAAACGCATGTAAAAGGTCTATCTCAACTGCACCCAGAAGTGGCAGCCAATACTAAAGGTCGTTACTTAGGGTTAGTGAGCCCTGAAATGCTTACGTTCTACAAACAGCAAAACATCAACTCTCTACAACTTTTACCCATTGCGGCATGTATGCACGAACCTCATCTATTGGATATGGGGAAAGTGAACTATTGGGGATATAACCCATACTTGTTCATGGTGCCAGACCCTCGCTACGCAGAAAAAGACGCGGTTAATGAACTCAAAACCGCCATTCGTGAACTTCACCGCAATGGCATCGAAGTTATTCTAGACGTGGTATACAACCACACGGCAGAAGGTGGAGAAGGTGGTACAACCTTCAACCTCAAAGCGCTAGATAGCCGCTACTACATCAAACATGGCTGTCATTACGCGAATTTTACGGGTTGTGGTAACACCGTTGATCTCACCCACCAACCTGCACTCAACTTAGTGATGGATACACTTCGGTACTGGGTGAGTGAATTCCAAGTCGACGGCTTCCGTTTTGATTTGGCAGCAACACTAGGCCGCGAAGGTGACAACTACAACCCTGAGGCCGCTTTCTTTAAAGCCGTTGCTCAAGATCCTGTACTCAAAGAAACCAAGCTAATCGCAGAACCGTGGGATATCGGTCCGAACGGTTATCAGGTTGGTAATTTCCCACTAGGTTGGAATGAGTGTAACGACAAACTACGAGACATCACTCGTAGCTTCTGGCGTGGTGATCAAGGCTACCTAAAAGAGTTTGCAACCCGTTTGATGGGGTCACGTGACATCTACAGTGCAGCGCACTGGCCTTACAAATTAACCGTCAACTACATCACTTACCATGATGGCTTCACCATGCAGGATCTTGTGTCTTACAAGCATAAGCACAACGAAGAGAATGGTGAGAACAACCGCGATGGACACGGCGACAACCGCTCTGAAAACTACGGTGTTGAAGGTGAAACCGAAAACCTGTTAGTGATCGCGACACGTGAAAAGCAGAAACGCAACTTCATGGCGAGCCTGCTGTTTGCTTTTGGTATTCCGCATATCCTGACAGCAGACGTGTTATCCCATACTCAAAAAGGTAACAACAACGCTTACTGCCAAGATGGCGTGACCAGCTGGCTTAACTGGGAAGATTCAGAGCGCAAGACTTACTTCAAGACTTGGTTATCTGAAATGATCTCTGCTCGTCAGCAATACATGGTGCCGTTTATTAAGGCATTCAGTGGCGAAAAGCGTAACTCTAACCGCATCTTCTGGAGCCGCGTCGATGGCACACTGATGGAGCATGATGATTGGAACCGTTTAAGCTCGGTGGCACTGCACTTGGGAATTGGTAAAGACGGTGACGAGTTGATTTACTTAATCAACCAAACCAATGCACCTGCTCGTTTTACGTTACCAAGTGATCGTGATCAAAACTGGGTGACCATTTGTGATACCAATCTGAGAAATGTAAAACCAGGTCATGCAGAAGGTGAAATGTTGTTGTCGCCAACTTCGATGGCCATTTTGCACTATTCGCCAGATCAGGCTGATTTGATTGAAGTGAAAGCTTACTCAGCTTAATAAAACACCGAAAATCATAGAAGCCAGTTATATTTATAGCTGGCTTTTTTGTTAGCTGAATATCACAAAAATCATTCATCCATATGGAATCATTTGCATTGATGTGATTAATGAAACTGTTTAGTATTGCCGTACTATAAAAATGAATCTATAACGTCTTTGGATATCATGGCTTTACCTAAAACATTAATTCGGCTTTTTAAACCATGCATTATGTTATTAACTGGAGGGATGCTCTATCTTGCGGTGGCTCAGCTTGAAAAAGTAGAAACAGCAGCAACAGAACAATCATCATCAAACATTCGTATCGCAAGCTCTACCATTCGTTCCAACATCGAAGCGACATTCGGCAAGCTCTATTTTTTAGAAACCAGTCTAGGCTTACCGAAAACGGCTCCAATCGGTGATAAAAAATTCAGAGAATTGAGCGATAATATTCTAAAAAGAACGCCAAACTTCTCCGATATCGTTCGATACCAACCACAATCCCAACAATATATATCAAGTCGTGGATTACCTCTTTCCCATGAACAAATCGACTCCATAAAATGGAACTCAATAGACAGTGTGGTTGAGGATTTCTACATCTCTTCGATTTACCAAAAAGCAGATGGTCGTTGGGTGTTCGCAGTTAAACATACAGCGGAAAGATTGAATGAGGAAATATGGATTGAGTTTGACCTTCTACACACCACACAAGGATTAAGAGACTTAAAAACGCTTAATCATGGCTATGTGTTTGTCGTAGACCGAGCAACCGAACGACTGGTCTTCCACCCAGACCCAAAACGTATCGGATCTAAATCAGTCAGCTATCACGCAGGTATCAGCCATCAACTCTCACAAGGTGAAACCGTTGGTAAGCACGAGTACTACTATCAAGATAACTTCAAAATATCGGTGTTTGACGCTGACAACAGCTTGAACTGGGTATTCATCGCAGGCACTGATCGCCACGATATCTTAACCAGCTCACACCAGTTTACGCTAACTGGCTTGGTACTTGGTTCACTGCTTCTATTGTGGATTGGCGCAAACTATTTGGCTTATCGTTTGAACGTGTCCTTGTCACAACTGAATAAAGTCGATGACGTCGTAAGCTTTAAGCGAGAGTTAAAATCCATACTGGACAGCTTCACCTACCAAAAAGGCATTCAATTCTGTCTCTATCAGCCTGAGAACCACTCATTCAGTACCATCGACTATCACGGAAACAAGTCAACGGTACATTGTGACAAAGCCCTTGCAGAGCGATTTACACCGGACACCATGGCTTACCGAAGTGGTCAGTACGCCGATCCACTGGCGTGTAAACTCAAAATACACCAACGTCATTACTGTATTCCTTTGCACTCTCGTCAGCAGTTGATCGCAGTACTATACGTAAACGCAAACTTACCGATCAGCCAAAGTATTCTGCGAATGATCCGAGATTACACTGAGGTCTCTTTGTCTAACTTACTACTTCAACATCAATTGAGTAGCAAAGACCTGGTGACACAGTTAGACAATAAGAGCAGTTTCAGTATCGCCATCGACACCTACGCGAGCGAGCCCGACACCTATGTCGCACTGCTTGATATCGATAACTTCGACCACGTAAACCGTGCCTACGGTGAAGCTGTGGGTGACAAAATGATCAAGCTGACTGCAGAATCGATACGTTATTACTTCCCTAAACCAAAAGGCCTTTGCTTGGCGCGTGTTGGAGGAAAGGAGTTCGCGGTATTGTTCAAAGCCAATGATGTGAAAGATGCCAAATTCCAGCTAGACCAGTGCAGAGTCGGAATCGCGGAGAAAACCATCGTCACTCCAGATATCACCTTATCACTAGGGGTTAGCGTGGGATACTCGCAAATAGAAGGCGAAACAGACACGGCTTTAGCGCTGGCGGAACAGGCAAAGCTTATCGCACAACAGCTTGGTAAGAACCGAGTGGAAGGCCATATCAGAGCCGTTGCCAAAGCATCGTAAACCTATACTTACATTTCTGTAGCCACTACAAAGCACCTAGGATTCACACCCTAGGTGCTTTTGTTTTTCTAGAAAGTCATTACAATGCGCCTTCGATAAGACAACATCCCTTTTCTAACGACGCGAACCTTATGAAGCTAAGTAACCGACTGCAAACTCTCCACGCCCTTGTCAGCAATGACTACCAACATATTTGGGACTGTTGTTGTGATCATGGCTTTTTGGGTGTTCAACTGTTGTCGGATAATAAAGCGCCTCAGATTCACTTTGTCGATATTGTCCCGTCTTTGATGAGTGAGCTTGAAGGAAAGCTAGCGCGCTACTTTCCACAAAGTAATAAAGCCGAACAAACGGTTACCAGCCAATGGCAAGTCTACTGTATGGATGTCGCCGCTATCCCGCTTGAGAAACATACTGGCAAACACCTGGTGATTATTGCGGGCGTCGGTGGCGATCTCACTCAAAAGCTCGTCGATGATATTCACCGTCAACACCCAGACAAAGCGATCGATTTCTTGCTTTGCCCTGTGCATCAGCAATTCGAGCTAAGAACCCATTTAAAGGCGCTCAATTTTGGTCTTATTGATGAAGTGTTGATTGAAGAGAACCGTCGTTATTACGAGATTTTATTGGTGAGTAATAACCAAAGTGATGCTAAAAAGAACCAAACCATTAGCGAGATATCAAACGTCGGTGACAAGATCTGGGTACCAAGCTGTGATGAAAAAATGAAAGTATCACAGCAGTACAAAGCCAAAACATTGCAGCACTACTTGCGTATCCATCAAGGACAAGAGAAGCAAGGTAAGCCAAGTGAAGTGAAGCACATTATTGATGCATACCAAGCCATTTGACGGTAGTAAGCACTAACTTTATCGCTTACCTCTGACACCGCCGATTCTATAAAAAAGCCGACAGTTCAAATGAACTATCGGCTTTTTTGATGCTATCTGTTTGATTTGAGCTTACTGCTCTTGTTTCTTATGAACCGTATCAAGCCCATCAATCGTTTCAGTCTCAGAGGGCGTATCAACCCCATAAACCGTATCGAGATAGGCGTCTTTCTCTTTCCACGTGTTGTTCAACCAACTGTGGAAACGGCGCTTAAACGCTTTATCTTCAAAGTAATTACCGTTTACGTTCTCATCCATCGGATGCAGTTTAATACGCACTACGACCTTGGTCATTTTGCCTTTTAGCATATCCTCAAACGGAGAAGTCTGATTTTCCGGATAAGCCAGAGTGACATCAACAATGCCATCTAATATTGGCCCCATTGCCGATAGTGCAAATGCCACACCGCCGGTTTTAGGCTTGAGTAGATGTCGATAAGGTGTTTTCGCGGTCGCCAGTTTCTCATGATTGGCACGCGTCCCTTCAACGAAGTTAACCAAGGTTGTCGGCGCTAGCTTGAACTTAGTACACGCTTTGTTGATTGCATCGAAATCATCATTACGACGTTCTGGGTTACGCAGCAAAAACTCACGCGAGTGACGTCTCATGAAGGGCATATCTAGCCCCCAACATGCCAACCCAACAAAAGGGACATACAGCAGTTCATGCTTAAGGAAGAACTTAGTCATCGGCATCTTATCTTTCAAGGTAGAAGACAGAATAACAATATCTGCCCAGCTCAGATGGTTCGACATCATCAAATACCACTGTTTAGTCGAGATATCTTCCCCGCCTTCGACTTGCCACTCGATGTCATTGTTCACGTTCAACATCCAAAGGTTGAGCGAAGCCCAGCACCAAAATGTGAAGTTAGCTAAACGAGTACACGACTTCTGCACAACAGAGATTGGCAGAATCAGTTTGATGAGGCCAAAGAAGCTCACGGTAAACGCAGTCATTGCGGTATTGATGGTCACGAACAATACGTTCAAGGCCATACGAAGATTATCAAGCATAAAACACGGCTATATTGAGATCGAAAGCCGCCATTATACTCATCTGCAAAATATTCTCTTCAGTAATTGATTGAATACCCTAGGGGTCAAACCACTGTACTAATTTTGCTCGTATCCAAAGACTAATTCATCGTTCTTAATCAACAAAATCAGCATCAAAAAACACCAGCAGTGTCATTAAGACTCAAAGATAAATAAGTCCATTTGACACAATTTCAAATTATTTCCACCACAAAGCCAGTATTGATAAGCATTCTCATCATTGGCATGGTACATGCAACTCCAAAATGTAAATAGTTGAGTATCCTTAATGAGATAACTTCTCTACGTAAAGGTGATGATATGACAGATATTCCTCATGGTTTGGTAACCGGCAAAGTCTTAAACAAGACGGAATGGACAGAACAACTGTTCTCACTTCAAGTCAGTGCTCCTGTCTCTCCCTATCAGGCGGGTCAGTTCACGAAACTTGGCTTGCCTAACAGTGAGGATGAGTTCGTAAGGCGTGCCTATTCCATGGTAAACGCACCAGAGCACGAACAAGGTCATCAACATCTGGAGTTTTTGATTATTAAGGATCAGAACGGTCAGCTTTCACCTCAACTTCATGAGTTGAAGGTGGGCGATGACATCTTTGTCGGCAAAGACCCAAGTGGCTTTATGACCTTGGATGAGATCCCAGAGATCGCCGACGATCTATGGATGCTTTCGACCGGAACCGCGGTTGGGCCTTTTATCTCAATGCTCGAAAGCATGCAGATACAGCAGCAAAACGGCTCTGAATCTGAAAAAGTCGCCTCGTTCAAAAACCTTGTACTGGTTCATGCCGTAAGAACAGAACAAGACCTGACTTATCGAGACCGTATCACTCAGCTCGTTCATCACTTCCAAGGGAAACTACAATATGTGCCAATTATTTCTAGAGAATCAGTCACCGGAACTTTGCGCGGACGAATCCCAAGCTTGTTACTTGGAGGCGACCTTGAGCAAACCGCGTCTGTCGCTTTCAATCAAACCCGCAGTTTTTTCTACCTTTGCGGCAATCCGCAAATGGTTCGCGACACAAGCGAAGCACTAACCAGCTTGGGTTTCGAGAAGCACTTACGCCGAAAACCCGGCCAATTCAGCAGCGAGAACTACTGGTAAATAATAACCGCCACTCGTTAGACAGAAGCACAACTTTCAAAGAACAGTTAGAGAAGAGGTTTTATATGAGTCATTTACGTATTCCGTCACACTGGAAAATTCAACGTTCCACACCATTTTTCACTAAAGACAACATACCAGCGGCGCTTCTCAATCATCACAACACTGCTGAGGGTGTATTCGGCCAGATCTGCGTAATGGAAGGCACGGTCACCTTCTACGGTTTTGCCGATGCAGAAGCGACAGAACCAGAAAGTGTTATCACAATCGAAGCTGGGCAATTTGCCACAAGCCCGCCTCAATATTGGCATCGAGTAGAGCTTAGCGACGACGCACAATTCAACATTAACTTCTGGTCAGAGAAAGAGACCAAGAAGATGTTCAACACCCGAAAGTAAGATCCATTCAATATTGATGAACTTATAAGCAAGCTGCCTCGTACTGTGATTTTTTAATGTTCAAGAAGTGAAGAAAAAGACCAAATAACCATAGTAATTACAATGACTAATGGTGATAGACAAGAGAAAAAAACTCTAGCACACTGAACAGAGTTATTAGTTTTAACCCCTTATCAAATAAACATAATTGGGGTTTTCATTTTTTAGGTAAGAGAGGAAGCCATGCTCAACATTGCTTTTTTTAGCTCAAAATCATACGACGAAAAATCATTCAACCTAGCGAAAGGCAAACTCAACGCTGAGTTTCATTTCCATGATTTTCGCCTCACTACAACAACAGCAAA
Organism: Vibrio sp. 1CM24A; assembly: GCF_023161725.1. Classification (NCBI taxonomy): domain Bacteria; kingdom Pseudomonadati; phylum Pseudomonadota; class Gammaproteobacteria; order Vibrionales; family Vibrionaceae; genus Vibrio; species Vibrio sp. 1CM24A. The sequence continues at coordinate 284,314 of NZ_JALNTS010000006.1, forward strand.
AATGGCGCACGACAACGAAGTCGTTTGTGCGTTTGTAAACGATGACCTATCGCGAGATGTGCTAGAGATTCTAGCAAAAGGCGGCACTAAGCTGATTGCGATGCGCTGCGCTGGCTTTGATAAAGTCGACTTAGACGCAGCCAAAGAGTTTGGTCTGCAAGTGGTTCGCGTTCCTGCTTATTCACCAGAATCGGTAGCAGAACACACGGTCGGCATGATGATGTGTTTGAACCGAAAACTGCACAAAGCATACCAACGCACTCGTGATGCGAACTTCTCTCTTGAGGGGTTAGTTGGCTTTAACTTCCACGGAAAAACAGTCGGTGTGATTGGCTCGGGTAAGATTGGCCTAGCGACCATGCGAATTCTGAAAGGTTTAGGCATGAACATCCTATGCTACGACCCATACCCAAACCCGTTAGCTGTTGAGTTAGGCGCTAAATACGTTGAACTCGACGAGCTTTACCAAGAGTCTGACGTGATTTCTCTGCACTGCCCAATGAGTAAAGAGAACTACCACCTGTTGGATGCAACGGCATTTGAGAAAATGAAAGATGGCGTGATGATCGTCAACACCAGCCGTGGTGAACTGCTTGATTCAACCGCAGCGATTGAAGCACTCAAACAAAGTAAAATCGGCGCGCTTGGCCTTGATGTTTACGACAACGAGAAAGAGTTGTTCTTCCAAGACAAATCTAACGATGTGATTGTCGATGACGTATTCCGTCGCCTATCCGCTTGTCACAACGTGCTGTTCACAGGTCACCAAGCTTTCTTGACCAAAGATGCGCTGTTCAACATCGCCAATACAACGCTCACCAGTGTCGATGCTTTCTTTGCTGACAACACCAGCGGCAACGAACTCGTTTAATAGCAGATTGAGTTAAAAACAAACTAGCTCTACAAATACAAAGCCACGCTATTCTGAAGTGAACAGCGTGGCTTTATCGTTTATTCAGTATTCTAAAACCGTTCCTAGACGCAGAAATGACAATCTTCGGTATCTAAACCATACACGCCTTTTCGAATCGCAAGGTGCTCTTCACCGGCTTTTACGCCCATCTCGTAACCTGCATTAAGAGTACTTTCATCCATAGTTAAACGCTTAACCGCGAAGGCTTCTGGCGGCGCTATCACTTTAATGGTCGCATCTTTGGGTGGGTTACGAATGAACTCCAGAGACTGATTATAGTTGTCGGCACGCACCGCCATCGATTCTGCAATGTTAGGGAATTTCTTTAATAGTTTCTTTAGCATCCATTGGTGCTTTTGAGGCTTCATTCGATAACTTAAAGGATGAGAAAGAATCACCGTAATGTTTCGTGCACCACGACGGTATGCTTCGCGAACCGGAATTGAATCCGCGACACCACCATCGGTATAACAGCCACCTGAAAAGCACGGTGTTTCGCGGTAAGCAATAGGTAACGCGGTGGTCGCTTCCACCACATTAGAAAGGTTTTCTGGCTTAATATGGTAGTAGTCTGCACTGCCCGTATCGACATTTGTGACAGCAGCGATGAGTGGGATACTTGAAAAAAGCTCACCACAATCAAGTGGATAACGTTGATTGGATTCGTTCCATAACCATTTCACGTCCACTAAGTTACCGCCTTTGGCAAAACGAGCAGGATTAAAGAAGGTCTTATCCGTCGCCATCGTGGTGATCACATCATAACTGCGTTTTGGTGCATGAGATAAGTAGCCAACCAGATTCGACACACCTGCAGATACGCCGATGGCAAAGTCATAAGGACGGAAATCGTCTTGCATAAAGGCGTCTAAAACTCCGGCAGCAAAAATGCCTCTCATTGCTCCACCTTCAACGATTAATGCGCTCTTATTCATCTCAAACTCTTCAACTTTATAAACTGATAGCTACAGAATAATCCGATCGCTCTTACAAAGATAATGGGATAGATTTATCAATTCGATAGGTAAAAACTATCAATGTGGATTGTTATATTTTTCAATAATTTAGGGTTGCTTAATAAACAGCGAGATCAAAAAAGGCCATCGAGTAATTCACTCAACGGCCTTTCAATTAACGAATCAAGATAATTGATTACGACTTAAATTCGCTCACGTCGATTTCAAGCAGTTTACCAATGCCTTCACCGTATGCAGGGTCGGCTTTGTAACAGTGTCTTAGGTGACGCAGTTGAATCTCTTTTGGTACGCCGCCTAGGTTACGAGCAGTGTTATCAAACAGAATCGCTTGCTTCTCTGGCGTCATTAGGCGGAACAAGTCACCCGGTTGCGAGAAGTAATCTTCATCTTCGCGGTGATCCCAGTGTGCTGCTGCGCCATCTAGGTTCAATGCTGGTTCAGCGAAATCTGGCTGCTCAGCCCATTGACCTTCGTTGTTTGGCTCATAACCTAATGTGCCACCGAAGTTACCATCGACACGCATCGCGCCATCACGGTGGTAGCTGTGTACTGGGCAACGAGGAGCGTTCACTGGAATATGCTGATGGTTAACACCCAAACGGTAACGTTGTGCATCACCGTAAGCAAACAGACGACCTTGTAGCATCTTGTCTGGCGAGAAGCTGATACCTGGAACCACATTCGCCGGGTTGAATGCCGACTGCTCAACTTCAGCGAAGAAGTTTTGTGGGTTACGGTTTAGCTCGAATTCACCCACTTCAATCAACGGGTAATCTGCATGAGGCCAGATCTTAGTCAAATCGAACGGGTTGTATGGAACCTTCGCTGCATCCGCTTCTGGCATCACTTGAACTTTCAACGTCCATTTCGGGAAGTCTTGATTATCGATACTGTCTAGCAAGTCACGTTGGTGGCTTTCGCGATCGTCACCGATCACTTGTGCCGCTTCTGCATCAGAAAGGTTCTTAATACCTTGCTGAGATTTGAAGTGGAATTTAACCCAGAAACGTTCGTTATCAGCGTTGATGAAGCTGAACGTGTGGCTACCAAAGCCGTGCATGTGACGGTAAGTCGCAGGGATACCACGGTCACTCATTACGATAGTAATTTGGTGCAGAGCTTCCGGAAGAGAAGTCCAGAAATCCCAGTTGTTTTTCGCGCTACGCATGTTAGTGCGTGGATCACGTTTCACCGCGTGGTTTAAGTCAGGGAACTTAAGAGGATCACGAAGGAAGAATACTGGCGTGTTGTTACCCACCATATCCCAGTTGCCTTCTTCAGTATAAAACTTCAATGCAAAGCCACGGATATCACGCTCAGCATCGGCAGCACCACGCTCACCCGCAACTGTTGTGAAACGTGCAAACAAGTCGGTTTTTTTACCTACTTCAGAGAACAATTTTGCCTTGGTGTATTTTGTGATGTCGTGTGTAACGGTAAATGTGCCGTAAGCACCTGAGCCTTTCGCGTGCATACGACGCTCTGGAATCACTTCACGATCAAAATGGGCCAATTTCTCCAAAAACCAAACGTCTTGAAGAAGTTGTGGACCACGTTTGCCCGCAGTTTGAACATTCTGGTTATGAGCAACAGGACAACCCGCAGCTGTAGTTAGTTTTTTACTCATCATCAATTCCTTATTACCTTTTAGGTGCAGCATCTTTGTTGCACCGCCACTTCTGTATGGTAGTTATTCATCACACAAAACCACGCAGTAACTAAGGATATAGAATAAGCTTGAATCAAAGTAAAATATAATCGTTTGTAATTATCGTTATCATGGACAAAACCTATCAATTTAATGATCTAAATCATAATCATTCAATATTGATAGTAATATTTACAACATAATAATCAACAAGTTACATGGCATTACAAGTTAATCCCACGATTGTTCGAGTCTTATCAAAACTCGCTATTTTTGCGATATTTTGTGACCTAACCGTAAAGTCGCTGCAATATTTCTTGCCGTTCTCGTCAAGTTGATATCAGCCTCTTGTAGTACTTTTTCTAAAGTTTGAGGTGATCTTACCGTCCCGAACAAGCTGCTCATTTCACCATACAAGGCTTCGACTTCTGTACCTAAAGAACCTGTAATCCCTATGGTCGGAATACCCTGTAAGCTCGCACGTTTAGCAATGCCGTAAGGTGTTTTTCCTTGCAGAGTTTGATTATCCATTTGCCCTTCACCGGTAATTACAAGATCTGCACCTTTCAATACTTCATCGGCTTGCAAAACATCAAGCACCATCTCAATACCCGGTTTAATCTGCATGTTAAACAACAATCCAAGCCCCATTGGAGCACCACCAGCCGCACCATAACCCGTGCGCTTGTGAACAGGGTCACCACCATGAGTACAACCTTGAGATTCAGCAACTTGAGCAAAATTCTCAAGCGCCTTATCAAGCAGTAAGACTTGTTCCGGTGTCGCCCCTTTTTGTGGGCCGAATATATGGCTGGCACCGTTATCACCACACAGCGGATTATCGACATCGCACGCCACAATTAACTCGATATCAGCACAGCGTAAATCTAGACCTGTAAGGTCAATAGATGCTAACTCCGCTAGCGCAGCACCACCTCGGTTAAGCTCTTGCTCTTTTTGATCTAGCAAACGACCACCTAAAGCTTGAACAATACCCGCACCACCATCATTAGTCGCACTGCCACCCAATCCAAGAATAATCGTTTGAGCCCCCTGCTCTATCGCTTCCAAAATCAATTGCCCAGTACCAAATGAAGAGGCAAGCAAAGGCTCTCGTTGCTCTGGTGTCAGTAAATCCAAACCAGATGCCGCAGCAATTTCAACCAGTGCCGTTTTGTTCGGGTTACTATCGGATGGCTCAAGCATCGCCCATTCAGCATTAACCAATGCGCCCAACGGCCCTTCCACTTGATGTGTTCGCTTCTGCCCCGCTAATCCTTGCAGTAACACATCCACAGTCCCTTCGCCGCCATCGGCCAAAGGCAAGGTCACGTATTCAGCGTCAGGGAAGATTTCACGAAAGCCCTTTTCAATGCACGCCGCCACCGATACAGCCGATAAAGATTCTTTAAACGAGTCTGGTGCAATAACAATTTTCATAGAAGTAAGCTCCAATACTTAACGAATATCGACCAAGAAATAATTCCAAAACAACAAAACCACTATATAGAAGACTGCTCAACGGTACGGATTTCCCTCTCTAAATTTGCCCCCTCGCTCAGATTTCAACGCCACTATTTTATATTCAGTAAAGTTACTGTTTGCTCGAATTCCATAATTTGACAAGTTTATTCCGCCAAAATTATCGAATTTCATTCGATTTAGTCTTAGAAACCAGATCCTGAACACGCTTTTTGTTTCGCATTACGGAATCATGAAATCTTTTTGTTTCACTTTTTAACCAGTTAACAGTTATTAGAGAAAAACTTAATAAGGAAATATTTCGCAACTTTGCTCACAGAATATTTTCGGAATAACAACAATAATTGATTCCGCATTATGGAATTTAACTTATCGGAGAGCACTGATGCCTTTAGTATCTACAGAGAAACTACAACAAGAATATGAACGAATCCTTTTGGCTAGAGACATGAAACCAGAGATGGCAAGCAAGCTTGCTGCAGGTTTTGTTGAAATGGCAAACGAAGGCACTTACTCACATGGCATCAACCGTTTTCCGGTATTCATTGACCAAGTAGATAAAGGTCAAATCAAATTAAATGCCGAGCCAGAATGCGTTAACAGCATGGGTGCATTAGAGCAGTGGGATTGCAACTACGGACCTGGCGTACTTAATGGTCTTATCTGTGCAGAACGAGCAATGGAATTAGCGCGTGACTACGGTATTGGCATGGTCGGCATGCGTAATTCGAACCACTGGATGCGCGGCGGAGCTTACGTATTAAAAATGGCTCGTGAAGGTTTCGCGGGGATTGCATCAACAAACTCAATCGCAGTAATGCCAGCATGGGGTGGTAAAGATCACCGTGTTGGTTCAAACCCTCTAATCATGGCAGTAGCTGGCGATCCACCTGTTGTTGTTGATTGCTCAATGACTCAATTCTCTTACGGCCAACTTCAAAATTTCGTCCTTGCTGACAAAGAACTGCCAGTCGTAGGTGGCTTCGATGACAACGGTGAACTAACCAAAGACCCACATGTACTTTGGGAAAATAAACGTCTACTTCCAATGGGCTTTTGGAAAGGTTCATCAATGGCAATCGTGCTAGACATGATGCTAACAGCCATTACTGGCGGCCACTCAGTACCCGCACTAACTGAAGATATGGGTGGTGAGTTTGGTGTGTCTCAATTCCTTATCGCTATCGATTTAAGCAAAACAATGGACCAAAGCACTTACGCACAAGAGATGAAGCGCATTCGTGACTACGTACTTGAATCAGAGCCAGCAGAAAGTGGCTCAGTAATGATTGCTGGTTCTGAAATTGAAAACTTCATCAAGAAACACGAAGCAGCTGGCGGCATTGAAATCAACGATGGGATTTGGGAACAAATTACGTCTCTGTAATTAGCCAAAGGTAGGGAAAGCGTTATGCAAAGTGTATTTAAGAGTATTTGGAAAAGTATCGATATCATCATGGCGGTCATTCTGACCTGTATGGTTGCGCTCGTGTTTACTAACGTAGTTTTACGTTATGGCTTTTCTTCTGGTCTTCGTCCCTCTGTAGAACTATCTCGCCTTGGTCTTGTATGGGTTGTCATGCTCGGTGCCGCCGTTGTGCTGCGCCGAGGTGAACACCTCGCTGTTGCGGAGTTTTCTGAACGACTCTTCCCAAAAGCAGTACCCGTATTAAGACGTATCTGCTGGGTAATAGTACTGATTTCTGTCGGCATGCTTTACGTCGGTTCATACCGTCAAATGATGTCTAACTGGTCAGATATTTCTCAGCTTACAGGGCTTCCTTCAGCATTATTTTACTTAGCCGGTGTGGTGTCAGGTTTGTTAATGGGCGTGATTGCCTTTATGCGAATCTTCAAGCCCGACTGGCAGCTAGATAGCTTAGATGAGGAGAAAGAATAATGACGTTAGCCATTTTCTTATCGGTATTGATTGTCTCAATCTTACTTGGTCTTCCTGTTGCGTTTGCACTGTTATTGTCTTCAATGGCGCTGATGCTTCACATGGACTTCTTTAGTGCAGACATTCTTGCGCAGTCTTTAATTAATGGTGTCGACAGCTTCACTCTGCTTGCCATTCCATTCTTCCTCATTGCGGGTGAAGTAATGGCATCAGGCGGTTTGTCGCAGCGTATTGTTCGCCTAGCAACCACTTACGTGGGACACCGTCAAGGTGGCTTAGGTTACGTTGCTATCATGACTTCGGTACTGCTTGCTGGCCTTTCTGGTTCAGCTGTAGCAGATGCAGCAGCCTTGGTCAGTATTCTTTACCCAATGATGAAAGCAGCGAAATACCCAGAAGCACCTTCAATGGGCTTACTTGCTTCAGGCGGTATCATCGCACCCGTTATTCCACCTTCGATCCCTCTGATCCTTGTAGGTGTTGCTGGCGGTATCTCGATCAAAAACCTATTCCTAGGCGGCATCGTTCCTGGCCTGTTAATGGGTATGACATTGATGTTTGTGTGGCGCTGGACAGTTCGCAAAGAAAACCTAGCGACATCAGAAAAAGCGACAAAAGCAGAAAAACGCGCAGCACTTAAAGATGGTGTATGGGCCTTGATGCTGCCGGTCATCATCATTGTTGGTATTCGCTTCGGCATCTTTACACCAACAGAAGCCGCGGTAGTAGCCGCAACTTACGCAATCTTCATCTCTACGTTTGTGTACAAAGAGCTCTCGATTAAGAAGTTCTACCACATCGTACTGAACGCTGGTCGTTCTACCGCAATGGTTATGTTCTTGGTGGGTTGTGCAATGGTTGCTGCGTGGCTAATTACAGTTGCTCAGCTTCCTCAACAACTCGCAGAAATGTTAGGTCCACTGGTGGATAGCCCACGCCTATTAATGGCAGTAATTATGTTGCTCGTACTTTGTGTCGGCATGGTTATGGACTTGAGCCCAACGATTCTAATCCTTGTACCCCTTTTAATGCCTGTCATCAAGATGGCTGGAATTGACCCAACGTACTTCGGCCTACTGTTCGTTATTAACTGTTCAATTGGCTTGATTACGCCTCCTGTAGGCACCGTACTAAACGTAGTGTGTGGTGTAGCGAGAGTACCAATGTCGACCGCAGTGAAAGGTGTATTGCCCTTCATCGCTGCTTACATGGCTCTGCTCACACTGTTTGTCATCTTCCCAAGCATTATCACTGTGCCAATGTCGTTTGTCATTGGTTAATCCTCGACGGAGAAAATAATAATGAAAACCCTACTAAAACTTACTCTACTCGCTTCGACTATCGCAATGAGCTCTAGCGCTTTTGCCGCTACGACTCTAAAACTGGCGCACGCTGCACCAGAGTCGGATTTACAACAAGACCTATCTTTGTTCTTTAAGAAAGAAGTTGAAGCTCGTTCAAATGGCGAAATCAAAGTAAACATCTACCCACAAGGTCAGTTGGGCAGTGATAAGCAGATGATCGATGGCTCACGTGCTGGCATCGTTGATTTAGCGATGGTTGGCTTGAACAACTACAACGGCCTAATGCCTGAATCAGCGGCCTTCACTCTGCCGTTCATGTTCCCAGATCGTCAAACAGCCTACAAAGTACTGGACGGCGAACCGGGTAAAGAAGTGTTAGCTAACTTTGAAAAATTCGGTCTTAAAGGTCTTGGGTTCCCTGAAAATGGTTACCGCAACATGACTAACAACGAAAAACCTATTCGTATTCCTTCTGATGTTGAAGGCCTACAAATGCGTGTGAATGGTTCTAAAGCTCTAAACGACATGTTCAACGAGCTAGGTGCTAACCCGCAACAACTTCCAGTATCAGAACTTTATACTGCACTTGAAACAGGCGTTGTTGACTCTCAAGACCACCCAATTTCTGTAACGCTGTCTTTCAAGTTTGATGAAGTACAAAAGTACCTAAGCCTTACACAACACGCTTACTCGCCACTGGTTCTTACTATGAACCTACGTAAGTTCGACAAGCTAACTGAGGAAGAGCAAAAAATCATCGAAGAGGTTTCTGCTGAAGCCGTGGCAATGCAGCGAGAGCTAAGCATCCAGAAAGAAGACAAGATGATTGCTCAGCTAGAAGCGAACGGTATGCAAGTAAACCGTGATGTTGATGGTGCAGCTTTCCAACAAGCAATTCAGCCTGTTTGGAGCGCATACATCGAGAAAAATGGCGATGTGATGATCAACAAGATCAAGCTAGCAGCTAAGTAACGCGATTGAGTGCGATTGCCTAGTCCTCTTTTTAGCTAAGGAATTTAGCTAGGCAATCCGCTCGTCATTCACTCAATACAACATGGGCAAACACAATGTCTCAAGAACAAAAAATATACCAAGAATTAAAAGAACGCGTGTTCGCAGCAAACTTGCAACTTCCTAAATATGGCTTAGTGACTTTCACTTGGGGCAATGTCTCTGAAATCGACCGCGAACGTGGCGTGATTGCAATCAAACCGTCAGGTGTTGAATACGATGTAATGACAGCAGATGACATCGTTGTTCTCGATTTAGAAGGCAACCGCATTGAAGGCAAGCTGAACCCATCAAGCGACACGGCTACGCACATTGAGCTTTACAAAGCCTTCCCAACCATTGGCGGCATCGTTCACACACACTCTCGTAACGCAACAATTTGGGCACAAGCCGGCCGAGACATTCCAGCGCTGGGCACAACACACGCCGATTACTTCTACGGTGATGTACCTTGTACTCGCCTGCTAACAAAAGCTGAGATTGAGTCGGATTATGAGAAAAACACAGGCTTAGTGATCATCGAAGAATTCAACCAACGAGACATCGACCCACAAGCAATGCCAGGCGTGATCATCGCGGGCCATGCGCCATTCACATGGGGCAAAGATGGTTCAGACGCAGTGCACAACGCGGTAGTAATGGAAGAGATTGCAGCCATGGCAACCGCTACTCGTGCTATTAGTCCAGAAGTAGCCATTCAGCCAGAGCTACTAGACAAGCACTACAACCGTAAGCACGGTAAGAACTCATACTACGGACAGAAGTAAGGCCTCGCACATGCATAAGTCATCACCGCATAAGTCCTATAAACATAAATTGGATAAGCACAAGCTATTGGCATTAGATCTCGATGGTACCGTTCTCAACTCACAGCACACTATTAGCCAAGAGTTAATCGAGACGATCAAACAGGTCGCTCAGCACACTCATGTCGTTATCGTTACGGGGCGTCATCATGTCGCGGCTAAACCTTATTACGATCAGCTTGGTTTATCGACTCCAATAATTTGTTGCAACGGCACTTACATCTTTGATTACGAGAACGATACGGTCATTCAAGAAAACGCCATCGACAAAGAAATTGCTGCTGAGTTTATCACCCTATCTCAAGCTCATGATCTGAAGATGGTGATGTATGTGCGTGATGCCATGCTCTATTCAAGAGCTCGTCCAATTGAATACATGGAAGCCCTGTTGACGTGGTCTCAAACCTTTCCGGAAAGCCAACGCCCCAATATTCAAAAAGTCGACGATTTCCAGCATGAGGCTCAAAGCTCTGACTATGTGTGGAAATTTGTTGTGGAAGGCGAAGTAAACACGTTTGCCGAGGTTCCTTTCGTAAAAGAGAACTTCAATGGCGAACGGTCTTGGATTGACCGGGTCGATTTCGCCGCAACGGGAAACAGCAAAGGTAATGCGTTGACTCGCTACATCGAACCTCTAGGGATCAATCTAGATGAGTGCATCGCCGTAGGAGACAACCATAACGATATCTCAATGCTTAAGGTCGTTGGGCTCGGCGTCGCGATGCAAAATGCCGACGACACGGTAAAGGGTACTGCGAACCTGATCACACAAAAAAATAACGATGATGAGACAGGGCTCGCTGAACTCTTACACCGCTTATTTACCTAACCCTGCTCGTTTCTTGATAGCCGTTTATTTTATAAGAGAATTTTATGTTAGTCGGAAATACTCAACTTACTCAAATCAGTAAATCGTATCCTGTCGTTATTCAAAACGTGCTTGAGTACTTGAACAGCATCGACAAAGAACAACTCGCTCTAGGTCGCCATGAACTGCCAGGTTTTGATTCAAAACAGGCATGGTTTGTTGTACTGGAATATGACAAAGAGCCGCTAGGTAACTTCCAACCTGAAGTCCATAAATACCATTCTGACCTGCAGATCATTCTGGAAGGTTCTGAGGTGATGGCTTGGGCAATCGATACAGGCGAACACAGCAACGCACAGCCTTATAACCAAGAACGTGATCTTCAATTCTACGAATATCCGGGAATTGAACTGAGCTTCATCCATGCAAAACGCAATCAATTTTATTTGTTCACGCCAAATATCGTGCACATCACCAATATTGAAAATGATGACAACCAACCAGTAAGAAAACTGGTGGTGAAGATTCACAACGATTTACTGGAAGCCAAATAATGAATTACTACATTGGAATTGATTCTGGCGGCACTTTTATGAAAGCCGCGTTGTTTAACGCAAAAGGTGAGCAACAAGGCCTTGCCCGCGTATCGGCGAGCGTCATTAACGAGAAGCAAGGCTGGGTAGAACGCGATCTTGATGCCTTATGGGAAAACGCGGTCGACGTCATTAAACAGCTTCTAGATACCACAAAAGTCGATCCATTAGACATCAAAGGCTTAAGTATTTCAGCCCAAGGCAAAGGCGTTTATCTGCTTGATAAAACGGGACAAAACCTTGGTCATGGTATTATGTCTTCAGACTCGCGTTCGCTACCTATTGTTAAAGCGTGGCTCGAACAAGGCAAAGCACAAGAGATCTACCCAACCACACTGCAAACACTTTGGACAGGTCACCCGGTTTCTATCATTCGTTGGATCAAAGACAACGATGCAGAACGCTATAACAACATTGGCGCAGTGATGATGTCTCACGACTATCTTCGCTATCGTCTAACGGGCGAAGTGGCCGCGGAACTGACGAATATTTCAGAAAGTAACTTTTTCAACTCGATCACTGGTGAGTATGACAAAGCCCTTCTAAAAACATTTGCTATCGAAGAAATTTGGGATGCGCTCCCTCCAGTAGTGAAACCTCAGCAACAAGCAGGGAAAATCACAGCGGCAGTCGCGAAAGAGACAGGTCTTGCACTTGGAACACCAGTATTTGGCGGGTTGTTTGATGTGGTATCAACCGCGATCTGTTCTGGAATCAACTCTTCTGAAGACACTCTGAATTACGTAATGGGTACTTGGGCGGTCACGTCTGGCATCTCAAAGCAAGTAACTCAAGAAGCGCACAACTTTGTCTATGGCCATTACGCTGTCGACGGTGAATACATCATTCATGAAGCGAGCCCTACCTCTGCGGGCAATTACGAATGGTTCGCCGATTACCTTGGTGACAATGGTCAACTTGACCACCAGCAAAACCAAGCATTAGTTGAAGCATTAGACACGGCATCAAGCAGCCTCTATTTCGTGCCATTTCTTTACGGTTCTAACCAAGGTCTCGGCTTGAAGTCAGGCTTCTACGGGCTGCAATCGCACCATACAAAAGGTCACCTGATTCAAGCGATTTGGGAAGGTATTTTGTTCTGTCACAACATACATCTTGAACGTATGCGCCAGCGTTTTCCGAAAGCAAACGTATTGAAAGTGACCGGCGGACCTGCGTCTAGTCCTGTATGGATGCAAATGCTGGCTGACCTAACCGGTATGACGGTTGAAATATCAGACGTTGATGAAACGGGCTCATTAGGCGCAGCCATGATGGCGATGGTGGGAGCAGGCGAATTCACATCACTAGAAGAATGCACGCAAGCCATTACCAATTCTACATCACGTGTTGAACCAAATCCTGAACATTACGACCTATACCAAACAAAATATAAGCACTATCAAAGACTGGTGCAGTTGTTCAAACAATTTGAGGATGAAATGAATGTCTAAGCCCTTATTACAAATGGCACTTGATGCCACTGATATCGACACTGCATTAGCCTCAATAGAGCATGTTGCAGATAAGTTAGATGTGATTGAAATCGGGACGATTTTAGCCTTCGCTCATGGCGTAGACAGCGTAAGAATCCTACGAGAAAAATACCCAAATCACATCATTGTCTGTGACATGAAAATCACCGATGCCAGCGCCATTTTAACGCGTCTGGCGATGGATGCCGGCGCTAACTGGGTAACAGTAAGTGCAGCAGCACACATCGAAACTATTCGTTCAGCGAAGAAAGTAACGGATGAATTCGACGGCGAAGTGCAAATTGAGCTGTATGGACACTGGACAATGGAAGATGCGCAAGCTTGGGTCGACATGGGCATTAAACAAGCAATTTATCACCGTTCTCGTGATGCGGAACTTGCTGGTGTGAGCTGGACCGAAGAAGATTTGATAAAAATGCAGAAATTATCGGATATTGGAATTGAACTATCCATTACTGGTGGTATTGTTCCTGACGATCTGCATTTGTTTAAGAATCTGTCTGCAAAATCGTTTATTGCTGGCCGAGCGTTAGCTGGTAGCAATGGACGTGACATCGCAGAAAACTTCCATACTGAAATAGGTAAACACTGGTAGCACATATATGAGTGAGCAAATTAAATCGTTGTCTAAAGCACTGACCGTATTGGAATTCCTTGGGAATTATCCTAATGGCGTTTCGCTACAAAAAGTGTCTGAAGGGACTGGCTTCAACAAGTCATCTGTCCACCGTATTTTAGCAACGTTTGAAGCCTCTGGTTATGTTGCTCAAATGTGTTCAGGTAAAGAATATCGCTTAACAATGAAGTTGGTTCAGCTTGGACACGCTGCTATCAACTCTGATGTCACCGGCACCGTTAAGCCATACCTATCTGAGCTACTCGACGATGTGAATGAAACGGTTAACTTCCTCTCTTTTGATGCTGACAACATCATTTTTAAAGACAAGTTTGAACCCGTTAATTCTTCCTTTAGAACTCGAACCTACGTAGGGCTGCATTCTCCAATGTACTGCTCAGCGGCAGGAAAATGTTACTTAGCATTTAGCTCTGACAGCGTTCGAGAAACCTATTGGAAACGCAATGTCAGCACAATGAAGCCGTTAACTGAAAACACGATTCTCGACAAGTCTCAGTTTTTTGGTGTTCTCGATAAAATTAAGAGCCGTGGTTATGCGCTCGATGATGAAGAGAACGAAGCGGGTATTTCTTGTGTTGCTGTCCCTATTTTTGACAAGAACAATTCTCCTGTATACGCGGTTAGCGTCTCTTCGCTTACGCCAAAAATGAAAGCTCTCGGCTACGAAGAAATTGCTAGCAGAATTCAAGACATAACAACGCGTATAGAACAACAACTCTTTTAAGGAAAAAGAATGTTTGATTCTAAAAACAAATTCAGATTAGGTATTTACGAAAAAGCGATGCCAACCACCCTTTCATGGGAAGAGCGTTTGATTCACGCCAAAGAAGCTGGCTTCGACTTTGTAGAAATTTCAGTGGATGAAACCGATGAGCGCCGCGCTCGTTTAGATTGGTCAGACGAAGAAATTTATGAGCTTCGTCGTCTATGTGAAAAGCACCAAATGCCTTTCCAATCCATGTGCCTAAGCGCACACCGTAAGTTTCCGTTTGGCTCAATGGATGATGCTATTCGCACTGAATCGCTGATTATCATGGAAAAAGCGATTTCATTGGCTTACAAGCTTGGTATTCGCTGTATTCAAATGGCGGGCTACGATGTGTATTACGAGCCGCAATCGGCTGAAACTCACGCTCGCTTCATTGAAGGCATGCAACAAGCCACCAAAATGGCAGAACGTGCAGGCATCATGTTAGGTGTGGAGATCATGGATACCCCGTACCTTAACTCTCTGAGCAAGTTTGAAGTACTTAAGCGTGAAATCCCATCACCTTACTTCATGGCTTACCCAGACGTAGGCAATATTTCTGGTTGGAACTACGACGTGTGTACCGAGCTAAAATTGAGCCGCGATCACCTAGTACAAGTCCACCTTAAAGACACGTTACGAGTTTCAGAGACCTGTAAAGGTCAGTTCAGAGATCTGGTGATTGGTGAAGGCCAAGTCGACTTCCCTGCTATTTTCAAAACACTCGCTGAAATTGATTACAGCGCGCCATTAGTGATTGAAATGTGGGCTCAAAATGACAACTGGTTCGAAGATATCAAACAAGCGAAAGCAACATTGAAATCTATCGCAAACCAAGCTGGCTTTGAACTGTAAGGAAACGACCATGACAATTTTTCGCACCGCTTTTTTTGAAGCCGATTTAACTGAAGAACAAAAGCAAGACTTCTACCAATACATGGAAAACGAAGTCGCGCCTATTATTCGCACATTTCCGAATAACCAAGGGCTAACGCTGAACAAGCCTGAAGCGATTGAAGCTGAGAGCCATAAAAACCTACTGCTGATGATGCAGCACAGCTACGAGAACGAGTCAGCAATGGCTGCTGCTTTAGATTCTGAGCAACGAATCAAAAGTATGCATGCGACCAAAGTGATTATTGAGAAGTACAACATTCATGTTCATCACATCAATTTTGTTCGTGATTAACAGCTTAATAGGCAATACACCGTAAAGTCTCAATCGAAAAGCAGAAGATCATCTTCTGCTTTTTTTATCGCTATCAATAAGGAATCACGATGAGAGTATTCCCGTTAAAAGATGCCCCACTGGTCTTACTGTCTCTGATCTTTTTTATCTGGGGTTTAATTACCGTTTCAAGTAACTCGCTAATTCCACATTACAAAGAAGCTTTCTCTCTCGATTATAAAATGGCGATGCTATTTCCCATGGCCTTTTTTATAACGCGAATAACAGTGTCGCTTCCAACGTCATTTGTCATGGCAAAAATTGGCTATAGAACTACGCTAAAGTTCTGCTTGATATGGTGCCTTCTGGGCTGTCTAGCCATGGCATATTTAGTACGAGGAGAAGAGCTTGTTCCAACACTCATTGGGATCTTATTGATGGCCTCAGGTGTGTCGGCAATTCAAGTAGTGAGTTCACCTTACGTATCACTTCTCTCGACACCCGATAAGAGTGTTATACGTCAAAGTGTGGCAACGGCATCGAACTCTGTTGGCACTGTGCTTGGCCCGCTAGTGCTTACCGCAGTCATTCTTGTGGCAGCAAGTTTTAACGTCGACAACACCGCCCATCAAGTTTCATTTCTGTTCTTACTCATCGCCCTGTTCTTTTCCGGCTTACTGGTATTTTTTAGCAAAATGACGCTTCCAGATATCAAACCAAAACAGATGACTGGCTTTTGGCGAGGGTTAAGGCTTCTAATTAAAAATCAGCAGTTTATGAAGTTAGCGTTGGTACTGTTGCTGTACATCGGTGTAGAGGTCAGTTTTGGTACTTTTACTATTGCGTATCTTGCCGACCAGCAATATGGCGACCTTGGTTTGGTACTCGCAACACAGATCATCGCTCTTTATTGGGTATTAATGTTTGTTGGAAGAGTGTTATTCGCCAAGTTTGGAAGCACTATAAACAAGCACTATCTCTTCTCACTGTCTTGCGTTATTGCCGCTTTGATTAGTGCCGTTGCGGTCTATCAAAGTTATGTTTGGATTGGCTATTTGATGCTTGTCGTAGGATTATGTAATTCTGCGCTCTACCCTATCATTTACGCACAAGCTCTACATGCATCTGGTAAGCAAAACTCACAAGGGGCAGCAATTCTCATTATGTGTTCAATTGGAGGGGTTGTTTTACCATTCGTACAGGCGAGTTTGATTGATGAGCTTTCGCTGAGTACGAGTTATATTGCACCCGCATTAGCGTATGTATTAATGATAGTTTTGTACTGGTCTAGTCTAAAGCATCGTGTTTAAACCGTTGGTTTAGATAAGTCACTTGATTAAGTAAGTAATTCAATGACTAAAAGTTTGGCGTGACTGACCTAGAAGGTAGAGAAAGAGGAGTGGGAGAAATAAAGATAAGGAAATTAATTTGATGCTTCTGGCATTAGTTTGAATCAGTGAGTGGCTAATCACCACCACTGATCACACTTAATACGGGTTATTAAAAAATTAAACCCAAGCAGAAGCAACAAGTAGGATAATTGCACCCATGATAACGGTAGACTTAGCAAAAAATAGAACTTCATTCATTAATGAAGGTTTTGCTAGTGATACGTTGTTTTCATTCGTGATTACTGTAGCGTTCATACTGTGTTCTCATCGTTATGTGATCTGAGGTCAATTTTGCGCCGTTATGTGACCAAAGTCAACAATAACTGTAGTTTTATTACACAATGAAAAAGCTATAACTGAAGAGAACTCCAACAACGCAACCTCCCTTATTCCATGTTTTTATTCATTAAATCAACATCTATTAGATACAAAAAAAGCTCGAAGCCTGATCTACAGAATACTTCGAGCCTTTATACAGCAGTCGATACACTACTTAATTCAATTGAGCCAGCTCCGCTCGCATTGAATCGATAGCTTGCTGATAATCTTCACTATCAAAAATAGCAGAGCCCGCAACGAACATATCGGCACCCGCTTCAGCAATCTCTTTTATGTTGTTAACTTTCACACCACCGTCGACTTCTAAACGAATATTTCGGCCTGATTCATTAATGCGCGATCTGATTGACCGCAGCTTATCGAGCGTGGCAGGGATAAAAGATTGACCACCGAAACCTGGGTTAACCGACATAACCAATATCAGGTCAACTTTATCCATGATGTAGTCAAGGTAACTCAATGGCGTTGCAGGGTTTAGTACCACACCAGCTTGGCAACCGTGCTCTTTGATTAGCTGCAAAGTACGATCGATGTGCTCTGATGCTTCGACATGAAAAGTAATCATAGTCGCACCCGCTTCAGCAAATTGAGGCACCAGTTGATCAACAGGCTTTGCCATTAAGTGCACGTCAATCGGCGCTGTAATTCCAAAATCTCGTAGTGCTTTTAATACTGGCGCACCAAAAGTCAGGTTGGGTACATAGTGGTTATCCATAACATCAAAATGAATAACATCAGACCCAGCCGCGAGAACGCGTTCTACGTCCTCACCAAGGCGAGCCAAATCAGCAGAAAGAATCGAAGGTGCGATAAGATATTGTTTCATTGTTTTCCTAGTTATTTTTGTATCGTTAAATTCTGTTTAGCTAGCTGGAACAAACTGGGTTATGCGCCCATCCTCGACCATATAACAATCCATACCTGCAGCCGTTGCAGCGTGTTGCCCAATGATCGTATCTTCAAATACCACACAATCCGTCGGATCAAGTTCTAGCTGCCTTGCGACTTTCAAGAAAGTATCTGGGTTAGGTTTATGATTTTCTACGTCATCCGAAGTCACTATTGTGCGTATCATTGAAGGGATGTCCGTCGTCTTGAGAATCGCCCTCGCATGCTTTGCCTGCGCACCAGTGCCAATTCCAATTTTTTTCAATTGATACTGTTGCTGCAAGAGCGCATAAGTTTCAGGGATAACATCGCCTTTGTGCTCAATGGCTTCGAAGTTGGCGATTTTATCCGAGGTGATTTCCTGGGCATCCAATGTTAGGTCGTAACGCTTTAGGATCTCTTGCGTGACTTTTCTCGATGGCATTCCACCAAGTTGATCTAACCATTCTTTGTCGTAGGGAATGCCGAACTTCTCACAAGTTTGTTGCCATGCATGAGCGTGTGCCACCATAGAATTGACCAGAGTCCCATCGAGATCAAAAATAATTCCTTTATATTTATCTAACTTTGGCATCGTCAATCTCTCATATTGTTTTGAGACTCATACTACTAATCACCATACATAAAACCTATTCATGATCGTCTTAATATGATCTTATTCAACAATCCGACAATTAGACGAATTGATGCAATAAAAGCCGTTGTTTTACTATTGAAATCATATTTTGAGCACATCTCACCCATTTTTACTTAAACCAAGTAGAGTTGCATAAATTGAAGATGATATAGTCCACGAAAATCAAAAACCTTGGACACGACCATGCATTCTAGCGACATCATCAAATTGGCAAATTTAGGCGTTAATATCGAAATTTCAAAAGACTCTTCATTGCATCCTTCTGATGCGTTGGAAGTGGTAAAGATTGTTGCTGAAATCGGTAGCCAAATCGTCATCAAGAAAAAATACCACACGGACTACCTGATTCAGATGGCTGAAGTGGGCCGTGATCATGTGACTATCGCAGTTTAAGAACCGCCACTATTTCGAAATTGACATAACCTCAGCTTCAACAGTTTAGAGCGACATGTTGATATAAAAATGCAGCATATTGGGGGCAATATGCTGCATTTTCTCTTTTCGTTAGGAGCATGAAGAACGCAAAGAGAAACTGGTTAATCATTCTAGGTAGAGTTAGTGGTCAAACAATCTCGGAACACCCGTTTGCACACAAACATCATTCAAACGTTTTTGTGCCGTGAGAATGTTCTCTTTCCAGCGTTCATCTTGAGCCCACATCTCGATCACGAGTGGTACAACGCACTCAGTCTCTTTCAACGTTTCAAAAATAGCATTGAAGTCAACTTCGCCATCACCAATCACTAAGTCTCGGAATTGCCCTTTGTACTCGTCAGTCACTTTATAAGTGTCTTTGAGGTGGATCTGAGTGATATGAGGCTTACTCAGTTTTAGCTCAGTCACTATGTCGTAATTCCAACCAGAGATATTGCCCACATCCGGATACGCCGTGAAATACGGTGAATTGATTTCGCGACTCAGCACTTCGAACTTACTCAAAGAGTTCAAGTAATCGGTATCCATGATTTCCACAGCGAGCATTACCCCTGATCTTTCCGCCAACTGCGCCGAAAGCTTCATGCCTTCAATGAACCTCTGGTGAGTCACTTTATCAGCAGGCTCGTAGTAAACGTCATAGCCAGCCAGTTGGATGGTACGAATACCCAACTTATAAGCCAACGAGATCGCTTTCTCCATATGGATAACCGCTTGTTCACGAATCGCCGGATCTGCTGAACCGAATGGGAACTTACGATGCGCGCTTAAACACATGGACTGCAACGGTACACCGTGCTTTTCACAAAGACGACGCAAGGCATACACTTCTTCGTCATTCCAATCTAATCGGCTGCGACGCTCGTCTGATTCGTCTACCGATATCTCAAGAAAATCAAAGCCGAGTTCTTTGGTTTGCTTAAGTTTATCTTCCCAGCTGAGTTCGTTAGGTAGGGCCTTTTCATAAAGCCCTACACGGTGGCGTAACAGGTTTTGATACATAACGCCTCCTAGTTCCAGTAACGGTCGATCTGAGCTTTTAGCGCTTCTACTGTCTCTTTACCTTTATCGCCTGCAAGTGCGCGGCCTGCGATAAAGGTTTTCGCTTTAATGCCTTCAAATAGGTAAAGGTCTTCAGGCACGATGCCACCTGTGATAGAAAGCTCGATGCCCATTTCAGACAATGCACGCATCTTCACAAGGTCTTCTTCTGTCCAACCCACACCGGCTAATTCAGCGTCACGAGAACGGTGATAGATAGCTTGAGAGATACCTAAATCTACCCATGATTTAGCGTCGTCCATTGTCCAATTGCCGTAAATTTCGATTTGGATTTCACCGTTAAATTCATCAGCGACTTTCTTACATGCACCAATGGTTGCGATGTGTGCAGCAGCAGAAACGGTAATCCAATCAGCGCCCGCTTCGAATGCCATACGAGCCAAAATAGCACCGCCATCTGTTGTTTTCATGTCGCATACAAGGATATGGTCTGGGTGATTCTTACGAAGCGTAGAAACCGCCGTCATCCCTTCTGCAAACGCCAAAATAGTGCCCACTTCAATCACATCAACAAAGCTTTCAACGTTGTTTGCCACTTCAATGGCAGCAGGAAGGTTTGTTTGGTCTAGGGCGATCTGAATCATTGGTTTAGTCATGTTGATATCCTTTAATTTGTTCACGTATTAGACGGGCTAAGCCATCATGGTTGTTATCTGTTGAGCACACGCGTTGAACGTGTGACTTGACGATGTCATCAGCATTGAGCATCGCTACGCCTAACCCGGCGTACTTGAGCATGGATATGTCGTTGTGGTTATCACCGACGGCAATCACGTCATCGGCTTGATAACCCAGTTCTGCGATGTATTCAGCAAGGCGTAGGCCCTTACTGTTACCTTTTGCAGCAAAGTCGATTCGGTTTGACCAAGAACGTTCACCGTTGAAGTTCTCTTCTATCCATGGGTGTTGCATTAAACGGTCTACTGAGTCTTGGCTACCTTCCACCACAAACTTCCAAACGTGTTCGGCTTGCTGAGCCGTTTCAATGAATGATTCCACTTGGTAAATTCGAGGGCGATGTTGCTCTGGTGCCGTTTCTGCCCAACTTTCCAATGCCAACATGTAGGCAAATGGGTTGTAGTGTGAGTACGTCATGGCATGCGTGATGTACATGACCATTTTAAGCTGAAACTCATCTGCCATATCGATGAAGGTCAGCGCTTTGTCTTTATCTATCGAGTTTTGAGTCAGTACCTTTTCAGTTTGATAGTCATAAACATAAGTACCGTTACAGCAGATGATTGGCGTATCTAGCCCCAATTCGTAATAGTAAGGTCGTGCTGCTGTGTGGTGTCGGCCAGTAACAATCACGACGTGACAACTTTGTTTGGCTTCTTGAATCGCCTTTTTTACTTCTGGATGAATCGTGTGATCATCCTTTAACACGGTTCCATCGAGATCTAACGCCAGCACTTTATACATAGATTCCTCTCACTTATTCCCTGAAGTCGGGCCTAATCAATATTGAAGCTACTTCGAATAGAAACGACTTACTTAAACGAAAGCCGATTTACTGTTGGCCGTAATAAGCATTTTCACCGTGCTTACGTAAGTAGTGTTTGTCGGATAGTTCTGGCTGTATTTTGATGCCACTATTCAATGTGCGTGTTGCTAACGCCATTGCCGAAACTTCTTCTAATACCACCGCGTTATGAACCGCATCGTTGGCATCTTTGCCCCAAGAGAACGGCGCATGTCCTGCAACAATCACACTTGGAACGGCCATTGGATCGATGCGACGTTGCTTGAACTCTTCAATGATCACCAAACCAGTGTTTTTTTCGTACTCTTCAGAAATCTCAGAGTGAGACAATCGACGTGTACATGGGATGTCACCATAGAAATAGTCAGCGTGAGTGGTGCCCAAGGCTGGAATATCGATACCCGCTTGCGCCCAAATGGTGGCACTGCGTGAATGCGTGTGAACAATGCCACTCACTTCAGGAAATGCTTTATAAAGCTCTAAGTGCGTTGCGGTATCACTTGAAGGATTAAGTTTCCCTTCAACAATGTTGCCTTCTAGATCGACGACCACCATATCTTCAGCTGTCATATCGCAGTATTCGACACCTGATGGCTTAATCGCTATCACGCCATTAGTACGGTCAAACTCAGAGACATTGCCCCAAGTGAATGTCACCAAACCGTATTTAGGAAGCTGCAAATTGGCTTCTAAGACACGTTGTTTCAATTGGCTATATTTAGACATATCGACTCCTTAAGCCGCTTCCGCTTGCAACAAAGCAGCATCAATTAAACGCGCGACTTCTTCTGGGCTTTTACATGCACGAAGTTTTGAGAAGTCTTCGTCAAATTCAATCAAGTTCGCGACTTGCATCGTCCCTTCGATGTGCTCTTCTGAGTCCTTACCCGCTAGCGTGATCAACACATCAACAGGCTCATCAACACCTTCAAAAGTGATTGGCGTTTCAAGCACGGTTAATGCAAATCCGGTGCGAATAACACCATCTTCAGGGCGACAATGAGGTAGAGCGAACGCATCATGAATACAGATATAAGGGCCTTCTTCGCCAATCGCTTTGGTAATCGCATCGTAGTAACGCTCTTCAGCCACGCCCGCTTTCACCAATGCGTCAGTACCTAGCTTGATCGCCGCTTTCCAGTCGGCTGCTTTTGCATTCAGTAGGATAGAGTTATTCTTGATAAGAGATTCTTTTAAGTTCATGTTATTGCTCACTTATATAATTGTTTTTATTGGCTCAGCAGTGCGACACCACTGAGCCGTTTTTAATTATTTATGGAAGTTGTTCTCGATGATGGAAACAAGTTCGTCGCCGAAAGTTTTCACCATAATCATGTTCTTAACCGCTAACTGTTGCTTACCTTCCGGCAGACCCGTGATCTTCGCTGCAAGAGCAACCGAAGTAACGATGATGTCGAATGAACCAAGGTGTGATTTGTAATCAGTGATGGCGCTGTTAAAGGTCGAGCTTGGGATGCCTTTCTTGTCCAAGTACTCTTTGATTTTCTTAGAGCACATCATTGAAGAACCTTGTCCTGAGCCACAGCACACTAAGACACGAACCGGTTTCTGGTCAGCTGCTGGTGAGATTCGAGTTTCTGATGTTGTAGAAGCAGATGGTGCTTCAGCGGTTGCTGTCGATTGTTGTGGAACCGCGACTTCAACCTCAATGCCTTCAGGCGTTACTGCGGTCATTGTTTCAGCAGCAGCTTCTGCGTCTTCTTCAGCTCGTAGTTGCTTAGAAGCGAAGAACATGTAAACACCAGCCAGAGCCAAAATCACAAAGAAGAACATGCTAGAGCTAGAGATACCTTGCATGATTGGCGGGAACACAAGTGCCCAGTCAGCCATACCCATCCAGCCGTTAAACTCAGTACCAGATTGAGCAAAGATATGAATTGCCCAAGCCGAACCAACCACTTCGATGATGCCCATCACGAAACAGATCTTCATCACCGCTTTCCAACCACCAAAGTGGTTAGCAAACACACCAATAGTTGCGTTCGAGAAGAACATTGGGATAAAGCCAGGAATGATCATGATTGGTGCGTCAAACGCTAGCATTGCAAGAACAGCGGTGAATTGACCCACTGCGCCCCACATGAAACCAAATACCATTGCGTTAGGAGAGTAGGCGTAAATAGCCGCACAATCGATTGCTAAAACAGCGTTAGGAATAAGGCGTTGAGAAATACCGTTAAATGCCTCGGACAGTTCCGCAACGAACATGCGAACACCAGTAACGATGACTTGAATGGCAACAGCGAATTTCAAACCAGTTTCAAAAATGTAGATGAACCAGTGCGTTTTACCTGCCATGTCCTGAAGGTTATCAAGACCAAATGAAAGAAGGATGATGCCGAAGAACGCAGTCATTACAAGTGTGGTCGCTGCAATGCTGTCGTGGAAAATGTGTAACCATTTAGGCAGTTTGATGTGGTCAACACTGTCATTCTTGTCACCAAGTTTCGGTGCAACTTTGGTCGCAACCCATGACGCAAACTGTTGCTGGTGACCAATTGAGAAACCCGCACCGCCAGTCACTTCTTGAGTCGGCTTGAACATGATGTTTGAGGAGATACCCCAGTACAACGCCATCAATATTGCTGAATAAATAATGGTTTCCCACATACCTGCACCAAGCACGAAGTAGAAAACAGCAATGAGGCCAGCTTGCTGGAACATGATATGCCCAGTTAGCATGATGGTTCTGATACCCGTAATACGTCGGAAGGCAACAAGTAGAATGTTTAGCCCAAGAGCCAGTAATACTGCATACCCAACCCAAGAGTAATTGTCGCCCATGGTTTCCATGGTGGACATCATGGAGGTGTAAGGGTCAATTACCGATCCCGTTAATCCATGTATTTCACTCATTTTTTCAATAACCGGTTTAAAACCCGCTACCAATGTTCCTGCACCTACCTGCACTATCATGAAACCAACGATGGTTTTAATAGAGCCGGAGATAACAGTTGTTGCGTCACGTTTTAGAAGGATGTAGCCGAGACAAGTAACAAGACCGAGTAGCAACGGTGCTTTGGTCATTACCTGACTGTAAAAAATATAGAAAATATCGTATAAGAATTCCATATCTTTACCCCTGATTGATTTTTAATTTTAATGATTTATAGGATGTGATGATTCTAGTTTTGCTCACGAACTAGACTTTACCAATCAAAAGTAATCATTCAATGCTCACTTGTGATTACTTTGATTTATATCAATTAACCATACTTAGAATGTGCTTAATTGAGCTTTAGATCACACGTCAAAATAATAAATACAACAAAATCAACAACTTATAAAACATTGTGATTAAGATCTGGTTTTTATAGCGATGTGGTTTGACAATCATGATGGTGATTATTAGAATCAAAACAAATCAAAAGTAATCATTAAATTGTCACAACGACAAAAAGAGTGATAAATATGAATGAAGTACAAAGACATAACGGCATCTTGTCGCTATTAGAAGATATGCAGACAATCAACGTCTCTCATATTATTGATAAATTTAGCGTTTCTCCTGCTACTGCTAGACGCGATATCGCTAAGTTAGATGAAGTTGGCCGACTTAGAAAAATTAGAAATGGTGCGGAACGAGTAGAAACTCAGAAGAGAAAGTGGTCACCACTGAATATCAACAGCACTGAGTTCTATGAAGAGAAATCAGAGATTGCTCAAGCAGCTGCAGGGCTTTGTCAGGCTGGCGATACAGTCGTGATCAACTGTGGTTCGACGGCCTTTCTACTCGGTCAGCAATTATGTGGCGATGACGTTCAAATCGTAACGAACTACTTTCCACTCGCAAGCTACTTGATCAACGAAGATCATGACGATGTCATCATCATTGGTGGTCAATACAACAAAGCGCAGAACATCTTTCTAAACCCTGCCCCTAATTCATTAGGCGGCTATGCGGGAAACTGGATGTTCACCTCAGGTAAAGGCTTAACGGATGCCGGGCTGTACAAGGCCGACATGTTAACGGCCGTAGCCGAACAACAAATGCTCGAACAGGTCGATAAGCTTGTCGTCGTGGTCGATAGTTCAAAAGTTGGACAACGTACCGGAATGCTCTTTTGCAGCACCAAGCAAATAGACATCGTCATCACCGGTAAAGACGCCAATCCCGAAGTCGTAAAACTGATTGAAGCTCAAGGGACGCAAGTCATCCTAGTTTAAATCGCAGGGCTGACTAGCCCACCAATAATAATAAATTTAGCTCAGTGCCTTAATCCAAATTAAGGCGCTCGGCTCCCTACATCCAAAATTAATCAAATTATTGAAATAAAAGGTATTATCATGAGCAATGTAAACGAAATCACTCGCGAGTCTTGGATCCTAAATACATTCCCTGAGTGGGGCACATGGTTAAATGAAGAGATAGAGCAAACTGTTGTTCAACCAGGTACGTTTTCTATGTGGTGGCTTGGCTGTACAGGTATTTGGCTAAAATCAGAAGAGGGTGCAAACCTATCAATGGACTTCTGGTGTGGTACTGGTAAAAAAACACAAGCCGTTCAAAAAATGAAAAACCAGCACCAAATGATGCGTATGGGCGGTGTGGAAGCACTTCAACCAAACCTACGTACTGCGATCTTCCCATTGGACCCTTTCGCTATCAAAGAGATCGATGCAGTTATGGCGTCTCATGACCACGGCGACCACATTGATATCAACGTTGCAGCGGCAGTTCTACAAAACTGCGGCGACCACGTTAAATTCATTGGCCCTAAAGCGTGTGTTGATTTATGGATGAAATGGGGTGTACCAGAAGATCGTTGTGTTATCGCGAAAGTTGGTGACGAAATTAAGATCAAAGACGTCAACATTAAGGTTCTTGATGCATTCGACCGTACTGCTCTAGTGACACTTCCTGAAGGAACATCTTCCCTAGACAAGGAAATTCTAGACGGAATGGACGACCGTGCAGTGAACTACCTAGTAGAAACAACAGGCGGTTCAGTTTACCACTCTGGTGATTCTCACTACTCAAACTACTACGCTAAACACGGTAATGACCACAAGATCGACGTTGCACTGCTTTCTTACGGTGAGAACCCACGTGGCGTAACAGACAAAATGACATCTTCAGACATTCTTCGTGCTGCTGAGTCTTTGAACTGTGAAGTAGTTGTTCCGTTCCACCACGACATTTGGGCTAACTTCCAAAATGACCCGCGTGAAATCGAAATGCTGTGGAACATGAAGAAAGAACGTCTTCAATACGGCTTCGCACCTTTCTTCTGGCAAGTTGGTGGTAAATACACATACCCAACAGATAAAGGCCGCATGCACTACCAGCACTTCCGTGGCTTTGCAGACATCTTCACAAATGACCCAGAACTGCCATACCGCGCATTCTTGTAAACATTAAGAAAAGCACTAACTAGGGAGCAATGCGCTCCCTTTTTTTATCATCGAATAAGGATGTTGATATGGTATTACGTGAGTTCAAAAAGCATTTCAGTCGTGGCGACCTGAAAGCAGCAATTGGTGTCGTGTCCCCTGGAGCTAATGGTTATTACTTAATGGTAAAAAGTCATAAGTGGGGAGTAAACAGCTTTCTTGAATCCGACAGAAAAATGCAACCCAGGGTATTCAAGACTCAACAAGCTTTGTTGAACGCCGCTAAAGCGATCGGTTTTTCCTACCACTCGATTGATATCCAACATTTATAATCAAGATGGTCAGATATTGGGTTGATTAGGTTATCGGTGTCGCTTCGTAAAACAACCCAACATTCAGAGCCTGAATGCCACAACTCCAAAACCATCTATTTATCTACTCGACAAAAATAATTCTTACAATTAAGCGTTTATATTCATTAATAATATTGGCGGCGGGCGGCATAATAGCCGCGAATCCATTCAAAGAGTTAGGTTATGTTCTACAAGCGTCTTTTGGTATTGGCTTTACCGCTTACTTTTGTGTTTCCCACCCATGCTGAAACGTTTGGTGAGCGAATGGCGCGCATCGAACAAGAGAATGTACTGGCGAAAACCATGAGTGAAGAACAAGTAGAATTGATACAAAAAGTCGTACAGACCAACCACTGCGCTAAAGTGGCGTTAACTCATCACCAACGTATTTTGGGTCAATATAAGGTTGAGACATCTTCTTCTGAGTTATTCGTAAAATGGCGTCAACTCGGTAAGCAGTTAGACGCTCAATACGAGACGGATTACCCCGGCTACCCTAAGCACGCTTTTCAAGAATATCCTGCGGCGTCAGGCAAAGTCGATGGCTACCTTTTTGCTCTAATCGACAATGGTTTAAACGAGCAATCGTGGATCGCCAAAGAGTTCAAACAGTGTAAAAAGAATAAGCTCATATCCCGAACCTAAATTCTAGTCTGCTCTGGTTCGAGAGTACTCACTCGCATTGATTCTAATAAAGTAAGAAAAGCCCTTCATAACCGCCAATTTCTATTTCACTCACATACTCACCAACGTTACCGTTAGCATCAACAGGTTTCATTGGAACATCCAGCGCGATGGTGAGTTTTGCCGCGTCATAAAAGCTCGGATTCTTACCGTGGAAATCCGTGCGATACAACACACGACCATTGCTGAACTCTCTCGCTAACACCATGTCCTCAGGACCACCAGCAACCACCTGATTTTCAGATTGATATATAAAGTACGTGAACGTCGGTAGAACGTGAGTCATGCCATTGGGCAGATCAGCATGCACCATTTCGTTCATCGAGGCATCGCCAACGATGGTGTAGTCAGCGGGCTGAGGTGTCGTTGTCGATAGCATCAAAGGAATCGGCTCGAAGCCTTGTGGGATTTGATGACTCGGCTCTCCCAAATCAACGGCCAATAACGAACTTGGTTGGTAGGCGATATTTTTAGGGACACCACTTTGCCAGAAAGTGTCAGCCGTCGTATTGCCACTTCCATAGACGTAACCATTGTTCCACTGATTAAAGTAGCTATGTTGAGCGTGTCGATTGAGGTGGTAGATCGCTAGGGTCGAGTATTGGTCTTGCTTCCAATTCTCTTCACTATTTCCAATATACTGAACTCGCCCATAACGCGTTGTCGCCTGAAAAATAACACTTTGCCCATTGTAGGCGAGCGCAGAGTTATCCCAGAATTTAGAGATTCCCGAGTAACCACTAAACCCAGTAGATGGAAAAATGTAGTGCTCTCGTAAATACAGAGATCCCGCCTCGCTAAGATGAGACTGTCCATTTCGACCCAGTAAGTTCGCCGTTCCGATGTTCAATCCAATCGACGCATCACTTTCTAAAGCAGATAGATTTTTCAGAAACGCTGAAAATTGTTGTTTATAGAGATCATCCGCTTGATTCGAATCCGCAACTGCTCCTAACTCTTGAACATGCCCGCCAGAATGAACATAGAACTGGTTCGAACCAATGAGTTTATTTGTGTCGTCGTTATACGCACCATTCAAACCTTGGCTTGCCCAGCTTTGCTTGTAGTAGCGATGAATAGCAGATAGATAATCCGCGTTTGCGACGTTCGTTAGCGACCAAGATGAGTTAGCGCTCCACATTCGACCAAATGGCACCACTCTTGATTCCCAACGAAAACGCGCTGTCGCGTTCTTATTGGTTCGATTTCGATACTCGCTTGGCGACAAATAATTATCGCCATCTAGGTCTGCAGACACATCAAAGCCGCGGATTTTTCGCCATTGGCTTATAGCATTGCCGTCCGGCGTTGTAATCGGAGCGTCGGTTAACTTGACGGTTGGAAAACTGTTTTTCAGTTTTACTTCTTTTAAACGCGGCCTGTCGTCGGCGTTCTCACTTTGCCAACGAACTCTCACAACGTATAAGCGCCCACCATCTCTCAAAAAGGTGGAGCCAAAATACTGGCCGCCGCCATAACTCGCACCACTGCCATCATGAGTCGTGGCTCTTACCCAGTTATCCGGAAGGTTCCAGATCACCGATTGGTTTTTGGTCATATTGAGCGTTTTGTCTTTCTTTACATCGAGCCTTTCCCACTGTGAAACCCTTCCGTGATAATCAATAGCCGTTGGGTATTCAATCCAGAATTCGCCGTTGCCAGCAAACTGTGAGAATTTAAAGGTCAGCCGTTCGAACTGCTCAGCATGATAGACATACAAAGCCCCACCCTGTTCGAAATTCTCAAACACATCGGCATCCCACGGAGGCTCTTGATACAGCCAAAAGCCAGCATGGTCTTCACTGGCTGTATAACCCAAGAGCATAGGTTTTCGGTTTAAAAGGGTCTTTTCGCCGTGAGTTTTATTAACTTCGGCAATGACAGTATCTTCAGAAAAGTGCAGGAAATAGTCTTCGAAATTGAGGCCTTCTAACTCAGCTTGGTTA
The DNA here is from genome assembly GCF_023161725.1 of Vibrio sp. 1CM24A. Lineage (NCBI taxonomy): Bacteria > Pseudomonadati > Pseudomonadota > Gammaproteobacteria > Vibrionales > Vibrionaceae > Vibrio > Vibrio sp. 1CM24A. The sequence goes on from NZ_JALNTS010000006.1 coordinate 314,378, forward strand.
CGGAGATCGTTCTCCAACCAACCCGAGTTCATCGCCATGACTTGGTTGTACATATAACCAATTGTCGTAGCCCGCTCATTGTCGGCTTTGTCGGCATAAGCTCCGAACACAATATCACTGTTGGAAATTTCCCAATCAATGACGGCATTCGCAGATAGTGGGGAGCCCGAAAGATCGACACCCGCTTCATGTTGCCCTGGCAGCACAACTGCTGTACCAACAGCAAAAGCGTAGCCAGCGATTAAACATGACGGTATGAGTGCGAGCAGCCCAGAAATGTAGGTTTTCATGATTCAAATTTCCTAATCGATACTGTCATGCCTTAAATCGCAAGACGAAAAGTCAGCCAACTTACGTGTCAATTTAGGAATCAAAATACGAAAAAAGTATCGACTACATGGCAGCATTGTTCAAGTGCTCGTCTGTCTTGTTTCATCGGTGGCAAGTAAAACGAGCAAATGCCGATTCAAAATCAATGCATTAAGGAAAAGATAAATTTTTATGATTTTAATTTTATTTGGAAACCAAGTTTATCCGGCTAACGAGAAATCAGCTCAGATTTTCTCAAAATGAGAATAATACGGTTTGGAAGATGGGAAGTTATCAGAGCCTAGAACTCAGAGCATGACTTGGATTTGCTGTATCGAATCTCAGTTTGAGCGCCACAATGTTGAAACTCAATTTGGATAGGCTGTCTAAACAAGAACGATGACAACGCTCCTTAAAGCCTCTTGTTCCACTTCCCTTGATGGTCACGATCGCAGTTTTCTTGCGTATCGTAGCTCACATACTTATCGATATTCTTCAGTTGAATTCCAACTTGATTGAACGCTTGTTGAATAGCCCCTGAGACACTTTGCTTGCCTTCACCACTTAAGAAGTTCGTTCTATCCTGATTGGTATCGAATACACAGACAATTTTCAAACTTTGCGGAAAAGAGGAGAAGTTGACCGAGTGAGTCACCCACAAAAAACCATCGAAGCCTTTCAGCGTGTCTTCACAAACGTCAGTTAACACGTCTCTGATTTGATTCTCGATTTTCTTATCTGATTTACGCATGCGGTAAAGGTCCTATTTAACACCTTAAGAAATAAGGTTTTTCGGTCAGTTTAGTACTACCTGATATTGGACACTGTGGCGGTTTCAAATGCAAAGTATTTATCGGGAGATTCGACTAGAAGATATAGAGGAAACGCCTCATGTTTGATCGCTTACGAGGCAATCAAACATGAGGCGAATATAGAATTTACGAAGATGTTAGCTCGCCGCTTGTTCCCAATCAGTTAATAACTTCATGATCACGCGAGAGTCTTGGTGGGTTGCCATTGGCGCAGCAAGTTGTGTGTCACCTTGCTCAACCGCTTGGCGGATATTACGCACTTGATAATGGAAACCATCGCCTTGCGCTTCGACTTTCACTTCACGTGTCGACGTCTCATAGACCTCTACCGTAAACGTGTTTTCTGCCGTCGGTAACCAAGGGTTAGTATCTAACGTAATGCAGCCTTTGCTACCTAGAATAGTAAAACCATGCTTTAAGCCGTGGTCTTCAGCAGTATGGATTTGCGCGGTAAAGCGGTCATTGAAACGCATCATCGCCGACGATTCACAGATATTGCCATCTTGGCCTCGTCGACCGATTGCTGATATCTGCACATCATCGAACACACTCTCACCAAATTGCTGCTGCGCGACAGAGTGAATCAGCGACATTGGGTAGCAGCCAAGGTTGTACAGCGCGCCTTTACTTGCAGGGTTCACGAACTGATCAATCGCCGCAACGTAGGAACCTTGGATTGAGCGCACTTCGCCAATCTCACCGGTTGCTAATTCTTGATGAAGCTTGGCGATAAGTGGATGGTTTAGATACATCAAACCTTCTGCAAAGAATACGCCCGCTTCTTTCACGGCTTGTAAAGCTTGCTCGGTTTTTTCCATATCTACCGACAGAGACTTCTCACACAAGATCGCTTTGCCTTTTTGAGCCGCTTTAATCACATACTCATGATGGACATGGTTTGGCAGAGCAATGTAGATAATGTCGACCGACTCATCTTCAATCAAGGCTTCATAGCTGTTGAAGGTTCGTGTTGGTTGGTATTGAGCAGCAAACTCGTTAAGTGTTTTTTCAGTACGACCAGCAACGGCATACAACTCGCTTTGAGCATCGCCTTTAATCGCATCCGCCATTACGCCTGAGATAAAGCTGGTTCCTAGGATTCCCCATTTCATGGCTCAAATCTCCTGCTCTTGTGTTTTGATAGGTCCACGTTGCGTTTCAAATGCTTGCACTAATTCCGTAATATCACGCTCAATAAACGCTTGGGTATGAGGCATCACAAAGTGCTGATTGATCGCCTCGCGGTTTACATATTGCTCAAGCAGAATCACACGATCGCTTTGGCTTTGATCATAGGTTGCAATCGCTTGTAGGCAGCCTGGCTCGCTTTGCATGTCTAAACAAAACTGTTCGATAGCTTCGATCGCAACAGATCGCTCTATGTTAGTTTTGATCTTAAGTTCGGCAGTAACAAAGATGGTTTCGTTCATTTGAGGCATTTCACGCTCTTATTTTAGTTAATTATCGGTTTGCCATTAATATAATTAACCCCTAATAATTGATAAACTCACCTTTTGTTTATTATTTATCAACCAAGAGTGTTCAATGGATAAGTTAACCAGCATGAAAGTCTTCGTCTACGTGGTGGAACAAGGCAGCTTTCGTAGCGCCGCAAACCACTTCAACCTGTCGGCGACCATGATCAGTAAGCATATCCATTCCTTAGAAACCAGTCTGAACTCTCAGCTGATCCACCGCACCACGCGTAAGCAATCGTTAACCGACTCAGGGCAGCTTTACTATCGTGAGTGTAAGCGAATTCTCGAAGACATCAGCAATGCAGAGAACCTGATTCAAACCTTGGAAAATCAACCGCAAGGCACGGTAAAAATTAACTGCCCTGTCACCTATGGGAACAAGGTACTTGCCCCTATCGTGGCTAAATTTCTCGCACATCACCCAACCATCAACGTTGAGCTGATGTTGAATAATGACCTTGTCGACCCTTATTCATCCGACATTGACCTGATTGTGCGAATTGGCGACCTGTCCGATTCAAGCTTGGTCGCAAGGTATTTAGGGGATTATGAGATGTGTTATTGCGCGGCGCCCGATTACCTTAACCAACATGCTCAGATCAGAGTATTAGAAGACTTGGCACAACACCCATCGCTTGGGTTCAGTTACAGCAGCCAAGCCCCTCACGCCACTCCGAATAAAGAACGTGTACGCTTGATGTCGAATAATGGTGATGTGTTGCGATATGCCGCCCTACAAGGTGTGGGCGTGTTGTTACAGCCGACTATCTTAGTCGCAGAAGAGATTGATCGTGGAGCGTTATTGGAAATTCTACCCGGTATGGCGCCGTTGCCTAAGCCGATTCACTTACTCTACAAAACCAAACAACTGTCGTTGAAGAACCGAATCTTTGTCGAGTTTTTATTAGCCGCTCTTTCTGAGTAACTAAGCGCTTTCTAAACAACCAAGACCGCTAGACTGTTTGCCAATGGCTCATCAAGCGCTTGCCAAGATCGGAAGGTGTGGTGTTATGGACGATCATCTCATCACATTGGTTAAACGCCATGAAGTGTTTAAGTTCTTCGCATAAGGCATGAATCAATGACTCATGAGTTTTAACGCTGCCTTCAACAACCAAGTTACGAATATTGAGTAAACGGGTCTTCCTGTCGACCTTGCAATCCATTCGCGCCACCAGCTTACCTTGCCACAGAATCGGCAAACTAAAGTAACCAAACTGACGCTTGGCCTCTGGAACATAGCATTCTAGGAGGTAGTCAAAGTTGAACAATGATTGCATTCGCTTTCGTTGAATCAGCAGATTATCAAACGGAGACAGTATCTTTAGCTTCGTTCTGGAAAGGGGCAGATTCAGCAGATCAAAAGCACCTGGCAGGACATAGTAATCAGAGCCTTGAATATCTACTTTCAGAACCTGCTTATCTTCAAGCATCTGTTGGAGTGCTTTCTGAATCAAAGGCTTTGTGTTCTTGAGTAGGTAACTCATTTCCGACGCTATTCCAACTCCGTTAGCCTCTAAATAACGTGTTATCAGATGCTCGATGTACTCTTGTTCTGTCGGCTCAGAGGTATCAATGCCACTCGGAAAAACTCGCTCGGTAAGGTCATACACCTTATGAAAGTTTACTCGACTTGGCACCATTAAGTCGCCTTGCATGAATAAGGTTTCTAGTGCTTGCTTGGCCGGTTTACCGCCCCACCCGCCGGGGTTTGGCCTATCCCCTTCAAAGTCTTTCGCCATCAACGGCCCTTCATTCTCAATTCGCTTGAGAACATGAGCCATCAGTGCGTCGTCTTTTTTATACCAATGCTTGAGCTTACCGCTCGCAAAACCATTCTTGCGATGTAGGCTGAAGCGGTAATCACGCATGGGTAAATAAGCGGCGGCATGCGACCAATACTCAAACACCTCTCGACGCTCTAACAACTTATCAAGATGGTTAAGTTGGTAGTCTTGATTGCGATTCCACAACGTATGATGGTGGGCTCGCTGAATCACGGAAATGGTATCAATTTGCACATAGCCAAGGTTTTCAATCGCAGACAACGTGTTCGCCAAAGCGCCACTATTACGTTGCTTCTTAGGTGGCAACTTCTTAGGAGGCAGCTTTTGCGAAAGCAATACCAGTTTTTGCGCTTGAGCGAGTGACAGTGATTCCATGAAATTCAGACTCTAATTGATAGCAATGATCCGTTTATGATTCAGCAATAAGCTCTTGAAGAATCTGCTTGTAGGTTTCTACCGTCTGCGCGCCCGTTACTGCACTCTTACGGTTGAACACCACAGTAGGAACCGCAGAGATCCCCATGCGTTGCCATTCAAACTCTTGCGCTTCAATTTGCTTCAAGTTGTCGGTGTTCTTTAGGCGCTTCAGTGCCTTCGTTGAGTTTAGCCCAACCGCTTCAAGCTCTTGTGCCATGACTTCAAGGTCAGACAGGTCTTTCTGCTCTGTGAAGTGAGCAGTAAAAAAGCGTAGCTTTAACTCAGTCTGTTTACCGTGCGCTAGAGCAAAATCGAGCAGCACATGTAAGTGGCGTGAATTCACCATTCTCATGCTGTCATAGAAATTGAAATCGAACCCAACCGCTTGGCCACGAGCCGCAAGCTGTTCACGTGAACGTTGGCTCTCTTCTGCGCTAGAACCGTATTTTCTCATGATATGGTCACGCAGGTTTTCGCCCTCTTGCGGCATATCAGGATTAAGCTCAAACGGCTGCCATTCAAGTTCAATCTGTTGTTCTAAGCCAAGTTCCGCAACGGCTTGCTCTAGATTTTTGTAGCCGACCACGCACCAAGGGCACATCACGTCAGAAATAATATCAAGTTGAAGTTTCTTGCTCATCGTCATTCCAAATATCGTTATTAAGGCGTATTCAATTCAAAGTGAATACCCATCTTTCTGATTAGATTACAACAAGCTGAACACTCGTTCAAATTTAACTCAATACAACAGCAGCCAACAAAAAAGCCAACTCATTTTCACGAGTTGGCTTTGATAAAAATCGAATCGAGCTTAAGAGCGTTACGCTAGCAGCTTCTCAAGCACTTGGAATACACCTGCATCAACGTTACTTGGCGCGCCAAAACGAGCGATCTCTTTCAGCTTTGGATGTGCGTTTTCCATCGCGTAAGAGTGGTAGCTCTCTTTAAGCATTTCCAAGTCATTCAGGTAGTCACCAAAACTCATGGTCTGCTCGTAAGTGAAGCCGAGTGTGTTTTGTAGATGTTTAATCGCCGCGCCTTTTGATGCCTCAGCATTCATCACATCCAACCAAATTTTCGCACTGACAACCACTTGGTAGTTCTCACCAAACTTGGCATTAATGCTTGGGTTCACTTTCTCTTGTGAACCGTCGAAGTGGCAGATAGCGACCTTAATAAAATCATCTTCTACCGCCAGTAAATCTTCTACTTGCTCACGACGGTGGTAGTACTTAGAGATCTCCGCTAGAGCACGCTCATCTTTGGTTTCAATGTACGCCGACTTTTTACCACATAGCACCACATGTGCACCTTCAATGGCACGCGCTTCTTTAATGATGTCTTTGATGGCATCAGTATCAAGTAAGCAGCTGTAGAGCTCTTGGCCTTTGTGCATCACTAATGTGCCGTTTTCAGCAACGAACATCATGCGATCTTTTAGCGGGGCAAAGGTTTCCATCAAGCTGTAGTACTGACGACCCGATGCCGCAGCAAAAATAATGTTTTGAGCTTCTAGTTGCTCATAAAGATTGAAGAATTCCGGGTCTAACTTTCCGTGTTCATTAAGCAGAGTGCCGTCCATATCAGCAGCGATAAATTTGATGTTCTGTTGTGGCATTTCAGGGCTTACCTATAAGTAAAGATTAAAGTGTAAATTATGATTTTTCGTTATCTTGTGTAACGGTTATGCGTTCGATTATATCGTTAGAGTAGCCAATGAATGCAATGCTTATTTCTGAGCTCTAATAATTCGCTTCAAATGTGCTTCAAACGCAAAACTGAACGGCCCGACATACCGCTTTGAATGATTGAGTCCTACATACCTGAGGTGAACGAAAGCCCTCAAGACTATACGCTCCTTAAACTCTATCACTCTGTTTTTGACTACTGTAATCATGATTCTAGCTATCACTTCGACCTTGTTTTGCGTCGTTACCATCAAGTTTCTAATCACACTCGCCAATTTAGCGCGCCATCGCGTTCACATTATGCCTAAAATTTCGCTGAACCGAACCAAATGGCCAACCGTGTCCATTATTATCCCTGCGAGAAATGAAGAAGATAATATTGAAACCAGCCTCAGTTCGCTAATGAAGCAAAACTACCCAAGAGACAGGTTTGAAATCATCGTAGTTGATGATTTTTCTACTGATTCGACAAGGGCCATTGTTGATACGCTCATCGACACATCGAGTGTTAACGTTCGTTGCATATCGGGAAGAAAGTTACCGCCCAATTGGCTAGGGAAAAGCAACGCTTGTATGGTGGGATCACAGCAGGCAACGGGTGAATATTTGTATTTTATCGATGCTGATACAAAGTCTGAACCCTTGATGCTACAGAGCGTTATCCATTTCGCCTCAAGACACAAAACGGATTTGCTGTCGTTCAACCCTAGACAAGCATTCACATCAACCGTTGAGAAAATCACCTTACCCGGCATATTTCTTTCAGTCGCGTCTTACATGAACTTCAAAAACGCAAACGACAAGTCAAAAGCAGACGCCATTGCTAACGGCCAAGCCATGTTGTTTACACGAAGGTCATACGATGCGGTAGGTGGACATACTGCGGTAGCCAGCAAGATATCCGAAGACATCGCTTTTGCAAAACTCATGAAGATATGTGGTTTAAAAGCTTTTTGGGCTTTTGCAGACGAGCTCATGAGCACTCATATGTATTCAGACTTTGGTTCGATTTGGGCGGGTTTCTCCAAAAACATGAATCTTATTGTAAATTGCCAATCAAGATTCCAAGTACTTGGTACATTCATCAAAACGAATATCATTGCATGGGCTGTCCCGGTGATGCTGCTGGTATCAACTCACCATTTCATCGGCGACCCTTCATCATTCAACGCCTATTCCTTAGCGATCAATGCTCTGATGTTGTTCGCTTCCATTGTCACTTATCTTATTTTGGTCAAAGAGCTCTTTATACCAGCTCGCTATGCGCTAACCGTGCCTTTGGGGATTTCGTTGCAAAGCTTGTTGCTTCTCAACAGTTATCGCTTATCAAAGAACAATAAAATCACTTGGAAAGGGCGAGCACTGTCATGATCAGTAAGATTCTAACTTTCGTTATGATTGCGACGTCTTTTTCAGTATTGGCGTCGGATGTAAATGAGTGGAAGCTCGTACGTAATAAGAAAGGCATCGAAGTCTACAATCGAAAAATCGAAGGTAACGATTTTAAGGAATTTCGTGCAGAAGCCGATATCCAAGCCAACCTTACCTCAATCATCGCTTTGTTTACGGATACTTCAGTAGGCACTCAATGGGTAGAAAACATTGATGAAATGGAAGAGATAGAACACTTTAGCGAAGTACACACGGTCACTAAAACCTATACAAAAGCGCCTTGGCCCGTCTCGGATCGTGAAGCCATTGTCGAAAACTTTATCGAGCAAGATCCAGACGCATTAACCGTGATGATTACACAACACGGCAGACCCAATTATAAGCCTAATGACGACAAACGCATCGTCAGAGTAGCTCATTTAGAGTCGCGATGGGTTCTCACACCACAGGACAACAATGCAACCCATATTTCTTATCAAGTGTTGAGTGACCCAGGAGGAGCTATCCCATCTTGGTTAATCAATATGGTCGCCGTATCTCAACCTTACAACACGCTTCGTGGGTTATCAAAAATGTTGGATTCTGGTGAATACACCGATCGTCGCCTTGATTTCATCGAAAACTACACGTCGCTTTAACAATACAATGAATATTCTAGAGGTCTATCTTGTGAAACTTCCACTCTCTCCTATCGCAGCAATATTACTTGTAGCATCAAGTTCAGTACTTGCTAATCAAATCATTGTCGATACTAAAGGTGTTGATAAAACACAGTATCACGCCGATCTGTATGAATGTGAGCAATATACTCAACAAGTGAAGCCTGAAGAGGTCGATTCTCTTGGCAGCGATATTGTCGGTTCAACCGCTAAGGGTGCAGCGCTGGGCGCGGTTGGTGGGGCAGTCTCTGGCGGGAGTGGCCATGATGGCGCAAAAATTGGTGCTGGCATCGGTATTATCAGTGGCGCTTTAAAGCACGACGCTCAAAAAAGACAATCCGCCGAGCTATCTGAGCAGCAGAAGTTTCAAGTTAATCGTAACTGCATGATCAATCGAGGCTATACCGTGCTCAACTAGAGCATAATCCAGAAAGTAAAATGGCATTTAATCGACATTAAACGCCATTTTACTTGGTTGAGCCATCACTAAGTTCAACCACCATAACTAAATCGTCCGTTAAAATCGGACCGAATTGACACCGAGCATTGACCCTTATATAAAATGGGCTTACTATTAATCGTCTTTTAACGATTATGGAAAGCGAAACATCAATATGAACGAAACTTGCTCTACAACTGGTGGCTGTGCTCTACCAATCGGACATGGTGATACCGAAGCTGAAAAGCAAATGGCAGCTCTAGCCAAAGCGCTCGCTCACCCGGCAAGAGTTCGTATATTGAGTATCCTTTCAACGCTAGAAAAATCGGGCGGCTGTTTGAACAGCGACTTGGTTAGCGAATTAGGTTTAGCGCAATCGACAGTATCAGAGCACCTAAGAATCTTGAAAACCTCTGGCTTCATCACTGCTGAATCGATACCACCGAAAATGTGCTACCGCATTAATCGAGGTAATATTCAGCAATTTGAATCGCTAATCGACACCATTTTGAAATAGATTCATCGCGCTTAGTTTGTCGAATACAGAATAAACTAAGCGTATTTTTTTGTTTTTTAATATCGCTTTTCGACGATTAACGATATCAACCAAAGAGAAAATATCATGAAGCCAAAATTAGGTTTTCTAGATCGCTACTTAACACTGTGGATCTTTATTGCCATGGGTCTTGGTGTATTGCTTGGCACCCTATTCCCACAGATCGAGCAGTGGAACGAATCTATGTCTATTGGTACCACCAACATTCCGCTTGCGATTGGCCTTATCTTAATGATGTACCCACCTCTGGCTAAGGTTAACTACAACCTGCTAGGCACCGTGGTAAAAGATAAGAAAGCGATCAAACTATCTTTGATCATGAACTGGCTTGTTGGCCCAATTCTAATGTTTGTATTGGCACTGACTTTCTTGGGTGACCACCCAGGTTACATGGTCGGCGTGATTCTGATTGGTCTTGCTCGTTGTGTGGCGATGGTTCTAGTTTGGAACGACATCGGCGGCGGTAACAAAGAGTACGGCGCGGCATTGGTTGCTCTAAACAGTGCATTCCAAGTGGTGAGCTACAGCTTTATGGCGTGGTTGTTCATCAGCGTTCTTCCACCAGTATTTGGTTACGAAGGCATGTTGGTTGATATCTCGATGATCGACATTGCACACAGTGTACTTATCTACCTAGGTATCCCATTCCTAGCGGGCTTCCTAAGCCGTAAGATCCTTGTGTCGATGAAAGGCGAGCAGTGGTACAACGATGTGTTTATTCCACGTATCTCTCCAATCACACTGATTGCGCTACTGGCGACTATCGTTCTGATGTTCAGCCTAAAAGGCGAGATGATTGTAGAACTGCCAATGGACGTATTGTTGATTGCGGTTCCACTGACTATCTACTTCACAGCGATGTTCTTCATCAGCTTCTTCATTGGTAAGAAGATGGGTATTGAATACGACAAGAACGCATCAATTGCATTCACAGCGACAGGTAACAACTTCGAGCTAGCGATTGCCGTTGCTATCTCAGTATTCGGTATCAACTCAGACCAAGCGTTTGCCGGTGTTATCGGTCCACTGATTGAAGTACCTGTGCTGATTTACCTAGTGAACGTGGCGCTTAAGATGAAAGACAAGTACTACAACGGTCAGACGGTTAAACCTAGCGTATAGCATCTACGTCTGCACCTAGAACTAGAACTAACAAAAAGCAGCATCACTTTGAACAGAAAGGCTCACACGTTAAACGGTGAGCCTTTTCTTTATTCAGTTTCGTCTAATAGGCCTTTCAATGCTTGTTCAAGCCAAAGTAATGCAGGACCTTTTGAGCGTGTTTTAGACAGAACAAGATCAACGGGCGGTGACCATGTTTTGTGATCGAATGAGACATTAATCTCCACTAAACGCTGCTTATTCAGTTCCTCTTCGACAAGGTGCTTGGGTAAATATGCCCAGCCAATATCGCTGCCGAGTACCATCTCTTTGATAACAATAAAGCTGTTTGACCACCATACCTTTCCGGCAATCAGTGGAAACTGATCCATCACCTTACCTTTGTCTCCCCTCAACATTAGTTGACGATGCGGGAGTAAATCAGAGAGTTTCGCCACACCTGTTTTTGCGAGCGCATGACTTGGATGACACACAGCAATAAACGGTAAGTGACCGATAAAGCAAGGCTCAGAACCGACATCAAAAGCCAAGTTGGTAAACATTAATCCAATGTCGGCTCTCTCTTCGATAATCAACAGATTGACCTCAGTCGTGGTACACGCAACCAATTCAACTTCCGTCGCTGGGAATTGATGACTGAACTGACTAAGGATCTTAGATAGATTCGGGACCAATAATGAATCATCTAATGCAATTTTGATGAGCCCCTCTTCACCGCTACCCATCGCGTTAACCGTCACATTCAGATCTTCAACCTGCAGCACGATCGCTTTCACCTGTTTAAATAACTGCTCGCCCGCTTTGGTTAGTGAAGGCTTTCGAGTCGAACGATCAAAAAGCTCAACATTAAAATCTATTTCAAGATTGCTGATGCCTTGGCTCACCGCCGACTGTACCTTACCCAGTTGACGAGCACTGGCAGAAAATGACCCTAATTCAACGGCATACACAAACATTTTCAGTTGTTCAATGTTGTACATTCGGTGTCTCCCAAAACTTACTATCACTATATGTGATGCTAACTATCTTTATATTATCACTTAAGAAGATATTATCTAGCCAAGTCATTAGCCCATCGGCGGCTATTTAATCGTAAAGAGAGTTAGAAAAATGTCACATAAAGAACGCATGTTGCACATGGTGCTATTTGAATTGGTTGCTTTGGTTTTGATGGCAGGGCTTGCAACCTATATTACAGGAAACGGCGCAGGTGAAATGGCAGGCTTAGCGCTCGCAATATCATTGATAGCGATGGCTTGGAACTACGTTTACAACTATGGCTACGACAAAATTTACGGAGCTGACCGAAGCAAAAGAACTAAGAAAACACGTGTCTTGCACGGATTAGGTTTTGAACTTGGCTTGATGACAGTGACTCTACCTGTCTTGATGTGGGTTCTACAACTCGACTTCCTAACCGTACTGATCATGGACATCGGCCTAGTGATTTTCTTCGTACTTTACGCGATTGCGTTCAACTGGGCATACGACTCGGTTCGAGATCAATTGGTAGCGAAAGGAAAAGTGGCAGCTCTGGTTTAGAGCTGCACACATTCAAATAAAAAGGGGCTAACTGGTAATCAGTCATCGTAAAAAGGAGAATAAATACGATGACCACATAAGCATAGACGGACGGGTCACATATCAGTTAGCCCATGAGTTTACTCTAACAATCTAAGCTGTCATGCGCCTGACATGACAGCAGTTAAACTTCGATGAATCAGTGAGTGATGTGGGGGAACAAATCACTCACGATTTATTAGCTCACCATGAACAGAGGCACGTTGGTTTTACTTAATAATCTTCTGGTAACGCCACCCAGCATCTGTTGATGCATCTTCTTATGCGCAAGCGCGCCAGCCACTATCAAGTCAGCATGAAACTGCTCTGCATGAGCAAGGATCGCTTGAGGCGTTTTTATTCTGCCCTCTTTAAAAGAAATGCACTCCACTTCGATGTTATGCAGCCCCAAGTAGCGCTTTAAATCTTGTTGGTTAGGCTTTTTGTTGAGTGAACGTTCACTGGTTACCACCACGATGTTCTTTGCTTTTCTAAGCAGTGGCATCGCAGCTTTCACAGCCCTCGCACCCGGATCATCGCCATTCCAAGCAATCATAATGCATTCTGGGTTAAAGATTTTCTGTTCACGGGGCATCAATAAGATTGGGCGACTGCCATGTTCTATCGCCACGTCAAAACTCACGCTACTTTTGCCATTGAGCGGTTTAGGGATAATGATTAAGTCAGACACTTTACCGCGCTCAGAGACTACATCCGCTCGATAACCCGTTAGATTATGCCATTGAGCACTCACGTGTTTATTGGCCTCATTCATCACTAGGTTATCACTGTCACACAACGGTACTTCGAGCTTGTCGCACAAGGTAGTGAACTCAAGTTCAGACTGGTTCATGTCTTCTGCAACGTAGTTATTCACTAACTGGTCGATACGGCTTAACCACTTACTCGGTAACAGTTGTCGCTCTTCTGGCATCAACTGTTGTGGGCTAATTTGAGCGTGTAACACATCCAAATGTGCACCAAAATATTGTGCAATGCTCAGCGCGCCTTCTAACCTTTCAGCGGAGTTTGCCGTAGAAGCGAAGGGCATAATAATCGTTCGAATCGTCATAATTACTTTCCTTCTATTAACCAATTGGCCAAGGCAGGTTAACGGTTTCTTGTAGTAAGCCTATCGGCAAATCCAATACCATTAGGTGAGTCAAACCCAGTAAGAAACCGGTGGCAGCAACGGTAACCGATGCTGAACGCATCAAGCTCAGCCCAGCTTTACTCATCAAGAACAAACAGAAGAACGCACTAATAGAAATCACATAGCCCACAAAGTAGCAACCAAGGATCAATGCGCCTAGCCAATACAGGTAGTGCATCATGCTGATACTGTTGGTATCAAAGGCGTACCCTTGCTCATACTCATTATCGAAATAGACAGCATCGCCTTCTGGTTTGGTCAGCAGTTGGAATAGCACCACAGCAGATAGCACCCACATAATGCTGGCAATGATAATAGTGAACACACCACCTAAGAAGCTCTGTTGGTAGCCGTCATAAATACCATACATAAACGCGATATTAACCAAAGCAGCGAAGATAACTTGAGGCTTGCGGTTACTGATTCTCACTGAAGGTTGAACCGTTTCAGTCGAAGGGTCTTGTGCTTCACTTTGCGTGTTTTTCTTCACGCTTTGACGCCACATGAAGAACAAAGAGAAAATCGTCAACGCACCAATGATCATCACGCCAGGGCGCAGTAAGAACGCAGCACCGTCAAACTGCACGGCTTGATACAGGTAGGTTTCCATACCATTGGCCAGTACAAAACCAATCAAGAATGCAGGGCGAGGCCAGTCGAAACGCTTCATCAACACACCCAGCGTACCGATGCTTAATAGCGTGACTAAGTCGCCAAGGTCGCGTGTTGCTTGGAATGCAGCGAAACAAATCACCATCACCATGAATGGAGCAAGCAAGGTGTAGCGAACCGTGGTCAGCCTAGCGACCCAAGGTGAAATCAGCATACAAGCGCCAGCACCGAACACGTTCGCTAATGCCAAAGACCACACGATAGTGTAAGTAATATCAAGGTCAGTACTCACCATCGCAGGGCCCGGTTCTAAGCCAACCAATACCATGCCACCGAGGAATACCGCCATGCTGCCAGAACCCGGAATACCAAATAACAGCGTAGGGACTAAACCACCACCTTCTTTAGCATTATTCGACGACTCAGGCGCAATCACACCACGCACATCGCCTTTACCGAATTCAGGATCTTTCTTAGTGGTTTGCACCGCATGACCATAAGCGATCCAGTCCACTACGCTGCCACCAAGGCCGGGAAGTGCACCAACAATACAGCCAATCACACTACAACGCAGCGCAAGCCATTTGTTTGCAAGGAAGTCACGAACACCCGCAGACCAACCTGTGCCGAGTTTACTTGCACTGGCGATTGGCTTGTTCTGACGCAGCAGATCGATAATCTCAGGAAGCGCAAAAATGCCTAAGCCAACCACAACCAGAGGAATGCCATCCATTAGGTAGAAGTTGTCAAAGGTCATACGATATTCGCCAGTTGCAGGAGCACTGCCGACACTGCCAAGCAATACGCCCATGCCACACGCCGACAAGCCTTTTACCAAGCTCTTACCTGCCAGTGCACCGACCATGCTCAAACCTAACAAGGTCAGCATGAACAACTCACCGGAACCAAAAGCGAGGATCACCGGTCGAGCTATCAACACAAAACCGGTCAGGATCACCGCGCCAAACAGGCCACCAAATAGCGATGACGTAAACGCAGCAGATAACGCACGAGCCGCCTCGCCTTTTTTCGCCATAGGGAAGCCATCAAGCACGGTTGCTTGCGAGCCACTTGAGCCCGGAATACCCATTAATACCGAGGTAAAAGTGTCAGACGTTGGGATAACCGCAACCAATCCGATAAGCATTGCCAAAGCTGATATTGGATCCATGCCATACAGGAATGGAAGCAGTAGTGATAAGCCGGCAATACCGCCAAGCCCCGGAAAGATACCAATCGCGAGACCCAGTAACACACCACCTAACATAAAGGTAATGTGCTGGACGCTTAATATGGTTTCCAGTGCAGCAAAGAGTTCGTTAAACATCGTTGAATCCTTTCTATCATGAGACTCACTTTCGCTTCGTTTACCACCGCTTACCTATCCATGGATGTCAAAAGCCCTACGGTTCAATCCGTATAAGCCACGTGCTATTGGAGTTTGGCGCTTACTTTTTTACGTAGCGATATAAAAGTTACGTACGATATTGAAATGACGTAACAATATAAAAGTGAGATGAAAAGGCGTGAGCCACGATCTTGCGCCGCGGTCTCACTGCCAGTTAGTACTGAGCGTTGTTAAAACTCATGTTTTCTTGGGCTTCTGGATAGCCTGTTTAGAAACGGGTGTTGTAGTTTGTGGTCAGCCAGTTTCTGACCCATTCAAGGTTGCTTTCATCAAGCGACAAGGCAGCGTTTAGCGCTAACTGTGCTTGTTCGCCAGTCAATTGCGGGTAATCACCCAAAACTTCGACTGCGCGATTTTGAAAATCGGGTTGAGAGACTAATTCAGAAGCCGATGCGCGCCATGCAGCAACTGTTTCTTCTGGCGTCGACTTAGGCACAAAGATCATCTTCTGAGCGGCAAACCCGGCCATAAAGAATGAGCGCCAAACCGCATAGCCTTGTGTTTCTGCT
Organism: Vibrio sp. 1CM24A; assembly: GCF_023161725.1. Classification (NCBI taxonomy): domain Bacteria; kingdom Pseudomonadati; phylum Pseudomonadota; class Gammaproteobacteria; order Vibrionales; family Vibrionaceae; genus Vibrio; species Vibrio sp. 1CM24A. The sequence continues at coordinate 330,279 of NZ_JALNTS010000006.1, forward strand.
TCTTCAGGGTGGAACATCTGGTACACCTCAGCGAAGTGAGGAAGCTCTGGGAAGTTAGGGTCACGTTTCAACTTGCCGTCTTCGCCCAATACACCGAAGCTAAACAAAGGAATCGCTTTACCTTCATTGACTAACGGTGTCACTTTGTCGATGTAAGATGAGCTGGTTTGAGAATCGATATTCACTTCGCCGCGCTCGAATGCCAGTCGACCCGCACCACGCCCTTGCATGCCGAAAATCGCTTGTACCTCCAAACCAAGTAGATCCATGGCTAGCAGTGGAACCAAGTCAATTGAGGTCGCACCTTGGCTTGCGTATTGAAACTTGATTTGGTCTTTCTTATCGAAAAGATCTTGTACGTTCTCGATGCCCGTTTTAGGCGAAACATACACAACGCCGCCAGTTGGGGATGCGAGAATCACGCTCCAATCGTTGTAGTCGTAACGAACTCGGCGATCTTGAAGAAGATAGGGATATTGGGTTGATGCCGAGCTTGCAAAGATGTTGAGGCCGTTGTCTTTCGCACGGCGAGCAAATTGGTTAGCGCCTTTTGTTGAGCCGCCACCCGGAATATTTTTCACCACCACTACAGGATTGCCCGGTAACGATTGAGACAAGTAAGGTGCATAGAAACGCCCCCATGTATCAGTACCGCCGCCCTCTTTGTAAGGCATCACAAACTCGACACGCTCACCTTTAAACGAAACCTCTTCGGCTTGTGCGTGATGAGATAATGCCCCCACGCCAAGTAGCGTGACCAAGAGTGATTGGCAAACTTTTAACTTAGACAGTTTTTGAGTCATAAGAAAAGAACCGTTCGAGAATAACGAACCCTTAGTAGATAGTTGTGTATTGCCGGGTAGTTGTACGTTCAGCATCGTGCCTCCTAATATCCATTTACTGCGTGTTGCCTGCAGCTGGACTGTTTTTTGTGGTTTCTGACAAATTAGTCGCCGAACCTGTCATCCAACTGACACGCTCCATTTTGATAACAAAAGTGTTACAAAGATCGCCCTTTCAGGCACAAAAACAGAGCAGAGCGCGCTGAAGTGGTGCAGAAAATCTCTCGACTTGAAGGGGCTTAGGGGAACCGTTTAAGGATAAAAAGAATATGAAGGTGAGAATAAAAAATCGCCAGCCCAAAGGTTAGCGACATGAAATAGCTAATAAAGCAGATCAAGATTAGAACGTCGGGTAAACCTGACCTTTGAACAGCGGGCGAGCTGTGCGCACCAACGCCGCTTGACGAACCGCAGGCTCAACGTCCCCCGGCTCTACTTTGATATTGACTTGGATTTGTCCACTAGGGTGCTCAATAACGACCGTTTCAGAGTTAATGCCTTGGCACACTTCATGGGCGATTGTTCCCGGGATCATGCAAGCCGCCGCCACACAAATCCCTCCGGTAACAGCATGACTTGCATGGCAGTTGTGTGGCACAAAGTATCGAGAGGTAATGTGTCCACCATACGTTGGTGGTGATAACAAGGAAACCTTAGGCACCACACTCCCCGTCACATCGCCCATACCCATTAATCGGCCTGCCGCTAATCGGATAGACTCAATGCGCTCTAATAAAGGAGCATTTTCATCGAGTTGTTGCTTGGTTTCATTGCCCGTTAAGCCAAGATCTTGAGCATTAATGTGTACCATAGGCACTGCCGCGTCTAAACACGTCAATTCGACGCCTTCGACCTCATCACGCACCTTGCCTGTAGGAAATAGCTTGCCTGTTTTGGAGCCTCCGACATCTAAGAAGTTAAGCAAAACAGGAGAGCCAGTTCCGGGAACACCGTCCACACGCACATCACCGTCATAACGTAAATGACCATTTGGGCTTTCGGCGGAAACTTCAATAATCGTATTGGTATTGATGTTTCTGACACGCAACATGGTCGATGGACTGCTCAACTTAACCAAATTATTTTCACTGGCGAACGCCACGATTCCAGAGAGAATATTGCCGCATGAGGGGCGAGTATCGACTTCTTTTTCTTCAACGCCAACTTGAGCAAATAAGTACTCCAAGTCGGTACCTTCTTCTGAAGATTTAGAAACAATGGCGACCTTGCTAGTCAACGTTGTTCCGCCACCAATACCATTAATTTGCTGTCCCTCACCAGAGCCCATAATACGCACGAGCAGTTCATCTCTTTCTTGCTCACTTTCAGGCAAATCACTGGCTAGGAAGTATGCACCTTTCGATGTGCCGCCGCGGATCAACATGCAGGAAATATTCTCATTCATGACCGTTTTCAACCTCTTACTCTTGAAGTGAAAGAGCAAATCCATGCTCATTTGTGGACTTCAAGAGTAAAAAACGAAACTGTCATGCAGCTGACTCGGTGACATTTAGCAGGGGCAGACAAACCAACATTTGGCTCAGTCGGTTCAAAGGTAGAATAACAGAGGGTTAATACCGAGGCTAAAACTGACCTGAACTGAAATAAGAATAAGGCTAGTCGTAGCTTTTTAAGGCACTCTCCCATTCCGTAATCACTAACGATTTTTTGCTTTGATCTGAGAAGATCAACAAGCTGACATCTAATGGCAAAGGCTTAAGTTGATTCGCAAACTGTTCACGTAAGACAACCGCGGACTTTGCACTTTTAATATCGGTACGCACTGGAGGCATGTTGGTTTCTTCTGCCATTAGCTTCTGTCCTGAATAGGAAAACAGATAATCGATAAAGGCTTGAGCTTGTGCTGGCCGCGGAGTGGTTTTGTTGATAAATGCAGTTCGAATAACCACAGGGGTGTAATCATTCGCAGCCACAATCACCACATCTTTGTGCTTTGATTCCCATGAGTTCGCATACGAGCCCATGATGTTGTAGGCAATCGAGATATCGCCATTGGTCAACGCCTTGAGCATCGAGGCGGAGCTATCAAAGGTGCGCGCGTGATGAAGATTAAACAGCTCTAAAAACTGCCCGTAGTTACTGGTTTGTGCTCGTTCAAAGGACCAAAGTAAATAACCGATACCCACATCTCGAATATCAAACAACCCTATCTTCCCCTCCAGTTCATCACTATGCTGACGAATAAAACTCAGCAACTCAACACGACTAAGCGGGACTTCTTTGCCTTCAAGAAAAGCTTGATTAAACACAATCACAGCAGGTTCATAGCTAAAACCAAACAACTCATTTCGCCATTGGCTCCAGTGCGGAACAATACCCGATTGAGAGCCATAGCCCGGCACATTGATTTGGTAAGGTAATGCGTAACCATCATTAACAAGTCGCAATTGTAAATCCATCACCGAACTGATGGTGATGTCGGGTTGATCCGGCTTTTGGTCTCGAATATGAGCATCTAATACATTGCTGCTCATCGCTTGATAGCGAACCGTAATATCTGGATTTCGACGTTGAAAGTCATCGAGCAGTGGCTTCATTTCTGACAAGTAAGCCGCCCCATAGATTACCAGCACATCTTCGTTGCTATCACCTTGGTTGCTATTGTCTTGGTGGACAGAGTTTTGATGAGCAGGTTTTTGATGGACAGGGTCTTGTTGACCAGTAGCTTGATTGGCTAATGCGGTGGCACCCGTAACAAACAAAGCGCTTGCTAACAACACAGCCGAGCTCAGTCCTGTTACCCAAGTTAGAACGAACTTGATCATAAAACCTCCCACCAATAAGTATGGGGGAACTGGATTTTCACCGTAAGGCCACCGTTATCCGTTTCATTTGGGTTTGTGTCTTCTAAGCTCAAAATCGCGTTAGATTTTTGGGCAACATCCAAAGCAATGCTCATCCCTAAACCTGTGCCTTGGCTTAGTGCATTTGGGCTACGATAAAACATCTCGAACACATGGGGTTTATCTTGCTCATCAATACCGGGCCCAAAATCACGAACGTACAGCACGGCTTTACTTCCTTGTTGCACCAACTCCACTTCGATAGTGCTGCCTTTTGGTGAATACTTGATGGCATTTTCGATGAGATTAGTCAGCATCTGAGTTAATGCAAAGCTGTCGCCTCGAATGTGAAACTTCAGTGATTCGATGTAGCTCAGTTCGATGTCTTTGCTCAATGCATTCATCACTAAACCACGGCTGGTTTGCTTCACCAACTCATTAAAATCAACCTCTGTGGGCTCAATACTTTGGTAGCGATGGCGAATCGTCGCGTGGTTCAACAACTGCTCCACGGTACGCTCAAGCACTTCACATGCGCCAGTGACTTTATCTAAGTAATCGAGTGTGTGGCTGTCATTGGCTTTGCTTTTGGCAAGTTCGATTTGAGCTTTAATGCCAGCGATTGGCGTCTTTAATTGATGGGCTGCTTCGCCGGTAAAGTTCTTAAGGTTGGTTAAGTTCTTATCGAGCTGAGACATAAACACATTGATGGTATCGACCAAATGCTCGACCTCTTCCGGCGCATCGAGATTAATAGGGGTTAAGTCGAGATTCGATCGCCTCTCCATCTTATTGTTGATCTCATTGACCGGCTTGAGCACCTTTACAATCAACACAAAGATGACCAATAGTGCACTTAGCATCACCGCGAGCAGTAGCTTAACCGCGTGGTCCGAGAGCTGCTTCTCCCATACTTGCCTCGCTTGTGTGGTTTGCCCCACAAGCACGTAAATGTTTTGCGGCCCTTCACGGGTATTCATGATGCGACTGACCAAAGACAAACGCACCCATTCATCTTTAAAGGTTAAGTAAAAATAGGCAGCCTCTGGTTCGAGTTTTATCTGATATTGCTCGATTTGGTCACGCACTAATTGATCATCAAGCAATTCTTTATAACCCGTGATGTAACCTGACTCCGATGAATTCGGAGAACTCGCAACCAGATAGAAAATCTTATCTCTAGGGGAATCTGCGAGTGATTTGAAGGCCGCGGTGGGGATGTCGACACTGAATGTTAAACCATTAAAACGAACCTGCTCTATGATCTGCAGGGCGGCGTTATTCAACTGGCGATCGTAAAACATCTGAGTGGTTTGATAGGCGTAGCGCTTTACCGCAACCAAAGTCAGCAAACTAATCAGGCACAATAGACAGGTCGCAGAGAACAATAATTGAAATCTCAGCGATTTTGTTCGAAAACGAAAGCGGACAGATTGGGTCAGTGCCGTCACCTAAAACTCCTAAGCTCAGTCTTCGACTTTATTGAGCACGTAACCAAGGCCACGCAGGGTTTTGATCTCGACATTGCTATTGGCTAGCGCCTTCCTCAAACGACCAACGTAGGTTTCAATCGCATTAGTATTGGGTGGGTTATCAAAGTTATATAAGTGGTCGATGATCTCTTCTTTGCTCATCACACGATTGAGGTGGTTCAGGAAAATTTCTAATAAGCGATATTCACGCTGCTTAAGCTCAATGACCTCGCCCTTCACTTTCACAATGCAACCTGCACTGTCGAACTCAATGTCACCAAACGTCACTGTGTTCTGATCGCTGCCTTGACGACGTCGAACGATCGCGCGACAGCGGGCTTCCAACTCACCAAAATCAAAAGGCTTAGTAAGATAATCATCAGCGCCTAGATCCAAAAGCTGAATTCGGTCAAATACTTCACTGCGCGCGGTAAGAATGAGAACAGGGGTATCAGACGATTGGCGAATACGTTTGATGATCTGCTCACCCGATTTATTGGGCAGGTTTAGATCGAGAATCACTAAATCAAAATCGGTGTGGCTGATCATGGCGAACGCGACAGCCCCATCGTAGGCACAATCAACACCATGACCTAGGTCGATAAAGCGCTGTTCTATTGCTTCACTGATCAAGCGATCATCTTCAACTACCAATATTCGCATCTTATCCCCCCGCTTAAAGAAGACGATTGTTCTCAAGTATGATGGCAATTTCAATAACAAAAGTAACAATAATAAAACAAAGTACAGTACCACATCACATTTAGAACATTCTGTTCAGTACACAAGGTAAAGTGTGTTAAATATCATCAAGCTACGTCTAATAATCCACCACTCACGAAGTAGCATCACAAATCCAAACATAAACTCCTCGTACCAGTTGTGCATCCGTTTACATACAGGTAGTTTTAGCGACCTCGAAACACATCCATTCGAACAATGACGTTCATGCGAGCGTCTTTTCCGAGCAAAAGTGTTCGGATTAACATTTCAAGTGACTTTAATTAACAATTTCATGCTCAAACGCTCACTTTTTATGTTCGTTTATTTTCGAGTTCGCAAATTTATGCACAATGCACGTGCTAGATAAGCAAAACTAAAAAGGACTCGAACATGACAACAAACAAACACCCTTCTTTATTCGGGCAATGCTTGGCTGAATTTATCGGTACAGGATTGCTCATATTCTTCGGCGTTGGCTGTGTAGCTGCACTGGTACTAACCGGTGCGACATTCGGACAATGGGAAATCAGTATCATCTGGGGCTTCGGTGTTGCGATTGCAATTTACTGTACTGCCGGCGTGTCAGGCGCTCACATCAACCCAGCGGTGACGATTGCACTAGCCATGTTCCATGGCTTTGATAAAGCGAAAGTGCTGCCTTACATCATTTCGCAACTGCTTGGCGCATTCTGCTCTGCAGCACTGGTTTACAGCCTGTACAGCAACCTATTCACTGACTACGAAATCGCACACAACTTCGTTCGTAGCAGCCAAGACGCACTATCAACTGCTGGTATCTTCTCGACCTACCCACATGCTTCACTCTCTTTCTTCGGCGCTTTTGCTGTGGAATTCGTGATTACTGCAGTGTTGATGTTTGCCATCTTGGCGTTAGGTGATGAGAACAATGGCGCATCTCGCGGCGCAATGAACCCGCTACTAATCGGTATTCTTATCGCAGTTATCGGTGGTTCTTTAGGTCCACTGACTGGCTTTGCAATGAACCCTGCTCGTGACTTCGGACCAAAACTGTTCGCTTACTTTGCAGGTTGGGATTTCGCGCTAACAGGTGCTCGTGATATTCCTTACTTCATCGTACCAATCCTTGCTCCAATTGCGGGTGCATGTTTTGGTGGCTGGTTGTACCCACGTGTTATCGGTGCTTACCTACCTATTGAAGGCCAAGGCTGCACAATTCCAAACCAATGTGAAACAGAACAAGAAGCTGAACAAGCTCAAGCTTAATCACTAAGCGCCCCTACATTTACTAAAATATAAATAACAAAAGAAAAAGGATTCTTACCATGACCGAGCAAAAATACATTGTTGCCCTAGACCAAGGCACCACAAGCTCTCGCGCTGTAATCCTCGACCACGATGCAAACATCGTAAGCTCTTCTCAACGCGAATTTACTCAGATTTATCCTAAAGCCGGTTGGGTTGAACATGATCCAATGGAAATCTGGGCAACTCAAAGCTCTACATTGGTTGAAGCACTTGCTAAAGCAGGCATTCGCAGCGACGAGTTAGCGGGTATTGGTATCACGAACCAACGTGAAACCACCATTGTTTGGAACAAAGAGACAGGTAAGCCAGTTTATAACGCCATCGTATGGCAGTGTCGCCGTACAGCAGACATCTGTGAAGACCTAAAAGCACGTGGCCTAGAAGACTACGTACGTGACAATACAGGCTTAGTCCTTGACCCGTATTTCTCAGGTACCAAAGTAAAATGGATTCTAGACAACGTTGAAGGCGCTCGCGAAGACGCTGAAGCTGGCAAACTACTGTTCGGTACGGTTGATACTTGGTTGGTTTGGAAGATGACTCAAGGACGTGTTCACGTTACGGATTACACTAACGCGTCACGTACTATGTTGTTCAACATCAACGACCTATGCTGGGATCAAAAGCTACTTGATGAAATGGGTATCCCATCATCAATGATGCCAGAAGTGAAGCGTTCTTCAGAGGTTTACGGTCAAACGAACCTTGGTGGTAAAGGCGGTACTCGTATTCCAATCGCAGGTATTGCGGGTGACCAACAAGCTGCACTTTACGGTCAAATGTGTGTAGAAGCAGGCCAAGCTAAGAACACTTACGGCACAGGTTGTTTCCTTCTAATGAACACGGGCCAAGAGAAAGTAACATCAAAGAACGGCCTTCTAACCACACTGGCATGTGGCCCTAAAGGCGAACCTGCATACGCACTGGAAGGTGCAGTATTCATGGGCGGCGCATCAATCCAATGGCTACGTGATGAAATGAAACTACTGGCTGGCGCAGAAGACTCTGAGTACTTCGCAACCAAAGTAGATTCTTCAAACGGCGTATACGTGGTTCCTGCATTCACTGGCCTAGGCGCACCATACTGGGATGCTTACGCTCGCGGTACAATTGTTGGCCTGACTCGCGGTGTTAACTCTAACCACATCATCCGTGCAACCTTGGAAGGCATTGCTTACCAAACGCGCGACGTACTAGACGCGATGCAAGCGGACTCTGGCATCAAGCTAGCAAACCTACGTGTTGATGGCGGCGCAGTAGCGAACAACTTCCTAATGCAATTCCAATCAGACGTGCTTGATACTGAAGTTCACCGCCCTGAAGTAACAGAAGTAACGGCTCTTGGTGCCGCTTACCTTGCTGGCCTAGCGGTTGGTTTCTGGGACAGCATTGACGAGCTTCAAGACAAAGCCGTTCTTAACCGCACCTTCATGCCACACCACGACGAAGAGAAGCGTAACCGCCGTTATAAAGGCTGGAAACGTGCAATCAAGTGTGCACAAGTTTGGTCTGAACTGCACGATGACGACGAAGAGTAATACGGAGTATTCAGTTCATCGTTAATCATTAACCGTTGACCTAGGAACTCGAGCAATCTCATCGATTAGATTGCTCGAACCTCAACAAACGAAACTAAAAAGAGCACTATTTTGTGCTCTTTTTTGCGTTTCAGGTTCAAATTCCATGCTTTGACCAGCGTTTTTGCGGTTTAGACATGATTCCTTACCATCATTACTTCTCTCTTTTCATCAATTCGAGCACAATAGCGTGAGTTTATATTTTCGATTTTGACGCGCTAGAGCCCTTTGCGCGCAGGGAGTGGTAAGTTAAGTGAAGCAGATACCAAGACACCAGCAGATTGTAGATCTGGTAAAAACACAAGGATATGTGAGCACCGAAGAGCTCGTTGAAAAGTTCGATGTCAGCCCACAAACCATCAGACGAGACCTCAATGAACTGGCCGATAGCAACAAGATTCGTCGCTATCATGGTGGTGCAACCATTCCTTTAAGCTCGGAAAACACCTCTTATAACACGCGTAAAGCGCTTAACTTCAACGAAAAAGACGTGATCGCCGACGAACTGGTTAAGCACATCCCCGATGGTGCAACCCTGTTCGTTGATATCGGCACCACGCCAGAATCAGTGGCACGTGCACTCAATAAAAATCACAAACAGCTAAGAGTCGTCACCAACAACATTAACGTTGCGAGCATTCTTCTTCCGAACCCAGAGATCAAGGTTATCTTAGCGGGCGGCGAAGTGAGAAACCGCGACGGCGGCATCGTGGGTGAAGCAACGCTCGATTTCGTTAAACAATTCCGCCTTGATTTCGGAATCTTAGGTATCAGCGGCATCGACTTTGATGGCTCACTGCTCGACTTTGATTACCACGAAGTTCGTGTAAAACAAGCCATCATCGAAAACAGTCGCAGCATCTTCTTAGCCGTCGACCACACTAAGTTTGGCCGTAACGCGATGGTTAAGCTCGGCAATATCTCTCAGGCCCACATGGTGTTTACTAATAAGCAGCCACCGGAAGAGATTCTCAACATCCTTAAAGATTCGGCAATACCATTAGAAGTGATCGATACCGCTCGTCCTATGAGCGAATAAATCAAAACAAGAGCTCAGTGACGCCACTTTCTTAAATGAATCACGATTCTTTATAGAAAAGTTAATAAAGTAAAACTTGCTCGCTGTCACTGTCGCTTCTATGCTCGAATTAGTCTTATTTGAACCTCTGCTTTCATAAGCAGAGGTTTTTTTATGCCCAAATCACATAAAACGCGCATAAACGAAAATAATAAATGACCGCAAACGAAAGTTCATATAGGATTCAATTATGTTCTAAAATGCTCGTTCGCTCAGAAAGAGGTCAAAACCATGAGTGCTCAACAAAATAATTCAAACAACAGTACATCTTCCACTTTAGACTTGATCGTGATTGGCGGCGGCATCAACGGTGCAGGCATCGCGGCAGACGCATCAGGTCGTGGTCTAAACGTTGGCTTATACGAAGCAAATGATTTCGCATCCGCAACGTCTTCTGCCAGCTCAAAGCTTATCCACGGTGGCCTACGCTATCTTGAACATTACGAATTTCGTTTGGTTTCGGAAGCACTCGCTGAGCGTGAAGTCTTGTTAAGAAAAGCGCCTCATGTTGCTCAACCAATGCGTTTCCGTTTACCTCATCGACCATTTTTACGCCCGGCTTGGATGATCCGCTGTGGCCTATTCCTTTACGATAACTTGGGTAAGCGCACCACTCTTCCGGGAAGTAAGACAGTCAACCTAGCGAAATCAGGCCTACTGAAACCAGAAATGAAGACGGGCTTCGAATACTCAGATTGCTGGGTTGATGATGCGCGTATGGTATTGCTTAACGTGTTGGCAGCAAAAGAGAACAACGCAGAAGTACGTAACTACTGCCGTGTTGAAAAAGCGCACCGTGAAGGTGGTATTTGGCATGTGACGATCCTTGATGTGATGACAAACCAACGTTTTGAACGTAAAGCGAAAGCGCTGGTTAACGCAGCCGGTCCTTGGGTTAAGCAATTCTTTGATGATGGATTAGAGCAGGCTTCGCCTCGTAATATTCGTCTGATCAAAGGCTCGCACATTGTTGTGCCACGCATTCATGACGAACCACAAGCGTACATTCTGCAAAACAAAGACAATCGTATTGTGTTCATGATCCCTTACCTAGATAAGTTCTCGATCATCGGTACCACCGACCTTGAATACAAAGGCGACCCGCGTAACGTCGCAATTGATGATGTCGAAGTGGATTACTTGATTGATATCGTTAACCAGCACTTTGTTAAACAGCTTGGCCGTGAAGACGTGGTTTGGACATACAGTGGCGTAAGACCGCTTTGTGACGACGAATCTGATTCACCACAAGCGATCACTCGAGACTACACATTGGAATTGGACGCAGAGCTTGATCAAGCACCACTGCTTTCGATCTTCGGTGGCAAGTTGACCACTTATCGTAAACTCGGCGAAGCGGCACTTAAGAAGCTTGAGCCGCACCTAACCAACATGGGTGTGCCATGGACAGCGAACGACACGCTTCCAGGTGGTAACTTTAGTTGCAGCAGAGAGCAACTTGCGAAGATGATCCACACTAAATACCCTTGGGCATCTGAAGCGTTGTTACTTCGCTACGTGACTCAATTTGGTACTTACACGTGGAAGCTGCTTGAGGGCGCAAATAGCGAAGCTGACCTTGGCAGCCAATTTTCAAACGAAGCGCATGGCGTTTATCAAGTTGAGATCGATTACTTGATCAATGAAGAGATGGCGATGACTGACGAAGACATCTTGTGGCGCAGAACCAAACTTGGCCTGTACATGAGCGAATCCGAGCAGCAAGCAGTAACGGATTACCTAAAAGAGAAGCTACAAAGCAAGGTAGTGAGCTTTTCTCAAGTAGGCTAACCCCACCAGCTTAAACATGGTTCAAGAACATACTTAACAACGAAGCTTAGCGTCCCCCGCGCTAAGCTTTTTTATTGCCTGCTATTCCGGCCTAAGAACTCGATCAGATAAATCTCTCGATTGATCGTCTCCTTCGCACGGACTGAGGCTTTGTTCACTCCCCCATTTTCAATAAAAACTAAATAGTGTTTTATTAATCAGCTTGATTATCAACTTTACAAAAGATTGCTATTCTTTACCTCAACGAAACGACACATTTAGAAACGCTCACTATGTCAGCGCTTTAATAAGGAATCTATTCCATGCAAAAAGTTATTCTGATCACAGGCTCTACCGATGGTATCGGCTTCGAAACCGCAAAAGTACTTGTTCAACAAGGTCACCACGTTTTATTGCATGGACGTAACCCAAGCAAACTCAAAGACGTAGAGCAGCAACTTGTAGCTATCTCTGCTGAAGCAAAAATTCAAAGTTACGTGGCAGACTTGTCTGTTCTGGCTGATGTGGATGCGCTGGCTGACAAAGTAATTGCTGAGCACGATAAAATTGATGTACTGATTAACAACGCAGGTGTGTTCAACACTCCGAACCCAATTACTAAAGACGGTTTAGATGTTCGTTTTGTTGTGAATACCATTTCACCATACCACCTGACTAAACGTCTGCTACCTGTACTCGGTGCATCTAGCCGAGTGGTTAACCTGTCCTCAGCAGCACAAGCAGCAGTGAACATCGAAGCGCTAGAAGGCAAGAAGGCAATGTCTGATGGTGACGCTTACGCACAAAGCAAGCTTGCGATCACTATGTGGACTCGTGAGATGGCAAAAGAGTTAGGCTCTACAGGGCCAATGGTGGTTGCGGTCAACCCAGCTTCGTTACTAGGCAGCAAGATGGTGAAAGACGCTTACGGTATTGCAGGCGGCGACCTAAGCATCGGTTCTGATATTCTGGTTCGCGCATCATTGTCTGATGAGTTCGCACAAGCAGGCGGTCAATACTTTGATAACGACAACAACACGTTTGCGAACCCGCACCCAGATGCAATTTACGGCGATAAGTCGCAGCAAGTTGTCGCTAAAATTGAAGATATCATCAAAGCAACGCTTTCTTAATCGCGACGACTCATGCTGAGTTGATTTGCAAATCTCAATAAAAAGCCCTGTGTTTCTAATGTATTAAGTTAGAAACACAGGGCTTTTTCGTACAACGTTTGTCTCTACGTTTGTTCCCAATACGGCGGATTACCATAATATTCAGAGAAGTAGTCAATGAAGGCTCTCACCTTTGGCGCAAGTAACCTTGTGCTTGGGTACACAGCCCAAATCGCAGGTTCTGAGGTTAATGGGTAATCTTCTAATATTTGAATCAGTTGACCGCTTTTCAGTTGCTCATACGCACACCAATTCGACGTCACCGTGATACCCATACCACCTGAGGCTGCGTCACGCAGTGCTTCTCCGTTATCTGCTCTGAACGACCCCGATGCCTTAATCGTCTTAGGCCCACCTTCAGTTTTGAAGGTCCAGTTTTCTAAACCAATCAAGCTGATACACTGATGATCGTTAAGATCTTGAGGAATGGCTGGCTTACCGTATTTGATTAAATAATCAGGTGATGCACACACAATACGTTTGTCTGTCGCCAATTTTCGGGCAATCAGTGTCGAGTCTTTCAGCTCTGAGATACGAATTGCGATATCAAAGCCGCCCTCAACAACATCCACCATCGAATCTGATAGTCTGAGATCGACTTTTAACCCAGGGTAGCGTTCTAAGAATCCTGGTAAAGCAGGAACAAGATGCAAACGCCCAAAAGACGCAGATGCGGTAACTCGCAGCGTTCCGGTTGGAGAATCACAACCCACACCAACCGCGGATTTGGCAGCATCGACACTCGATAACACTTCTTCAGCATGAGGTAAGAATGCTTCCCCCTCTTCGGTTAAAGAGACCTTACGAGTGGTTCTGTGGACCAAGCGAACGCCTAAATTGTCTTCCAGCTTACTGATGTGTGAGCTGGCAACTGCAGGTGATAAACCAAGCTCTTGCCCAGCCATGCTGATGTTATGCGTGGAAGCTAAACGAACAAACAATTTGAGGTGTTCAATATTCATGAGATTACCAATAAAATCTTAAAAATCGTGTACCAGTAACCCTCATTATGCGTCATTCACATAACAATACAACGTATTAACTCAGTTGAATTGTGAAGATGTTATTGAACCAAAACGAAAAAAACTCCCGAAGGAGTTTTTTTGTCTAAGTCTGCAATTCGCCATTTAGCTAATCAGCAAAATTACTAGCTCAACTAGCCAGTTAAACGTGCATGCAGTGCATCTTTCAGTACAGAACGATCATGTTTCAGTTGGTGCATCGAGCCGTCATCAATGGGTGAATCTTTCAGCTCAAGCTTACGAATCTCTTTATCAAGGTTGTCGTACGTCTTCATGTCTGCTGCAAAGCCATCGTCAGTTTTAACAAGCTCAGCAATTTTATCTTTCATTTCAGGAAATTCGTGAACAAGAGAATGATTTTCACCTAGCATAGAAACCTCTTAAGTTGAGTAAAGTGATTGGTATTACGCATTCATTATTAACCTTAGCAAGGGAGTCAAATAACAAATGAGATCCAGTACACAGCATAGAATATAGACAATTCAGATTCACAAATTTACAACATCCACCAAGAAAATGGCTTTGCTGATTTTGAATTGTCTCAGTAACGGAAGTAGGTTTATGGCGATTATCTCGCCTCAAAAACACGACTCCTTTCGATTTTTGCTTAGCCTGCAACTATCGTTTTTAACTAAACGCTACCAAGCAAACGTCTGAATAACACTATCTTTAGCCATTGGGTTTGATGCTATCGCACGGTTCACCTTAGCCAAAAATTGCTCTCTTGAATCAAGCAGGAAACCTTTCTGAGTCACGATGTTATTGCCATGGTCGCCCCAATAGAAAGTGTCGATGTTTAGATTCTCAAGCAGATACTTTTCTTCTTCTAAGATCTGAAGTTGCGTCGGCATAACGAACTTTCCGTCTTTTACTTCTTGTTCCATCACGGTTCCTGGTTGAATGGCTAACGCCATTGGCGCTATCTGCTCAGGCTTCATAATGTTCAGTAATCTTGTGGTCTCGACAATATGTTCACGTGATCGATCGCGCCCACCAAGACCAAAGATGAACGACAATAAAGTTTCAATGCCGGCTTCTTTTGCCAGAGCCATACCTTCAAGCGCTTGTTCTGGCGTCATACGTTTTTTAATGTTGTCGAGTACAACCGCATCACCTGACTCAAGACCTGTATAAGCCATGGTTAAGCCTGCACTCTTAAGCTCTTTAAGTTCGCTTAGGCTTTTACGACGGAAATCGTTCAGACCACTATAAAGCGACACTTTTCTGCTTTCAGGAAAGGTATGACGAAGCTTATCCAAAATCTTAATAAGGTAATCCGTGCGAGCCGCCATCACGTTGCCATCGATAAGGAAAATCGATTCAACATAAGGATAGATCAGGCGCGCTTCTTCGATATCTTTAAACACATCTTCAATGTCACGAACCTTGAATCGTTTATCACTGAACATATTACAGAACGTGCACGTGTTGATGCTGCAACCTAAAGTGGTTTGAATCAGAATGCTCTTCGCCTCTGTCCATGGACGATATACTTTTCCCTCGTAATTCATATTGGTTTCTCCGGTCTATAAGCACGAGTGCGTGCTTGAATAAAACAGAGTTTATCAACACCAGTATTCATTGATAATTCGCAATATAGTCGAATCAGTTTTTAGATTTTAAATAAAATACCCTCACCAAACGGAGAGGGTATTTATGTACTGATAATGAAGAAAAGCTTCACCCTCAATCTAAGAGGATCGAGAAACTACTGTTTAGGTTCATATAAACTTGTAGGGACTTCCGTTTCACAACGCTCAAGATCATAATCTTGCGTAGTGCCACTATTACCTTGGAATCTCATTCTCACGATCATACCTCGCTCTACAAACCAGCGAAGATCTTGGCAAGAGTAACGATAGCTCGACTCCAAAATATGCGCGGTTGCCCATCGAGAGTTGCCCGGCAATGACGCAACATAATAAATCACACCATTTTCTGTAATCGTCATTCCTTTGATATCGCTTAGATGCTCGATAGCGGTATCAATTGTTTCTTGATCTGCGGTTGGTTGTAACTCTTCAACCGGGACAGTCAAACAGCCAGACAGAGCCGTTGTAGACAGACAAGCCAAAAAAATAGATTTAAATTTCATTTTTATTCTCATTCAATTACATAGCCAAAACAACACTAGGCCGAGATTCTATTCACGAGATAAATAAATGTGTACCGACACATGTATTAATTTATAAAAAATGTGACACAGAGTGCTTATTAAACTTTATTTTGGTCTTCCATAAAAAGAAAAGTTACTCGTAATTTGCTCTTAGAGAAAAATTAGCAACCTTATGAAATTTCTATACTTTTAACGGCACACCATCTCGCGTCAATAATTGGTACCACAAGTCAGCTGGTGTTTGTAGTGCGATCGAAAGACAAGCTTAATGATCTGAAAGTGAACTAAAAGTTAGTCGCTCGTCGCCAAACGCACTGCCGCTTCGGCATGAATAGCTGTGGTATCAAACAAGGGAACATCAGTGTGTTGCTGCTGAATCAGGAGGGCGATTTCAGTGCACCCCAGAATAACAGCCTCTGCACCTTGTTGGCCTAGCTTCTCAATGATTTGACGGTATACAGCTCGAGATTCTTCTTTTACTTCGCCGCGACACAATTCTTGATAGATGATGTTGTGGACTTTCTCTCGGTCACTCTCATCAGGAATCACCACATCGATACCAAATTTTTCGGTTAAACGTCCTTTATAGAAATCTTGTTCCATCGTGAAAGCAGTACCGAGCAATCCGACTTTCTTTACGCCCTGTTCAAGCAGCTTCTGCGCGGTGGTATCAGCGATGTGCAAGATAGGAATCGTGATCTTCTCTTCGATCTCAGCAACGACCTTATGCATGGTATTGGTACAAATCAGAATGAAATCAGCCCCGCCCTTCTCTACCGACAAAGCCGCGTCCGATAAGATATCTGCCGTCTCAGCCCAGCGACCTTGATGTTGTAGCTTTTCTATCTCATCGAAGTTCACGCTGTACATACAAACCTTTGCAGAATTGAGCCCACCAAGGGTCGCTTTAACGCCCTCGTTGATGGATTTGTAGTAGCTCACTGTCGACTCCCAACTCATACCACCGAGCAAACCGATCGTTTTCATTTTTCTATTCCTTTAATTTCTGACTATCCCGATTAAACCGTCATACATTGAAAATTTATAGTACGTTCTTGCTGAAAATGAGACGACGCCTTCGCTATTTCGCAAAAAAGGCTCGAATTAAAAATCCGAGCCTTTGTGGTTTTACCAAGAGAAAACTTGTCGTTAGTACACCTCACACCAATCTGATTTCATGTCGATCAGTGTCCAATCCTCTCTGGAATTCGCCTCATCTAGCGCTTTATCAAGCTTGCCAACATGAGACTTACGATCGTACTGCCACTCGCGCTCAGCATCAGTGTGATGAACAATCATCGCCATAGAGTTGGGTTGGCTCGTTGCCCATTGCATCATCGCTTGGTCACCGTCTGAGTTACCGACCGCTAGAATAGGTTTCTTACCGATAATATGTTGAATATTGGTCACCTTTCCGGCTTTGTCATCAATGGTCAAAATCGACGAGTCTTTGGTCACCGTTGGTTTGCCATCGTTGTAGCTGTAGTTGTATTTAAGCGCACTACCGATGATTTGCTCTGTAGGAATATTGTAAGCTTGTGGAGCCCATGCCCGCATGAAATCAACGCCTCCGCCCGACACAATATAAGTCTTAAAGTCATTATCTTGCAGGTAGGTCAGCATCTCTTTCATTGGCTGATAAGTAAGGTCTGTGTAGGCTTTGTTGAAGCGTTTATCTTTTGCTACCGTCAACCATTGCTCAACGTCTTGCTGGTATTGCTCAACAGTCATACCAGAATGTGTCGCCATGATGATTTTCAATAACCCTTCTTCACCGCTGCCCAGAACGCTCTCAATATCATTTTCAAGCACAAACTTAAACGGCGCTTCTGTTTTCCATTCAGGGTGCTCTGGCGCCATCTCTTTTACACGATCTAGTGCAAAGGCTAATTGGAAGTAGTAAGGCTTTTCCGACCAAAGCGTACCGTCGTTATCGAACACGGCAATGCGATCTTCAATTGCCACGAACGTATCAGACTGAGCTTGGGTGGCTTGCCCAACAAAATCGACAATAGCAGTTTTGCTCTCGCTGTCCTTCCAAGAAGGCAGCAAGTTGGGATCACAATCTTTAGCAAAAGATGAGAAAGAGAGACTGGATAAGATCGCGACAGATAAGAGGGTTATTTTCTTCATAGCAACTACCATGTTGTTGAATTAATTGTAGGGTTTAATTCAATTCATCCTAGTTGGTCTACTCTGATTTTCCACTTATGGACACTATAACTAATACTCATGTTGGTATTCGATCAGTGCCACAACAAAGACTGGCTGGGGTGCCCTACGACGTATTTATCGAGAATTTAAAAAGAGACAAACAAAAAAGCAGAACTTCAATTCCTTGAAGTTCTGCTTTAAAAGTTCATTACTGTTTACGCTCTGCGCTTCTTGAAAGCGTGCCAGCCAGCGCTGAGAATTGTTTTTACCACCACACTTAATGCGCTTAGTTTAGGGTCGGCGTTCTTGCCAGAGGCAATGCGCCACATCTGATGTTCATACCAAACCAGCCCGACCATCGCCATCTTGTCTAAAGCGGGTTTTCCTGTGGTTGGCACCGTTAGTGGCATGCCGTGGTTAGGGTCTTCAATTAACTTGTTAGGGAAATCAGGATCAACCGCCATTGTGCGTGCAATACCAATGAAATCGGTCGCCGAGGTGTTTAATGCTTCATTCATTGCTTGCGCGGTTCGAAAACCACCCGTGACCACCAGCGGTGTGCTGACGAGTTTTCTCGCCTTCACCATGTAATCCATAAAATACGCTTCACGCTTTACCGTGCTGGCCTTGATTGATTCAGCCTTATTCTTTGAACCCATCATTGATGGACTTTCATAGGTGCCGCCGGAGATCTCAATCAGGTCGATACCGTTATCACTCAATGTTTGCACAACTTGCATCGACTCTTCTTCAGTGAAGCCACCTTTCATGAAGTCGGCGCTGTTAAGCTTAATTCCGACTGGGAAATCGTCACCGACCTCTTTTCGAATCGCACGATAAACCTCAAGCACAAAACGAAGTCTGTTTTCGAGTGAGCCACCCCATTTGTCTTGGCGTTGATTGTGTCTTGAAGACAAAAACTGACTCACGAGATAACCATGAGCACCGTGGATCTGCACACCAGTAAAACCCGCTTGTTTTGCAAGCTTTGCACTCAGCGCGAACTTATCAATAATCGCGATTATTTCTTTTTCAGTCAGAGCTCGTGGCGTATTAAAGCCTTTTTCTAATCCGCGCTCTAAAGAGATAGCTGAAGGGGCAACTGGGCTATCACATAAGAATTTAGGGATTTGCTTACCTGGGTGATTCAGTTGCATCCATATCTGCGAACCATTCTGTGTTCCGGCACTCGCCCACTCACGAAATACGGTTAAGTCACTGCGCTCATCCAACACAACGTTTTTAGGTTCACCAAGCGCACCCCTATCGACCATCACGTTACCCGTCATGGATAAGCCAACTCCTCCTTGAGCCCAACGCTGATAGAGCGTGACTAAACCTTGCTTAGGGTTATGGTGTTTATCACCTAGCTGTTCACTCATTGCCGATTTGAACAGGCGATTTTTAATCACTTGGTCATTAGGAAGAGAAAAAGGGTCGTTGAGGCAGATTGGATTCATACGTGTGGTTACTTTCTTTGGTCTATATATTGCGTCCAGTATGCCCTATTTTATCCGACAGTTCTGAGCATTTAACGCCTATTTCGAAGCAAGTTTCTCTCAATAAAAAATGCCAGCGGCATAGCAGCTGGCATTAATCAATTATAAACAAAACCTTAAACAGGCGATTTAAGTCATCACTTTATCGTGGATTTTTTGACCTTAGTAAATGGTGTCGATTTCCATTTATCTGTTCTTACCTCTTCACCCGGCGTGTACATACGTAACACTGAATACCATTGGTGATCGGGGATAGGTAAGAAGTTAGGATCATCTTCATGCCCTTTTACATCGCTACTCATGTAAATGGTGTAGCTGCCATCAGCATTAGGCGTTAGCGTTCTGTCTCCACGGGAATGACGGTTTAACTCGTTTTTCTCCATCAATCGGGTTTCACCACTGTAGGCCGTGTATGACCAAAAACCACCCTCTTCTAGCGGTGGCGCATCGAAGGTCACCGTGTAATCATACTTACTACCGTCGAGCGCACCACCTTCACTATCGAAGAAGTCACCGCTGTACATAGTGTGTTTTGCAGGCAGCCCCCATTGGCCCATTAAGGTGCCGTAGGCGTGCTGAAAGCTTGGAACCTTAGTCATTTCATCGCGAGTGCCTAATACGTCACGTGAATCATCAAAGCCCGCATTAATGATTCGTTCTAGTCCGTCTTTTTGACCAGATTCGATCATACTAAGCTGCTCTGCCGTAAATGGATGATTGGCTTTGCCTAATTCAACATCTCCTAAGCCAATGTACTCAAACAGTTCAAGCAGCTTTTGGTCATGTGCCTTCATCGTTCCTTCAGACAGAATGAAATTGGTTCGCTCGACCCAATTAGAGTCTTCAGGATCTGGATACTCGCGCTCAATAGGAACTGGCCCTTTCTGACCTAAGTATTCCGACAACGTCCTAACATTCCATTGATCCATTAACTTTTGAGCAGTTGCAGAATCGTCACCGCCAAGGTCCATGATTCGACCCATCATTTTGACCAGCGGGTGCTCGACATAGATGACTTGATCGACACTCGCAGGCACTTCACCTTTCCACCCTTCAACTGCATACATGAAACTGCCGCCTTTTGTGCCTCGCTGTGGAGAGCCAAAAGCCGAGTCAGTAAAGTGCTGCATATTCATGGTATGAAACAACCAGTATCGATTGTCATCATGGTCTGGAATCGTAACGATGACAGGCTCTGCTGCTAGGTCCATCCAACCCATCAAATGTAACGTGTCATTGTTAATCGTCGGGTGCGCAGTGTAGGTGTCGTCAGCAAGTATTCGAATATTTTGGAATCGATTCAAAGGGTAGTCTTGCTCAACCACGGTTTTGTAAAAGTATTTGTAGGCTTCATCTATCGAATACGCGTACTCATAGGCAAGTTGTGCCAATAGCTGATTATCCTTTTTGAGCGACGCTAAACTCGCCATCTCAATGGGTAGAGTTTCCGTCTTGATCCCAATAGATGCGCTCGTCGGGTCCACGGATTGGCTCGCGAGTACCGGAGACGGAAGTGCAACCATGAAAGCACAAGTCAGTGCTGCCGCAAGTATGTTTTTTTTCATCATTTAATGTCCTAACTAAAAACGAGTACGGAAGGTGATCCAAGTGTTGTTGTCAGTATCACCACTAAAAATGATGATGTTGTCACTATCGACCTTGTAGCCCAGCTGCATTTCAGCAGAGAAATCTCGAGTGTTCTCACCATCCAATCCGTAGGTATATTGGGGGGCGAGTAGAAGATAAAATTGGTCAGCAAAATCGTACTTTAGATAGTTGATACTGCTGATGATTTGCGTGTCCTCAAACTTATTATTCTCCTCCCACATTTGTCCGTACGTTATGGCGCTATAGAGTTTAAATTTGTCGCTTAACTTGAATGCTTGCATCACACCAATAGAGGCGTAGTTCGATGTTAGATCGTCGTTGGAGAAGTCGTGTCCAGCATCAACAAATAAGCCGGTGCCCGTTTTCTTATTGGGTGTGAAGAATCGTGCTCGATAGTTTTCAAAGTTGTTTTTGCCTTCCAGCTTACCCAACACACCCCAATCGCCACGATTCACGCCAAACTGGAAGGTAGCGCCAAGCCCTTTATTGCCCGCAATAATTTCACCTCCCGTATAAACAGCCATTGGATCAGCCATGTCACTGGCAGGTTCTTCTTGAGCGGAAACACAAAATGCAAAGGGGATAAGCGCAAAGATAGAGAGTGTAAAAGTGGAAAAGGTGCCCGTGAGCAGACGTAACGGTTTCTTCATATTATTGTCCGATAGTAAGGTGCGCTTGTTACAGCACACCTTGTATTAGTCGTATTTGGCGTTAGTCAGCAACCACTGATTTGTCTGCCATACCAATACCACCGGCTTTCTGTCTTGGTGGAAACGCTTTGAGTGACTTCTGATATTCCGCCGCCGATTTTTGTAGCTTTGGTAATACCCAAGACTTCTCTTTCATCCATAAGAACCAACCACGAGTATCAGGGCTACGCTCGTAAGGATCAGCCTTGATGTTGATGAGCATTCCTAGTGGCCACTCTTCAGGAGGCGCAATCCACTCCGTTTTGGTTTTTAGGTGCACTTTCCAATCATCAACTCGGAACGCATTCAAATCTTGCTCGTTGTAGAAGAAGAACTCATGGCGTTGGCTCGGCTCACCTTTGGTCAACATATCCAGCTGGTTATAACCATCCAAGTGGACTTGATAACGCTCGCCGTTTAACTCTTTTCCATCAAGCAGTTCTTGCTTAATGTCGCCTTCACCCACTGCAGCCATAATGGTTGGCACCCAGTCTTCAGAAGTCATGAAGCCATCGGTGTATTCACCTTGAGGGATTTTATCTGGCCAGCTGACCAGCATTGGTACACGGAAACCGCCATCCCACGTCGTGCCTTTTTGACCACGGAAAGAGGCAGAACCACCATCAGGCCAATGATCTAGGTTTACGCCGTTGTCTGAGGTAAACAAGATTATCGTGTTATCAATTTCACCAAGATCTTCTAACTTATCGAGTAATACACCGATCTGGTCATCAAGTTCAATCAAGCCATCGTAATACGTGTTGATTTGGCTCGCGCCTTGATACTCAGGACGCACGTGTGTTTTTTGGTGCATACGAGTCGGGTTGTACCACATGAAGTAAGGTTGTTCGTCTTTCTCTGCTTCATGTCTATCGAGCCAATTAGTAGCAAACTCCAAAAATTCGCCATCAACGGTTTGCATGCGTTTAGAGCCTAAAGGACCTTTATCTTCAATCGTTTGCTTTCCAACCACACCAAACCTTGGGTCTTCTTGCATGTCCACACTCTCGGTAGCGATGGTGTGAAGAACATTACGAGGGCGACCTCTGAAGTTAGGGTCTGTTGGGAATTCCGGCTGTTCAGGCATCTCCATAACGTTGAGGTGGTAAAGGAAACCGAAGAATTCATCAAAGCCGTGCACCGTTGGTAAGTGACTGTTGTTATCGCCTAGGTGACTTTTACCGACATGCACGGTCGCATAGCCTTTGTCTTTCAGCATTTCGGCTAGGGTTGGATCTTCTTTTTGAAGGCCAAGTGAAGAGCCCGGCTGACCGACAGACGTTAAGCCTGTTCGGAAAGGATATTGACCTGTGATAAAGGCAGAGCGCCCCGCGGTAGAGCTGCCTTGTGCGTAGTAATCACTGACCATCATGCCGCGCTCGGCAATTCGATCAATGTTCGGCGTATCCACTGCGCCTAAACCGCGGTGGTAGGCAGACAGATCCGTTGGGCTCACATCATCGAGCATGATGGCAACCACATTGGGTTGGCTCGCTGCGTGTACATTGACGCTCGCCAGTACCGAGAGCGCCAGAGCGGATTTAACAAAAGACTTATACATTTATAACCCTCATTCACTATGAGTAAATCGCTGAAGTCACAACGAAAATTGTGCATGTCTCAGCGAACCATTGTTGAGGTAAATGGTATAAGAAAGAGGCCAAAAATGGCTTGATAGCCACTATTACAATTCTTAATAGTGGCCGTTAGAAAGGGGCGTTATTTAAAGGGAATAGTAGCGTGATGCTAGGATTGAATAATCGACGTGATTTCTTTTTGAAGCCAATCCGTGAACGGATTATTGCGGTTTGCTTGATGAGTAAACAGTGCCAATTCTCGACGATAGGTGTCTTTCAATAGTTCCGGCGGTAAATCGATACAACGATAAGAGTGATCAAGCAAATAGCGGCATTTAGACGATGTCACATAGATGAAGTCGCTGTCTTTAACGACCTCTAGCATCAAATTCATATTGTTGCTTCTCAGCCCGATGTGTTTATCTAAGTCATATTTTTTGATCAACATTTCCGTCTTGGACGGCTGAATGTAACCAGGGATCATATTGATACAGAGTGGGTATTCCAGAATTTCCTCAAGGGAATTGCCTTTAATTGGGTGGTCAGCTCTTAGCACCAACATGAACTTATCAAAACCAACTGGGCGTTCAGTCAGGGTTTTATTGACGTCCATAGGAAGATAGCTCACTCCCCAACACATTCGGTTGGTCTCTAGGGACTGCACGCCATTATCTAACCAAGGTGAGCATTGGAACGTCACTTGCGGCGCTTCTTTGGTCAGCTTCTTGATTAATGGCACACCCACTGGGATCAAAAGCGGGGAAGGCAACATGATTTGAACCTCCCCTCTTAAATCTTCCAACCCCCACTCATCATTGGGTATGTAAAGGTTATCTAACTGCTCTAATAGCAGAGGCAAGGTTTCGATAAGCTTTAAGCATTTTGGGGTGGGTTCAAGCCTTGCTTTATCTCGAACAAACAATTCATCATCAAATTGTTCTCTGAGTTTACGAAGCATGACACTGATCGTCGGCTGACTTACGTTCAAGGCTTTGGCTGCACTCACCGTTTGACGAGTTTCATTAAGCACCAAAATGAGCCGCAGTAAGTTTAGGTCTTTGGTCATGCCCTACTCCAAATGATTTAGAAAAGTGGAAAGTACGCTGGCGAATACCCTTTTTTCATCGCTTCTACCATAGGCAATAATTTGGGTAATGCGTGCCGAAAAAACACCTCATACCCTTGGCACAAATGATTCATCGGACTGCCATCTTCGGTTGTTGCTATTCTGTTTTTAGGACAACCACCTTGGCAGAGTTCAACAAAATCACAACGTCGACAAGTGCTGTTTAACTCATCATATTTGTTGGTGCCAAACGCGATTTGTTCTGGTGAGCTCGCCATAGTTGCAAGCTTATCACTGTTCATGGTGCCCAATTGATGATCTTGATACCCATAATGGTCACAACTGTAAACATTGCCGTCATGCTCAACCATTAATTGCTGTCCACAAGTCGCGCTGTGATGGCACATTTGGCTTTGGTAGCCCATCAACACCATTAAACAGTTTTCAAAAAACTGGATATACACTTTACCGACATCATTGGCGCTCCATGCATCAAACAAGTCACAAAGAAATTGCCCCCACTGCTCACCGGTTAACGACCAATCATGCCCTGTTCGTCTGTCTAACTCATGATCGATACAAGGCTGAAACTGCATGTAACCACTGCCATTTTCAACCAAAAACTGATAGATCGTTTTACCGTGTTTGTAGGTTTTATTGTTCACGACCGTTAACGTATTAAAATCAACATTGTGCTTCTTTAGGTAAGACATCCCACGCATTGTGCGTTCAAAAGACGACTCGCCATTTTTGTCGATCCGAGCGATGTCATTCAGAATATTGGGGCCATCGATACTGATGCCCATCATGAAATTATGTTTAGCAAAGAAACTCGCCCAGCGATCGTTAATCATGGTTCCGTTGGTCTGCATCGTATTCACGATGCGCTTTTTCGTCGCTTTGCTTGCCTGTGCTTTCATCGCCGTTTCATAGAAATCGAGCCCTCTTAACATAGGCTCGCCACCGTGCCAGATAAAATCCACTTGTTGATCTTTCATTGGCTGCGCGTCGATATGAGCACCGACAATTTGCTCCATCATGTCCAGAGACATTGACGATCTTTTATCGCCATCTTGTCTATTGAGATAATAGCAGTAGCTACAATCCAGATTGCACTGAGCCCCTTCTGCTTTAATGAATAAGCTAAAAGGATAAGTAGATGTGTTCATATCGATTCCCGTACTTTTTTGCCAACATATCAACCGAAAATCAATCAAACAATAGCGCCTCAAGCACCCTACTCGCACACGTCGTAGGGGCACTTCACCACCCTAAATCAATGTTAATTAAAACAACCACTTGAAAGGTAAAAAGAGACTATTAACATCCTTAATATCGGCTATTACACTCCTTAATCTCACTTGCTCATATGATAAATGCCTAATTCTGTTCCTACGATCTAAGGTGTTCCATGAGAAAGCTCCTCTATAAGAAAAGTGTACTGACCAGTTTAGTGTGTTCTTTGTCCAGTATTATCGCGATGCCATCCCTTGCCCAACAATCTATTAACCCTGAAGAAGAGCTCGCTTACAATCTCGGTGTTCAAGCATTTATCTATGGTACGGGTCCATTAACCGTGGCTGCAGTTAGGCAAACGACCACATCTGTTGATGCGCCGATGGACAACGCTATGGCACCATTGAATGAGATGGGTAAAACACGCGTTCTATCCGGACCTCAGGATAGGATTGTACCGACCGTCAACAACGATACGCTCTACTCACAAGCTCACTACGATCTGGATTTATCAGGTCCAATGGTGATTGATATTCCTCGCACCGATAACCGTTACTACATTGTTCAGCTATTGGATGCTTACTCAGATTCGATTGAAGATCTGCACGTGAAGAATGTAGGCGACCAAGGTTCAAAAGTGCTTTTGGTCAACAAAGGATGGGCTGGTGAAGTACCAGAGGGAATTGATCGTGTCGTAGAATCTCGCACTCCTATGGTTTGGTTGATTCAACGAACGGGCGTGTTTGGCGAGCAAGACCTCAATGACGCACTGGTTATTCACGATAAATTCCTCAGCTACCCACTCGATCAACTCGGCGCAGAGCATGACATCGTAGAACTCAAAGCTTCGACAGGTCGCATCCCACCCATGGCTAGGCCTGAAGGGTTAGAGTGGTATTCATTGATTGACCGTGAACTACGTAAAAACCCGATTCCAGAAGATGCTGCCATCGTTGATCAATTCCAACAAATTGGTATTGGAGGATCGACCCCCTTTAACCCTGAAGCGCTAACTTCAGCGCAGAAAAAAGGGCTAATGCGCGCGATTGAGTCTTCACAACAGATCATTCAATACGCTGGTCGAAGCATCGGTGATCTCAATAATGGCTGGTCGATGATGTACGAAGGAGGCCGTTACGGGAATGATTACCTGAGCCGAGCGAGCATCAATATGCGTGCGGCTGGTTTGAATGTGCCAGAGCGAGCACTCTACCCAAATCGATACACGGACTCGAATGGTGAGCAACTGTCGGGAGACAATCAATATCGAATGACCATGCCTGCCGATGCACCCGCTGACGCCTTTTGGTCTTTGACCATGTACGACGCTAAAAACCTGTTCATGGTTGAGAACTTCATTCAACGCTACTCCATCTCAACCAATCGTAAGGATGAGCTGAAATACGCAGAAGACGGCACCTTGCCAATATGCATTCAATACGTAAAACCGTCCGATCCAACGTGTAACTGGCTACCCGCACCTCAAGATGACTTCTATCTTCACATGCGCCTGTATGAGCCAACTCAAGCCGTTCTCGACAATGAATACCCACTGCCACAAGTTGAAAAACTCTAACCCCAATTAGGTCAATTAAGTCGATCAAGTCAATTGCCACGGCGTTCTTAATGTTCGCTCGTGGCAATTCGTTTTATCCCTAAATACATGACTCAAACTGCTAGCAACATAACTCATACACTGAAAATAAGGTTCTATTCTTGAAAACACCTTTCATCACACTGTCTCTGTTAGTAACAGGGATATTCAGCTCTCTTGCTCACGCGGGAGGGTTAAATCTATCTCAGATTGCGACCACTAAAAGCGTTGGTACGGCCGGCACGGGAAACGTAACCGCGAACGATGCATCCGCCGTGATCACCAATGCTGCGGGGTTATCTGCTATTGAAGAAAGCGCTTGGATTCTCGGCGTTCAATACCTTGATGTTGAAACCACTTTTGTTCGTGACGATAACTCGGCTTCGACCACAGGAAGCAGCACTGATATTCTCCCTCACCTGTCTTACGCATCAAGGTTAAATGACCAATGGGTCGTCGGCGCAGCATTACACGCAGCAGGCGGTACTGGCGTTGAATACTCACACGGCGTTGGCGCACACCCCGCTTTATTGATCAAAGAAAACAGCATTTCGGCACTCAACTTAACGTCCTCATTGTCGTATCAAGTTAGTGAACAACTGTCTCTTGGTGGTTCTTTAATATTGCAGCACGCAGCGCTTGAAACTCAAGCTTTGAACGGTCGCGAACTTCAAGGAGATAGCCTTGATCTAGGGTTCGGCCTGAGTCTCAATCACCACATCAGTGACAACACACAATTGGGAGTCAGTTATCAGGGCCAGTTTGATCACGACCTTTCCCTTGATAACGCCAACGCTTTTGGAATTAGCTCTGAACTGACGTGGGTTCGAAGCTTAAACTTAGGGTTGAAGCATTCATTAAATGAAGACTTAAACCTTCTACTCAGCTCCAACATGGAGACATGGCAAGATTATGATGACAAATACTCAACCACCTACTCTCTTGGGGTTGGTGTGGAATACGCATATGAGGATTGGTTGCTGTACAGCGGACTGAGCGGTGACACGAGCCCTGTAAGCAGTCAAAACAGGGATGTGTTACTCCCGCTCGATAAACAGTGGCGTATCGGATTCGGCGCTGAAAAGAAGATATCCAATGACTTACATCTAGGGTTGAGCTACCAATACCAAGATCTAGGCCATGGTGAAATTAATGCGGACTCAGGACTATTTCAGCCTTCTGGCAGCTATTCGACCAACAGAGTTCACTTCATCACTTTGTCTCTTAGCCACTAAAGCGAACTCTTGAGCGTTCCATTCTAGCTTCTAGCTTCTAGCTTCTAGCTTCTAGCTTCTAGCTTCTAGCTTCTAGCTTCTAGCTTCTAGCTTCTAGCAAGAAACAGTACAAAAAAGGATTGGCTGTGACAGCAATCCTTTTAAATTCATGAATATCATTCTGCCAACCAGAAAGGCTCCAACGCCCTTTACGCTCATGGTAATTGTCGTTATTGTGATTCTCTACGCCATCATCACAAGGACTGTCTGAGAGTTATGAACAGCACGATTGAAACTATTCTGGGGCACCGCTCCATTCGTCAATATACAAATCAACCGATTGAAAAAGCACAACTTGATGTGATTATTCAGGCTGGTCTTGCGGCTTCATCATCGAGCTTACTGCAAGCTGTTTCTATTGTGAGAGTGACAGACAAAGAGAAGCGCAAACTGTTAGCCGAATACGCAGGCAACCAAGCTTACGTTGAGAACGCGGCTGAGTTTTTAGTGTTCTGTATCGACTATCAACGCCACGCTCAGATTAACCCTGAAGTGAAAACCGACTTTATTGAACTGACCCTGATTGGCGCGGTAGATTCTGGCATCATGGCGCAAAACTGCATGCTGGCAGCTGAGTCTCTAGGTTTGGGTGGCGTGTACATTGGCGGGCTGCGTAACAGCGCACAACAAGTCGATGAACTGTTAGCATTGCCACAGCATACCGCCGTGTTGTTTGGGATGTGCTTAGGTCATCCGGCACAGCAACCAGAGGTGAAGCCTCGCCTCCCTGCTCACGTGGTGATGCACGAAAACCAATACCAGCCACTGAGCCTAGATGAAATTGCCAGCTACGATGATTCAATGCAAAGCTACTACGCGAACCGCTCAAGCAATCAGAAGCAAAGCAGTTGGTCACAACAGATCACACAGAAGCTGTCTGGTGAATCTCGCCCGCATATCCTGCCTTACTTAAACAGCAAGCAGCTGACCAAGCGTTAAGCCGTTAAGTGCTTGCAACAAACCACAGCAAACAGCAGTACAAACAAAAATGTCAGCGTAATATACGCTGACATTTTTATTTATCCGGAGGCGGCTAGCTTACAGATATTTCTCAATCGGTAACAGCTGTAGGAAGCCTGACTGCATTCGTTCCCATTGACCAGTGTCAGGTTCGCTGTCCCAACGTTGGTCGCCTGAATACCAATACACATCACCGTCTTCCAGTTCCAAGCGCCAACTATTATCTTCACTCATCGCTTGCTCAATGGTGTCAGCTAACGTTTCAGCAATCTCTTTATTCTCGATGATCAAAACCGATTCCGTATTGAGATAGGTGGAGCGCAAGTTGAAGTTAAATGAGCCAATGCTTGCGATGCTACGATCAAATACAACTGATTTAGCGTGCAAGCCATAAGCCGTCTCAGGCGCACATTTAGACACGTCTTGAGTCGATGCTTCACACAGCTTAGATTCTGGTTTTAGCTCAAACAGGTCGATACCATGATCCAGCATGTCGTAACGTCTGCCCGCATAAGCGGAGTGATTGGTCACCAGATCATTAGACGCCATAGAGTTCGTTAGCGCTTTTATCTCAACGCCCTTGTTGTTCAATACCTGCCACTCTTCAAGCTGACCATCATCGAATACAAGGTAAGCGGATTCCAGCAAGACCTCTTGTTTCGATTCGCTCGCTAATGTCCCTAGAAGAATCGCGGTCGCTTTCGGTTCATCGGTATTGTCTGAATCATCAGGGACGGGTTGATCGTAAACAAAACGAGCATTCACCCATGTCATCTCACCAATCACCTCTTTCAGTAAGCTATCAGCAGCCTCACGGTCTAATGGTAATTCAGGATAATTTTGATAATGCGGCACGACAATATTATCTATCTTTGAGAGATCAGGTTGTTCGTCATCACCCAGCATATCGACGGGGTAAGACCAACGACTGTTCCAGTATTCAACAAAACTGGTTTGGATGGTGTTAACTACCGAGCCCATGACTAATACATCGCGGTCTCGGAAATTGATTTCATCAGAAAGGTCAAAGTATTCATCACCAATATTACGGCCGCCCACCACAGACAAAGTGCCATCTACGGTAAACGACTTATTGTGCATACGGCGATTTAAGCGAGAAAAGTCACCGACAAAGCTCAGCCATTTACTAAAACCGCGGCGTGTTGGTGTTGGGTTGAAGATACGAATCTCGACGTTCGGGTGCGCATCCAGTGCCGACAGCAAACCTTCACGTTCGTTGAGGTTGATATCATCCAGCATTACACGAACCTTCACACCGCGCTCGGCCGCGGCTAACAAACGACTGGCTAAGTAACTGCCCGATTCGTCAGAGTTCCAGATGTAGTATTGAATGTCGATGGTGTGCTCGGCACTTTCGACCAGCGCTAATCGCTGTGCCAAGGCATCCCAACCAGACTCTTGCAGACGAACCGCAGTGGTGCCTTGCTCTAAAGCTTCAGGCTGAAATGCATTGGTTAGAACCGATAAAGTGCTGGGTGCAGGAGAGGTTGGCGGTTCTGTCGGGTGGTCGATGCCTTCAGGAAGTGAAGAACACCCACCTAAAACGGCGATTAAGATTAGCGTTAAACTGATGCGTTGGAGCACAGGCATGTATCTGACTTCCTTTTCACGATGACGTCTTTAGAAACTTTTCGTACAGCTTTTCAATGAACAAGCTATTCCGATCTATTCATTGATTATTACTGCTAAATCCTGAAATTTATAGGTAATTATCCAGTATAAATTTGAAGGTCGTTAAATTGGCCTACAGATCACTTAAGTTGAGTGAGTGCCAAACAGTATAAACTCAGCGGCTTTTCGACCATTTCAATGGTGAGCTCTGTTCGGTCTGGGTTACAGTTCAACGCCAAAGCGTAGCCGTGTAAATAATCCACCAGCAAGTCCAACGCATTTTTAGTTTGCTCTTTGGTTAACGCTAACGGGTTCAACACCGCTTCAAAACGTTCGCTAAAAACTTCCATCGGCCCGAGGGATTTCATGGTCAATAAGGTCTCTAACAAACCTCTATATTCGTTGAGCATCGACAAGTAACTCACACTGAGCCGATATAGGTTATCTCGCCAATCTTGATTCAATTCTGGCTGCGCGACTTCTTCAATCAAGGAAACCGTGATTGCCTCAAGCAGATCGTTTTTGTTTTTGAAGTAATGGTATATAGCCATCGCATCGACCTCGAGTTCTGTCGCTAATCCTCGAATGCTTGGCACTTTGCCACTCTCTCGCATCATGCTTTTGGCAATAGTGAGAATTCTCTCGGCGCTGAGTTGGCTTGATCCACTCTTTGGTCGACCTCGTTTCTGATCCTTGACAGTCATACCGTCACCTCTTAAACTTTATTTCTACACTGTAGAATATTTTAATTTATTACCGTGTAGATGCCAAGTTTCTCATCGATATCGGAGTTGAAAATGTCAAATATTGTATTTATCGCAACCAGCCTTGACGGTTACATTGCAGACAAACAAGGCGGCTTAGATTGGCTGCAATCGATTCCAAATCCAGACGGTGACGACATGGGTTACAACGCCCACACCGATCGTATCGATGCACTGGTCATGGGACGTAATACAATGGACATAGTGCTGAGCTTTGGTATCGATTGGCCTTACAGCAAGCCAGTCTATGTACTGAGCAACACTTTAAATGAAGTACCTCAAGAGCTTGAAGGTAAAGTATTTTTGATGAAGGGCGAGCTTAAACAGATTGTCGCGGATTTGAATAACAAAGGCCTAAAGAACTTGTACATCGATGGCGGCATCACCATTCAAAACTTCCTGAAAGAAGACCTGATTGATGAGCTGATCATCTCGACCATTCCTGTCGTGCTTGGTGGTGGGTCCCCGTTATTTGGTGACTTAGTATCTCCCGTCGATTTTACGTTGAAAGGCGTCACGACGTACCTTGATGAGATCGTGCAAACTCATTACTTACGTAAGCGCTAAAGCTGTTGTTGATCTAAGGGCATGAAAGGATCAACACCGAAAACATTGTTCACGCTACATAACCTTTATCGTCCCTACACAAGCCTTCCTTATAGTAGTACCCTTTATTGTCTCTCATTCTTAATGGTATTGGATATTATGAAGCTTTTGGTCGATCGCACTGGTGAACAGTTTTTAGAAATTCTGCAAGAATCGGGAGACACGCTGACCGTTCAATTCATTACCAATGAAGGCAATCGAAAGGGTAAGCCGTTCCAAGATAACTTGAGTGGATTGTTCCTCACAGGGTGGAAGCCGCGCACCACTTCAACCGCCATCGGATTAGAACGCTTTAAGCAAGGCAAACTTGAAGATCCCAAAGTGAGTTTCGCATTGCACCAACTCTATCCACTCGGTCGAGATGTGAAATTACCCTCTGGCGATATCGCCACAGTCGCAAGTTACGCCAATACCCATGCCGACGGCTACTATATGTTTGTGCGCCTCAACGATGAATTAACCCGACTCAAGATTACACCCGATTGGGAACTGCAACCTTCAGCTCAAAGATTGGCTCTGCCTTATTACCCAGCCCCAAGAACTAAAGAAGAGCTCGACAACATTGACGATTTTGATGCGTGGGCGGGCGGCTTCTAAACACTCCTAACCTACGCCCATTAGCACATAATACCTAAGTTATTATCAATTATTTTTTGACAATGATTCAAATGTAGCACTGTTTATCGTTTAAAATATTCCTACTATTATTTATCCATCGACACAGACTGCAGCTCAATGAACAAAGAGTGGCGCTGTATACACAGACAAATCACCATTTCGGTGAAAAATAATATAGGTACGAACATGACTCAACTAACTATCGTCGCAAACATCGTCGCTAACGAAGACAAAATTGAATTGGTTAAAGCAGAGCTGCTAAAACTGATTGATATTACTCGCGCTGAAGAAGGCTGCATCAACTACGACCTTCACCAAGACAATGAAAACCCAGCACATTTCACTTTCTACGAAAACTGGACGTCGCGTGAACTTTGGCAAACACACATGGGTAATACCCACCTTGCTGAATACATGGCAGCAACCGAAGGCAGTGTTACGTCATTTACACTTAACGAGATGACTAAGATCGCTTAAGTACAGTTTCAGTAGTCTGTTACTAGAAAGCAGACTGACAAGCTATCGAGTTCGATTTGAAAGCCCCGCTGCACGTCAGCGGGGCTCTTGCATTTAAGCGGATATCGTCAGCTGCCTTAGTTAGAGCTTCAAACGGGGCTGAATAAAGTCAATGGTTAAGCATTTTTTCCCTGCAAAACCCATCCTAATAACGTTAGAAATTGATCTAAAACAATCTACACTGCCTATTTTGTCTAACCTAACCCAATCGGGTGATGTGCATGTAATTACATAAAAATATGATGACATATACCGAATACAAGATTTTATATGGACGTCAGCGAGCTAATATGGAAATTACAGCGCCAGAAGACCACATCGTATTTCATATCCTTGGGTTTACCCCACTTCAAGAGTCAGACATTACACAACATATATACCTTTGTTATCAAAGTAAGCCACCTTACCAGGTTCCAACTTACACGAAAGACCGTTATCAGCATCTCTTTCTCGTGCACGATAACTCAGCAATACAATTTCTAAAACAGTACCCAAACCAGAATTGCTCAAATGATATCTGCCTCTTAGTCAATAGTCCTACTGGTCAAGTTGAAGTGCTAATAGAGCATTTGCAGCATGGTTGGCGTGGGGTATTGAACACCGGGTGCACTAATAACGACTTGATGAAAGCCATTAATATTACATTGAATGGCGGTTTATGGTTCCCACGTAGAGCCTTGGACTCCTTCATCATCAACACGATAGATCATTACTACCATCAAGAGTTTATTCAAACTGTCTCCAAAAGTTTCGATCTTACGAAAAAGGAGCAAGCTGTCATGCATCACCTGTTGCACGGATACAGTAACAAGCAAATCGCCTCACAAATGTTTATTAGTCTTAACACCGTGAAGACTCATATTAAGAACATCATGATGAAAACAGATTGTCATTCCCGGCATGCATTTATCAACAAGGTAGCGCAGCTATAACAAATCCATTGAAATAGCTGCACTTCCTCAAAAGGGCCTTTATCTGCTCATTCCATTGAACTAAGTAAAAGCACTTAACGGGGCCAATATCTAAGGTCAATTGCTAACAACAAGCTCTATTCGGATCGGCCCTACAAAGTCACCGGAATTTTGTAGAGTAATCTGATGCTCAGGGATTGGCTTTAGATTGAGGCGTTGTACCTGCTCTGGGTCGACCCTTAATTGATAGTCACCTAAAGGGACTTTATCCATGAAGAAAAAGCCGTCATATTCAGAAGTGCGCTCACTTATAACTCGACCTTTCTGATCAACCAATTGGATTTTTGCCCCAGCGATCGGTTGAAACTCCCCATTCTTAAACAAATAAGCGTCACCATCTACTTCTCCAGTAGCGATAAACGGATAATCAAAAGTTTGGATAATACCGGGACGTCCTAAAGCACTCAGACCTTCAATCGTTGGGTATAAATAAGGATCCTGCATCTTTTGATCATCAATATAAATATTCTTGCTTTCGGTTGTGCTTAGGTCTGTCATTAACAACACACCGCTTTCGGTAGCTTTGCCATTATTGAATGCTATATCTGAAAGTAATTGCTCGCTTGAATCAAATATTCCATTGCCATTAGAGTCATTAAAGGCTCGTACTTCTACCCCTCCAGTCGTCGCTAACGTGTCAGAACGAACATATAGGTGATTGGTCTTATCGACATAACCTACACTAAACCCCATCGAAAGGTGCACGTCATAGTCTCCTTCATCATCACCATTGGCTTCAATACCAAAATCAATATTCTTATACCGTTTACTAACACGGAAACCGTAATCAGTACTCTCATTCTCTGTATCATAGCTAGTATCTATACCAACACTGTATCCGTTGGGTGAACGCCAACTTGCATCAACGCTGTAGCTAGTGATATTGCTTTCTGGCTCTAGATCATAATCAACCGAAGTTCTAAAGGTCCAATCAAACAAACGCTTAGTCAACGCAACATCCCCACTAAATTGACTCTCGCGCGAATAATACAAATCATAATTTAAAGTGTTTGACGTTTGAAAATAGCTTGTCGAAAGTGAGGTTCGTTGCTCCACGCTATATTGGTCTTTCGCATAATCTGAATCTGTTTTTTGTTCTAATTCTTCACGGCCAACGGTCAAGCTGAGCCCTAGAGGACCAAAGCTATCATCTAATCGAACTTCAGATTGACGCGTATACTCATAGACATCCCGTGGCAAATCTTGAGTATCTAATCCC
The DNA here is from genome assembly GCF_023161725.1 of Vibrio sp. 1CM24A. Taxonomy (NCBI): domain Bacteria; kingdom Pseudomonadati; phylum Pseudomonadota; class Gammaproteobacteria; order Vibrionales; family Vibrionaceae; genus Vibrio; species Vibrio sp. 1CM24A. Next base: position 366,125 of record NZ_JALNTS010000006.1, read on the forward strand.
CAAAACTCTAAATGTTTCAGGTTAATGTTGGTCGAGAGCAAGCGAGTTTGAAGTTGCCAATCCAAGCCATTATTTTGGTCGTTATCTATCAACCAATTAACTTGATTATATAGGCCCCAAAACCCTCCCGTAGCGCCGATACTAAACATGTTCTGTCGCAAGCGGTCATCTTGATCATAGAGTGAGACATACCCAAGATTCATAGTCAGATTCTGGCTAACACCGTACTCAAGCCGTGTACTGAAATGCACCTGTCCATTAGGATCGGAATATTGATCAACGTTAGTTAAATCAATAACAGGAACATCGGCTTGATTCATCCCGACTTGATAAGACCACTTTCCCGGACTTAACTGCTCTGAACCAATATAGATCACGTCAACTTGTTCTTGTTGCTGCCCCTCAGGGCCATAAAAAACAAGTTTTATCTCATTGCGACCAAACAACAAATTAACGTCAGAAAACTCATATAAACCATCATTCCGGTCGTTTGCTGTCTGCATGCTTATTAATTGGTTATTAACATACAGCTCAACTTCCCAGCCCGTCGTTAATGGACCACGTAAGGTTGTTCTATCAAACTCTGTCGCACTGGATAAATCGGTATTCGCTAAATAGACCCCTCTTCCTTCAGAGCTACTACTAAGATGCTCAATACTAGGTGTAAAAACATCACCGATTTGAAACTCTGTCGTCCCCAAAATACCTGTATCTTCTGGGTAGCGCCTCCCTAAAGACCAACGGCTGCTAGTTATACTTCCTTCCGAGATAGAGCCTGCAAGATACAACTCACTCGTTAACTTAGCTAAATCTCCACTGGCAAACACACTGTAGTCCGTATCCAAACGATTCTCCGAGTCGAGGTAGGTATCGAGCGTGATATCCATTAACGGGAATGAAAGCCACTGATACTCCCCTTCAATCAGAGGATATGTCGCCTGATTGGTGCTGTTGTTACTCAAATTTCTTGCTCTTTTTTCACGCTCTATTTGTTGTTCTAAAGGAAGTGGCGTTCTTGAATTTACATAAAGAGTCAAATCAGACAGTTTTAAATCCAAATCGATAGGAAACCACTTTTCAATCAGAGTCTTGTTGATGTAAATATCATCAAACTCTTGCAAGTAATCCGATCCCAATAGAGTAGACATATCTCCATTAACTATCACTTCATTGCGCGTGAGGTCTAGCGTAAAGGTTTGGTCTTCTCGAACAAACCAACCTTCAGCCACACCTGCTCCCGGATCAACATCAATAGCTAGCTTTAAAGAGCGAGATAGTTCTCCTAATGGGACTAGCAATGTTCCCTCTCTTGGATAAACCAACACAGCTTCATTCAACACTCTTCTTGCAAGATGTAGCTCCAAAATTATAGGCTCATCATCTATCAACTCATTTGCGATCGCTTGAGCCGATGTGAAGCATATGAGCCACAACGTAATGAGAACTAAAAACCTTGAAAAAAGAGCGAAAAGTGACCTCTGCTTATAATTAATCACTTCCGCCCAAAAACATCTCATGGTTGCCCACCCCGCTGATCAATGTATGGCAGCGAGAGCGGACACTAAATTTAGACCTTCACTAACGAAAACCTGCTCAGTTCCATGCCTCTTAACAACTAACTTCAAAGGGCTATAGCCATCCCAGTTATCTAGATTTAAGTTAACCATGCGTTGAGGTAGTGGGTAGTAAAAACCCATACTCCTCAGCATCGCAATAGGCTCGATATCGTTGCCAGCGTAAACATCGATGTCAGAATATACGCTGGTATTGCCGTATCGACTGAACTGCATGTTTAATGACAGCTGATTGTCTTTTTTAACAAAAGAATACGAATCTAAAGCCACTTGGGTATTGGTTGATGGGACTTTTCGAACGAAGACAGGAATAGATAAAGACGTCGTCATCTGCAGCCCAACACTGACTTCATCATCACCTAAACTATTTTCAAGCGCTTGATTAATATTGTTGGCAGTCTCTTTGGGAACTTCAGTTAACAGAAGGTGACTTCTAAGCTCTCCTACATCTAATCTATGGCTATTTCTGGCTAGTAATTTAATGGTTTGATTTCCATTTGGCGCAATTTTTATCTGCCTTGGCGATATCCTTACATATTTTTTGGCAGAGTTTTTGACACCATCGGATTGTTCTAACCTGCCATCGGGCTTCATCTCCATATCTACAAAACTAATACGATAAGTCTGGGCTTCTTCACTTGGGTTAAATAGATATAAATGTTGTAATCTTTGATTGGGTTCAAACTCTATTCGGTAATGACTCAAACTGACACCAGCATGGCTGATTGTTGAAAAGCAGAATAAAAACAAAATAACTACGTACTTATTAAACATAATACTTCCTTAATATGCGTAATATTGAGTTATAAATAATTGAATTGGAGCTTCAATTATTTGAAGCTCCTTTTATAGATTAAATATATTTTGCTGTTAACGTGTAGCTACAGTTAATATGGCCTGTTTTTCCACCTTCAATACGCATGGTGACACCAACAGGAAATGAGAACTCCTCTTTCTCACCGTTGTATTCCCAAGGCCATTTCCACCACTCTTCACCTTCAACAGGCGCACGATATATTGCTGCTACTTCAGAAGTAGCAATACCACCCGTGCAACTTGCAAACGCACCCATATCGATTTGAGAACGCTGTCCTTTTGTTCCTTTGTACTTGAATTGACCAGGTACGGCGCCAATTGCCGGTACAGATTTCAAGAACCAATGGCCCTCATATACTTTCCCATTAGTACTTAAAGTAATATGACGATCTTTACTTGAAACTGGGAACTTACCAAACGAAGCCGCTTGGCTCTGGGTTAAAGAAATAGGGTTTAAAACATCACCACCAACTTCACAGTCAGCATTATTTTCAGCAATTGCAAACATAGGAACCGATGATGCAACGGCTATAGCAATTAATAATTTTTTCATAACACTATCCTTGAATGTTATCTGCGTTTTTCACGTTTAAACGTCACGTGAAGTTACGCAATATTAATGTCAATTACCTTGTCATCACATGTATGTTGCAGCCAAATTAACCATACACTCAGCACCAAGTTTAGCGATTTTAGGCGAATGATATGTATAGTGAACCGATTCGATAAAGTCATCTTGATCAGGTGTCATGCTGTAGGCATCTGGCTGTTCGAGAACAACGGCACCATCTTCTCCCATACTATCTCCAATATCCTTACACCCATCTGCAACAGTGGCTTCAAATTGAAGTTCATAATCTTTCGTTGCTTCAACGTTAAAGTCTAATTGCGCATCGGTTAGTGTATCAATGAGCACTTTACCAAGGGCACCATTGTTACCATTTGTTGGTGCTGACACAGTAAGCTGATTTAATACATCTGCAGTAACCGTTGCATCTGCGCTTGATGAATCCCAATTAGCATTAGCATTAGCATTAGCGACAAAAGAAGAAGAAGCTAAAGCCAAACCCATACTGACAACGATATATTTAGTTTTCATAATAAATTCCCTTATTTCCGACTTATTGTAATGTCAATCAAACTGTTGACACTAGGAATTATGAAATCATCCATTAAATTTTCATCACCCTTTTCGGGTGATTTAAAATAATCAGAAATAATTAATATTTAAGCATGGCAATTATCTTACGTTAGGTGCGCTATGGTTAGTTCAATTGCAGTGTTGACAATAAACTTGAAAATATCTTTGTGTTGTTTATTTATTATTTCTAGCATCTTTATTCTTATCGCTGGATGCTCAGATAATGAATCAAAAAATAATAAAGATATACAATTAGGGTCTCTCATAGAAAAGAACGAACTGTCCCTTATCCCTTTAATTAATTTGTCCGTTCCCGACATAGATTCACCAATCGCCCAATTGGGGAAAGCACTGTTTTATAGCAAATCCTTAGGTGGAGAAGAAGATAGCGCTTGTGTAACCTGCCACCATCCGTTACTTGGAGGTGGGGATGATTTAAGCCTGTCTGTAGGTGTCGGAGCAGAGTTACCCGATCTGTTAGGCGTAGGGAGGACAACGACTGATCGTTCGGCACCTACAGTACCTAGAAATGCGCTGACCGTTTTCAATATCGCGCTTTGGGAACAAACTCTGTTCTGGGACGGACGAGTTGAAGTTGTCCACAACGTTGGGCTAAAACAAATTAATCCCCCCGATGGCCAACCTGATCTCAACGCCGGTGACGAGCTGTTATTCGCCCAAGCGGCTTTTCCTGTGACGTCCGCAGAGGAGATGCGTGGACATTTTAAACAAATGGCAACGAATGATGAACTACGAAAACACCTTGCCAAGCGGCTAGCTGACGTTCCTGATTATGGGGATCCTCAGCTTGCCTTCAGCCATTGGCCCGATATGTTTCGTACTGCCTTCAACCAACCTTCGGCAAGCGCAAGTGAAGTCATCACCCCTGCAAATATTCAATTAGCCTTAAGTGCTTTCCAACGAACAATGCTCTTTGTTGATAACTCATGGTTTGCTTACTTAAAAGGGGACATATCTGCACTCACAACACAACAAAACCACGGGGCGATTCTCTTCTATGCAGAAAAACAAAATGGAGGTGCACACTGCGCAAATTGCCATAGTGGCCTTTTGTTTTCCGATGAAAAGCTCCACCCGTTAGGCTTTCCACAAATTGGCCATGGAAAAGGAGATGGCGTTGCAGACAGTGATGGAAATACCGATGATTTTGGAAGATACCGAGTAACAAATGATATTGAAGACATCTACAAGTTCCGTACACCGACACTGCTGAACGTGGCTCATACAGCTCCTTACGGTCATGCTGGAAGTTTCAACACTCTAAAGGAAGTGATTTCTTATTCTGCCAACCCATCACTATCATCCTCTACGTATTTTCTGGAGCATCAATGGTGTCAAAGCTCCCAATTATCTCGTTTAGAGGATTGTATGGAACTCTACCCTTTGGCTAAAGAACGAACCCAACAGTCGCTTTCTGCACGTCAAGCGTTTGAACAAAAGCATCCAATTTCGGTCACTCTAACTGATAACGAGATTGAAGATATAGAAGCATTCCTTCATGCATTAACAGATCCATGCATTCTTAACAAAGAGTGCATGAAGCCTTGGCTCTACGATTCATCCGTTATAAACGACCCAGATGAAAACGTACTTCGAGCCGTGAGCGAATCAGGAGAATTGTTATGAAAACCATCAATACTTTGACTGTGTTTTTTTCTGTTTTTGTACTGATTACCAATACACATGCCTCTATTGACACTGCAGAGCGCCACTTCAAGAAGCTTCAATTGAAACAAGTTGAGAGTTTCGATTTTGGAAGACTCATCAGAAATGGAAACCTAAAGGGCACAATTACCATTTCTCCGTCCGGGCAAGTCATCGAAAGAAACATAAGAGCATTGGAGCGAATTAAGCCAGCTCTGTTCTATTTATGTGGCGAACCTAACCATAAATTTCAACTCGAACTGCCAACTCAGGTTAATTTGAAATCAATAAAAGCGAGTTCAATCTCCATAGGAGATTTCACTAGCAACTTGAACAACTGGGAGGGTCAATTACCAGTATCCGGATGCAAGAACATAAGGATCGGAGCAACCATTGAGTGGTATTCGTACAAAAATATAGGCGGTATTGAAAGTCACTTCCCAATTTCAGTCCACTATGTTGATCTCCATTAGTATGGGACGGATGATTTTTAGACAACAGTTCTAATTAGAATAATATTTTCATCATCACATAAACAACAAGCTTATTGTCCAAACTTATATCTGATATTAGGAATACGCCGTTGAATAAACCTCATTTATGGTTGATCATAAAAACAAATAGAATCGCATGCAAATTGATCTCAATCATTTAATTCATCACTTGATAAATTTTCATTAAAACTTCACCCATTAGGGTGATGATAACAACTAAGTAAAATGAATAAATATAAAAGACGCATGGTATAAATCATTAATACAACGAGTGTTGGCTACAATATGCCCATAAACAATAACGATATTACAAATCCAATTGTACCCTGTTTTCCAAATGAATTGGAGAATGAGGTTCGCGAAGGACTAGACAAAATTGGGATTGAACATGTGAGTCTAATCGTACTCTCTAAAGATGAGAGTATCGTTTTCGAGAGTTTAGAATGTCTTTCTAATAGGATATCCATTAACAAAAGAATATCTGAGAGTATTGAGGTTTATATTGAGTCAGCGATGTGCCATAAGAAAAACATCTTGAATTTCAGCTACGATAATATCTTGGACAATCGAATATTTGATCACGAGAAACTATCAATAATCACTAAAAACTTAAGTAAGTATTCTGCTTTTTCCCCTCTAAGCTACGACCACAAAATGGTCGTTATCTTTCACAGCATTGAGTCATTATCTGAACATCAAACTAAACACCTACAACTTGTATCCGATATCATGATTGCTTGGTCTAACTCATGGGTTGCCAATAATACTATGTTGCATTATTGGAAAAAGTACTCAGAGCCTAAAAACATAGATATTACGTCAACACTAACAAAGTCAGAGTTTAACGTTCTGGAGTTATTGATAAAGGGTTTCACTGGGCCAGAGATATCTAGCATTAGGAATGTATCAAAGGAAACCGTGCGGACTCAAATCAAGAGTATTCTTCATAAAACCCATTGTCATAGCCAAAATCAATTGATTTCGAGATTCACTCAAGTTCAATGGACAATAAATTGCCTCCACCGAGGAGTGTATTCTTGAGGTCATAAAACGGATGTTGAATTAACTAAAAAAGTTATCCATTAACTTAATGTAGAAGGATAAGCCATTATGAGTATTCTTAACTTTCTTATTACAAAAAGGAATATACTGACGTCTGGACTAAGCATTCTACTACTACTATTCCATTACAATGGCATTCATAACTTAATAAGATCAATAGAAGTAGAAAAAGAAAAAAGAAACGTTCTCATTTCAAATCTCATTAAAAACAATATAGATTATAACCTCTCTATTTTAAGGGATTTTATCACTAAATTTGAGACTGCCCCTGCTTTAGTAAATAAAGAATTGGTCGCAGGGAGTATAGCTAAAGATCTTTTTCAAGATTCGGAAAGTCACTTCAACTTAAATCACTACTTTGAAAAAATGCCCTCTTCTGAAGTACAAAACATGATACTTCAAGACCAAAACAATCGATATTTTCTACTTTCAGGAAGCCCCATTCACGTTACTTTTTCCTCTTCCTTGTCGCCTCATTCTGAAGCGACAGCACAACTCAAAGTGACGACTGTATCCCTACTTTCACTGAACTTATACCAACTAGACTCGCATAAAAATCGATACTTTCACCTAATTAAGGTGCCTATACCCGTTCTCAATGGAAACGTGCTCATCTTCGATGATATGACAAGTTCAGCCATCGAGCTGAAAAATGAACTGCAAAGCCTTGTAGAGATCCTATTACTTCTTCTTGCCAGCTATATCCTCTTAGCAACTTTTGCACAGTATCAACACAACACGAATATCAAGTTAACTTCTGACACCCTAACCGGTTTGAAGAATCGAACCTATCTACAATCGGCAAACGTTAGATTAAAACATGAGCACCTAAAGCACACGTGTATCTCTGTGATTGTTATCGACCTGGACCACTTTAAAGATATCAATGATCAATATGGGCATCCTACCGGAGACGAAATCCTCATAAGAGTGGCACAAATTCTATCTGAGAATGTTCGCTGCAATGACGAATGTTACCGTATTGGGGGAGACGAGTTCATTGTCATCGTCAAGTCTCATACTCTCTCTGACACCAAAAAACTGGCAGAGAGGTTAAGGGAAAGAATCGCTAAAGATGAAAAGCTTCGGATTATGTCAATGGGAGGGATTTCAGCGTCATTAGGTCTAGCAGTATTGCTACCAAACCAACCCGTTGAAGAAGTTGTTTCCATCGCAGATGAGATGCTTTACCGAGCCAAGAAACGAGGACGGAACCTAGTACAGAGTTACATTTAGATATAGCTGCTTATAAACATAGATTCTTGGCTTTGTATAAATGACTGCAAAGTCAAAAAAACAACACCTAGAGTGTAATACTCTCAACTAAACACTATCTCTACTAGTCATAAGCTTACGCACTAGGTAAACGATACTCCTTCACTACCCCTACTTTAAATGGATTTATGAAGCACTCCGATTTCAACCTAATTCCCATCTTCGTTACTGTTATGGAAGAGCGAAGCATTAGTAAAGCTGCTCATCGCTTAGAGATCAGCCAATCGGCAGTAAGTCAAAGTATTAACAGGCTTAAAATACTATTTGACGACCCTCTTTTCTTTCGCGAAAGCCACGGTGTCTCATCTAGTAAGCTTGCAGAAAGCATTTACCCTCAGCTTTCCGAAGCTGTTCAGAAAATCAGACTCGCAGCCCCACCTCTTTCAAATTTTGATGCAGAAACCAGTTCAAGAGAGTTTTTGATATCCACTATATCGGTAATTGGAATTAGCATACTTCCTAATGTTTCCAATCTTATATTTGAACAAGCCCCTAACGTCACGATTAAAGCGGATTCAAATTTGGCCCACACCGATATGATATCATTACTCAGAAACCAGTATGACTTGTCTATTGATGTTGATTACGGACAATACCCAGGGCTTAAATCTCAAGAGTTGTTGCATGAGGAAGTCTATGTTTTGTGCCGGACAGACCACCCTCGCCTAACGGCCCCTGTAGTAACAATTGAGCAGTTTTTATCTGAAAAGCACGTCATACACACAACATCAAGTCAAAAGCAATGTTACCTGCGCAACAAAGGACTAAGTTATGAACATGTGCTTAAAAAACGGAATGTCGCATGGAGTGCGGATACTATAATAGAAATGATGAATATCGTTGAAAATAGCCACCATATTAGTTTGTTCCCTAAACGATTACTCAATAAATATCTAAAAAATTCAGACTTAAAACACATCCCTTGTGACTTCATTTCAGAGAACGTAAAAATCGCTATGTTTTGGCATCCAGCACGGCACAATGACGTCGGACATCGATGGCTAAGACATTTAGTGTCGGACGCCAGCATTCCTATTTAGTTGAGCGAACTCTCAAAGCCCAATCTATCGAGACTCGGATTACAAACTCAACCTTGGCTGAATAAAGTCAATAAACGCCGAGATACGTTTAGAGACCGATGACGACTTGTAGTAAACCGCATTCACTCGCTCTCGGTCTGTGTTGGCAAGTTTGTCTTGTTCCAGAATAGGGATTAGACGCCCTGCTGCCATATCTTCCTGCACCATAAACCCCGATAAACAAGCAATCCCATTTCCAGCTAAGACTAGTTGACGCACGGTTTCACCATTACTGGCTGTCACGGTAGGCGCGACATCACTTTGGTCTGGCAAAGGCCAATGGTTAAGCACTTTGTTACCCGAAAATCCCACAATTTGATGCGAACTCAAATCTTCAGGTTTGGTGGGTAGCCCACGCTTAGCGAGATAATCAGGTGACGCCACAATATGGAGTAAACTTTTTCCTAACGGTCGAGCGTGCAATGTTGAATCGGACAACTTACCGATTCGAATCGCAACATCGGTTCTCTTTTCGAGAAGATCAACGAAGCCTTCGTTGGAAGTGAGTTCCAACTCAATGTCTGGGTAAGCCTCTTTGAATGACTGCACCAACGGCACTAGCTGATGGAATACGAATGGACTGGCGGCATCGACTCTTAAACGACCTTTTGGCAACTCACCGCGCGACACGATTTCTTCTTCCGCGCTCTGGATCATTTGTAATCCCACCCTGACTGAATCGACAAACTGCCGCCCTTCCTCCGTCAATTCCACGCGTCTCGTTGTTCGGTTGAATATTGAGACGCCGAGTTGCGACTCAACCTTACTCACCGAACGAGATACCTTGGCGACCTGCACATCCAGCGCCTCTGCCGCCGCAGAAAAACCACCAGCATCGACAACGGTGAGTACCATTTCTAAATCATCTGAACGGGTTAACATGAGGTCCCTTCGCTATTTTCATTTTGTTTAATGTCATCTTGCTTGTGCTCATCACAGCTCAAATCATCTGAGTCTTTTCGATCTCATCAGCTTAATCCAATGATCGGCTAACTCTCCGATTATTGCAAATAACACAAAGGTTATTTGTTAATGATAGCATTTTTCACAAATATATTTTGCTAGATAATCCTCGCCATCAAACGAAGCGCTCCTATTGCAGTCACAAGCTGCCCCATTTTATCGCGCTCGGTATTTAACAAAGAACAGTAAGAGAGATGATTATGCCACTAGCATTACTTGCATTGACGCTCAGCGCCTTTGCCATCGGAACCACAGAATTTGTCATCGTAGGCTTGATTCCTACCATGGCGAGCGACTTGAATGTATCTCTGCCATCGGCAGGCCTATTAGTCAGTTTATACGCGCTTGGTGTTGCTATTGGTGCGCCAGTGTTAACGGCATTAACCGGAAAATGGAATCGTAAGGCGGTGTTGCTGACCGTGATGGCATTGTTTGTCATTGGTAACTTATTGGCGTGGCAAGCTCCGGGCTATAACACGCTGATCGCCGCACGAATTTTGACCGGTCTTGCCCATGGTGTGTTCTTCTCGATTGGATCAACCATCGCGACAGGTTTGGTTTCAAAAGATAAAGCAGCCAGTGCCATTGCGATCATGTTTACGGGTTTAACGGTTGCATTGGTAACCGGCGTACCACTGGGCACTTACATCGGCCAAACCTTTGGCTGGCAAGCGACCTTCTTGATCGTTGCTCTGCTTGGTCTTATTGCTCTTATCGGTAGCGCTATCTTGGTTCCAAGCAACCTTAAGCAACCACCAGCGGCGAAGATTTCGGCACAGCTAAAGGTTCTAACTCAACCACGCTTACTGTTGGTTTACGCTATCACAGCACTAGGTTATGGCGGCACATTCACAGCGTTTACGTTCCTTGCTCCAATACTGGAAAACGTATCAGGGTTTGATTCGAGCTCAATCAGCTTAATCATGTTGGTCTACGGTGTGTCAGTAGCGGTCGGTAACATCTGGGGCGGTAAAATGGCCGACAAGATGGGCCCAATTAAAGCACTGACCGTTATCTTCTCTGGTTTAGCCGCAGTACTGGTGGTATTCAACTTTACCGCAGTAAACCCTTACGCAGCTGTTGCGACCATTTTGGTTTGGGGTGCATTTGCATTCGGTAACGTTCCGGGGCTACAAGTGTATGTTGTGAAACTGGCTGAGAAATACACACCAGACGCAGTCGATGTCGCTTCTGGGTTGAACATTGCAGCCTTCAACGTCGGTATTGCATTAGGCTCATGGGGCGGTGGTTTGATTGTCGAAAAATCTGGATTAATGAACACCCCTTGGGTAGGTGCAGTGATCGTTCTGATCGCTCTTGCTCTGACTCGATTCAGTGGTGCGTTAGATAAGAAGCAAGCACAACAAGCTATTCCATCTAGCATCTAGCATCTAGCAAGGATAGAAAAAACAAAGCCCGAACCTAGGTTCGGGCTTTGTCATTTACATCTGATTATTGTCCGTTATCTATCGCTTTCAGCACTTTACATGGATTACCGACGGCAACCACATTGGCTGGGATGTCTTTAGTTACCACACTGCCTGCGCCAATCACGCTGTTTTCGCCAATAGTGACACCGGGGCAGATGATTACACCGCCGCCAAGCCAAACATTGTCGCCAACGTTAATCGGTGTGCCAAACTCAACGCCTTCTTCTACACGGCCTTTCACATCGAGTGGGTGACCTGCGGTCAGGATTTGGACGTTCGGACCAAGCAGCACATTGTCGCCAATGGTCACTTCAGCCACATCCAAAATCACGCAGTTAAAGTTAGCGTAGAAGTTCGTGCCCAACTTGATGTTCGAGCCGTAGTCACAACGAAACGGCGGCTCTAAATGTGCATTTTCACAGCCCGGAATAAGCTCTTGCGTTGCTGCTTCCCATTCAGATGTGTCAGGAATACTGTTATTGAGTTTTTGAAGCACCTTACGACATTCGATACGAGCGGCATAAAGCTCTTTATCCCAAGCCTGATAAGGTTCGCCTGCTAGCATTTTTTGTTTTTCTGTTTTCACGTTACTTACCTGTTCTCACATCAATTAGTTATTTTCATATTACTGATCTAGTTTCACATTACTTAACTAATGCTGGTCAATTCATTGACCAAAAACGCAATATCGCACATCTAAATAACGGTGAATAAGGAGTGTTTGAGCTTGGTTTAAGAGATGCGCAGCTCGTCACTTTTTGTAGGTGAATAACAAAGTTAAATCCGTGCTAATTTAGCTTCGCGATCGAATCACGCAACACCAAACTGCCAGTGGTATTGATAGTCGTCGCTTGCTCTGTCTCACCGACAATTTGCAGGATCGCCTTTTGCGTCATTTGCTCTAATGGCACACTGACAGACGTTAAGCTTGGCGTTAAAAACGCCCCCACTTTACTGTTATCAAATCCGACGATAGAAATATCTTGAGGTAGTGAATATCCCAGCTCAGTTAACGCCTTAATCGCACCAATCGCCATGTCATCGTTTTCAGACAGAATTGCAGTGAAACTTGCTTTGCTTGCCACTAAAGCTTGCGCGGCACGGTAGCCACTCTCCATGGTCCAGTCGCCTTGAGCTAGTCTAGATTGGTTTAGCTCAATACTACGCTGAGTGAGCACATCTTGATAAGCTTGATAACGTTGTTCATCAGTCGACGAGCCAGCTTTACCACGGATCACCGCAATCTCTGTATGTCCCTGCTCTATGATGTGTTCAACCATCAAACAAGCACTTTGATAATGATCAGTGGTGATAGCATGCTCAGGCTTCGATGGCATTTCTCTGTTAAGCACCAAAATCGGTGTATCTGTGCTTTCGATGATTTGAGTAATCTCGCTTTCACTTAAGCACTGTGGATAGATGATGATACCCGCGCATTTCATATCGAGTAGGAAATTGATCGCCTTTCTTTCGTCTTCAGCACTGTGTTTACCATCGGTGATCACCAGTTGGTGATTCGATTTTTCGCTATAAGAAGCCGCGTGATACATCAAGGAAGAAAAGTAAGGGCCATTGAACAGCTCATTAGTGATAACAAAGCCGATGAAGTTGGTCTTCTTGGTCGCCAATTGCTGAGCTAGCAGGTTTGGTCGATAGCCCGTTTCTTGAATCGCATCAAATACCTTTTTCACCACATCTGGGCGCACGATGTTCTTGCCATTCAAGACACGAGAAACAGTCGATTTAGATACGCCTGCGCGATTTGCGACATCAAGCATGGTTACCATTCGCTTCTTTTCCTTTATAAAAAATTAGCCGACATAGGCCGACTAATTCATTGCAAAATGACAGCTCACAGTTCACATAACTGCGCTGGGAAATGCATTCTAAATAGTGGCACCGTTAGATGCAATCACGCCTTTATACCACTCGAACGACTTCTTGCGTTTGCGTTCTAGTGAGCCAGATTGATCGTTGTGCTTATCTACGTAAATGAATCCGTAGCGTTTTTTCATCTCGCCCGTGGTGAACGACACTAAGTCGATACAGCCCCAAGGGGTGTAACCCATCAAATCAACACCATCAATCGCAACGGCTTTTTTCATCTCTTTGATGTGGTCGCCAAGGTAAGCAATGCGATAGTCGTCATTAATGCTGCCATCTTCTTCGATGGTGTCGACAGCACCGAAGCCATTCTCGACGATGAACAATGGCACTTCGTAGCGCTCATAAAGAGAAGCTAAACAGAAACGCAAACCTGTTGGATCAATTGGCCAGCCCCAATCGCTCGATTTGATAAATGGGTTATCGACCGAATTTTCATGACCGCCATCCATCGCTTCTTCTGTAGATTGGTGAGAAGACGAGTCCAAAGTATTCGACATGTAGTAACTAAAGCCAAGGTAGTCCGCTTTGCCTTCTTTCAAGATCTGTTCATCTTCTGGCTGCATCTCAATATTGAAGCCTTTAATAGCCCAATCACGCTTGGCGTAGCTTGGGTAGTGACCGCGAACCATCACATCTGAGAAGAAGTAACGGTCACGCATCGCTTGTTGTGCCACCATAATGTCTTCCGGTTTAGAAGAGCGAGGATAGAAAGGCACCATCGCACACATTGCGCCGATTTGAAGATCTGGATTGATCTCGTGACCTTTCTTAACCACCAGCGCACTGGCAACAAACTGATGGTGAACCGCTTGATACATGGCTTCTTGCGGCTTTTCGCATTGTGGGAACTTCACGCCAGAGCACAACCAACCGAAAATATCCGCTGAGGTATTCATCTGGTTGTTGATCTCGTTAAACGTCATCCAGTATTTCACTTTATGCTGATAACGCTCCATCACCGTGGTCGAATACTTAACGAAGAACTCGATCACCTTACGGTTCATCCAGCCGCCATATTCGTTAGCTAGGTGGTAAGGCATTTCAAAGTGGCTTAGTGTTACTACAGGCTGGATGTCGTATTTCAACAGCTCGTCAAACAGATCATCGTAAAACGCTAAACCCGCTTCACACGGTTCAGATTCGTCACCATTTGGGAAAATACGCGTCCAAGCGATACTGGTACGGAAACACTTAAAACCCATCTCAGCGAATAACTTAATGTCTTCTTTGTAGCGATGGTAGAAATCCACTGCGACTTGGTTTGGATAGTTTTCGCCGTCAATGACACCATCGGTGATTCGACGTTGTACACCATGAGCGCCCGCTGTTAATACATCAACAACACTGACACCTTTACCATTCGCATCCCAGCCGCCTTCTAGTTGATGCGCTGCTACTGCACCGCCCCATAAAAAATCGTTCGGAAATTCGTTGTTCATACCATTACTCGCTACAAGTTATTCGTGAAAAAGACCAGGATTAGAGCTGCGCTCACAACTCTGAAACCGATTTCAATAAAAGCAAAGATACAGATTGAAACCGGTTTCAGCAATAGTTAAAAGATCTTTTTTGATCGAACTACAGACTAGTCAAGAGTCAGCATTACGATCAATGCTGCTCAAAATACTGATCATGCAGTGATTTGCCAGATTGGTCTTGAGTTCCCGGGTAGAACTGAACAAGTGTCTGATCGGCTAGTGTGAGATGAATCCAACCCTCTTTAACTTTCAGCCAATTGGTACCGTTGGTCTTATAGACGGCAGGAAAGTTGCCCCAGCCTGACTCTGATACCTGCAGCTCTTGAAAGCGGTTAATCGGGGTTAGCTTATTGCTGTCGAAGTTTGCGTTGGCATAGACTGATAATGGCTCGATGGCATCATTTGGCTTAAACGTATAACAGCTCACAGAGGCTGAGGTGCGATCAAACCACTGGTAAGGTTGTGCACCGATTAAATCGTAGACCGTGCAATCATTGAATTGAATAGCCCATTCTTGGTGAGCTTTAAAACCAAGGTAACCTATGGGTTGTGATGGTTCAGGTTTCGCGTCCGTCTCCTGCTCATACGCCGGTTCTGAGGTAGCACATCCCATAAGCCCAAGACTAAAAAGGAAAGTCACAGCACGCTTCATCATTGTAATACCTCAGTTCCGTTAGTAGATGAGTAACTCAATTAAGTCTCTACATTAAACGGTAAGTTCCAAACGATTACCATCAGGATCGAGTACACAGCTCTCATAATAGCCATCGCCTGTTCTTCTTGGGCCATCTAAGCGCTCATAGCCGTCTTCGACCAAGCGTTGAGTGAGTGCATCGACCGCTTGCTCCGACCCCAATGAAATCGCCATATGAACAAAGCCTGTAAACTGATCATAGATGTCATCTTTCGATTCAGGAACCGAATCCATTTCCATGATCTCTAGGCGGCTTCCAGTTTCAAATGAGAGGAAGTACGAAGAAAACCCTTTGGTTGGGTTGTGATATTTTGAGTTCGATGTCGCACCGAAATAGTCTTCGTAAAATCTCTTCAAAACTTCGAGTTTTTTGGTCCAAATTGCGATGTGTTCAATCTTCATTTTGTTTGCCTAAGTTTGATGTCTAACGCTAGATTACCCGCCAAATCAGGAAGGATAAACAGAACAGAATTCATCAAAAGTGTTCCTATTTAGCGAGCCGTTTGGTTATCAAAATCACAACAATTAGCTGCACAGTATTAATATCTAAGCTTGTGTAATATATAGCTTTGATCAATAGTCGGTGTTTTACACATTCTGAGATATACGCCGTGAACTTTCTAAAATTAATAACTCTCGCTGCGATATGGGGCGGTTCGTTTCTGTTCATGAGAATTGCCGCTAATCCATTGGGCCCAGCAGTGTTGATTGAAGCAAGAGTACTATTTGCAGCAATCACGCTACTGTTGGTGTCTTTGTATTTAAGAAAAAAGCTGACGTTCAACACTCACGCTAAACACTTCTTTATTCTTGGGTTGTTTAATACCGCAGTTCCCTTTTTACTGTTCGCTTATGCCGCGCAGACACTGAACGCCTCGACACTCGCCATCTTGAACTCTACCGCGCCAATATGGGCAGCAATCATTGGTGCGGTATGGACTAAAACAGCACTCGAGGCGCGAGTTCTATTAGGACTTGGGATTGGGGTAGCGGGAGTAGGAGTACTCGTTGGTTGGGATGCAATAAACATTGGCCATGAGGCTGTACTTCCTATTTTAGCTGCGGTGATGGCTGCCTTTAGCTACGGAATAGCATCAAACTATACCAAACAAGCACCTAAAGTTGAGGCATTCAATAATGCACATGGCAGCATGTGGGCGGCGGTCTTAATCGTATTGCCGTTTGTCTTTTTTATGCCGATGAGAGAGGCTCCGGATCTAACCATCACCACATCGGTGATCTTATTAGGCGCCGTGTGTACTGGCCTTGCTTACTTGCTTTACTTCAATCTCGTTTCTGAATTGGGTGCGCCTTCGGCTCTGTCTGTTACCTTTTTGATTCCAGTGTTTGGCATCTTATGGGGCAACCTTTTCTTAGACGAAGCGATTGGCCTTAATACTATTTTCGGATCGGTTCTGGTTATTACCGGTACCATGTTAGTAACCGGTATGACGCCTTCTAAGATGATAGAGAGCGCCAAACAAAAACGAGCAGCAAGAGCGGCTCGTTAATCAGCCATGTATTGTTGAATCTTGTTTCTCAACCACTGATGAGCAGGATTCAAATCGGTTCTCTTATGCCAGATCATGTATTGCTGCATCGGTAAGATTTCAAACGGCTGATCAAGGACTTGAAGCTGGAAAGGTTCAGAAAATTGATTGGCAAAATCACGCGACGTACTGCCAACACAATCTGAGCCCGATACCAGCACACACATGGTCATCAGTGAGTCACACTCTGCACTCACTTTTCTCTGTTTCAGTGGTGACTTGGTAAAATAATCTGCCGTATATAAACGGGTTCGACGCATTCTAAAAGTAACATGCTTTTCGTTGTAATATTGCTCTTCAGTCACTGAACCATTGATTCTAGGATGCCCCTTTCGAGCTATCAATACGAGTGCATCCTCAATCACAGGCTGCTTCATGTAGCCGTTAACTTGCGGGTAATGGATATCAATCGCTAAATCAGCTTGTTGCATGCTCAAGCCTTGCAATAATTCTTCTTCGTTGTTCGGCACCATATTGAATTCAATCGAGATATTGCCCAACGTCTCATCTTGCTCGACGAGAGGTTGAAGCTTGGTTAATCCAATCTCATTCACCAGGATACGAAACACATGATGCTGCTGATTATCAAATGTCTTTAAAGTGCTTACTGCGCTGTTTATCCCTTCTAGAGCAGGCTCTACTCGGTCTGCCAATTGCACCGCAGCGTTAGTCGGAATAATCCCACGCCCTTCACGAATAAACAGGTCGGTATCAAGCTGAGATTGCAATCGCTTCAATGCCCCGCTAACCCCAGGCTGAGTCATACCAAGCGATTCTGATGCAAGCGTGATCGACTTTAATCGATACACTTCTAAGAACACGCTCAATAGATTTAAATCCAACTTTTCCACGTCGCTCACCGTTACTCTCCCTGTCAATGTGGTCTTAATCAATCATAGGTCAGGATTCGCCTTCGTTCCCCAACCATTGCATGACTCAATACATAGCCAATCGTGATGTATTAAATAAAGCTTACTTTATTTTTTGCTATATGTCTTATTCCTATAATCGCCTCAACGAAACAAAATTCTGAAATGAAGAGGCTCTTATGACGACTTCACGCACGTTCAAAAATGCATCACTGTTCCTAGCTATCTCGCTCGCATTCCCTGCAGTTGCAGCTAACCATGACCACGCACACTTCAGCGAAATTGGCGACCAAGGTGGCAAAAGCGCAACCGAGATGACGACCAAGGCAAACCAAGAGTTCGCAAAAACACTTAACTTTGCCGACACTCGCGCTTTCGACAATAACAACAAGGGTCTTATTGCTAGCTTCGACCAAGAGACGGGCGACATCATTCGCAATAGCTTTAACTTTATCGACCCAAGTGTGACGAATGCAGACCAAGCACCAGATTCAGTAAACCCTTCACTGTGGCGCCAAGCGGTATTGAACCAAGCAGCAGAAGGCTTATATGAAGTTGTTCCGGGTAAAGTTTACCAAGTTCGAGGTGCTGACTTAGCGTCTATCTCTTTCATTCGTAGTGACAACGGTTGGATCGCTTACGACGTTCTTCTTACCAAAGAAGCGGCCGCTAAATCACTCAAATTCTTCAAGAGCAATGTGCCTGATGGCGGCGAACTGCCCGTCGTTGCTATGATTTACTCTCACTCGCACGCTGATCACTTTGGTGGCGCAAGAGCAATCAAAGACGCGTACCCAGATGTAAAAGTGTACGGTTCGAAAAACATTACTAAAGAGATCGTCGACGAAAACGTATTGGCGGGTAATGCAATGTCTCGTCGTACCGCTTATCAATATGGCGCAACCCTGAACCGACACGAACACGGTATTGTGGATGCGGCACTGTCGAAAGGTCTATCAACCGGTAGCATTACTTACGTCCTGCCGGACTACGAGCTGAACCATAACGAAGAGATTGAAACTCTGGTTATCGACGGCCTAGAAATGCAATTCATGGATGCTTCAGGTACCGAAGCGGCATCTGAAATGGTGACCTACATTCCAAGCATGAAAGCACTCTGGACTGGCGAACTGACCTACCAAGGTATGCACAACCTGTACACGCTGCGTGGCGCAAAAGTACGTGATGGTTTGAAATGGTCTAAGAAGATCAACGAAATGTTAGTCACTTGGGGCGAAGAAACAGAGGTGTTGTTTGCGTCTCACTCAGCCCCAATCTGGGGTGAACAAGAGATTTCTGATTACCTAAAAATGCAGCGTGATGCTTACGGTTTTACTCATAACCAAACGCTTCGTTTAGCCAATAACGGTGTGGTTCTACAAGACATTGGCGACGAGATTTACAAGGTAATGCCAGACAGCATTCAACAGTCTTGGCACACCAATGGTTATCACGGTACCTACTCTCACAACGCTCGCGCTGTGTACAACATGTACCTTGGTTACTTCGACATGAACCCGGCTAACCTTAATCCATTACCAATCGAGCCAGAGTCAGTGAAGTTTGTTGAGTACATGGGCGGCAGCGATGCTGTGATTGAAAAAGCGCAGCAAGATTTCCAAGAAGGTGAATATCGCTTCGTTGCAACCGCACTGAATAAGGTGATTCAAGCTGAGCCAGAGAATAAAGTTGCACGTGGCTTATTGGCAGATACATATGAGCAATTGGGTTATCAATCAGAAGGTGCAGGTTGGAGAAACATCTACCTAACCGGCGCTCAAGAGCTTCGTATTGGCACACAACCGGGCGCACCGAAAACAGCATCACCGGATGTATTGGCTAACATGACGATTGAGAACTTGTTGGATTACTTAGCAGTAAAAGTGGATTCGCTAAAAGCGCAAGAAACACCATTTACGTTGAATATTCAGCTACCAGATGTACAAGAGTTTTACTACGTCGAAATGTCTAACGGCAACTTGAACAACATTCAAGTGAACGAGCTGCAAGATGCGGATACAACACTGATCATCAATAAGTCTGACGTGTCTGATATCGTGCTTAAGAAAACAAGCCTTGGAAAACTGTTAGAAGACGGACAGGCAGGCGTGAAAGGTGATAAGACATCACTTAACAAACTGCTGTCTTCACTAACAGAAGCTGACTCCTCTTTTGAGATTGTACCGCGTCCAAACAAAGGCGAAGAAGTTGATGCAGAGCTATACCAAGATTCAGCGGTACACGCTCATTAAACGCCAGATACACTAAATAAAAACAACAGCAGTTAGCTAGAAAAACGTTCTATAAAGAACATAAAAACAAGCCCCTACCTTTTGGTCGGGGCTTTCTTATTTGTTCTCAATAAGTGCTTCTGAACGCTACTCTTACTGAGGCTGATAGCTACTGATCTTGACCGTTTACTTCGCAATCCCAATAAGAAGGTGAACCATAATATTGAACAAAGTAGTCGATAAATACGCGAACCTTAGGCGCGAGCAGCTGTGCACTCGGGTATACCGCCCAGATAGCTGCCTCATCCTTTAAAGGGGAATCCGGCAACACCTCAACCAGCGAACCTTCCGCGAGCTGCTTGTATGCTATCCAAGTCGCACACATGGCAATGCCTAAACCATCAACACACACATCCCTTACCGCTTCACCGTGATCAACGCGGATCGCACCTTTTTTCTTGATGGTGACATCGCCTTCGGGTGTATCGAACGTCCACCCTTCTAAGCCGGTTTGATTGATACATTGATGTTGCTTGAGGTCTTCTGGTGTTTTCGGATAGCCATGAACTGCCAGATATTCTGGCGACGCACACAGAATACGTTTATCAGTAGAGAGCTTACGAGCGATCAGGCTTGAGTTCTGTAGCTCCGCATTACGAATCGCCACATCAAAGCCACCATCGACCAGATCGACGATTGAATCACTGAGTGAAATGTCCACCGACAGATCTGGATACTTAGCCAAAAACCCTTTTAGCGCTGGCATAACATGCATCCGACCAAACGAAGAAGGTGCAGATATTCGCAACACCCCTTTGGGTAATTCATTACCGGTTCCGACAGAGGCCACCCCCGCTTCGACACTCAAAAGGATTTGCTTGGCGTGAGGAAGAAATGCCATGCCTTCTTCGGTCAGGGAAACCTTTCTCGTGGTGCGATGCACAAGACGTGCACCTAGGCTCTCTTCGAGCTTTCCGATATGAATACTGGCTACCGGAGGTGACAACCCAAGCTCTTGTCCTGCTTGACTTATATTGTGCGTAGACGCGAGTCGCACAAACAATTTTAGATGTTCAATGTTCATCAATAATGGCTAGCCTGCGCTGAGTACACGCTGCTTATTGGCCGCAGCGGCACGAGGGATAATGTGAGTTTTAATATAGGCATTAAGCTTAAACCATGCAAAAGCGCCCGCTAAAACATTGGCGACTGTCGCAGCAATAACCGCATTGATCATGTCTCCGGTGATCGAGCCGAGCCATAAAGCGGGAATGTAGAAAACAAACAAACGTAAGAAAGAGACATTCAAAGCTTTACGAGGCACACCCAAGGCATTAAAAGCCGACGCAACCAACATGCAAAGCCCAAGCGGGCCATAGCTGAACGGTATAAATAACAAGGTCACTTCAAACCAGCTGCGTATGCTTTGTTCTTCCGAGATAACAGGAATAATCCAGCCACTAAACAACGCCAGCAATGCTGCCATCACGGTGTGCAAAACCAGTAAGAACTTCGCTGTTGTATTCAATAGCTCAGGGATTTTGCATCGCTGCTGCGCCCCTAGGTAACGACCAATCATAGGCGGGATAGACATGGTCAGAGCAAGAGAAAACACCAGCATAAAACTTTCAACACGGGCGAGTAAGCTCCAAAAAGCCATCTCATCGGTTCCGATTCTCGCAATCAAAAGCATTGAGAAGAACGCGCTGACCGCAGGTAATATCTGATTCGCAGTGGTTGGCATTACCGTCTTGAATAACTCAAAACTGTAGCCTTTGATTTGGTTACGGCACGCGCCATTGAAGCCAAACCAACCTTTGCCGCGAGACTTGATTAGCATGTAGATTGCGCCGAATGCGTAGCCAATGCTCGATGCGATCGCTGCCCCGGCAATGCCCATATCCAAGCCAAAGATCAGAATAGGGTCGAGAATTAGGTTAATCACGCTAGCAGCCAAGAACATGCTGCCGGTTGTTTTGGTATCGCCATTGGCACGATAAACGCAGGTGGCCAGATAAAGCACCGCCACCATCAATGCACTGAACAACCACAGTGGCCAGTACACATTAAAAATAGACAGCATGGATTGGTATTGAGCGTCAGAGACATCATTCACAAACGACGCAAAAACAGAATCGCTAAAAACAATCAGCCCTATGCAGATCAAAGCAATCACCAAGACTCCAAATCCGACCGACAGCGTGGCAATTGAAGTAGATTTACGTTGCTCTTTTGCCCCTACCGCTTGAGAAATAATGGACGTTGCCGCCACACCGATGCCCACTTGAACCCCGGTAAACGCCGCTTGAAATGGC
The DNA here is from genome assembly GCF_023161725.1 of Vibrio sp. 1CM24A. Taxonomy (NCBI): domain Bacteria; kingdom Pseudomonadati; phylum Pseudomonadota; class Gammaproteobacteria; order Vibrionales; family Vibrionaceae; genus Vibrio; species Vibrio sp. 1CM24A. The sequence continues at coordinate 388,648 of NZ_JALNTS010000006.1, forward strand.
AAGGTGATACCGTGAACCGCCAATTCATTCACCCCTAGCTGACCAATAAAGATCGAATCGACCAATTGAACCATCATGATCGCAAACACACCCAGCGTCAGTGGCAGCGTTTTCTCAATAATGGTTTTCAAAGTCGCGGATCTCATCTGCATAAGTCGGTTCACTCTTGTCTGTACCTTGGGTCTAATTACCTAGTTGAGCAGTATACGAAGCTAAATGAAAAGGATAAGAGCACCAAACAAGGAATGAGTTTTTAGATTTCGTTGACAATCGAATTGGCAAGATACCTTCAACGCTAGAACAAGAAGCTAAGATATTGAATAAAATGAAATTACTAAACTCATCAACACTCTTAATAATTCGTTAATAGTGTTTCGTTTAATGGTTAATTGTTGGTTCGAACATTCCTCGTTAGCCTGAATTTAAGTCGCATTCACACTGAATAGGCTGAAATGAAATCTCTCAGAAGGAATATGGAAATGGCATATCAAGGTTATACAACGTTTAAAGCTCAAGCCGAGGATGGGATTCTTACCGTCACTTTTGACTTCGGTACTGTGAATGTTCAAGGGCAAGAGATGCTTGCCGACCTCAATGGTTTAACAATGAGACTAGAGCGCGATCGTGACATCAAGGTCGTGGTATTTCAGTCAGCAAACCCTGAAGTTTGGGTCTGCCACTACGACACTAATCTATTAAAAGACATGTCGACAGAAGCCGTTTCTCGTGAAGAAGCGAAGTTACTCGACCTGCAAGTGGTGCTAGAAAGAATCAGCAAACTGCCACAAGCCACCATTGCCAAGCTTGAAGGGTTCGCTCGAGGTGGAGGCCACGAATTTGCACTGGCGTGTGACATGCGATTCGCGGCTCGTGGTAAATACAAATTCATGCAAATGGAAGTGGGTATGGGCATCCTTCCTTGTGGTGGCGGCGCATCACGTATGGCACGCCAAGTCGGCTTAGGTCGCGCACTCGAAATCGTCCTAAGTGCACGAGACTTTGATGCTGACGAAGCCGAAGCATACGGCACCATCAACAAGGCACTAGAGCCGGATGAAATTGGCGAATATGTTGATACTCTTGCCAAACGAATCGCTCAATTCCCTGCGGAATCGATCAATGCGTGTAAGCAAGCGGTGTACGAGTCTATTGATAAACCGATCGACGAAGCACTCAAAGCGGAAGCTTATTGGTTGTATCAAGCTACGAGCAAAACCCCTGCGGTTAAGCGCTTCCAAATTGCTGATGAGCAAGGTCTAGAGCACGATATGGAAAACCAACGTAACTGGGAAACTCTGGTTATGAACGTTCAAGACATCAAATAGTTCGTTCACTTCTCTTAATTTGGGTCAGCCACAAACTGACCCATAGTCTTACTTAATACTTAAACGCCAGCTGTTAACCACCAAGTGTTAAAATGGTCATTATTTGCCCCATAGACTCACATTTGAGTCTTCAGCTTGTGAGCCAAATGCAACTATGCGTCATTAATCTTTGTTATAACGTTGTTCAAACTATTTTTTGAAGGACGGAATATGCAAAAAATAATTCTGATTACAGGGGCCACGGATGGCATTGGTTTAGAGACTGCAAAAGCACTGACGCAGCAAGGGCACCATGTTCTGATTCATGGCCGCAACCCAGCTAAGGTTAATAAAGTCGTGACTGCTCTGTCTCGCCAGTCTAAGAATGCAATCATCGAAAGCTACATCGCAGACCTATCGACGCTCTCCGAAGTTGAGGCGCTCGCAACCCAAATCAAAAGCGATCACAAACGACTCGATATACTCATTAACAACGCAGGTGTGTATAAAGTGTCGGACATCACCACTCCAGACAATCTTGATGTGCGTTTTGTCGTAAACACCATTGCGCCGTATCTACTGACACAAAAGCTGCTTCCTCTTTTTGATGCGACAGGTCGTATCGTCAACCTATCTTCAGCAGCCCAAGCACCCGTCGATTTAGATGCATTGATTAGCCCGAATGCGGGAGAGCTTGATGGTCCGGTTTACGCGCAAAGTAAGCTGGCGCTAACGATGTGGTCCATCGAATTAGCCAATACTCTTTTAGACAAAGGCACCGCAATTATCCCTGTAAACCCAGCCTCTTTCCTTGGCAGTAAATTAGTAAAAGATGCTTATGGCGTTGATGGAAACGATCTAGCGATTGGAGCCGATATTCTTTGTCGTGCTGCGCTCAGTGATGAGTTTGCCAACGCTTCCGGTAAATATTTTGATAATGATTCTGGGTTGTTCAAAGACCCGCACGCCGACGCATTAGACAACACCAAGAACCACAAGCTTGTGACAGTGCTTGATCAATTACTCGAAGAAAAGCTGTGCGTTGCGCACTGATCATTCATTAGTAAAGAACGACCACTAACACTCCCCCCACTACCACACACAATCCAAGCCGCAGTTCTATCTATACAGACAAAGAACTGCGTGCTCTTTCGATTATTAAAATTTCTTTAATACTGATTCCCCGCTTTGCCCAATTATCACCCAAGATGCAGATTGCTAAACTTGCCCCCGTCGAAACAACACAGGCTACGGCCGAGGAGCATTTATGCGTTTTGAAGGTAAAGTTTATCGTCCTTGGATGGAAGCAGAGAGCGTACTCATCCAGACAACATTGGGGTGCAGTAACAACCAATGTACCTTCTGCACGATGTTTGATGATAAGCGTTTCAAAGTAAGAGATATCAATGACATCTTTGAAGATATTGATGCGGCGAGAAAAATCTACCCGCATGTTGAATCTATCTTTTTGGTCGATGGTAACGTGATGGCAATCCGTACCGAGATGCTGATTTCGATTCTGGATTACATCAAGATCACCTTCCCAGAGATCAAGAACATTTCTCTGTATTCAGGGTTCAATGACTTCCGTCGTAAGAGCTTGTCTGAACTGAAAGAGATTAAGTCGGCAGGTTTAAGCATGGCTTATTCAGGCTTGGAGTCCGGTGACCCAATTGTGCTTGAACGCATTCAAAAGCGCATGACGCGTGAGCATGCGATTGAAGGAATGAACTTAGCCCGTGAAGCAGACATCAAGGTACTGGCTTCTTTCATCTTTGGTCTTGGCGGCAAAGAGCGTTCTGTAGAGCATGCGATTAATACCACCAGCTTGCTGAACATAATGCAGCCGGATGCGATTGCACCAATGGCTTTAGCCGTTCAACCGGGATCGGTATTGGAAAAAGAAGTAAACCGTGGCGAGTTTGTTTTACCAACGCCATTGCAGATTCTGGAAGAAGAAAAATACTTGCTCGAAAATCTAGAAGATTTCGACTGCTACTACTGGGGCGACCACGGCAATAACATCTCACCAATGCGTGGCATGTTGCCTCAAGCTCGCAAGCCGTTTCTTGACAAGATAAATCAAGACATCGCTCATAACCCAATCACTAAGCAAAACGTCATTAAAACCTTTGCTTGGTAATAGCTCGATTTAATTCGTAAACAGTAAACGTAAACAGACCAAACGACAGGCGTTGCAGCTCCAAATTATGGAATAATCAAAGTCCAGCAGCGCCTAACGTATATCTTACTTTTTCAGATTCACAGCCCTACCTAAGCCAAAGCCGCTAACAACAAGTCAGTACTCGCTTCCACGTGAGCTGCAATCTCTTGTTCTGTGGGTGCAGGCATTCCCATCAACACACCCTCTCTGACACTCATCACCATACCAAGCCAAAGCTTAATTTTGGTTTGTGGTTCTTCAATATCGAATCGTTCATTGAAAAACTGAGCAAGCACATGATCGGTATCATCTGGGCCAACGTCCATAAAACGGCTGACCAATTCTGGAGACTTGCTGCCTTCTGCGATCAATAGCTTAAAGGTCGCAATATGCTCGCTCGAAAGGTGAAACAAAACGAAGTCTTTTGCGAAGCCCAATAGCGCTTGTCGAGTATCGGTGTGTTGCAAATGCACCACCAACTTATCGTCTGTCTGGCTACCCATTTGTCTTAACGTCGCTTCAAACAACACATCCTTAGAAGAGAAGTAACGATAAAGCGTTTGCTTGGTCATTTTCGCTTCACTAGCGACTCGGTCCATGCTGGTTTGCACATAGCCTTCCGCGAGGAATATCTCCTTCGCCGCTTTTAAAATCGCGAGTCGTTTCTTCTCTTTGTTCTGCTCAATCTTGCTCATTACTTCATCCACCCCAAAACAGAGATCATACTTTAAAGTATGATTTGTGTTGACTCAACCAATTTTTAAAATCATACTAACTAGTATGATTTTTTGGTAGTAGATAATTGGATAGAGAAATGACGACAATGAACCTCCCTAAAACTGAAGCAAGAAACACACGAACCCTCGGCTTTACCCTCGCGATCGCAGGTGCCGTATTAATGAGTATTGATCCCATCTTCATTCGTTATGCCGGTGTCAGCGGATTCGATACTGCCTTTCTGTTCGGCTTATTCAGCGCAATCTCGATGCCGATTTTGCTTAAGTTCAACGACAAACGTGGAATCCGAAAAGCAGTCGTACAGAGCGGTTGGCCATTGTTGGCAGCGGGTATTCTTATGCTCGGCAGTGCCTCAGGCTTGGTGTTCAGCATTAAGATGACCTCGATTGCCAATACCTTTGTGATCCTCAGTGCGGCCCCTGCTGTTGCGGCTATTTTCAGCTGGTTGATCTTGAAAGAAGCCACTAGTCGATCGACTTTGGTTGCCATTGTTGCGGTGATGATTGGTATTACGATTGTCGTTTCGGGTTCGTTTTCTTCAGGTAATTGGATGGGTGATGCTTTAGCGGTATTCGCAGTGATCTGTTTATCTATGATGTTTACCTTGCTGCGTAAATATCAAGACGTCAGCCGATTGGCGAGTGTGGGCCTAGGTGGTTTGTTGCTAGCGGTTGTGATGTTTTTCTTCGCAACTCCATCAAGCTACAGCATTGAAACGTGGTTAATCATGGGCATGATGGGCTTGTTTACGGCTCCTGTCGGCAGAGTGTTATCTATGGTCGCAACGCGCCACATTACCGCGCCAGAGGTATCAATGACTCTGATGTTGGAAACTGTGTTAGCACCAGTTTGGGCGTTTATCTTCTTCACTGAGATCCCACCAATGACCAGTATTGTCGGCGGTGTGGTGATCTTGATTACAATCTTCACCTACACCTTAGTGACCATGAAAAACGATGACAAATAAATCGATTAATAAAGAACTAAATAAAGAACTAAATAGGAGCTGAATATGTCTGCTGAACTGAAATTTATTGGTCGAATTGCTACGCCTTATCACTCGGTTTCGGAGTGTCCGAATAACATCCAACCGGACAACGGCCCGATCTGTGCAATCATCTTAGATGACGTTTACCAACAAGGTTTGCTAGGCCTAAACAGTGGCGATCACATCCTGATTCTCTATTGGCTAGAAGGCGCTAATCGAGATGAATTGCTACAAGGCAGGAATGACGAAACACCGACCAAAGGCACCTTCGCACTACGTTCACCGCACAGACCAAACCCAATCGGTGCCGCCGTGCTACCGATTGAAAAAATCGAGAATGGCACCGTAACCGTGAGAGGTTTAGATTGCTTGAACAACACACCACTGTTGGATATCAAGCCCGCGATCTATAGGGAGAAAGGATAAGCGAGGAGTTGGTCTTCCTAAACCAAAAGCGAGCTGTGCGTTAGCGAAAGGAAGACATTACGCATGCTTGATGAAAGCTTGACTTAACAGCTGAAAGAGTGAATCTACGTTGGGAAGGCTCGTCAAATGTGCGGACAACGGAGTATGAACTTGCGCATCCACCACGGTTGGATTCCCGCAAACTTGATTATAAAAATTTACAGGTGTAACGATGTTCTCTAAGTCGACATCCAACAAGATACAGGCTTGCGAAAGTACAATTTGACCGCCTCCTTGTTTAAGCAATACACGCTGAGCAGTGCCCACTATTTTTTGTTTATTGATATTGAGGTTGTAGTCACCATCACAATAAGAACCAGGGGTTGCGTGTACCTCCACATCGATGCCCAGTTCTTTGAAAAACAGGGTTAAGACGTCGCATAAATGTCGATACGCTTTTTGGATGTTGTAGGCTTCATCACGAGGCCAATGGTAAATGTGCGACAGGTTAATGATCCCCGGCAGTTGGGGAACGGGAGCACCACCCGTTTTACGTGAGGTGAGTTGCCAGCCTTTTGCCGCGAGCTGTTTTCTAGACTCTACGGTCACAGGCCACTTTTTACCTGCGGGCAAAACGAGTGTCGGCGTTTTTGCTTGCCACAGCATTAAGGCTTGTCCAATCTCACCCGCCTGTATCTGCTGCAATAATTCAGCTTCTTTTTCAAACGCACGATCAACATCAATGTGCGGGTAACGTACGAGTTTATTCGTTAACTTCAATGCACTTTCCTCTACAGATTGTGGTGACCTACCATTTCACGTTCTGAAATGGTTGATGGTAGACAGGGCTATATAAGATAGAAACAGCACCAAAATTTAGTTATTGGTGCCATAGTCGTTTGTTATACGTATTTTTTGAGCAGCTTTGCTTTTAGAATTTCAGGTTTCATTGCTGGCTTAGTGCGATGAATCATACGGTGACAATTTGAACAAACCACACAAACGTCATTTAATGTACTTATGTAATTCTCATCTTTTTCGTATAGAGGGTTCTTATGATGGCACTCGATAAAACCAGCGCCTAATTCTTTTCCATACACCGACTCGAAATCAAAATCACAAACCTGGCATATAAAACCAAACTCGGCTTTTGCGTCTTTTACTAACTTAGCGTTACGCTTGAAATATGAAGCTTCTCGCACCTGCCGTTCGCCCTCAGCATACTCCTGCTCTGGTGAGTTATCTCGAATCTCATAGTCACCTAAATCATCGATTACATATGTTTTTTGTAAAAGATGACTGACATAGCCTTCTGAACCGCCAAAATGTTCAAGTCGATCGCTCCTCACACGATAAACATTTCCTGACGGTCGAAAGTTAGGCATATATTGAACATCTTTCTTAAACTGGGTCCAAGTCAGTTCGATATACTGAGTTTTGAAAAAGAACACGTAGGGGAAATGACTACTTCCCCACAAAAAGTTTGAAAGGTCTAAAAGCTGCTCTTTCCAAAAGCCTTTTACATGACAAAGAGCAGGCATTTCACCATCACCACCAGTGGTCTTGATTAAAAGCATGACATCGTCAACTTTAAGTTGACGAATAACACTCTTGGCGCCATCAGGGACTCCCCAGACGTTACACCAGCCATCGGGAAACTCAGCCAGAAGCTTATCTTCTATTTCCGCTTGTAGATGAGGTGGACAATATTCGACGATATCGGAAACAGCGACTTCACCAAAGACAGTTTTGGGGAAATCTGCATTAGCTCCTTTTAAGCCAACATCATGGAAAAATAACTGCATAATACTTCCTCTGAACTAATACGTATAACGAATGACATGGATTCCCCCTACCGAGGTTCTGCCCCCCTTATGTGGTATTAAAATGCATCGGAGGCACCATGTCTGATTATTCTTATTTCTGCGGTATCGACCTAGCTAAAACCACTTCAGTGTTCATGCTGTAGACCAAAATGGTAAGATCATCAGTCAGTAACCCGTCCTAAACTACTGACTACAATAGCAAATATGCCACTCGTGCGTATAGATATTGATGCGTGTGGTGGTGCACATTATTGGCAAAGGGCGAACTAAATTATGCAGTGGCTATCTCCCAGACAATCCGACACCTTTTCTCGATAACACAGGGGCTTGATGGCTTCTGTCTGACAAGGTTGTCTGATATGGTGGCGGCAGAACTTCAGCAATTGTTTAGATAGTATTGAATATGAAAACACTAACCATACTTGATGGCGGCATGGGTCGAGAACTCAAAGAAATAGGTGCGCCATTTTCTCAACCGCTTTGGAGTGCTCAAGCGCTGATTGAAGCACCCGAATTTGTCAGCCAAGCGCATCAAAACTTTGTCGATGCAGGTGCTGAAATCCTAATCACCAATAGCTACGCCTGTGTGCCTTTTCATTTGGGTGCAGAACTGTTCGAGCAGCGAGGCTTTGAACTAGCCGCGCTGTCTGGCAAACTGGCGAAAGCAGTTGCTGACAATGCTACCCACACCGTGAAAGTGGCGGGCGCGATTCCACCGCCATTTGGCAGCTACCGACCAGACTTGTTTAAGGTAGAAGAAGCCGCGCCAATCATTCAAACCCTTTATGATGCCCAAGCTCCAAACATCGACCTTTGGATCGCGGAAACGATCTGTAGCCTGCAAGAGTTCGATTCCATCCATTCGGTTCTTAAGCAGTCAGATAAGCCGTGTTACTACGCATTCAGTTTGGAAGACACCAAGGGCGATTCTGCCAACATTCGTTCTGGCGAGAGCGTAACAGACGCGATCAAACTTGCCTGCCAATCAAAAACGACAGGCATTATGTTTAACTGTTCAGTGCCTGAAGTGATGGATCAAGCCATTATCGATGCCAAGAAAGTGATCGATGAGCTAGGCAGTGATTTAGACATTGGTGTCTATGCCAATAACTTTGCGCCTATCAGCAACGAACATGAAGCGAATGACATGTTTCAAGAAATGCGTGAATTGGATGGCCAAGGTTACTTAGCTTACACCAAACGCTGGCATGCACTGGGCGCGAATATTATCGGTGGCTGTTGTGGCATCGGGCCAAAACACATTCAAGCCCTAGCCGATTGGAAACACTCAATACAGAGCTAATACTGAGCTTCAACTAGAATAAAATAAATAGAGAACAGGTTGAGAAATCTGTTCTCTATTTGTATGTGGCGTCTCTGAGTACACTGAGACAAAACAACGATTTGGAGCAACTGATGAGCGACACGCAACGAAAAATTAAATGGGGCATCGCAGGGCTAGGTAATATCGCCAATCGATTCGCAACCGCAGTCACAGAGCACTGTCTGCATGGTAAGCTTTATGCCGTTGCCGCAAGAGATCACTCACGCGCAACCACGTTCGCCAACAAGTATGGTTGCGACAAGACTTATGGTTCTTATGAAGAGATGGCGAATGACCCAAGTGTTGAAGCAGTTTACATCGCTACGGTTCACCCATACCACCAGCCACTCACTGAGTTGTTTCTAAAGAATAAAAAACATGTATTGGTCGAGAAGCCGGCTTTCACCAACCTAGCTGACTGGCTTGAGATGAAAGCCCTCGCCAAGCAAAATGGCGTGATGCTGTTAGAAGCGATGAAAACTGTGGTGTTTCCCGCGTATCGTGAACTCCAATCATTCTTGGTCGATAACCACATTCAGATAGATTCCATCGAAGCCAGCTTTGGTAACCATCACGACTATGAGCCCGATTTGTTTATCTTCAATCCGGATTTATCTGGCGGAGCAACACTCGATGTTGGGGTCTATGGGCTTTGGTTCTTTTACGATCTGTGCCGAACGCTGGATGTAAACCCTTCAAAACCTCAGGTAGAGATGTCGTGTCTTTATGAGGGAGCGAATGTTGATACCAATGCATGCTTTACATTCTCTGGTGATATAAGCGGTAAGATATCGGCATCAACGGTGCAAAACCTTCCCCGATCAGCACACTTGAGTGGGCCTGATACTAAGATCACCATTCACGAAAAATGGTGGAATCCGGCCTTTATTGAGATTGAACATCAAGGCAAAAAGTCGACCATTAACAAACGAGTGACGGGCAATGGGTTCGAGTTTGAAATCGACCATTTTTCAGATTTGGTGCTTCAAGGAAAAACTGAATCGGATATCCTAAGCTCAGAGATAACCTCTCGAGTTCTCGATACGATGGAAAACGCACTCATTGACTCTGGCTATCCACATTTAACTCAACCTCGTCGTTAGGAAAAGCACATTGGGCAACCTTAAGCGCAAGCTTGAACTGTATGAAAAAATATTTCAGGCTTTTGGGCCTGGAGTATCACATTGTCAGGTCAACCAACTGGCCACACTGCTGCACGTGAGTGAACGTCACGTTCAGACCTTACTCAAAGCGATGATAACGCAAGGTTGGATTGAGTGGCAAGCTAGCTCAGGCCGAAGTAAGAAAGCACAGCTGACGTGTCTGGTTGAGCCCATTGAGGCGTGTTACCAATACGCACAAACCCAAGCAGACGCAGGCAACATAGAACAGGTGTTTAGCACCTTGAGCTTCAATGGCCGCAATGCTGGCGCTGAGTTGCAAGCCTTTCTAAGCAGCACCAATCCGTCGGCGCAGAATATCGCGTATATCCCATTTCACCGAGAGCTCGAGACTCTTCACCCTCAACGAGTACTTAGACGCACCGAACGTTTCTTAGTGATGCAAGTTTGCCAACGCCTAACCTCCGTTAAGCACGGCAAACTCAGCGGCGATCTGGCTTATCATTGGCAGCCTAATCTAGATGCGACACAGTGGCACTTTCAAATTCGCAATGGTGTTCACTTTCATAACGGTCGAACACTCGAACCTCAAGACATAGCACGCAACCTTAACTCGCTCTGCCAAAGCAAAATATGGCGTCGCTGTTATCAGCATATTGATGAGGTCTCTGTCTCAGCAGGCAATGTGGTTGTCGTAAAGTTGAATCAACCTGATTGGCATTTACCGCGCCTACTTGCTAGGGCTGAAGCCTCCGTATTCGATCACTCATCACCGACTGATAGGCTGATTGGATCTGGCGCGTTCTCATTGGACATCTTCTCAAGCAAGATGTTGAGATTGAGCCGCAATAGCGCCTATTCACACAGCACGCCGATTCTCAATCGAGTCGAGTTGTGGGTCTATCCGGAATGGGCACAGAGCAAAGCCTGCGCTCAAAATCAGGTGTGCGTGAAACTGCCCGAGAAGACGACCACCGTGCGTGGGGATGGCCATGCTTCCCAACCGGATTTCGGCTCAACCTTCTTTAAGATTCAAAACCCGATGTTGTCGAAAACCGTTCGTGAGTTCACCGTTGAAGACACCTCTGAATGCCAAACCCTTTTCGAGCAGTTGTCAGTGTCTGGCGACCACAAAACCAGCGTGGAATATGGGCACTACTTAACTAACTACCTAACAACCAAAGACGTCGCGCTATGCAGCATTATTGATGAGAACGACACCTTCACTTCGTGGTTAAGCTTTTTCACTCGCTTCCCGTTTGAGGAATTAACTTTACCTTCTGAGATACTAGAGACAATCGAACAAGGCTTAGCTTCAATAACAAACCAGCCCAACTTTGAGTTAGCGATGAATGCGCTGTTGGCACTTCGGCATTGGTTGAATGACTCTGGGGTTGTGGTTGAGCTCAAGCAAGAGGCGTTCAACTTAGAGGTTTCTGAAAAGATACACGGCGCACAAGTGAATGGTTTCGGTTGGTGTGAGCTCGACAAGCTGTGGATTAGCCATTTGTAAGTCTAGTCGTGTTCAAAATAAGTCATTAGGCACAGAGACTTATCTTTAACACTCCCCTGCCAATAGCAAAGAAATGGGGTGCTAATGTACTCTCGAAGTGAGACTCAACAAATATAAGCACAGACTAAATAGACCCCATAAGAAGGTAAACCATGACTCGACACCTAACAGGCTCATTACTGTTTCTTTGCGCATTCTCTTTTAACAGCATGGCGAGCACCCAATGCGACGCGCTAACTGGCTGTGAAAAGAAGTTCTGTGAGATCGAATATCAAATTAAGAAAGCGGAACAGTACGACAATCAGTACAAAGTGGAGCGATTAACAAAAGCGTTGAAAGCGGCGAAAGAGAACTGCACCAATGAAGGTTTGAAAGACGACCTCCGTGAAAAAATCGAATCCAGTGAGGAAGATTTGGCCGAATACAGAGCCGACTTTGAAGAAGCCAAACAAGACGACAAAGCCGATAAGATCCAAAAGTACCAACATAAGATCGACAAGGAACTGCGCAAGATCGATAGCTTAAAGCAGGAACTGGCTGAAATTCCCTAAACCGCTGTTGCGATCAATTCAAAACTAAATACAGTCAGCCAAAAACAAAAATGGTCTTACTGATTCGTAAGACCATTTACAATCTACCGTTAAAAACAGTAGCCAGAATTAAAACGACTAATCCTCAGATCCTAGAGTGCGAAGCTCTAAGTCTTCAGCTTATCCTGCCAATGCTAATTCAGACTCTTTATAGATACGGTTAGCCACTTTGTATGCAGCCGGAGACATCAGTGTCTCTTTGCATCTGCGCTTAAACTGCTCGACTTCAATCGTTTGTTCTTCCAGTAAATAGCACAGCTCACTCAAATAGTTAGCTTCAAACACAGCTTGACCAAGTGGCGTGCATTCGTATCGGATCGACTCTTGGTAGCCAATTGCGGTCAACACTGATTCTGGCAGCTCCCAGAACTTAGCAATAGTGTAAGTCAGGCGAATAGAGTAGCTGTTCATCAGGCGCTTCAATGCTAACGAGTTAGGCGGAACAGAAGGATCAACATGCTTGAAAGCTTCTACCATCATCTGGAAAATGATCATCTTGCCTAAGTTGCGAATTAACCCAACAAAGTATGCCGCCGCTTGCTCTTCTTGGGATAAAGAGTCTTTCATCAACTCCTTAGAAAACGACGCGGTTTGAACACTGTGATTCCAAATTTTCTCACCGAAATGACGCCAGTAAATATTGTTCCCCGGCGTGAAGTTCTTCATGTAGCTATTCACTACTCCTTCAACAAGCCCTTGAGAACCCATATTTAGGAATGCTGTTTTTAGGTCGGTAACCTGTTTTTCATTGCGTTTGTAAAAGGCGCTATTTGCCAACTTAATCACATCGGCAGCCATACTCGGCTCACGCTCAATCACTCTTAACAGTGCATCGACATCAAACTCATCGCTCTGTAATTCTGCCATTAACGTGGTCACAGAGGCTGGCATCACTGGCAGTTCATTAAGCAAGGCTTTTGGAGAGCGAATCAAACGTTCGATCTGACAAGCGACAAAATCACTAAATGGGTCTGACTCCGTTCGAAGACGAGACTCTCCAAACAAATAATCAAGAAACTCACCATCGTGAAGGCTAAGCGTCTTATCGACGATTAATGATGATGGCTGAGTGGACGACGGCGGAACAAAGATTGAAGACTGAACAGAATCAGTAGCAACGGTTTGTTGTTGCTCTTGTTGGGCAGGCTCTGCAGAGGGTTTGTTTTTTGAATCAACAAAAGGTGAGAATAGTGCCTGCAATACCCTTTTAAACATCAATACGGCTCCTAGATGATTATCAAACAATTCGGGATATATAACGGCGGTGATTATCGCACAGTTAATTCATAAACCACACAATGACAAATGAATCATTAATTTCTCAGCTGTATAGGATCTGTTACTCAACAGGCTGCGAGACTGTGCCTACCAGCACTCACTAGAAACAAAAAAGCGAGCACATAACGCTTGCTCGCTCTTATATAGGTTAGATGCATGACAATATCTAAAGTTAACTCTGGGCTACTTCTAGTACGATCTTACCGACGTGTTTTTTCTTCAAAAATTCATCTTGTGCAGTATGAATTTCAGCCAACGGGAAAGACTGTGCAACGATAGCGCCAATCTGCTGCTTCTCAATACGGTTGATTAGATTCTGGAATACTTGTGGTTCTAAAACCGTGCAACCAAAAAAACTGAGATCCTTGAGATACAAAGTGCGAACATCAAGCTCAACCATAGCGCCACCAATCGCGCCAGATACGGCATAACGACCGTGTGGTTTCAGCACTTCAAGGAATTCCGGCCACTTATCACCGGCGACTAAGTCGATAACCACATTCACACTGCTTTCGCCTAGCGCTTTAACCAAATCCGCATCACGAGCAATCACTTCATCAGCGCCAAGTTCAAGTAACTGTTGGTTCTTGCTTGGGCTAGTGATGGCAATAACATACGCGCCGCGAGCTTTTGCTAGCTGAATAGCCGCAGAGCCCACACCGCCCGATGCACCTGAGATAAGCACGCGATCACCTTCAACCACATTCGAGCGAGTGAACATGTTCTCTGCTGTTGAGTAAGAACATGGGAAAGACGCTAGCTCAACATCCGACATAGAACTGTTCACCGCGTAAGCATGCTTAGCTGCTACTTTGGTGTATTCAGCGAAACCACCATCGCACTCAGAACCGAAATACCATGGCTGTGGCAGATCTCGTCCATATACTTCTGTTAAACAAGGTTCAATCAGAACACGCTCACCAATACGCTCAGCCGAAACTTCGTTACCAACGGCTACGATGAAACCACACACGTCAGCACCTTGGATTCGAGGAAATTTCAACGCTTCACCCGACCAACTGGCATCGTCTGAATCGTCACTTTTTGAGTACCAACCGATTCGTGTGTTGATATCTGTATTATTAACACCTGCTGCCATGACTTTGATCAGCACTTCATTAGGTTCAATTTGAGGAACAGCGATATCTTCGCGGTAGCCCAGCATTTCTGCTCCGCCGTGACCTAGCATCTCTGCACCTTTCATTGTTTTTGGTATCTCGAAATTCATACTGTTTCCTTGAGTAATTTTGTCACCATATTCTGTGCCGATGCCACTGCTTCTTCGCCTAAGACTGGCCACGCGCTTGATACGCCTTCATGAAGTAAAAACAGCGGTGTCGCGAGATCCTCTCGCAGGCTCTGCTTGCCTATTAGCAAACGAACTTGTTCTTTATGCTGTGTAACCGCTTGGCTGATAAGCTCATTATCGGGAAACGCGGCCATCGCATTCATCGACATACACCCGTGCGGCGCATATTCTTCTAACCATTGTTGGAGCTTGTTGAAGATATGAGTAACCGATTCGAGCCCCTTTTCAGGCGACGTTTCCAACAAGAAATCTAGGTAACGTTGGTGTCGATACTCCAAGGCACCAACGATCATCGCTTCTTTTGAAGGGAAGTGTTTATACAAGGTTCTTAGGCTTACATCGCACGCTGTTTTCAGCTGTGCAACGCTCGGCTCAGCGAAACCTTGTTGGCTGAACGCTACTTCAAGGCTTGCTGCAATCTGTTCTCTCAACATAGTGCTCTCTCAATACCCGACAAAGGGTAGAATGATTGTTCTACTTACAGAGTAGAACGATCACTCTACCCCTGTCAATATCCAAATTTACAAACCAAGAAATGATAAATTCCGCGCCAAAGAGGACACGGAATTTATCAATACAGATGAGAGACTTAGCGTTTAAGCTGGAGTCGACTGCGTATCGTCACCAGAACAGATAACGCGCCACAAAGTACCAACACCACACCTAGATCTTGGAGCATTCCCGCTAAAGCTAGCCCTGAGCCAATCAAGGTGTAATACATCAAACCAAACAGTGCGCCTGCACTTCCCGCTTGAGATTGGTAGCTGACTAATGCGCGACTCAACACATTGGGGATCGCAATACCAAATGCCATGACCACCAGCATCATCGGGAGTAAAAACCATATTGAGTGTTGTGAAAAATAGACACCCACCGCACCTAATGTTTGAAGCCCTGCTGCGATACCAATCAAAGACATTGAAGACACTTGTCGCTTCAACAATGTCTTGTTCACCAAGCTTCCTAACAGGGTCCCGAATCCAAGCACAATGCCGCTGTAGCCAAACTGCTCGACGCTAAATCCAAGTTGAATGAAGGCAAATGAACCCAATTGATAATAAGAAAACAGCGCAATATTGAACGACGCGACCAGCAACGCAGACATCCATATATCGCTATCTTTGATCATGTGAATACTGAGTGACTTTAACTGCAATGGCTGCCTAGATTGTTGCGTTTCAGGCAATGACCATAGGCTATGTGCCAACAACGTTAACACCATAATAAACAGGGCAATAAACACATATTGATGCCCGCCCGCTTGGCTTAATTGACCGCCAAGAAGCAGCCCAATGATTGGGCTAATCGACAGCCCCATGCCCATGTAACCAAACACCTTGGCCAATTCAGCGCCGCTAAAGGCATCGCGTAACATGGTTTGTGTCACCACCGAGCCAACCGCAAGCCCGAAAGCGCCCATGGCTCTGGCTATCATCAACCAAGCAAAGCTATTGGTTTGCATTGCGATCAGAGCAGAACTGGCGAATAACCCCAAGCCCAATAACATGGTTGGCCGGCGTCCCCATTTGTCTGCCAATATCCCCCATACCACCACACCGAGCGCAAACGCTGAGAAGTAGATCGAGAGGGTTTGCGCTGCTTGTGCGTAACTCACATCAAAGGATTTCGATATTGAATCCAGAGTCGGGCTATAGATGGTTTCTGCGATTTGAGGGAACATCAGCAATAGCACCATTTGCCATAAAGAAGGTTTTGTTTTCATCATTTTTCCAAGACCAGTGAACTTGACGAGGAGTCTAGGGGAAACTAACCTTGGCTCGTTAACAACATTAAAACCAAAAACAACAAGATTAGGACAAATGGCATTAATCAGCGAAACGATTGAGTTTGATGCAGACAGCTTACCTGCGCCCATAATAGGGATTGCGGCAGAGCTAGGTCAGCATGACTCAGGAATACATCACCACGTAAAAGGACAGCTGCTGTATGCTCCGCAAGGCTGCATTACCTTGACCTTAGAAAACGCCATTTGTATTTTGCCGCCGACTAAAGCCGTGTGGATCCCGCCTTATACCAAGCATCGAGCGCAGATGACCAATGTGGTTGCTTATCGGTCGCTCTATTTTGATAGCAGTATTTACACCTGCCCAGAAGCGATTGAAATTGTGGAAGTGAATGAGCTTTTAAAAGCCCTGATCAATAAGATGGCTTTCTGGGATTGGGACGTTGCCCGCGAGCAAACCACCAATACTGCCAACCTATTCTGGGAAGAGTTTTACAGCGCTAACCAACACTCGTTTATCTTGCCTCTACCGACAGATCGCCGCTTTAAAGGCTTTTGTAAACGAGTCCGAACCGCTTCCTTTCTTGCCCCAGCCCTCTCGACATTAGCGAACTCGGTTGGCGCAAGCACCAAGACGATTACTCGATTATTCAAAGCCGAAACAGGCATGACTTATCAAGAGTGGCGACAGCAATGGCGCTTGTTTAAAGCGATTGAACTGCTCTCAGAAAACCGACAAGTCGGTGATGTGGCACATTTGCTAGAGTTCTCATCCAACAGTGCGTTTATCGCTTTTTTCAAACAGCAAACCGGACAAACTCCGTTGGCCTTTACCAAGTTAGGGGTGTGATTGTAGTAATCCAAACTCTTAGGTTTTACTGAGCTCAGACACAAAAAAAACCAGAACATGAGTTCTGGTTTTCAAAAGTATTTTAAAGCTAGATGCCGTCGTTACTTAGTGTAGAAAGCGCGTTTCAATGCCATCTCTAAACCACGAACTTCAGCTAAGCCTTTCAATCGACCAATCGCCGAATAACCTGGGTTAGTGGTTTTCTTAAGGTCATCCAGCATTTGATGACCGTGATCCGGACGCATTGGAATTAAGCGGTGATCGCCCACTTCTGCACGACGATTTTCTTCATCCAAAATGGCCATCACAACGTTGTACATGTCCACATCACCATCTAGGTGCGCTGCTTCATGGAATGTCATTGGGTTGCTCTCTTCACGCTTAGTTGAACGCAGGTGCGTAAAGTAAATTCGGTCACCGTGCTTTTTGATCATATTAACCAGATCATTGTCACCACGAACACCGTATGAACCCGTACACATCGTCAAGCCATTCATCTTGCTTGGCACATGTTCGGTCAACCAATCAATGTCTTCGATCGTTGAAACGATGCGAGGCAAGCCTAGAATTGGACGCGGTGGATCGTCTGGGTGAACCGCCATCTTCAAGCCATTCGCATCACAGATAGGCATCAGCTCAGCGAGGAAGTAAGACATGTGCTCACGTAGCTTGTCTTTGTCGATTCCCGCATAGCGATCTAGCTGTGCTTGAAACGCTTCTAGTGTGTAACCTTCTTCAGCGCCTGGCAGGCCAGCGATGATGTTATTAGTCAGTTGCTGAATTTGCTCTGGCGTCATGTTGTTGAAGTAATCCAACGCTTGAGCTTGCTCTGATTCTGAATAGTCCGATTCTGCACCTGGGCGCTTCAAGATATGCAGCTCAAATGCCGCAAACGCGATTTGGTCAAAACGCAGTGCGCGCGAGCCATCAGGCATTTCAAATTCTAAATCGGTACGCGTCCAGTCCAACACTGGCATGAAATTATAACAAACCGTATCGATGCCACACTCAGCAAGGTTAGACAGAGTTTGCTTATAGTTATCAATCCACTGCTGGTAGTTGCCAGTTTGAGTTTTGATCTCTTCGTGCACAGGCACGCTTTCTACGACCGACCACGTTAAACCTTTCTCTTCGATAATGGCTTTACGCTTAAGGATTTCTTCTTTTGTCCAAACTTCACCATTTGGAATATGGTGCAGTGCATTCACAATACCAGTTGCGCCCGCTTGACGAATATCGTCTAGCGAAACTTGATCATTAGGGCCGTACCAACGCCACGTTTGTTCCATGAGACTTACCTTTCTTTAAGACGCACTTAGCCGGCTCGAATTAATCAAGCTAAATGCAATAACGACTTCTTAATGGCAGCAATGACAATTACTGCCCGAGATAGCACCGGTCTACGCCGGTCTAAAGACGATTACCTATCTACAACCTAGTGAATGAATCAGCTTTCAAGAGGAGCCTTGTCGCTGAATTCAACATTAGCTTCAGAACTAGCTTTCTGAGCTAAGCAGCACCACTGGGTTGGAGCTAAATAAGTAACCATCAAAGTTGGGGTCATCAATGTCTGACAGCGCTAACAAACGCTGTTTAACATTCTCAAGGTGTTGCCACATTGCGTTCTTAGCAGCGACAGGGTCTTTGCGCTGTAAGGCGGCGAGGATACGAGCGTGATCATCTAACCATTCTTCACGGTAATCTTGACCACTGATGTGAGAGTGGAGTTTATTCCACATTGGACTCTTTTCGCGTCGCTCCCAGGATTGTTTCAACATATCTACCAGTACAGAGTTTTGAGTTGCCTCTGCAATACACATGTGAAATCTTTCATCTCCGCTGCAATCGGTGGTGCCGCTTGCAAGCTCTTCGCGCTCGAGTTCGAGTGCAGAGCGCATCTTAATGATGTCGCCCGGAGTGACCTGAGTTGCCGCAAACTCCGCGATATTACTTTCTAGTAATTGGCGGGCCTGCAGCATCTCGAATGGACCAGCGTCATCGCTGACCACATTCTCGCGAGAATGAGTTGGAATGTTCAGGACATAAACACCCGACCCTTTTTTCACCTCAACTAAGTTTTCAAGCTCCAGCATGATGATCGCTTCACGCACCACAGTGCGGCTTACATCTAGACGATCAGCAATATCGCGTTCTGGAGGCAACCTATCTCCGACCTTATACAGGCCTTCAATCAGTTCTTTTCTTAGTACTAACCCTATCTCCTGATAAGGTCTTTTCGGCTCGAAAGGCATCATGATGATATTGTCACTTCTTTCCATTGTATTTCTCTCGCCATCATAATGACCAAATATAATTGGTCAACCTCTATATCCTAAAATGCAGTAACACCTTGTTTTTGTATTACTCTTTTTTCTATATTTGCTCGTTATTCAACAGCCTGAATACGGTCAATCAATGCGCTCAATTCTGGGTCCGCTTTATCTAGCGCGTCGTACATAGGTTGAACCGCTAGTGCGAACGCAGCTTTGTCTGGTTCCACAAAAGTAACGCCCATTTTCTCGGCTTTAGCACGCTCTTTTGCTTCCGATTCAGCCCACAATTTTTTCATCAATTCAGATGAATCACTTGCCGCCTTCATTAGCGCATCTTGTTGTTCTGTAGTCAGTTTATCGTATGCTTTGGTTGAGATAACCAACACATCCGGAACCATCGTATGCTCATCTAAGCTGAAGTATTTAGACACTTCACTGTGACGGCTCAAGCTGAAAGAAGGAATGTTATTTTCAGCCGCATCTACGACACCTTGCTGCAGTGCTGTGTACAACTCACCGTAAGCTAGTGGCGTTGGGTTACCGCCTAACGCTTTCACCATCGCAATTGCTGATGGGCTTGGTTGAACACGAACTTTCAAACCTTTCAGATCTTCTGGTGTGTTAATTGGCTTGTTGGTATAGAAGCTACGCGCACCAGCGTCGTAGTAAGTCACACCAATAAAGCCGCTATCACGAGAAGAGTTAAGAATGTCACGGCCGACTTCACCATCAGTCACACTGTAGTAGTGCGCTTGATCGCGGAATAAGTAAGGCATGTTGAATGATGAATAAGCAGGAGAAAAAGCTTCTAGCTCAGCAGCATTACTTTTCACCATATCTAAAGCGCCGTTCTGCATCAGCTCCATAGATTCACGCTGTGTACCCAATTGAGCATCAGGGTAAATACGAATACGCACCTCACCATCAGTCAATTCACGTACTTCTTTCGCCATAAACGTCATCGCTTCATGTACTGCATGGTCACGAGGGTGGTTATGGCTCAGTTTCAATGTTGTCGCTGCATAAGCAGAAGCTGTTGCTCCAAAAGTCAAAGCAGCACCGACAACCGCACTAATCAAAGTTTTACGCGTCATCATCATTCTTATTCTCCGTGGATTGGTTATCCAAAATGTAGGGTGTTTTTTGTTATGGGCTCATATTGGGGCTCAAAAAAGGAACCGTCAAAGCTGAAATTAAAATTGATTGACCAATATCACAATAAAAACCCATAAATTGGTCAACCAAAACCATTTGTGAAGTTGCTCACGCCAACCAAAAAATGAATAGCTTATGATTCAGCCAGATTTTTGAACATCCCATCCCTACATAGAAACAATTTCTTACATTGGTAAACCAATTGTTATGAGATACGCAATTTTGTTGAAAGGAAATAAACATGAATAAATTGGTCAGTTACATAAATAGAGGGTTGGCCGCCTTTACAGTGTCTCTATCGTCTTTCTTAGTACTGTGTGTGATATGGCAGGTTTTATCCCGCTATGTTATTGGCAAACCAAGTACTGTTACCGACGAGCTCGCGCGTTATCTCTTTATGTGGGTAGCCTTAATTGGTGCTGCTTACACTACGGGTCTGAAACGCCACCTTGCCATCGATCTGCTTACGATGAAGCTGACTGGCAAACGCAAATTAATCAACGAAATCGTTATCCAAATAGCCATCGCTTCTTTCTCTTATATCGTTCTGGTACACGGTGGAAGCCAACTTGCTGCCAAAACGCTTGCGATGGGACAGCTGACTCCCGCTCTAGGTTTAGAAATGGGTTACATCTACTTCTGCTTACCGATTAGTGGCGCTTTGATGATTTTTTACTCCGTCGTATTTACCTACGAACGCGTTAAACAATTAATGTCAGGTGACGATTTGATCACCGACTCACAACTTGATTGATAGAAGGATTTCACAATGGAATGGCAAGTAATACTGACCTTATTCGGTAGTTTCGCTGTACTGCTTACAATCGGTGTACCGGTCTCTTTTGCGATTGGTTTATCGTCACTAGCAACCATCTTAATGAGCTTACCGCTTGAGCCTGCAATCGCTGTAGTTGCTCAACGTATGGCCGCTGGCCTTGATAACTTTGCACTATTGGCAATCCCGTTCTTCATTTTGGCGGGCAACATCATGAACCAAGGCGGTATCGCGCTGCGTTTGATCAACTTCGCGAAAGTGTTGGGTGGTCGTCTACCGGGTTCATTGGCACACGTAAACGTGATGGCAAACATGATGTTTGGTTCTATCTCTGGCTCAGCGGTTGCGTCGGCGGCTGCAGTGGGTGGCACCATGTCTCCTCTGCAAAAGAAAGACGGCTACGACGAAAACTTCTCTGCTGCGGTAAACATTACTTCGTGTCCTACTGGTCTATTGATTCCACCAAGTAACACGCTGATCGTTTTCTCGTTGGTTTCTGGTGGTACTTCAATTGCGGCGCTGTTCTTGGCGGGCTACATCCCAGGTATCTTGATGGGATTAAGTATCATGATTGTGGCGGGTATCATTGCGAAACGTCGCGGTTACCCAGTGGCAGCGCGTCCATCATTATCAATGGTTTGGGATACCTTCCTAAAAGCGGCACCTTCTTTAGCACTGATCGGCATCATCATGGGCGGCATCATTGGCGGTATCTTTACTGCAACTGAGGCTTCCGCAATTGCTGTGGTATACACGTTTGTTTTAGCTGTGCTTGTCTACCGTGAAGTGAAATGGGGCGATATTCCAAAGATCATCCTTGAGTCTGCAGTAACAACATCTATCGTTCTATTACTGGTTGGCGCATCAATGGGCATGTCTTGGGCAATGGCGAACGCCGATGTGCCTTACATGATTGCTGATGCATTACTGGCGGTTTCTGATAACCCGCTAATGATTCTGTTGATCATCAACATCATCCTACTGATTGTGGGTATCTTCATGGATATGACGCCAGCGGTACTTATCTTCACGCCAATCTTCTTACCAATCGCTTTAGACCTAGGCATCGACCCTGTGCACTTCGGCATCATGATGACCTTCAACCTTGCTATCGGTATCTGTACACCGCCAGTAGGTAGTGCTCTGTTCATTGGTTGTTCGGTTGCCAACATTGCCATAGACAAAGTCATCAAACCTTTGCTGCCATTCTACGCAGCACTGATTGCAGCCTTGATGGCCATTACTTTTATCCCTGAGCTGAGCTTGTTCCTACCTGAATTGGTACTGGGCTACGGTTCGTAATTTGGTCACAGATACATTCTAAGACTGCTAAACACCCAAACGTTTTACCAAATAATAAAATCCCGCTGGTTCGCTGGCGGGAAAAGGAACTGAATAATGAAGACTGTTGCTAACTCTACGCTGCCAAACACTGTATTACGACCTGACTACGACCGTTCAGCACTCCAAAGCCGTATCGTGCACCTTGGCTTCGGTGCATTTCACCGAGCGCACCAAGCGCTGTTCACCAATGAAATGCTCAGCAAAACCAACACTGATTGGGGCATTTGTGAGATAAACCTATTCGGCGGCGAAGACCTAATTGAATCACTTCGCGCGCAAGACCACCTTTACACCGTAGCTGAAAAAGGCGCTGAATCCACAGACGTTAAAGTGATCGGCTCAGTAACCGAATCTCTTCACCCAAGCCTAGATGGCATCGAAACCGTATTAGAAAAAATGGCCGAGCCTCAAGTGGCTATCGTTTCTATGACCATCACAGAGAAAGGCTACTGCGCTGACCCAGCGACAGGCAAACTCGACAAAAATAACCCATTAGTCATCGCGGACTTAGCTAACCCAACTCAACCAAAATCGGCGCTTGGCTACATTGTGCAAGCGCTAAAAATTCGCCGCGAACGTGGCTTAACACCATTCACGGTTATGTCTTGCGACAACGTGCAAGAGAACGGCCATGTAGCAAAAGCAGCGATCATTGAGTTTGCTCAACTGCTTGACCCAGAATTACGTGATTGGATTGAAACCAATGTCACCTTCCCATGCACCATGGTTGACCGCATCGTACCCGCAGCAACCGAAGAAACACTGACAGAAATTGCAGAACTGCTTGGTTGTGAAGACCCATGTGGCATCGCCTGTGAACCCTTCCGCCAATGGGTGATTGAAGATAACTTTGTGGCAGGTCGTCCAGATTGGAATGTCGCTGGCGCAGAGTTCGTCGAAGATGTAGTGCCTTACGAAGAGATGAAACTGCGCATGCTCAATGGCAGTCACTCTTTCCTTGCTTACCTTGGATACCTTGGTGGCTACGACCATATTTCAGACACCATGACAGATGCAGGCTACCGAAAAGCCGCTTTTGACATGATGATGAAATCCCAAGCACCTTCGTTAACCATGCCTGAAGGGACTGATTTAGAAGGTTACGCAACTTTGCTGATCAACCGCTTCACTAACCCAAGCTTGAAGCATAAGACATGGCAAATTGCGATGGATGGCAGCCAGAAGATCCCTCAACGTATGGGTGGCAGCTTACGATTCCATTTAGAGCAAGGCTCAGATTTCTCGTGGCTTGCAACCGCCATCGCTGGCTGGATGCGTTATGTATCTGGCGTTGATGAGCAAGGCAATGAGATTGATGTTCGCGATCCAATGGCAGATACACTTCGTCAGATCTGCGACCAGCATGGACTCAATGTTTCTGTGGTTCCGGCATTGCTTGCGGTTGAAGCTATTTTCCCTGCAGAGCTAGGCCAAAACCCGCAGGTCATTGATGCAGTAAGTTCAGCGTACCAATCATTAATTGAACACGGTGCCGTTGCGACCGTGGCTGCGTTATAAGGAGTACAAACAATGAAGAATTTCTTATGTGAAGACTTTTTACTGTCGAATGAGACTGCACGCCGTTTGTACCACGAACACGCAAGCCACCAGCCAATTTATGACTATCACTGCCACCTAAACCCGGCAGAAGTGGCTCAAGATCGTCAGTTCGAAAACATGTCTAAGATTTGGCTTGAAGGTGACCACTACAAATGGCGTGGTATGCGTTCAGCAGGGATTGATGAGCGTCTGATTACTGGAGGCGCTAGTGATTATGATAAGTTCATGGCATGGGCTAAAACCGTCCCTCAAACCTTGGGCAACCCACTTTACCACTGGACTCATTTAGAACTACGCCGCCCATTTGGTATTACTGGCACTCTCTTTGGTCCAGAAACCGCAGACCAAATTTGGCACGAAGGCAACGAGCTGTTAGCGACACCAGAATTTAGTGCTCGCGGCATCATGAAGCAAATGAATGTGGTGATGGCAGGTACGACAGACGATCCAATTGATTCTCTTGAACACCATAAAGCGATCGCTCAAGACAATTCATTTGATGTGAAGGTTCTACCAAGCTGGCGCCCAGATAAAGCGTTCAAAATTGAACTTGATGGCTTTGCTGATTACCTACAAAAATTAGGCATGGTTGCTGACGTTGAGATCACTCGCTTCCATCATCTATTGAGTGCTTTAGACAGCCGCCTAACGCATTTCAACGACCATGGTTGCCGTGCAGCAGACCACGGTATTGAAGTGGTTCGCTACGCACCTATTCCATTAGAATCGGATTTGGATGCCCTGTTAACTCGGCGCCTCAACGGCGAAACGCTCACAGAGCTGGAATGTGCGCAGTTTTCAACAGCGGTTCAAGTGTGGCTAAGCAAGCGTTACGCCGCAATGGGTTGGGTAATGCAGCTTCACATTGGTGCTCAGCGCAATAACAACACGCGTATGTTCCAACTGTTAGGCGCAGATGCAGGGTTTGATTCGATTAGCGATAAGACGTTTGCCTTCGAATTGGCTCACCTGTTAGACGAGATGGATCAAAGCAACGAGTTACCTCGCACCATCCTTTACTGCTTAAACCCTCGCGATAACGAGATGATGGCAACTATGATTGGTAACTTCCAAGGTGGCGGCATCGCGGGCAAAGTTCAGTTTGGTTCTGGTTGGTGGTTCAACGATCAGAAAGACGGCATGCAACGCCAAATGGAACAGTTATCTCAACTTGGTCTGCTTAGCCAGTTTGTCGGCATGCTGACTGACTCTCGCAGCTTCTTGTCGTACACACGCCACGAATACTTCCGCCGAATTCTGTGTGACATGCTTGGTCGTTGGGCTGAAAACGGCGAGGTGCCAAACGACATGTCACTGCTTGGCCCTATGGTCGAAGACATCTGCTTTGGTAACGCAAAACGCTACTTCGAAGAGAGGGCGTAATCCATGAAACATATCGCCATTATTGGTGAGTGCATGATCGAGCTTAACGGCAAACCGTTCGGCTCAATGCATCAAACGTTTGGCGGAGACACACTCAATGCTGCGGTCTATTTAAGCCGCGGCTGCGAGGCCAACCTCAATCAAGATGACATCAAAGTGTCCTACGTCACGGCTTTAGGCGCAGACCTGATTAGCAAGGGAATGTTAGAACGCTGGCAACAAGAAGGGGTGTCGACTGACCTTGTTCTTCAAGACAGCCAACGTACTCCAGGCCTGTACCTGATTCAGCTTGATGACGCAGGTGAACGTACCTTTCTGTATTGGAGAAATCAATCGGCTGCGCGCTACCTACTGCAGCACCCTGATTTCAATCAGATAAAGCAGGCACTGCGCAATGTCGATATGGTCTTTCTCAGCGGTATCACATTAGCGATTCTGCCTGAGCAAGATCGTATCGAGCTATTGAACATCTTGGTTGAGTTGAAGACACAAGGTGTTGAGATTGCCTTCGACAGTAACTTCCGCCCTGCACTTTGGCCACAGGACGAAAACCAAACCGTCAAAAACAGCTACCAAGCCATGTATACATTGACGGATTTAGCGTTAGTAACATTCGATGATGAACAGTTGATTTGGGGAGATAGCTCTCCAGAGCAAACTATCGAACGTCTAACGACGCTGGGTGTTAAGCGATGCATCGTCAAACTGGGTGCAGATGGCTGTCTCATTCAAGATGCCAAAATTCAGGGTGACATAAATCCAGATTCTGGTACCGCTTCGGATCCACGGGCGGTGCCGACCCTACCTGTTGAACATGTCGTTGATACGACCTCGGCAGGAGACTCATTCAATGGTGGATTTTTATCTGCTTACCTTGCGGGCGAAGACTTAACAAAGTCATGCCAGCGCGGCAATGCCATGGCAGGCGTCGTTATCCAACATCGTGGTGCCATTATTGCAAAAGAACTAACTCAAGCGGCCATCACAGCCATTTAAGGAATACCAATGTCTAACATCAAACAACAACTGAAAACACTGAAAGTTATCCCTGTGATCGCTATCGACAACGCTGAAGACATCATCCCTCTGGGTAAAGTGTTAGCTGAGAATGGTTTACCTGCAGCAGAAATCACATTCCGTTCGGAAGCTGCAGTTGAAGCTATTCGTCTACTCCGTGAATCACAACCAGAGATGTTGATCGGCGCGGGCACTGTGCTCAATCGTGAGCAAGCTATCGCGGCCAAAGAGGCAGGCGCAACGTTCGTCGTTTCCCCTGGATTTAACCCAAACACGGTAAGAGCCTGCCAAGAGATTGGTATTGATATCATTCCTGGGGTCAACAACCCGAGTACAGTAGAAGCCGCTCTAGAAATGGGTTTAACCACATTGAAGTTCTTCCCAGCTGAAGCATCAGGTGGCATTAACATGGTTAAGTCACTTCTTGCGCCTTACACGGATATTGAGATCATGCCGACAGGTGGCATTAACCCAAACAACATTAAAGACTACCTAGCGATACCTCGAGTACTCGCATGTGGTGGTACTTGGATGGTGGATAAGAAGCTAATTGAAGAAGGCAATTGGGAAGAGCTGGCTCATTTAACTCGTGAAGCCGTTAAGCTAGTCAATTAAACCTAATGCAATAGCACCTTTAGCGTTATATCTAGCCCTCCTTTTGGAGGGTTATTTTATGATTGAGCATTATTCTCTCAAAGTTAATATTTAATCGTGCTCGATAGCATCTAAAAATAAAGGCTAAATATGGAAAACTGGATAACACAAGGAGTTGGCGGCCTGGCTTTTTGTATCGGTGTTATGGCCTTTTGGCAAAAAGATGATATGCGTTTTCGCTACCAGATGATGATCTTTTGTTTTGTCATGAGTGTCCATTTCATATTAATGGGTGCCATAGTGGCGGCTATAGGCGTAATTATTAATGCTATTCGCAGTTACGTATCGATAAAAACTCAATCACGCAAAGTGATGTGGTTCTTCATCGGGTTAATGTGGTGCATGACTTTACCCAACATGAATCATTTCTTTGAGTTTATTACGGTTGTTGGTTCATCCGTTGCGACATGGGCACTCTTTTCAAGACAAGGCATCGCATTGAGGTCCTTGATCTTATTCAATTCCTTCTGTTGGGCTAGCCATAACATTTGGATTGGTTCGATTGGCGGGTCCTTTGTCGAAATCACCTTTATTGTCACCAACATGCTCACTATCTATCGTTTACATCAGCGCAGATTGTTAACTATAAAATAGGCAATATATTTTTTATTCTAGATTTAAAATATGGAAGTAATACATCACTAATTAAATGGGGAATTAATTGGATATCAAAAAATTAAATCTAGTTAAGTTTACGTTATTTAAACATCGTCAATATATTTCCAATACTAAATTGAATTAAATCACCAATTAAATTTATATGGTGATCCAAATCTTTAGTTTGATTTGTTTTGGTTAACCAATAATCCATTAATTATTAAAATTGGTCATGTACTTATTATTATACCAACAATAGGACCGTGACCATGAAGCGTCTTACCCTGACACCTATAGCAATCGCGTTACTTCTTGCAGGATGCAACTCATCTGATAGCGACAATAACTTCCAACAGCCCCAAGTTCACTCTCGTGTTCATGATGTATTGAGCGTTGAGGGCTACCAATTCCGAGATTCTAACGGCAATGGAACACTGGAACCCTTTGAAGACTGGCGATTATCTCCAGAAGAGCGAGCAGCAGACTTGGTTAGCCGCATGACGCTAGATGAGAAAGCCGGCATGATGCTCATTGACACCTTAAACTCGTCCGAAGGTGGGCTTGTTAGCAGCACAGGGCAAGACATGATTGCCGATGCCCAAATGACGCGCTTTATCTTCCGTAACACCGTTATCGAAACACCAATGAATGCACCTGACTGTGATTCTGGCCGTTCAGGCTGTCAGATAACCCCAACAGAAGCTGCCCAGTTCATGAATAGTGTTCAAGAACTGCGTGAACAAACTCGAATGGGTATCCCCGCTCTATTCAAGTCCAATGCTCGTAACCACATTGATCCATCGGCAAAAGCAGGGATCAACGTTTCTTCAGGTGCCTTTTCGGCTTGGCCTAAAGAGGCCGGTTTAGCAGCCACTCGCGACATGGATTTAATCACTGAATTTGCTGGCATCATGAATGAAGAATGGTCTTCAATTGGCCTGCGCAGTATGTACGGATACATGATGGATTTGGCGACAGAACCTCGCTGGTATCGTGTGCACGAAACCTTTACCGAAGATGCAGATTTAGCGTCTGACATTATGCGTTCACTGATCAAAGGCTTGCAGGATGGCGGTGAGGTCAACGAAGACAGTATCGCGCTAACCATCAAACACTTCCCTGGCGGCGGCCCACAAGAAAACGGCGGTGACCCACACTATGACTTTGGTAAGAACCAAGTCTATCCAAAGAACAATTTTGATTACCACCTAAAACCGTTTATTGCTGCGATTGAGGCTGGCGCTTCTTCAATCATGCCTTACTACGGCATCCCTGTAGATCAAAAGTGGATGCCAAACGATGTTGGCATGTCCTTCTCAAAAGGTATTGTCACCGACCTGCTCAGAGACGAATTGGGCTACACAGGTAACGTGAACTCAGATACCGGCATTATTGGTGAGCGAGCATGGGGTGTAGAACACAAAACGATTGATGAGCAAGTTGCAATGGCGGTCGAGGCTGGAGTCGATGTTCTTTCAGGTTTTCATGATAAAGAAGTCATCGTGAAACTGGTCGAAAAGGATCTGATCACCGAAGAGCGTGTCGACCTATCAGTAACACGCTTACTTGAAGAACAATTCAAGCTTGGCCTTTTCGAAAACACTTACGTTGACGAGAAAAAAGCCCAAGAGATTTTAGGCAATGAGAAGTACCAAGAACGCGCTGATTACGCACAGAAAAAGTCTGTCGTCTTACTTCAAAATACCAATAAGACTTTACCTTTAGCTGAATCAACCGCACAAGCTCCTGTTGCTCTGTATGTCATGGGAATGGACGAAAACATTGCTGGAGACGACAAGTACAACTTTACTGTGATTTCCGGTGATTACGAAGCGGGAGAAACGCGTCCACCAGTACCAGCCGATACGGACTATGCGGTTATTCGTGTTCGCGTATCTAACGAAGGTTCAGATCCTGATCTTATCTTTGGTGGTGCGAACCCAGACGAACTCGATATTCTTGCATTCAGTGAAATGGCTACAGCTGCATCTTGGCATATTGAACCAAGCCTAAGCGACATCAAAGCCGTTATGGACGAAGTGGGTTCTGACAAAACGGTCTTGTCCATCAACTTTAGACAACCCTTCGTGTTAGACGATCAAAGTAACCTTAAGCAAGCAGGCGCCGTGATAGCGACATTTGGTGTCTCGGACAGCAACCTAATGGAAGTGCTTTCAGGCAATTTTGCTCCTCAAGGAAAACTGCCATTTGCTTTAGCGAACAGCGCCCAAGCCATT
This sequence comes from Vibrio sp. 1CM24A, assembly GCF_023161725.1. NCBI lineage: Bacteria > Pseudomonadati > Pseudomonadota > Gammaproteobacteria > Vibrionales > Vibrionaceae > Vibrio > Vibrio sp. 1CM24A. Next base: position 418,797 of record NZ_JALNTS010000006.1, read on the forward strand.
CAAAACCAAGACTCAGATTACCCTGGGTATGATCAAGCCGACACCCTTTACCCGTTCGGACATGGTTTAAGTTACGAATAATATTTGAGCTAATTCAGGCAGTGTTGAGCACTGCCTTTCCTTCTTAGATACCGAGGACAAAGTCATGGAACATATCTTACAACTGGGTTGGGATGATCACGCTATTCCACATAAAATCTGGATAGAACAATACTACGATGGGTGTCGTATCTGCTTGAAAGTCGTAAAAGACGTTGAGCCAGAAATGCTATCATTGATTGTTCCAAATATTGATGTGCAAACCGCTCATAAGGCGTGGCAAGGCAAAGCGACGAACATTACACCAGCCTATGATGACGGCGTGTTGTTCACTCAAACTCGCTCGCTATTCAATTTACCTCACGGCTGCGTGATTTGGGCGGTAACACATATCCAGATGCAAAACGGCTTAAAAATGTCGGCAGACAAATTGTGCTTCGTACCAAAATACAGCAATCAAGATTCTTGTTTTAAGGTTCCTGCATAACGCAACGAGAAGCTGAGTCGCTTATCCAACTTGGTGCTAATCTGCAAAGAATCATAAAAAGGCCAGCGTATAAACGTTGGCCTTACTGCTATCTGTTACTCGTCAGAATTCAGAACTAATCAATCAACACCAAAGAATCGAGAATCCCTTTTCCACTGTGGATTCCACCTTCATTTTCGCTAGCGGGTTTGCTGCGGATTAAATAGCCCGCGTAGCCGTCTAGCTCTGTTACTGGTTTACCTTTGAAGTAAGCGGTAAACAAACCCACTTCGCTAACTAAGTCTGTCACGAGCGTTTGTTGAGTGTCACGCACTGCAATGGTCGGCACGTCACGTTCATGCGGGTACAAGCGCTGCATCAATGCCCACGCGTCGTACTCTTCTGGTTTAAGCTGACTCAGTTGCTCGCTGATGTCATCACCGAATACACAGTGGCCGCCGCCCTCGCCCTGGTTTTTTAACACCCACTCTTGCTTATCAGCTTGTGTGTTAAACCATTCAATTGCTTCACTGGTGATAGGCTTCATATCAGCCAGAACACTCTTGACCAGTTCGGCTTCTTCTAGCGTTAAACCCCAACGTGCGTATTCTGATGCAGGCATCATGGTTAGCAGCATTTGCATGGTTTTACTGGTCGCTAATTGCTGGCTGATGGTCGCGTTCATTGCGACATGGTGTTGTTCCATAAATAAGCGAGTCTGACTTAGCGTGTGGCAACAAACCGATTCATTTAACTCTGGAGCCCAGTAATCGGAATACTGGTAGCCAGCTCTTAGGTACACCACATCGACAGCGCCGACATCTTTCAGTAACAAGCGTTGATTATCACCCGATGAAAGCTGACAGCTCAATTGTTCAAAAGTACGACGAACCGTGCGAATACCCTGTTTTTGTAGCTCAACTTCAAGCAAATGTTGGTCATATACGTTGTCTTCGTTCTTCTGCACCACCATCAAGAAAACTGGTTTATCTTGCTCATTGAAGTCAGCTTTCACTTGCCTTGCAGCATTAGCGACACCATAAGCTAACTGGGTTAAACCTTGGTTTTCAGCCGGTGTTGCTGACGGGTCTTCCAACCAATGGTTATACACGTTTGGCCATTGGTTTTGCATGAATGAGTGGAATTCTGTTGCTCGTTGACCAAAAGGCGCCATCCCTGCCGCAATACCATTAAACTCAATCACTTTTGCACCGTGTTGGCGATCGTCCATGAAATCAGTGCGCATCAACAATAAAGGTTGTCGCGCTGGATTCAAGCAATCATCCGCACTGCCGTGTGCTTGTTGATGCAACTCCATCAGACGACCAAAAAACGGATCGGCTTTCGCCATATCGCTCAATGAAGACTGTAAAAAGTCATGATCCTCGGAAACATTATTGATGAGCTTGGTGATCAGCGGCGTCACCTTCAACAGGTGTTCAAAAACCTCACGCTCAATACTCATTGGAGCAAGGCTAAAAGGGCAATGTCTCGCAGTATTGTCAGACTGACGAAAAGCGACACCGTGCATAATTGCCCACTCACAAGCATCTTCAATAACTTGTTGCGGAATCGATGGCATTGGATTCATTTAGATATCTCATTCTTGGCGGGCATTTGGCACCCGTAATAAGACGATGCTCATTCGAAAAAGACGAAATAAATTTTAAAAAGTTATTTCGCCGTTTTGATCATCGTAGCTCGCGGTTTATAGCTGAGGTTCTTGGGTCTTATTGACTATGAGGTCGCGAAGCCATTTGTGGCTTGGTTCAGAATCAAAGTAACGATGCCAAAGCAGAAACAAACCACCGGGAACCAACTCAATGGGAATCGGTTTCATCACCAGTTCGCCACTCTCAATATAGTCACGAACCGAGTTGTACGGATAACACATCAGCAAATCGCTTTGTTTGCACAGCTTTACTGCGCTGGTGATGTCCGACACGTTGGCGGCTTTGTTAATTTGAAGCTGTTTGGCTTGCAAGATTTCCAGTAGCAGCCAGTCGCCAACGCCACCCGTCACTAACTGAATATGACGATATTTAAGGAAGGCTTGCAGATTCCACTCTTCTTGAAGCACTGGGTGATCATTACGCATCAAACACACAGAGTAATCTTGCAGCAACTCGACATGGTTCAGCTCAGCAGGGATGTTTTGAATGTGGGTACTCGCCCTTTCATCGAGCTCAAAAATTCCAATCCCGAAATCGACCTCACGCTTTAGTAAGCGCTTAAAAGTTTCGCTACTCCAAGTTGTGCTGTTTACCGTAATGTTCGGCGCATCTGCTAGCGCGTTAGGCATAAATTTAGGGTAAATCGCGGTATAAGCGGTTTCGACTAGATCGATATTAAAAGTGCGCTCGCTGTCTTTCGGCTCAAAAATGTCCGGCACGGTTAGCTGTTCAACTTGCAGAAGGATCTGATGAATCTTAGGCGCTAAAGAGGTGGCTTTCGGGGTTGGAAACAGGCCTTTTGACTCACGTTCGAACAGCGGGTCATCAAACAGAGAGCGTAGCTTGGTGAGTTGCTTACTCACCGCGGACTGACTAAGGAATAATCGCTCTGCCGTTTTGCTCACGCTGCGCTCTTCAAGCAACACGTGTAAACACAGCAGTAAATTCATATCACATTTGAGTAAGCTCTTAACATCTACCATGATATTCCTTAGATTCAGATTAATGATGACTTTATGTCACTTTAAATCATATCACAAACTTGTTAATTTAAGCCCATGTAACCTATGAGTTAATAACTCAAAAAAATAATAAACCTAAGGAATACTCATGAACTTTCTAGCACTCCCTAAGATTGATCTGCACTGCCACCTAGACGGAAGCGTTCGTCCAGACACTATTATTGATCTGGCGAAACAGTACGGAATCGAACTTCCAGAAGACCGTGAAGCGGTAGTAAAGTCTCTAACAGTGCCTGAAGATTGCAAAAACCTTGATGAGTACCTAGCTTGCTTTAGCCTGCCACTGCAAGTGATGCAAACGGAAGAAGCGATTGAGCGTATCTCTTTTGAGCTTTACGAAGACGCAGCACTAGAGAACGTTAAATACCTAGAAGTTCGTTTTGCACCGATTCTTCACGTAAACAAGGGCTTGTCTCTTGATGCGATCATCGCAAGTGCGGTTAAAGGCATGAAGCGTGCAGAAGAGAAATACGACATCAAGGGCAACTACATCATGTCTGTACTGCGTATGTTCCCGAAAGATTCGATCAAAGACGTGATCGATGCTGGCCAACCTTACCTAGGTAAAGGCGTGGTTGCATTTGATATCGCTGGCGGTGAAAAACCGGGCTTCTGCGCTGAATTCCCTGAGTACACGCAATACGCTATCGAACAAGGCTACCGTGTTACGGTTCACGCTGGTGAGCAATGGCATGGTCAAAACGTTTACGATGCAGTCACTATGCTAGACGCTGAGCGTATCGGCCACGGTGTTCACATCCAAGGCAACGAAGATGCGTACAACATCGTTAAAGAGAAGCAGGTTGCACTTGAGACTTGCCCAACAAGTAACGTTCAAACTAAATGTATTCACCAATTCAGCGACCACCCAATTGCTGAATTCAAGAAAGACGGCATCGTTGTAACCATCAACACAGACAACCGCACAGTGTCGAACACAACCATGACTAACGAAGTGAAGCGTGTGTGTGAAACATTCGGTCTGACAAAAGTAGATTACGCTGAAATCTACAAGTACTCTGTAGAGAGCGCGTTTGCTTCAGATGAAGTGAAACAGCACCTAATGGGTTTCGTTGAGCAAATCTAATTTGGTAAAGCGTGCCTATTGCTGAATTGCTAGTCTCACTTGGCATTGGTGCTCAAGGGCAAAAAAATAGGAAGAGAAAGGCTGAGGCTTTTCTCTTTTTTTATGTCTGTATATCCGTATGCTAATACCGATATTGATTCGGAAGATATAAATAATGAAAACAGAACTCGAAAAAATGCTGTCTGGCGAAGTTTTTGACGGTGCCGATCATGAAATTGACCAAATGCGCACTCATGCAAGTAAAGCTCTGACAGATTTCAATCAATGTTCCGACGACACTCAACAACCGAGCCTTCAAGCAAATCTATTTGGCAAAATAGGCAGCAGTGTTGTGCGTCCTCCTTTCCATTGTGAGTTTGGTAAAACCATCGAGATTGGTGACGATACCTTCATCAATATGAACGTGGTAATGCTTGATGGCGCGAACATCAAGATTGGTAACAATGTTTTGGTGGGGCCAAGCGTTCAGTTTTATACGGCTTCTCACTCTCTGGATCACCGTAGTCGTCGTAAATGGGAAACCTTCTGCTTTCCAATTATCGTTGAAGACGATGTATGGATTGGCGGAAACACAGTCATCAACCAAGATGTGACTATTGGTGCTCGCTCTGTTATCGCGGCTAACTCTGTGGTCAACAGCGACGTACCGCCAGACTGTCTATACGGTGGCACACCGGCGAAGTTGATTCGATACTTGAACACTGAGCAACCAAGTAACGACAACGAATAAACACGAAGCAACAAACCCAAATGAATACCAAAAGAGGTGATATTTTTAATTAAACATCACCTCTTTTTTGATTAGTTTACCGTGTCTCTTCTATCGAATGGACTTCGTTCCATGGCTTTTTCATACTCACTTTTCGGGCCACTCAAATACGTAGTTTTGACGAATTTTTCCCAATCATAAAACAGCGATGCTATTGGCTGGTCGGTAAGCTGTGAGGGATCCCCATTGCTCTTAATGAGATCAACAAACGCCTCTTCTCCCCATGAACGTTCAATAAACTCACCGACCGTATAGCCAAGTTCATAAACCGCCGAGCTACTGTTCGGCTTGTTGTATAAGTCCTGAGCCAGACCATCGAAACGGCGACTGATGGCATGTCTGTTACTCATGTGGAACCAATAATCTTCAGACTTATAGATAGCGATCGCTTCCCACAGCCATCTTGGATTGTTTGCAAAATTCGGATTCACTTGCAGAGTCAGCAAATGTACAAACTCATGTAGAGCGGTTTTATGAATTTCACCACCAAAATAGAGCAACCTAATCTCATTACTCTTAGGTTCGATATACCCCGTCGAGAACGCATATCGATATCCGATGCTTCTTTCTTGCTCGTCTAAATAGGCCTTTTGGTTTCGCCACACCCTAACGGTGACTGGCGGCATAGAACCAAGCTCGAACGTATTCATTAAGGGAGTGCGGTTAATCAATAAGGTATTATGAATGCTTGGGATAACGGAGGGCGACGTTCCATCGTAAAGAACATACTTGAACTGCCCCTTATCTGATTCATAGCAACCATCACATACTTGCTCACCACGGAACTGAAGCACGACAGCCACCACTAAAACCAGCACCGACGTAGTCAAAAACAAGAATGCAACGATAGACTTAGATGGGTATCTTTTCATTTTCGACATCCTCAAATTTGAACTTACCCGCCGAGGCGTCAGTCTATTAAATTAACGCCGAGAGCCTGCAAGCTATTTTCACACTGAACGGCATCGGTAAACTGGATAGCAGACATACCTACCGCTTTCGCTCCTTCAACGTTATAAGGCATATCATCGAGGAAGACGGTTTCTGAAGCCTTAAGTCCATAATTCGATAACAGCGCTTGGTAGATTTCAGGTTGTGGCTTAAGCATACCAAGTTCAGCAGATACTGCCGCACCATCAAACAATGCCCAAAATTGATAAGTATTTTTTAAGTATTCAACAATCTCGACCACATTGTCGGTAAGCGCATACACACCATAACCCGATCGCTTTACTCGCTCGATAAGTTCAACAGAACCGTGCAGTAAGATTTGCGTTTGCTTAACGTAATAAAACAGGCGATCGCACTCTAACGGGGATAAGTCGAGCTCTTGTTGATAACGAAGCTTGGCCTCACTTTCGGTCAAGAACCCTTTGTTCAAATCCATCCAAATCGTACTTTGAAAAATAGAACGAGCTCGAGACTCCAATTCTTCAGTATCACCAAAAGTAAGCCGGGCAATTTCCAGAGGTGCCCAACGCACAATGACATTGCCTACATCAAACACCACATTTTTGATTTCATTAGAACTCATACACACTCCCATTATCACCATGTCATTGATGAAAAATCGACACAAAGCGCCGCACATCAAGATTCATAGCGAACGTTTATAAATTAAAAGCCTTGGGTAGAATATACAATCAATAGAGTACAAAAAAGGCCATCATTACGACGGCCTTCTCAATATCAATAAACTAAGAAATAACTAACACAAATCAGCTTCTGAAGAGAATATGGTTGGTGCTTTAGAAGCGCAATACGCCTATACCTTTATTGTTCTTTTTCCATTGAAGTGGTGTTATTCCGTTCGATCGCTTAAACGCTCTTATAAATTGTGAGGCATCTGCGTATCCCAAGTGAAGTGCAATATCTGAGATCGAATAATCTTGCTCAGTCATAACGCGCTTGGCGAATTCAAAAGAAAGGGTCTCTTTAATGGTTCGAAAGGTCGTCCCCTCTTCACTAAGTGCCCTTTGGATTGTACGCTTACCAATCCGGTTTATCTGACCAAACATCACCAAATCTACATCGACTCGACCGATATAAGGAAGTAATGCTTGTGCCACCTTGAAGGTAGAAGTAGTAACCGTTGATACCGCTTTGATTGAGCAATCTCGAACAATGGGGTTATACGAAATGCACGTCTCAGTTTGACCTAAGTACTGTGGCGTTTCCGTTTGTATTCTCAACTCACTTAACGCACTCGCCGACACTGAAACTAAGTCGTAGCGAATCGGCTTATCAATATCAGTCTGTTGAGATTTAAAATAAGCGTGGCTATAAACGATCAAAAACAGCTCGGCTTCAATACCATTGAGCGAGCTATTAGATACTAGAAATGAAAGCTTTAATGACTGTGAAGAGGATTCGACGGACCATTGTTCAAACGGAAAAAGGGAAAGAAAACCTTGAGCTGAATAGTTAGAAAAATCGAGTTCGATAGCGGCACGTTGAGCACTGCCTAATAACGAAGAAACAAACACCTCAGATGGTAATACCTTCCTCAAACCCTCTAAGAACTGAATAAAAACATTAAACGAAACATATTGAGCAGGTGAAGTATCCATTGAGAATGGCATGCTCACTTGAACTACGAGCGCTTCTATCGCGGCGTGATATGGAGCTAATGACTTATCTTCTCGGACGTACTGCTGGAAATTACTCACAACACACTTCGCAATCAATGGTAATTCAAGCATCAGTTCACGATTCCTTTGTCTTGTTCAAAAAAGGTCAAATCCACAACTCAACCCAATATCAGCATCAATTTCTGCATCAATACAGTCTAAGTTCAGTGGCACAAAATGCACATTTTACTTTTCTAGCTTAGCTACTATTACCTCAAGTTAACAAGAGGTGCTTTAAGTTTTTAGCATTAAGGCGAAATCACAATTCAGGACGTAACGCTTTGATTACAAAGTATGACAGGGTTATCAATTTTAAATAACTCAACGATACCGTCAGGGTCTACTATTAAATCTAGGCATAAATATAAATGGACTTAAGCCAAAAATTGAGAGGTTTTCATGTTTAAAAAGATAACGTTAGTAGCAGCAAGCATTGCAATGAGTGTTGGTGTTGCACAGGCAAGTGTTGAGAGTAAGACCTGGCCTGCATCAGATAAGGCTAAAACATTTGTTCAAGACACCATTGTCATTGGTATGCTCGCGAGCCCTTATGGTGCAGGGTGGCAAGATGAGCAACAACTGTTGGATTACTTCCAAGATGCTCGTGATGCAGGTATCACAGGGCATGAATACACCATTACCGCTGCTGATCACAACTTTGATGACTTCTTGTTTCATCATCATAAACACCGCTCTGCGATGGCAAAACAACCTGACAATTTCATCATCGCGCATTCCAATAATGACATTGAGAAAGCGCACACCGAAGGCAAAACCGCCGTACTTTGGAACAGCCAAACTGCAACGATTTTGGAAGAAGATGTGACCAAAATGGCGATTCTAAAAGACATGGGCTTAAAAAGCATGATCTTGGCGTATAACGACATTTTCAGAACAGGTTCAGGTCAGTTAGCTGCATTTAACGGTAGAGATATTGGTCTAACCCCTTGGGGCGAGTCTGTTATTGATTCGATGGTCGAGTATCAGGTCATTCTCGACCTAAGTCACACAGGCTCAAAGACAGCAAATGACGCAATGGATTACATGGAAGAAAAGTATCCTGGAACCCCATTTGTTTACACGCACTCAGTGCCTGCTGGACTTTATAAGAGTGAGCCAGATGCAACGCCACAAGGTTGCTACCGTGCTATTCCTGACGATGAAGCGATACGCGCGGCTAAATCAGGTGGCTACGTTGCCCCAACCTTTACGGAATGGATGATGGACGGCGTTTGGCCTGAAGATATTTCTCCAGTGCAAGCTGCAGATATGATCGACTACTACGTAAAATTGGTAGGCGTTGACCACGTAGGTATCGCAACTGATGATATGTTCTCTACCGCAATGGTTGTGGATTTCGCAACCAAGAACGCGAAAATGTACGACGACGGCGGCTACATGATTGAGGCGTTCAACAAAGGCGCTACCGGTAATGGTGAACTGTCGAAGATCCTAGCCGCGATCACTGATGAACTGTGGAAACGCGGTTACAGCAACGATGATCTTGCTAAGATCTACGGTGGTAACAAGATGCGAGTGTACGCTCAAGTATCTGAGGGCGCTGACCCTGACGAGTTCCAAAAAGAGTATACAAAGCGTCTAAAAGTGCTCACCAAATTAAGAAATGAAAACTTAGCTATGTAGCTCGCAACCAACAAAGCTCAAACACTCGAAGCACGTCCTATTGGGCGTGCTTTTTTATTATCTACTTGCAGGTAACCTCGCCTTCACGCTTATCCAACCAAGAAAGAGAATAATGAAGCACCAAATAGTTTTCAGGTCTAATAATAAATGGAATAAATACATAAAAACTTGGAAAATAATTATATAATATGATTATGCTTCAAGAATCACACCAGTCAGTTAACTAACCTGATTATTCCTTATAACAAGACTTTTACTGGTCACCACTTCAATGAAATACCAGTCACTCTCGAATAATTTGTGATATCAAACTAGACAAAATTCCTGAGTACAACTTTTTGATACTTCCCACCTAATAAATTAACCTCTCGAAAGAAAATTTTTACTAAAAACCACCGTGAACTTAATTTTATGCCTCAAAACAATTATACTCATCGCGTACTAAAAATAGATAAACACTAAAAGCATTGAGTACAAGTTGTACAGATAACAACAAGTAAAGATCTCAGTTTTGGAAATTATCTAACTCATAGCAAATGTTGTAAATATTTGGAACCAGAGTCACAAGAGTAGGACCTCTTGAATTTATTATCAGGGATGCTGAAGAAAATAAAACAGGCATTGTTAGATGAATAATTCTGCAACGTATTTACTTGCTGCTTTACGAGAAAAAATCAAAGAGAAAGGGATTTGTTATTCCGACCTCTCTGCTGGGATGGCAATTCCTCTCTCAACCATTAAAAGGCAACTGCACAATACGTCTTTAGGGCTGGATAAAATACTTTCGTATGCCACCCATTTAGATACTGACTTGGTCGAACTATCTATGCGCGGTAAACAGCTACAGCAAGAGAACGAGCAGTTTATTACCGACATCAACAGTGAAATATTTAACCAATATCCATATTTGTTTGATTTCCTGTATCTATTACGACGCAAGGAATGGTCACCACAAGATATTGCCAATAAATACCAACTGAGCCATACGTCAGTCGCCATATATTTTCGTGCATTAGAAATGATGGATTATGTTGAATTGAAAGGTAATGACCAATACCGATTCAAAGATCAAGGTCGTTTTATTTTTGAAGAAGGTTCTAAGCTTGATACTTTATTCGCTAAACGTTTTCGAAATGAAGTTTTCAGCCATGATGTACGTCCCCCTATCTGTATGGGAAGCATTGCCATTACTGAAGAACAAGAAGAGAAACTGGCGAACGAAGTATACAACAAACTGATTGAGTTTGATGTGCAAAACAAGAACAGTGAAGGTAGAGAACGACTCAGGAATGTGTTGATGACCTATACACCAGGCAATCAGGTATTTCTTTCTGATACGATTCCAAATATTGATGGTGAATTATTAAAAGCCATATCGATGGCAAACGAACAATAATTAATTACTTGTTATTTAAGCAAGTTTAATAAATAAAGAAAAGACGCAAATAAGCGATCTTTTCTCATACCAATAAGTGAAATAAATAAGGCTGAATCTTCTTCACGAAACTCGGCAGGGCATGTCTCGACCTTTTTTCGCCTGATCAGATTCAAAAACCAATAAATGAAGGATATAACATGCAGTTTAAAACGTCTTTATGTGCGATTGCTGTCGGGGTTGCTCTAACACTAAGCGGATGCAACAGTAGCGATAATAGCTCGAATGTGGATGCTCCACTTAAAGCGACCGAATTCCACAACACCATCGATCGTGCTGGGGTACCAGTGGCATTACGTGATTTGCACGGCGGTCACCTGCGCTACATTCCGATGTTCGATAACGGCTCATGGCATGGTCATACGCTAGACACCAAAGGGGGTGAAATAACTCTAGGTGGTACAGCACTGCTGACCGAAGAATACGTGTCATTCATGGCCGCACGTTTTGACCGTTTGGCCCTAACTGTCGACGGCCAGCCAATGCCGCTAGAACTGACAAAAGCATACTCACAACCAGGTGCGTTGATCCAAACGTATACTGGCGATAACGGTATTCAAGCCGAGCTAGAAATGCGTTTTGTGACTAATCGAACTTCTCTTGTGAAAACCACCATCAAGAACCCAAATAAGCTGGATATTCAAGGCGAATGGGATGGTGAATTGATGCAAAACTATCGTGCAGACGATGGCACGGCATACAAGAATGAAGACAGCACAGTCCGTAGTGTTGAAGAAGCTTACCCAACGTACTCTCGTGAAATTGCAGCAACAGACAGCGGTGTAGAAGTCTCTTTTGGCGCAGTTCGTGATTCCTGGTCATTGTTGACGTCTGGCGATTCAAAATTCGAAGTAACGCGCTCTATCAAACCAGAAACTTCTACCATCAATGATGACAAGAAAGGTTTCGTGCAAACGGCCTCTCTAGGTGATGGCGAAGAGATCACCTTATACACGGCTTACACTCACGTTCAAAACACCAAAGAGCAAGTGTCTGAGTTTGCAAAACTGAATAAGGTGATGGCCGATCCAAAAGGTTACATGCACGATTCAGCAATGCGTTGGGAAGAATACCTAGAAAACGGTCTCACCAACGATGCGGCTTCAAAAGAGCATGAGTTCGTTGCAGTAAAAGCAATGGAAACATTGAACGCGAACTGGCGTGGTGCTGCGGGGGCGATTGACCATGACACGGTAACCCCTTCCGTTACGGCACCTTACTTCTCGGGCAACATGACGTGGCCGTGGGATACGTGGAAACAAGCTTACGCAATGTCACACTTCAACCCAGATGTAGCGATGGAAAACATTCGTACTGTATTCCAATACCAAGTGCAGTCTGATGATCCAGTCCGCCCTTGGGATGAAGGCTACCTACTTGATGTCGTGACTTACAACCTACCAGCAGAACGTTGGGAAGGCATGTCTGCGGAATACAAAAAAGTCTTCCCTCAAGCAACCGATGGCCTGAACTGGAATGAACGAAATACCAAACCATCACTAGCAGCATGGGCGGTATGGGAGGTGTATACCGCTCTGAAAGACGAACATAATCGTCCAGAAGAAGCGCAAAGATGGCTGGAAGAAATGTATCCGAAGCTAGTGGCGTTCCACGATTGGTGGTTACGCGCTCGTGATACCAACAAGAACGGAATTCCGGAATATGGCGCAGCGAAAGATCCAATCCATACCGTTTTCGAAGATGATGTGAATAACGGTTCTTGGGGACCAGATGCGTCTGTAGACGACATGAAGTTCCAATATAAAGACGAAGCGAATGGCGATACGTGGATCAAAGAAACGAGTATCGAGAAGTACAATGAATTACTGACTTCTGGTGATTACACAGCAATGAGTATCCCAGCGAAAGTCGCAGCCGGTTGGGAATCGGGTCGTGACAACGCGGGCGTGTTCGGTTTTATCGACACTATCGACAACCTACAAGGATTAACTGAACAACCGACTCAAGAAAAAGCCGAAGTGATAGACCAAATGGGTCGTTACGCTCATGACACTAATGGTTTCGACAATACGTATGACATCGCTATGGGCACAGACGGTTCAATGGTGACTTACCTCGATGATTCAGTTGAGAACATGAACAAGCTGGCTCAGGCGAAGAAAGATTGGGAAGTGAAGTTCAACGAGAACACGGATGATTCAGACAGCTTATCTGGTTACTCATTGATGCAAGAGTCGGTAGATCAAGCGTCTTACTGGTACTCAGACAACCTATACCTATCTCAAATCGCCGACGTATTGGGTAAAGCCGACAAAGCCGCTGAGTTTGCAGAAAAGGCGGCCGACACCAAAGAGTACATCAACCGTTGTATGTACGATGAGTCAACAGGCTTCTACTACGATATCGAAGTGGTACCCAATGGACTCCCTAACCAATGTGCAGGTCCGGTATTGGTGAAGCGCGGTATGGGACCTGAAGGTTGGTCACCACTATTCAACAACGCAGCGACGCAAGAACACGCAGACAAAGTTGTGGAGAACATGCTAAATACCAACAAGTTTAACTCACCTAAGATTCCGCTAGGTACGGCATCAATGGACAACCCAGCTTACGGCCCAGATATTTACTGGCGTGGTCGCGTGTGGCTAGATCAGTTCTACTTTGGTGTGCGCGGTATGGACAACTATGGATACGGTGTAGAAGCGCGTCAAATGGTCGACAAGCTATTCCAAAATGCGCAAGGCCTAACAGAGGCTACCCCGATTCAGGAAAACTACAACCCAGAAACAGGTGAGGTTCAGGGCGCGAATAACTTCTCTTGGAGTGCAGCGCACCTTTACATGTTGTACAACGGCTTCGTGGGTAAATAGAAGCCACACTCATTAGATATTAGGCGTTGTAGATGATCCCCCTAGCATCTGCAACTGCTTAACCCTCTTCAAGTTAGATTCAAAAGTCACAGTAAATGCTGTGGCTTTTTTATATCTGCTTACACGTAAGTTCGCCTTCACGCTTATCTAACCAAGAAAGAGAATAAAGTCACACACCCAGAAGTAATGCTCGAACTTGCCCTTCAAAACACCCTATTTCCCATCATCTAATTGGCCTTCTATGTTAGAATTATCGACTAGTTCGGAATGCGCTGAGTATCTGATTTAGTTAACTATAATTTAATCACCATGAGTGCTTTTTTAAGTTTTTAGAATGAAAAAATATGAATTAGTTGTTCAAGATATTGTGAGCAAAATTTGCCAAAACAGTATCAGCCATAAGCTTCCTGCAGAACGAGAACTGTCTGAAATATATGGATTATCTCGTTTCACGATTCGTAAAGCACTAGCCAAGCTAGAGGCTATTGGCATGGTGAAATCTAAGGTGGGGTCTGGTTACTTCGTCAACACTTCTCTCATTGGTACACCACTGGTGTACAACTCCATTACTGAAAACAGTTTTGAAGAGATCTCTTATAAAAAGCTCCAGTTGAATAAAGCGCTACCCGATAACCACGAACAGCAGATTTTTTCTTTAGACGACAATGACTACATCTGGAAAATTAGACGGCTTCGATTGATTAACAACAAAGTAGTTCAGATAGAAGAAGCCAAGATCCCTGTTAGTATTTTCCCAGAGATGAATGCCGAGATCATTGAAAGCTCAATCCAGAAACATGCGCTAGCGAAAGGCCTTCAGATCGATAGCTACTTAACGACGTATCAAGCGATCAACGTTTCTAAAGAAGATGCAGAGTTGCTCGGCTGCAAAAAAAATGCGGCGGCGATGAATATCACCAACCGAGGTTTCTTAGCATCGGGGGAGCTGTTCATCGTCAGCGATATCATCGACATCAACTACCAATGCACCTACCACACGCCTTTTAACAGTGAGAGCATGAGCTTCCGAGACAAAAAGTAACGGTTTGATTTGTATTGAGCCACTTTGTCTTCCCACGTTTAATTTCTCTAGTTTCCGTATCCCTCAAAAAAAACAACCCGCACAGTGGCGGGTTGTCAGTAGAATTGAATCAACTGATATTAGAATTCGTAGTACAAACGTACGCGAGCACCAAAATCATCATCTTCAGAGAACGCAGACGTATTGGTCGTTTCGTTGTCGACCGTCGTGTAGTAAGTACCAAGAAGCACAGAGAAGTCTTGTACTTCAAGTACATTCTGGAACTCATAAGATGCGTAACCCGTGTTAACCGTCACATCGCCTTTTGCCCATGTGGAATCATATTCGTTCGCACCGTAGATGTAACCGATACCGAAGTTGTTATAAAGCGCGTTCAAACCCGCGGTTGCATTAGTTTCATCGACAGCATCTAAGTAAGCAAAGTTAGCGTTAACGCTCCAAGAATCATTAGACCAATTACCTGTTAGACCGTAGCCAGTTCGGTCAGAGATATCTTTACCCTAGGTATCGACAACAGCATCGCTGACTAAGTTAGTTTCCATTGAGGCTGCAACAGTAAAGTCACCCATTTTATATGACACAACCGGGCGAATAAGGAAGGCATCTTTGGCGTTATCGTGGTCTACTTCCACACCATGGTAGCTATCAGAGAACAAGTCAGAGCGGTCACCGATCATCGTACCAACCTCGACATACAGATCCCCAAAACTTTGGCTATACATCAACTGACCATCAGAACCACGACCGCGAGCTTCTTTCATCTGATACACATAAGCGCTGCCACCCGTATAAAGTTCATTTGAGGTATCACCTGAATACTCTAGGAAAACATCGAGGCCGACAGGGAACATATCGTAGGCTTCAAAACGACCCGCTTTAATCGCCCACCCGTCTTTTTTGCCGAACTCAAAGTAGGCGTCATCGAGTGCGACATTGCCTGTGCTTTCAAATAGAGGCTGCGCTTTAACCCCAACATAGTGACCATTACTGGTGTACTTTTCACCAGCGAACTCAATCAGAACTCGACCATCTTGGTTGAACTCTGCGTCACCGTTATCATTCGATTCTCTATCTTGGTAGTTGAAGTTCAGCTCCACGTTACCACCGACAGAGAAGTTACCTTCTTCTGTATCAACAATGGCAATGCCTGCATGAGCTCCCATTGCAGAAGAAACTAAAACAGTAGCTAAAGACAGCTTGAATGTGCTTTTCATATAAACCCTAATATTATTTTATTGTTATTAGTTGCATAGCAACTTTTTGAACTTCAAGTTGAAATATATGGACAGTATTCGACTCGATTTCTAGGGCGTATATTTACTAATTAACTCCTCACTCACAATATTATCCACCTGGAATTGCAGACCTAAATCACTGTTTTATATTTATAAAAACATCCTTTAAATTCAATACTTTAAATATAAATCGTAAAATTAAAAACTAAAATAATCTCTATTGCACAATACAGGTTAAATAACAGTCAAAACTTGGGTGGTTTTATAGCAATACGCTAAACCACTTAATTTAGATTATATTAAACTGTTTTAATAACCATCATATTTTTTATTGGGATTTAAATTAACCAAAGGTTAATGAAGCAGTATTTAAAATATTAACAGTGATAATTAATGTACATCATTACTTTTTATGAGCCATTTAAATAAAATTAGTCCATATCGAAAAGACAAACTTTGAAAGTAGGTAAACTAATTTCTGAACTTATAGTGGAACGTTTTCCATTAAAGTCAGCCTGTTATTACTGAACTATTTAAAGTCAGTTAATTGGAGGTATGTGAGAGGTAATACTAATAGTTTGGATATGAAAATTCTGATTACTTGCTGATTGATTAACTAGTGAAGCAACAGCAACAAATTGAGAACGAAGACTGACAAAGAAGCTAAAACGAACAGTAAGTTTCAGACAAAAAAATGGCCGCTATCTGCGGCCATTTGGGTTAACTCAATGAGTTATGGAGTGTGAATCGCGCCATCAGGAAGGCGACTTTGAGTCCACTCGTGGGGGCGATACATAACAGGGAACTCGGCTGCAACCTCTCGGTCGATTTCAACACCAATACCTGCGATTTCAGAAGCGTATAAGTAGCCATTAATTGGCTCTGCAGCGTTCGGGAATACCTTGTGCGTATTCTCGTTGTACTCAACATGTTCTTGAATGGCGGCATTGTGTAAATGCACATTCAAATGCGTGTTTACCGCTGCACCAATTGGCGTCATATCTGGCGGGCAATGCCATGCAATACGAACACCGAAGTTCTGGCATAGATGGCCTAGTTTCAGGGCTGGGGTAATGCCACCAATCTGTGAAACATGGCAACGAATGAAATCAATGCGACGGTTAGCAATCAATGATTTCCACTCTTCAGGGTTATTAAATAGCTCTCCTAAACCTAATGAAACTGAGCTTTGGCTACGAATATTATCCAACCATTCCGTTTGGTTTGGCGGCAGAATATCTTCAATGAAGTAAGGCTTATATTGCTCGACTTCTTTGGCAAATTGTATCGCTTGGTTCGGGAATAGGCGCTCATGAACATCATGAAGAATATGGAATTGGTTACCATATTTCTCTCTCAGCGACTTAAACATCGTTAAAGTATTGTCCATGTACTGATCTTGGTCGTAGTACGAACCTTCAGTCGGGTTTTGAGTGGTATGCAAATCCGTTGGAACGCCGCCATAGAAACCAAGCTGACAACGAATGTGCTTGTAGCCTTTGTCTAGGAAAGATTCCACCAGCTCATAAATGCCTTCCATCGTGTCGCTCGTCGCGTGTGTGTATACAGGAATAGCATCACGAGACTTACCACCAAATAATTGATGTAACGGCATGCCCGCCAATTTGGCTTTGATATCCCACAGTGCCATATCAACACCGGAAATTGCATTATTGATAACAGGGCCATTTCGCCAATAAGCGTTGACCATCATCATTTGCCATAAGTCTTCAATATTATTGGCGTTTTTACCAATAAGAATAGGCTTTAAATATTCATCGACCATTGTTTTTACAGCAAGCGGTCTTTGTTGGAATGTCGCACAACCAAACCCAGTCACGCCTTCATTCGTTTCAACTACCACGGTAATGAGATTGTGTCTGTCTGGTTTAGTAATAATACAATGGATATCAGATATAATAGTTTCTTTCACAATTAAATAACCTAAACTTAAGTCAACTCCTATTATCTAACCGCTTTAAAAACCACATTTCAAGCGCTAATTTTGCGTAAAAATAATTGGTACGTTAAGTGATTTTTTTTTGATAAACAAAACATACCAATTGGCCAAAAATGGTGAAAAAATAATTTTTCGGTTTTTAAGTGTGATTGAGATCTCTTTTTACTCCATTGGATTTAAATTGGTTGTCGTTATGATTGCTCGAGTTAAATATATTCCAATAACAGGTGTAGTATGCAAATGGTAGAAAAGAGTGATGCCGTTATTAATAACTCGAAGTCATCATCGAAGAAGAAAAATTTCAAAGAAAATATACAGTTATTAATCACTGCACTTGGTGGTGAAGACAATATCGTGAGTATCACGCACTGTATGACAAGGCTGAGATTTAAATTAGCCGACGAGTCGCTGGTAGACGAAGAAGCAATCAAGCAGATCGCAGATGTGAAAGGTGTGGTACTTCAACAGGGCCAAACTCAAGTCATCATCGGTGTTGAGGTAGAAAAGTGGTTCAACGCGCTATCAAACACTCAACAAGCTGACGCAACTCCGGCTGATGAGCTAGAGAAAGGTAAGCTGTTCCAAGGCGTGATGCGCATTGTCGCAGGCATCTTTGGTCCGGTTGTACCCGCAATCGCTGGCGCGGGTATGTTGATGGGCCTGTTGTCTGGTCTTATTGCAACCAATGTTATCTCTGAAACCTCAGACACCGTTTACTTCTTCCGTTCTATCTCTGTTGCTGTGTTCTTCTTCTTACCTATGCTGGTTTCTTTCTCTGCAGCTAAGGTATTCAAAGTAAACGAATACATTGCGCTTGCTGTCTCTTCTGCAATGCTAGCGCCTTTGCTCGTTGATAAAGCAACAATGCTAAAAGACGCAGGCGCTGCTCCTGAGCTGACGGTCCTTGGCGTGGTTCCGATTGAGCTGCTCAACTACGGCGGCGCTATCGTACCTGCGATTCTAGCGATCTGGTTATTGTCTAAAGTGACTCCGTTAGTTGACCGTCTAGTTCCTTCTTCTGCGAAGCCTGTATTTACACCACTGCTTGCCTTTACGGTAACTTCGACCATCACGCTATCATTTGTTGGCCCTGCTGGTATCTGGCTAAGTAATGGCGCAGGTTGGGTAATGAGCTCACTACTGGAAATCTCTCCGACGTTAACCGGCTTTGTTTTTGGTCTAACTCGCCCGATCACCATCGTATTTGGTATCCACCACAGCATGACGCCAATCAGCCTGAACAACTTCGCACTGTATGGTAAGGATCTACTTATGCCAATCATGTGTTTGGGTAACATGGCAATTGCTGGCGCGACAATGGCTATCTGGCACAAGCAACGTAAAACGGTTTCTAAAGAGCAATCTTCAATTACGATGGGCTCAAGTGTTACCGCTATCTTAGGCATCACGGAGCCGGCTCTATTTGGTGTCCTCACTAAATACACCAAAGCGATGATGACCGCGAGTTTGGCTGCAGGTGTGTTCGGTGCTATCTCGGTAACAATCGATACGCACTTAACAAGCTACATTCTTTCTTCTGTATTCAGCTTGCCAGCTTACCTTGCAGGCGGTACGCAAAACTTCATTCAAGCACTGATGGGCGTGGTGGGTGTATTTGCACTGTCTTTCGTCCTAACGATGTTGTTCGTAAAACTAGACAACAAGTAATCGGCTAGTCTCACTCCCGTAAGATTAGAATCGAAAAAGCATGACCATATCTCGTTATGGTCATGCTTTCTTCAATACGAACAAACCCAACCTTTCTTTTCTAAGGCTATATTATGACCCACATCGCAATCATCGGTGAGTGCATGATTGAACTGAATGGGGCTCCATTTGGCAACATGCAACAAAGCTATGGTGGAGACACATTAAACGCGGCAATCTACTTGAACCGCAGCGCTGCGGTTAGCAATCCCATGAGCTGCAATAACACTACGAATCCAGCGATACGAACAAGCTATGTCTCGGCGCTTGGCTCTGACGCTATCAGCCAAGAGATGCTTAACCGATGGCAAGATGAAGGACTATCAACCGAGTTCGTGCTTATTGACAAGCAACGTTCACCCGGCCTCTATCTTATTCAACTCGACGATGTTGGTGAGCGCACCTTCCTATATTGGCGCAACGATTCGGCGGCTCACTACATGGTACAGCACCCCGATTTCGATAAGATAGCCAACCAACTTCGTGATGTTGATATGGTGTTTCTGAGTGGCATTTCCCTCGCGATACTGCCACACAGCGATCAGCTAAAGTTGCTCACTATCATAGAAGGCCTGCGTGAACGTGGCGTTACCATCGCCTTTGATAGTAACTATCGACCAAAGTTGTGGAGCTCAGAGGCCGCAACGAAAGAATGCTATCTATTGGGCTATAAAACGACCGATATAGCCCTAGTCACGTTTGATGATGAGCAACTGTTGTGGAGCGATCAAACACCACAAGACACCATAACGAGGCTGCATGGACTCGGTGTCAAAACCGTTGTTGTCAAGCTTGGTGCTGAAGGCTGCTTGATCAGCGAAAGCCCCGTAAATGAGCCCGTAAAAATCACAACGACGCCTGTCGAGACTGTGGTGGATAGCACCTCTGCTGGCGACTCTTTTAACGGCGGCTTTTTATCTTGCTATCTCGCTGGTGGTTCTATTGAAGAAGCCTGCCACCAAGGTAATGCATTAGCCAGATTGGTGATTCAACATCATGGCGCAATCATCCCAAAATCCATCACCGACACTCTTTCAAACTGATATTAAGAAGTACACATGCCTACAATTAACGAACAGCTAAACGCACTTAAAGTTATCCCTGTTATCGCCATTGATAACGCAGAGGATATTATCCCTCTAGGCAAAGTATTGGCTGAGAATGGGCTTCCCGCCGCTGAAATTACGTTCCGTTCAGACGCCGCTGTTGAAGCTATCCGACTGCTTCGAGAAGCTCAGCCTGACATGCTGATCGGCGCGGGCACCATCTTGAACCGTGAGCAAGCACTCGCAGCAAAAGAAGCGGGCGCAACGTTTGTGGTTTCACCGGGCTTTAATCCGAACACAGTTAAAGCATGCCAAGAGATCGGCATCGATATTATTCCAGGTGTGAACAATCCAAGCACCGTTGAAGCGGCATTAGAGATGGGCTTAACAACCTTGAAGTTCTTCCCAGCAGAAGCATCTGGCGGGATCAGCATGGTTAAATCACTCGTTGGCCCATACGGCGACATTAGACTGATGCCAACTGGCGGTATCACGCCATCAAACATCGATAACTACTTAGCAGTGCCTCAAGTATTAGCCTGCGGTGGCACATGGATGGTAGACAAGAAGCTGGTTACAAACGGTGAGTGGGACGAAATCGCAAGCCTAACACGCGAGATTGTTGAGCAAGTGAATCGTTAAGCGATACCGTTCTAGAAAGGACAAACTCCCTTGATTCCATAGCAACGAAGCCACAGCAAAACTGAACTGACCCCCAATAGTTGGACACCAATTATTGGGGGTCTTTTTATGTCCAAATATAGCCGTGAGCTAAAATGTA
>NZ_JALNTS010000007.1:0-83105 GCF_023161725.1 Vibrio sp. 1CM24A
GTGGTGCCCGGAGGCGGAATCGAACCACCGACACGAGGATTTTCAATCCTCTGCTCTACCGACTGAGCTATCCGGGCAACGGAGCGCTATTAAACGGATTTTCTTCATAACCGTCAACACCTTTTTTGAAAATAATTAAAAAAAACGTTCGTTAGTTGTTTTTTTATTCAAAAGTGAGGCTTACGTTTTACCTTGGTTAAAATCTTTCTTGAATTTTGTTACTTTTTCTAAGTATCGGCGCGACTCTTTGTTTGGGTGCTTTTTAGTAAGTGCCCAGTACGCTTGGCTAGGTTGCAGCGAGTTTAGGTCTCGCATTGCTCGTTTTCTGTCCTTGCTGAAGGTATTGAGTACGCCACCCGTGCCGCCGTTGTATGCTGAAATCATGCTGTACTCGAGCGTTGTCGGGTGTTTTACATCTTTCAAATAACGATTTTTGAGTATGTAAAAGTACGCGGTGCCAGCATCAATGTTGTTTTCTGGATTGAATAAATACTCAGGACTTGGCTCTCCAGGCTTGTTCTTTACAAGCTTAAACACATCTCGACCAGCGGTTTTAGGCACCACCTGCATCAGACCGTATGCATTCGCCCAACTCACCGCGTAGGGGTTGAAACTACTCTCTGTTTTGATAATCGCGTAGATCAAGTCTTCAGGAATGTCGTAACGCTGAGATGCTCGTCGAACGATATCGGCGTATTGATAACTACGCTGACTGGCGTGATCGGCCACCATTGGGATCTCAACGTAATAGGCTTTTTTAAAGTCGACTTCTTTGGTTTTTAGGTTATTGGCGATCAGGTAATCAGCGAACTGGTTAGCGCGCCAAGTCCATTGAATAGGCTTCTTCTCTTGATCTACAACTTGATTGTAGAGGAAAGGCTTGCCTTCTAACTTGATGCTTTTGGAGGAGAATAGGTCGACATGCGCCGGATCATCTGGCGTCAAAAGCGTCGTCATGATCGCATTTTTGAGGTGTTTTTTAGGTTCAGTCGAGGAGACGGTTTCTACCGTTATGAGGCCTTCGCTAAAGTTTACTTCTGAACGGCTTAGGTAATTGTCTATGTATTTCACATAGTTACTCTTACCTGCGATTTTTACTTCACTACTGCCCCAGCGTTTTTGGATATTGCCAGAAAAGCTATTAATCAAAGCATCTAGTGCTCCGGTGTCTTTTTCAAACTGACCAGGTAGCTCCGCTAAGTTGCTTACAAATCGGTTGGTCGGTTCGTAATTAACATCATAAATGCTTTCGACAAATTCACGGCTGCAGCCAGTTAATAACATGGCTGTTAGGAAGTAACTTAGCTTTTTCATAGTTCCTCATACAAAAATGACATCGCAGCGTTAACCATGATGTCATTAAAAATTGCTTAAATAAATGTCTTATTCGCTTGGTGGAGTATAGCCATCAATTACGACATCTTTACCTTCGAAAAGGAAGTTAACCATCTCAGTTTCAAGAAGTTTACGATGCTCAGGATCCATCATGTTTAGCTTCTTTTCATTGATAAGCATCGTTTGCTTGCTTTGCCATTGTCCCCAAGCTTCTTTAGACACGTTGTCAAAGATACGCTTACCTAAGTCACCTGGGTAAAGTTGAAAATCTAGGCCTTCAGCATCTTTTTGAAGGCGAGCACAAAATACAGTGCGGCTCATAGTGGTTCCTCTTATCGCGTTCGTTGATTCAAACGTCGTCGTTCAGTTCAAAGGGTAGGCTCTCAATAAGCTGCTTTACAGGAGCGGCTAGGCCAATTTCTTCCGGTTTTGATAAGTTATACCAGAGACCTTTAGTCCCTTCCATTATCAAATCTGGTTGTTTATCTAATTTCACTAATACTGGCGTGATATCTAAGTGGTAGTGGCTGAAAGTATGTCTAAACGCAATCATGGTCTTGATCGAATCCGTTTGAGTGTCTTTGATCGAACGAAGATCTAGTTGATGTTCGATCTCTGCGTTTTCATTTTGAGGGAAACAAAACAATCCGCCCCAGATACCAGATTGAGGGCGCTGTTCGAGCCACACTTGGTTGTCGTGATACAGAATCACAAACCATGTTTCTTTTACTGGCTTTTCTTTCTTAGGCTTTTTGCCTGGGAAGTCGAGCTGTCTATCGAGCTTCTTGGCCTCACACATGCTTTCAATCGGGCACAAGGTGCACTTAGGCTTGCTACGGGTACAAACCATCGCACCCATGTCCATCATTGCTTGGTTGTACTTATCGACATCTTTGTTCGGAGTATGTGCTTCGGCGTGTTCCCAAAGTTGGTTCTCGACTTTCTTTTGCCCAGGCCAACCTTCAACGGCAAAGCTTCTCGCAAGCGTTCGTTTTACATTGCCATCAAGAATCGCATGAGGAAGCTTATGAACCGAAGACAGTACTGCAGCTGCAGTCGAGCGACCGATGCCCGGTAGCGCGTTCATCTCTTCGATAGAAAGCGGAAATTCACCACCATATTGCTCAGCAACGATCTTGGCTGCTTTGTGTAGATTGCGAGCTCGTGCGTAATAACCAAGCCCTGTCCATAAGTGGAGTACCTCATCTTGTTCGGCGTTCGCTAGGTCGATAACCGTTGGAAAGCGTTCTAAGAAGCGTTGGTAGTATGGAATCACCGTAGCAACCTGAGTCTGCTGAAGCATTATCTCAGATAGCCAAACGGTGTAGGCGGTTTTGTTTTGTTGCCAAGGCAATTCTTTACGCCCGTAGGCGTCATACCACTTTAATATGGCGGTTGCGAAAGAAGTCACGACATGCTCTATGCTTTGCTATTATTAGAAGCGAAATTGCACCACACTTAACGTTGGATGTAAAACAGACAAATTGTGTGGGAATTTATCCACGGAAAGACTTGCACCGAAGGCAATTCTTTGGATAATCCCCGCTTTGATTAATCAATGTGCAGGCAAAAATCAATGAGTGAAGTGACCACTAACGAATATACTGAAGACGGCAAACTGGTTCGTAAGATCCGTAGTTTTGTTCGCCGCGAAGGCCGCTTAACAAAAGGCCAAGAAAACGCGATGAATGAATGTTGGCCAACAATGGGTATCGACTACAACCCAGAGCTTCTTAACTGGAAAGAAGTGTTTGGCAACGATAACCCAGTTGTACTAGAGATTGGCTTCGGTATGGGTGCATCACTGGTTGAAATGGCAAAGAATGCACCTGAGAAAAACTTCTTAGGTATTGAAGTTCACAGCCCAGGTGTTGGTGCTTGTTTAGGTACAGCGCGTGATGCTGGCGTAACTAACCTGCGTGTAATGTGTCACGATGCAGTAGAAGTATTTGAACACATGATTCCAGATAGCAGCCTGCATACACTGCAACTGTTCTTCCCTGACCCATGGCACAAAGCTCGTCACCACAAACGTCGTATCGTTAAGGCTGAGTTTGCAGAAATGGTTCGCGGTAAGCTTCAACTTGATACTGGTATTTTCCACATGGCAACAGACTGGGAAAACTACGCAGAGCACATGATTGAAGTGATGAACGTAGCTCCAGGCTTCGAGAATATCGCTGAAGATGGTGATTACATCCCTCGTCCGGATGAGCGCCCGCTAACTAAGTTTGAAGCTCGTGGCCACCGTTTAGGTCATGGTGTTTGGGACATTAAGTTCAAGCGTACTAAGTAACGTCGAATCAAATTAAGTGAAGGGTAATCCAACTTAGGATTTAACCCCTACACTTTATGGGATTGATTAAAGCCAACATTATTGTAATGTTGGCTTTTTTATCCTTAGGCTTTTATTTCAGTAAAGGCTTAAGGACAGAAAGTAATACCAATCACAGTAAGTAAGTGATCAGAAATAGCGTAGGAAAAAGGCTTGAGAACAAGGCAGCATTTTTCGATAAGTAGTTACTCTACAATCAAAAATTCTAACGCAGTTATCGAGCATTTTAACAAGCTAGAGTGAGCAGTTATTTACTACGATTGGTATATGTTACACCCCTACAAAAATAACAATATAGAAGTAAGCGCACATGAAACCAACTCAAGCTATTTTGGCCGAGATCTTAGACGAAGTTCGTCCTTTAATTGGACAGGGAAAGGTCGCTGATTATATCCCTGCACTGGCTCGCGTATCGAACCAGAAACTGGCGATCGCGGTATACACCAATGAAGGAGAGGTGATTAAAGCAGGCGATGCTGAAGAAGCATTTTCTGTGCAATCTATCTCTAAAGCCTTGAGCCTGACGTTAGCTATGGTGCTATACAAGCCTGAAGAGATTTGGCAAAGAGTAGGCAAAGAGCCTTCTGGTCAAGCCTTTAACTCGATGATTCAGCTTGAGATGGAGCAGGGGATTCCCCGTAACCCGTTTATCAACGCGGGTGCTATTGTCGTAGCGGATCTATTACAAAGCCGCCTGTCAGCGCCGAGACATCGTTTGTTGGAGTTTGTGCGCCAGTTGTCGGGCGACACTCATATCGTGTATGACAAGATAGTAGCGGCTTCAGAAATGATGCACAGCGATCGTAATGCGGCTATCGCGTACTTGATGCGTTCATTTGGTAACTTTGAAAATGATGTTATCCCTGTCCTGAATAACTACTTTCATGCCTGTGCGCTTAAAATGACGTGTGTGGACTTGGCCAAAACCTTTAGCTAT
Organism: Vibrio sp. 1CM24A; assembly: GCF_023161725.1. Lineage (NCBI taxonomy): Bacteria > Pseudomonadati > Pseudomonadota > Gammaproteobacteria > Vibrionales > Vibrionaceae > Vibrio > Vibrio sp. 1CM24A. The sequence continues at coordinate 4,608 of NZ_JALNTS010000007.1, forward strand.
TTGGCAAACAAAGGTGTCTCGGTTCAAACCAAGAAAGAGATCATCACGCCAGTCCAAACCAAGCAGTTGAATGCTTTGCTTGCGACATGTGGTTTGTACGATGGTGCGGGCGAGTTTGCCTACCGTGTTGGTATGCCAGGAAAATCGGGTGTCGGTGGCGGTATTATTGCTATTGTTCCGGGTGAGATGACAATCGCAGTGTGGTCCCCAGAACTCGATCCTTCTGGTAACTCGCTTGCAGGTACTAAGGCTCTAGAGTTGCTTTCAGAGCGAATTGGTCGTTCTATTTTCTAAGAGAAAGGTGCGAGATTCGAGTACGGACTTCGTTCTATAGAACGCTTCGCTCCGAAAGGGGGGCTATAAAACAAAAAGGGTTGGCCCTAAAGCCAACCCTTACGCAATGCTTCTCGAATCTCGATCTATTCGTCTTCTTCTGCCATAAAGGCTTCCAGCAAATCATTTAGGAATAGCTTCCCTTTTTCTGTGATCTGCCAGTGCGTGTCGGTTTCATTCAAGTAACCTAGCTCTTTTGCCCATTCAATCGTTTCTTGAATCGAGTCGAAGCCAAGCCCAGTCGTATCGATGAAATCTTGCTTTGGACATGCTTCCATTAACCTAAATCGGTTCATGAAGAACTCAAAAGGTCGGTCTTCATTCGGCACTTCAAACTCATCGGATAGGTACGGTTTCACCATGTTCTGGTAAGCCGCTAAATAGCCTCTAGGGTGTTTAACCTTAGTTGTACGAATGATGCGTCCATCAGCAAAACTTAGCTTGCCATGAGAGCCACAGCCAATACCTAGGTAGTCACCAAAGCGCCAGTAGTTGAGGTTATGTTGACACTGATATCCCGGTTTGCTGTAGCCTGAAATTTCGTACTGCACATACCCTGCGTCTGCGAGCTTCTTATGGCCTAAGTCGAAAATATCCCAAAGATCATCATCGTCAGGTAGCTTTGGCGTTTTGTAATAGAACATGGTGTTAGGTTCTATTGTTAGCTGATACCAAGATAAGTGCGGAGGGTCGAGTTCGATCGCTTTATCCAAATCAGCCAACGCTTGATCAATACTCTGATCGGGTAAGCCGTGCATTAAGTCTAAGTTGAAACTATTCAATCCAATCTTATGTGCTAAATGAGCTGCGTTGACCGCTTCATCTTGACCATGAATACGCCCAAGTCTTTCCAGTTTCTCTTGCTCAAAACTTTGCACACCCACCGAGATTCGAGTAATGCCTGCCTTTTGGTAACCTGCAAAACGCTCAGCTTCGATAGTTCCCGGGTTGGCTTCCATGGTGATTTCTATGTCAGGTTTGAACGGGATGCGCTGTTCAATGCCTTGTAACAATCGGCCAATTCCTTCAGGAGAAAACAGGCTTGGGGTACCGCCACCAATAAAGATCGAATGCAGTGGGCGAGGTGCGCCATTGAGCTGATATTTTTCGATATCAGTCTCAAGATCCTCAAGCAGTGCATTTATGTACTCTTTTTCAGGGATCTCGGCTTTCAGAGCGTGAGAGTTAAAATCACAATACGGACACTTTTGTACACACCATGGGATGTGTACATAGAGGCTAAGTGCGGGTGGTATTAGCGCTGCGTCGTGCATTACAGAGCTTGCTCCTTAAGGGCTTTAAATAGTGACGCAAGTGCTTTGCCACGGTGTGATAGTTGCTTCTTACGTGAAGATTCAAGCTCTGCTGATGCGCAGTTATCTTCTGGAACAAAGAATACAGGATCGTAGCCAAAGCCATTCTCGCCATGTTCTTCAGTAAGGATGCGACCTTCCCATTTTCCGTGACACACCAATGGTGTTGGATCGTTTTCGTGACGCATTAGCACCAACACACAGTGGAAACGCGCAGTACGCTTTTCAGTTTCGACACCTTGCATCGCATCTAATAGTTTTTCGATGTTCTGCTTATCGGTTGCTCCTTCACCTGAGTAACGCGCTGAGTAGATGCCCGGAGCACCATTTAAGTAATCAACCTCTAAACCTGAGTCGTCAGCAATGGCTGGCAGCCCTGTTTCTTTCGCTGCATGGCGAGCTTTGATGATGGCATTTTCAATGAAAGTCGTTCCTGTTTCAGCGACTTCTGAAACGTTAAATTCACTTTGCGCGACAACGTCAAAACCAAACTCAGACAGAATATCTGCCATCTCGTGAACTTTACCTTGGTTGCCTGTTGCTAAAACAATCTTACTCATGGGAATGTAGCTCTAAATAAGTTAATAAATGAAAAGTAAGGTTTGAGCTTACTATTCTATATAGAATTTCTGTGTGAAACGCAGTGGACCAGTGCCTTTTAGGCCTGCGTTCACATCGATGTCGAAGGTGATGTTTTCTTCGTGAGTTACGGGGAACTCAGCAAGGTAATAAATCGCATCGCCTTCTTTGATTTCTCGAAACTTCAAAGTACGGGTGTTTCCAACGAGGTTCTTCGCTGTTCCGGTAATTTTAGCCGTTGTCGCAGGCTTGCCTAAAGAAGCCTTGTCTAACACGCTGATGTTGAGGATTGCTGAGTATCCATTTCGCTTAAGTTTGTATTGCTTAGCGACTTGCGCAGTTAAGAACGTGGAATTAAAAGCCGAGTAATGAACCTCGACATCCTTAATGTTCTTAAATTGCCCTGCTGAGCTTGGTAAGGCAACAAGAGCGGTGAGTAGTGCTGTTATCCATAAACGCATAATGACTCCAATAAATAGCAAAAAGCCATCATAGGATGGCTTTGACTTCAGTTGGGATTTGGCTTGGCGAGCATATTCGAACTTGCTTGTGCCTACCGAGCTCTCCCTTTTCTATCTTAATTTGCCCTTTTGCGACCTTAAACTGTTTCGCAAGGTATTTCGCTAAATGGGCATTGGCTTTGCCATCAACCGGTGGTGCAGTAATGGCAATTTTCAGTTCCTGACCGTGCAAGCCGACAATTTTGTCTCGGCTTGCTTTGGGTTGGATATAGAGCCTAAGAAGAATATCGTCTTCCTCGGCCCAAACCGCTTTTGGCATCGTCAAAGTACCTGATGTTTGTACTTGAATTATAGCTGATACCAAATAGGACCAATCATGTCGCCCATTAGGAAGTTCGCAAATTGCAGAACAATGAACAGAACCAGTACGCTTAGGTCGAAACCACCCATGTCCGGAAGTATACGGCGGATAGGCACTAGCATTGGTTCAGTCAGTTGATGGAACACGTACTCGATTGGACTACGACCTTGGCTTACCCAGCTTAGGATTGCGCGGATAAGTAGGACCCAGAAGATCAAGCCACCAGCTGCTTTGAGCAGAGACAGTGCGCCAAAGATAAGGAAGCTAATATCGAAAACGGCAGCGCCGCCAGAAATAATCAGGTTTAGAGCAACGAACTTAAGTACACACAGCACGTAAGCAAAAACAACCGTCGCCAGATCAAGGCTGCCGATTGATGGGATAACTCGGCGTAGCGGGGCAACAACTGGTTGTGTCGCTTTTACGATGAATTGTGAGAATGGATTGTAGAAATCTGCACGTGATGCTTGTAGCCAGATACGCAAGATCACAACCATGATGTAAAGATCAAAAACGGTCGAGATCAGAAAGCTCATCGAGTTCATATTGTTTCCTTTTTCGGATTTACTTGCCGCTTAGATATAACCCGAGCGGCAAAATGCTTGTTTACCTTGATTGGTACTAAAACAGTTTTTCCATCTCTTCAGCTCGAGCAACCGCTGCCTGCATGGCTTTTGCTACGATGTCTGATAGTTGATGTTCGTTAAACGTGCGTAGTGCTTCTGCGGTCGTGCCGCCTTTTGATGTCACTTGTTCACGCAGTGTTGATAATTCAGTCTCTGGGTTTGCAACGACCATCTCTGCCGCGCCTAATGCAGACTGCTGCACTAGCTTACGAGCGGTTTCTTGGTCAAAACCTTGCTTGATTGCTTCAGCTTGCATCGCTTCCATAAACAGGAAGAAGTAAGCCGGAGCGCTACCCGCCGCCGCAATGATGTTGTTGATTCCAGACTCTTGTTCAACCCAGCTTACTTCACCAACTGCTTGCATCAGCTGAGAAGCAAAGTCTTTATCATCTTGGCTGACAGTTGCATCGGCATAAAGACCACTCATCCCTTTACCAAGCAGTGATGGCGTATTTGGCATCACACGAACAAGGTTCAGTTGGCAGTTTAACATCTCATTGAGTCGATTCGCATTAATACCCGCGGCAATTGAGATAACCAGTTTGTTGCTGAAGTCGATATCTTGTAAGGGTTTACATACATCAGCCATCATTTGTGGCTTCACGGATAACACAACAACGTCTGCTTGCTCTGCTGCTGCAATATTATCGCTGGTGGTATTGATGCCGTATTCTTGTTCTAACGGCAGCCTTCTGGTTTCTGAAGGTGCTGTCGCAGTAATCTTTTGCGCTGGGTAACCACTAGCAACTAAGCCCGCTACAATTGAGCGAACCATGTTTCCCGCCCCAATAAAGGCGATGTTCTTATGTTCCATATATAAAATCCTGAGCGTGTCGCTGCGCGGATAAGGCGAAGCGGTATCAATACTTGTACTTGTCGTTACTTACTACGGCTATTTCGCGTAATCACGAGCGCCGAAAATAGCTGTTCCAATACGAACCATTGTGCTACCAGCCTCAACTGCTGCATCCATATCACCACTCATCCCCATCGAAAGGGTATCAATGTCTGAATACTTCGCGGCTAGCTTGTCTTTAAGCTCTGCCAGTTGAGAAAATGCATTAAGCTGAGATTGATAGTCAGATACGTTTGCAGGAATCGACATCAATCCTCTTAAGGTGAGGTTGGGGAGCGATGAAATCAACTCCGCGAGTGCAAAAACTGTCTCTTCTGAGGTTCCAGACTTGGACTCTTCACCACTGGTGTTTACCTGAATCAACACTTGCAGAGGTGGAAGCTCGCTTGGTCGTTGATCACTAAGCCTTTGCGCGATCTTATCGCGATCGACGGAATGCACCCATTGGAAGCTTTCCGCGATTGGGCGGGTTTTATTGGATTGAATTGGACCAATAAAATGCCACTCTAAATTTAGGTTAGAATGTTGTTCTGAAAAGTGTTTTACTTTATCTACACCTTCTTGAACATAGTTTTCACCAAAGGCAACTTGGCCTCCGAGTGCGGCTTCTAGAATCGCATCAATAGGTTTAGTTTTGCTGACGGCTAAAAGTTGCACGGACTCTGGAGCTCGTCCGCACTTTTGCTCAGCACTACGAATCTGTGAGGTGATTTGTTCGATATTTTGTTGAATACTACTCATAGCTGACTTTACTTAAGGGAAAATAAATGGATATCACTGAGTTACTAGATTTTAGTGTAAAGCATAACGCGTCAGATCTACATCTTTCTGCGGGTGTATCTCCAATGGTACGTATAGATGGTGAAGTAAGGAAGCTTGGAATCCCAGCTTTGAGTCATGCTGATGTGCATCGTTTGGTTTTTGAGATCATGAGCGATTCACAACGCGGCGAATTTGAAGAAAAATTGGAAGTCGACTTCTCTTTTGAATTACCCAATGTTGGTCGCTTTCGTGTTAATGCGTTTAACCAAGCCCGTGGCTGCTCAGCTGTCTTTCGAACTATCCCTGTCGAAATCCCGACTTTAGATCAGTTAGGCGCACCTGAAATCTTCGAAAGGATTGCTAACTACGAAAAAGGCTTAGTGCTCGTTACTGGTCCCACTGGCTCTGGTAAATCAACGACTCTTGCGGCGATGGTTGATTACGTAAATCGCAACCACAATAAGCATATCCTGACGATTGAAGACCCGATTGAGTTCGTTCACACCAATAATAAATGCCTAGTCAACCAGCGTGAAGTTCACCGTGATACTCACAGTTTTAAAGCGGCACTGCGCAGTGCGTTACGTGAAGACCCAGACGTGATTCTGGTTGGTGAGCTTCGTGACCAAGAGACGATTAGCTTAGCGTTAACCGCAGCAGAAACGGGTCATTTAGTGTTTGGTACTCTGCACACCAGTTCTGCGGCAAAAACGATCGACCGTATTATCGATGTGTTCCCAGGTAGCGATAAAGATATGGTTCGTTCGATGTTGTCTGAATCACTACGCTCGGTGATAGCCCAGAAGCTGCTAAAGCGTGTTGGTGGTGGTCGTGTGGCGTGTCATGAAATCATGATGGCAACACCTGCGATCAGAAACTTGATTCGTGAAGACAAGGTTGCGCAGATGTACTCGATCATCCAAACGGGCGCAGCACATGGCATGCAGACCATGGAGCAAAATGCGAAGCAGCTGATGGCTCAAGGCTTGGTTGATTCGGAAGAGGTCGAGAAAAAGATCGAAATTGAAACCTCAATGTTTTAATCAAGGTAAACAAAATGGAATTGAATCAAATCCTTGAGGGAATGCTTTCACAAAAGGCGTCGGATCTTTATATCACGGTCGATGCGCCAATCCTGTTTCGTGTGGATGGTGAATTACGCCCCCAAGGAGAGAAGCTGAATGCGGCTCAAGTTGCTCAATTACTTGATGCGATGATGGAACAAGATCGACGTGATGAGTACCAGCAAACGCGTGAGGCTAATTTTGCCATCGTGCGTGACTTTGGTCGTTTTCGTGTCAGTGCATTCTTTCAGCGAGAGCTACCTGGAGCGGTCATTCGACGTATCGAGACTAACATCCCAACCTTTGAGCAACTAAAGCTTCCTGATGTACTACAGGACCTTTCAATTGCTAAGCGCGGACTTGTGCTGGTGGTTGGTGCGACTGGCTCTGGTAAGTCAACCTCGATGGCTGCAATGACAGGCTATCGTAACACCAATCGCTCAGGGCATATTTTAACGGTTGAAGATCCGATTGAGTTCGTCCATGAACATAAAAAGTGCATCGTAACGCAACGTGAGGTCGGGCTCGACACCGATAGTTACGAAGTCGCGCTTAAGAACTCGCTACGCCAAGCACCAGACATGATCTTGATTGGCGAAATCCGTAGCCGTGAGACCATGGAATACGCGATGAATTTTGCTGAAACGGGTCACTTGTGTATGGCAACCTTGCACGCCAATAACGCTAACCAAGCGCTAGAGCGTATTCTTCATTTGGTGCCGAAAGAGCAGAAAGAACAGTTCTTGTTTGACCTATCGATGAACCTACGTGGTGTCGTCGCTCAGCAACTCATTCGCGACAAGAATGGCAGCGGGCGTCATGGTGTATTCGAGATTCTGCTGAATAGCCCTCGTGTTTCTGACTTGATTCGTCGTGGTGAACTACACGAGCTGAAAGCAACCATGGCTAAATCGAAAGAAATTGGTATGCAGACTTTTGACCAAGCTTTGTATGATTTAGTGATAGCAGGCAAGATCAGTGAAGAGGATGCGTTCCACAGTGCCGATTCTGCTAATGACTTACGCTTAATGCTCAAAACCAGACGTGGTGATGACGACTACGGAACTGGTGCGTTGGCTGGTGTTAAAATTGATATGGATTAGAAGCAATAGGCTTTAACGAAGAACGCCTGAGTTGTGGAACTCAGGCGTTTGAAGATACTTAATTATTATTCAGCGAACCGTGTTCTCGACGGCTGTCATCGTAATATTTGTTGCCGCTAGTGAAGCTAGAATTGGTTTTACCATCATTCATATACCCAGCACTGCTAGACCCTGTTGAGCTGCATGCTGAAATGGTTAGAGCGGCGAAGATTGCTAGAAAAATTTTCATGTGAACTCCCACTTACCTATTAATGAATTGCTTCGACATTACGTCGTAATATCATTATAGGATCACAACGGAGTTTAATCTTTGAGCTCTTAATTTTCGTTATGAATATTGTGCTTCAAACCAGCTCTCTAAAATGACGACTGCAGACTGGTTATCGACATTGCCTTTGCTTAGCGCTTTATAGCCACCCATTTCAAAAAGGTCGGCCCTTGCTTCTGTGGTCGAGAGTCTTTCATCATGTAGCTCAACATCCACACCAAAACGTCCTTTAAGACGGTTAGCGAACTTCTTCGCTCTGGGTGTAATGGTTGCTAAGTCTTTACCATGAAGGTCGGTAGGAAGGCCAACCACAATCAGGTTCGGCTGCCACTCCTTAATTTGCTTTTCGATATCGTCCCAATTTGGGATGCCATCTTTGGCTTTAAAAGCTTTTAGAGGGCTTGCGGTGCCCGTGATTTCTTGTCCTATCGCACTGCCGATACTTTTTGTACCGTAGTCAAATGCCATAATTGTTCGTGACATGGGGGTTCCAAATTTATCTGTGTTTGAGAGTGTCTGTTTATTTTATTTAGTTGACTTGAGCTAGGCGTGACCAGCGTCTGCTGAAAGCTGAGCTGCATTGATGCCTAACATCTGCACGGCGACTTTCCAGCGGTCAGAAATCGGTGTATCGAAGATGACCTTCGGATCGGCTTCAACGGTTAACCATGAGTTCTCGGTCAGTTCGGTTTCCAGTTGTCCCGGTTCCCATCCTGCATACCCAAGTGCGACTAAATAATTCATCGGCTCATCTTCTGTGCCCAATACCATCAAGATATCTTTTGAGGTTGTTACCGAGATTTGATCTGTCATGTTGATGCTGGATTGATAGCTGCCTTTAGGTTTGTGCAAAATAAACCCACGGTCTTCTGCGACCGGTCCACCGTTCAATACTGGCTTATCAAGACTTGCTTGGTTGGATTTCGGCTGCTCAGAATCAACCTCAACTTGTTTAAGCATGCTGCCGACAGTGACATCGATAGGGGCGTTGATCATTAAGCCCATCGCACCTTCGTCGTTGTGCTCACAAAGGTAAATTACCGAATTTTGAAAGTAGGGGTCTTTCATTCCGGGCATAGCAACCAGAAAGTGGTTCGTTAAATTCATAGAGCCTCCTGCCAGTGTGTTCCCAGTAAAGGAAAAAGAGCGGCGTGAAGCCGCTCATTGATTCTGTGCCGTTTGCGAATAGCTAAGGCTTTCTTTAGTTTAGGCTATTTAGCGTTAACGCGACGCTCGATTGCGTCCATTAATTTACCTGTTACCGAAATATCAAAAGCAGCTTCAATTTCACGGATACAAGTGGGGCTAGTCACGTTGATTTCTGTCAGCTTGTCACCGATAACATCAAGTCCGACAAAGATTAAGCCTTTTTCTTTTAGTGAAGGAGCTACTGCTCGTGCGATAGCCCAGTCTGTTTCACTCAACGGACGAGCTTCCCCTGTACCACCAGCAGCTAGGTTGCCTCGAGTTTCCCCTTTAGCCGGGATACGGGCTAGGCAGTAAGGCATTGGCTCACCGTCAACGACAAGAATACGCTTATCACCATTGCTGATGTCAGGAACAAAAGTCTGTGCCATTGCGTAGTTTTGACCGTGGTTCGTCAATGTTTCAATGATCACTGATACGTTTGGATCGCCTTCCTTCACGCGGAAGATTGACGCACCACCCATACCATCAAGTGGTTTAAGGATCACATCACCGTGCTTCTCACGGAACTCTTTAATCTTTTCCGCTTTACGAGTCACGATGGTTGTCGGTGTTAGTTCTGGGAACCAAGCCGTGAACAACTTCTCGTTACAATCACGTAGGCTTTGTGGTTTGTTTACGATCAGTGCGCCGTTCTCTTCAGCACGCTCAAGAATGTAAGTCGCGTAAATGTACTCAGTATCAAATGGAGGATCTTTACGCATTAACACTGCATCTAAATCAGATAGCGCGATTGTCTGTTCTGACTTGAATTCGTACCAACCGTTTAGATCTTCTTTTAGTTCTACAATTTTTGTGTCAGCAATGGCTACGCCTTGATCTAAGTGTAGATCATCCATTTCCATGTAATGGATTTCGTAACCACGACGCTGAGCTTCAAGCATCATGGCAAAGCTAGAGTCTTTTTTGATGTTAATGGATGAAATTGGATCCATTACGATGCCAAGTTTGATCATTTTTTTTCTCCTAGCCTAGATCGCCAAAACGAACTTGTAAGGCAGTAATTGCGGTTAGAGCTGCTGTCTCAGTACGAAGTACACGTGGGCCGAGTAGCGTCTCTTCAAATTTGTATTGTTCAGTCATACCGATTTCTTCAGCTGACAAGCCACCTTCAGGACCAATCAATAGGCGCACCTTGCTGATAGGTTCTGGAAGGGTGTTAATTGAGTACTTTGCACGAGGGTGTAGGTTTAGCTTTAGTGCTTCGCTTGGTTCGCTGCACCACTCTTCAAGCTGCATAATTGGACGAATGACTGGAACCGTATTGCGGCCACACTGTTCACACGCCGCAATAGCAATCTTTTGCCACTGTGCGAGTTTTTTCTCGAAGCGTTTTGTATCAAGCTTAACGCCACAGCGCTCTGAAATCAGAGGGGTAATGGTGTTCACACCAAGCTCTACCGATTTCTGAATCGTGAACTCCATTTTGTCACCACGTGAAATCACTTGGCCTAAATGTAAGTCTAACGGAGATTCGCTGCTGCGTTCGATGCGTTCAGAGACATTAACGGTGACATTTTTCTTTGATACTTCAGCTATCGTCGCAGGGAATTCAGCGCCACTGCCATCAAATAGAAGGACTTCTTGACCTTCTTTCATGCGAAGGACACGACCAACATGACCCGCGGCATCTTCGCCTAAAGCGAGTGAACCTAACTGATGAATGCGTTCTGGGTGATGGATACGAGGGATTCTCATGCTGGTAAACCTATAAATATGTTCATTTGGGTATTTTGTCTCTGCCTAACATGGATGCTTTTAGTTGAAAAAACAAGGGTAGAGCAAGAGTTTCAGGGGCAATTCTGAAACTCTTGTTTGAGATAGTTAGGAATGTTGATTGTACGAGCGACGTTATTGACAAGCAGGGTAAACAAATGGGTTGTGATTACCTTGGATGGCATAGATTCGCTCATCACGAGTACATTCCCACTTGTCGACAGGAAATTGCTTGTTCCACGCCATCATTAGGTTGGTTTGTTGCTTAGATAGCTTGAAACCATACTCTTGGCTCATGTAAAGGTAAGTACGCGCGATAGAGCCTTTTGCTCTGTCTGGCGGCATAACTTTACGCTGCTTAAAGTTGACCTGCATTTCACACTGACCATAGCTCACACCATCCATGCCATTCCACTGACTGAAATTGTAGTTGGAGCGATCACCGTTAACCTCGCCAATGGCTGGCGTTAGGTTGTGAAGATCGGCTTCCATGGATTTGAATACTTTGTCATTGCGAGTGCAGTTCTTGCGGCCACCATCTTGCCAACACTGACGCTGGTGGCCAAATTGCCAAGCTGGAACCACGTGTTCCCACTCAATTCGACTCGCCCGTTTTTGCTGCTTTCGTACTTGATAACCACAGCCATCAAGGTCTGGAATGCCTTTCTTTTTGTCTTTCCAAGTAATGTCACAGCCACAATAAAACGAAGTCGGGTGATCAAGGTAAATCTTCACCGCTTCTTTTTTTGCTTTGGAGAACGAGCTCGGTGGTGCAGCGAAAACGCTTTGGGTTACCAGTAGGCCAAATACTATTGTTAAGTAAAAAGACACAGGTAGGCCAAATGCTTTGAAGGTGAGTTTTTGCATAGAAAAAGACTGATAAAAGTATGATAAACATCAGTCTAGCACTCAAATGTTAGATCTCTCTATTAGATTTATTCTATCGAGTAAATCAACCTGTCACTAGCTTAGCTGAGTTCCCGTAAAAGCTAAGGTTTGCTGGCACAATTGGCAGCGATAGGTCGATTGATTTCGAAGTACTTTGTTGTGTCGTCTGATTGATAATGGGTAGGTGGTGCACTCACATCGATATTCAAAGGTTTTCCCTTGAACTGAAGCGATTTCAAAGCTGTGAGTTGTTCTGGCTGGCACGTTGAATACTTTTTCCATCACGTATTGCCACTCATTTCCGTGAGGCCTAACACGTCCGAAAACCTGATGCGTGATTAGGTGTGCGAGTTCATGCGGCACAACCTCGTTGATGAAGGCGTCTTCATTTTCAGCGAATAGTACGTGATTGAGCTTAATTTCGTTGAGCTGAAGGTAGGCCTTTCCCGCCGCTTTGCCTCTTAACTTGAAGGTGATAATAGGGTGAGGGAATTCACGAGAGAAATGTTGATTTGCGATAGCTAGGCACTCGGCCAATTTCTTATTTGCTCGATGTTGTTGCGGGGTGTAAGACAAACGTTGTTAACTCCAAATAAAAGGCCTCAGCGTTTAAGCTAAGGCCTCATCATAACATTGCTCGTTAATATGGCGATTATTTATAGATGGTGATTCTTCTTAATGATCTCGTGATAAGCGTGCCATGTACCATAGCCAAGTAGCGGCATGGTGACGATCATTCCGATGCCGTAGGTAGCAAAACCCACCAGAATACCGGCACAAATAATACTCGCCCATACCACCATCGCAGGGATGTTCGATTTCACGGCATTAAAGCTAGTGAAAATCGCACTCATCACATCAACGCGTCTCTCCATCATTAACGGAATTGAAAATGCTGAGATGCTAAATATGAGGCTTGCGATAACAAAACCAATCACAGAGCCCGTAATTAAGAAGGGAGCGAACTCTGCCAGTGGCGCGCCTTGCACTGAAGGGTAGAGCGCGTGCAATAACGCAGCGATACGCATCCAGAATATCATCGCAACCATCAATACGATCGCAAAGGCCCATTGGTGGGTGGAGTTGCGAGTAATGGCTTTCATCGAGTGCAGTAGGCTGGCGTTGTGTCCTTTTTCTCTTTCCCAAGCTGCGTCATACAAGCCCAGAGCAAGAAACGGCCCTATTAGCATGTACACGATCAGGCTTGGCATTACGACCAAGTGTGTTCCTTGCCATTGGACAAGTTGAACAATGGCGATTGCCGCTCCCATAAAGCACAAACCGTAGAATGCGCTGATTAAAGGCATTCTTACTAAGTCATGCAGAGCAAGCGACAACCAATGAAAGGGTGCGGAAATACTGATTTGGTTACAAGGAATGGTGCGAGCGTAATCCTTATCGCTGACCTTGTGTTTTTTATCGTTCAGTTCGGATGGGTGCGCGGTACGAGGCATAGATCCCCCTAGTTAAATAACGTCCTAGTTATAATTCCATAAGGCTCACCGATGTGGCTTGTGTGAGAGTTATGGTGTTGAGCTAAATTGCTCTTTGTCATCCCAGTTTTTGTTCTAGCGTGCATTTAACGAGCGTTATCAGACTGAATTAATTTAAGTTAAATGTGAGCTTGATCGCTTAGGAGTTACCTTAACTATTGTCAGTAGTGTTAGAAAACACAAATTATCAGCGGTTTTTTATACTAAGTGGTTAACGGTAAAGAAGGGCGTTAGATAAGAGAATGGTGAGTAAAAATTTGGTAAGTACATAAAAATAAAGCCCTTACTAAGAAGTAAGGGCTTTAAAGAAACAAATCGCAGTGGCTAAATTATTTTAGGCCAGCGAAGTCCGCAAGGATTGCTGCTTTGTCAGTCGCTTCCCAAGGGAACTCTTCACGACCGAAGTGGCCGTATGCAGCAGTCTGCTTGTAGATAGGCTGAAGAAGGTTCAGCATCTCTTGAAGACCGTATGGACGTAGGTCGAAGTTTTGACGAACAGCTTCGATGATGATTTCGTGAGCTACTTTTTCAGTACCAAACGTTTCAACCATGATAGATGTTGGATCTGCAACACCGATAGCGTAAGACAGTTGAATCTCACAACGGTCAGCCATGCCAGCAGCAACGATGTTTTTCGCAACGTAACGAGCCGCGTAAGCTGCAGAACGGTCAACTTTTGATGGATCTTTACCAGAGAATGCACCGCCACCGTGACGAGCTGCGCCGCCGTAGGTATCAACGATGATCTTACGACCTGTTAGACCACAGTCACCCATTGGGCCACCGATTACGAAACGGCCTGTTGGGTTGATGAAGAAGTTAGTGTCTTTGTTGATCCACTCAGCAGGAAGTACTGGCTTGATGATCTCTTCCATTACTGCTTCACGTAGGTCAGGTGTTGTTACTGAATCGCAGTGTTGAGTCGAAAGAACAACAGCGTCGATACCAACGATTTTACCTTGGTCGTATTGGAACGTAACTTGAGATTTCGCATCTGGGCGAAGGAAGTCAAGTTTACCGCTCTTACGTACTTCAGCTTGCTTCTTAACAAGAAGGTGAGAGTAAGTAATTGGAGCTGGCATTAGGATAGGAGTTTCGTTAGTCGCGTAACCAAACATGATGCCTTGGTCGCCTGCGCCTTGCTCTTTAGGGTCTTCTTTATCAACACCTTGGTTGATGTCTGGAGACTGCTTGCCAATTGTGTTTAGAACAGCACAAGAGTCAGCGTCAAAGCCCATATCAGAATGAACGTAACCAATTTCACGTACTGTTTCACGAGTGATTTCTTCGATATCAACCCACGCAGACGTTGTTACTTCACCGCCAACCATAACCATGCCGGTTTTAACGTAAGTCTCACAAGCAACACGTGCTTTTGGATCTTGTTCCAAGATGGCATCAAGAACAGCATCAGAGATTTGGTCTGCAATTTTATCTGGATGGCCTTCTGAAACAGATTCAGAAGTGAATAGGTGCTTAGCCATGAGAGCTCCACTTTTAGTTTTTGGTGTAAATAGTTTATGGCGTCGCAAGCTAGGAAGCGCCGCCATTAAATACAGTATAATTTGTAGGTGTTTCTACATCTAGACGGCTATTCTAAATTCCAGCGGTCGAATTACAAGCTCTTTTTTATGATATGTCATAACTAATCGTTTGCGTATCGATTGAGATAAGCCACTGCCAAGTGATGTAAATGTTCGAAAATTGCGAAAAATGACCGTTAAAATGCCAGTAAAACGTTTGCAGTCGCAATAGTCGTTTGAGAGAATACCCGCGCTAATAAAAATGAAAACTTTAGCAATTATCTCTTTTTTAAATCGCTTATGTACTCAGGAGCAGACATGCCTTCTCGTAAAGATCTAGCCAATGCAATCCGCGCACTTAGCATGGACGGTGTTCAACAAGCAAATTCAGGCCACCCAGGCGCACCTATGGGTATGGCTGACATCGCTGAAGTTCTTTGGCGTGGCCACTTGAACCACAACCCAGCAAACCCAGAGTGGGCTGACCGCGACCGTTTTATCTTGTCTAACGGCCATGGTTCAATGTTGATTTACTCTCTGCTTCACCTTGCAGGTTACGAGCTTTCAATTGAAGACCTGAAAAACTTCCGTCAATTGCACTCTAAGACTCCAGGTCACCCAGAGTACGGTTACGCTCCTGGTATCGAGACAACGACTGGTCCTCTAGGTCAAGGCATCACTAACGCTGTTGGTATGGCAATGGCTGAGAAAGCGCTTGCTGCTCAGTTCAACAAAGAAGGGCACGACATCGTAGACCACTACACTTATGCATTCATGGGTGATGGCTGTCTGATGGAAGGTATCTCTCACGAAGCATGTTCGCTAGCAGGTACGCTTGGTCTTGGTAAGCTGGTTGCTTTCTGGGATGACAACGGTATCTCTATCGATGGTGAAGTTGAAGGTTGGTTCTCTGACGATACACCTAAGCGTTTTGAAGCTTACGGCTGGCATGTAATCCCAGCGGTAGATGGTCACGACTCTGACGCTATCAACGCAGCGATTGAAGCGGCTAAAGCGGACCCTCGCCCTACACTTATCTGTACTAAAACTATCATCGGTTTTGGTTCTCCAAACAAAGCTGGTACGCACGACTGTCACGGTGCTCCACTAGGTGCTGATGAAATCACAGCAACTAAAGCTGCACTGGGTTGGGAACACGGTCCTTTCGAAATCCCAGCGGATATTGCAGCTGAGTGGAATGCAAAAGAAGCAGGCGCAGCGAAAGAAGCAGCGTGGAATGCAAAGTTTGACGCATACGCAGCGGCTTACCCTGAGCTAGCAGCAGAATTCAAACGTCGTACTAACGGCGAACTTCCAGCTGAGTGGGAAGAGAAAGCAAACGCAATCATTGCTGATCTTCAAGCTAACCCAGCAAACATCGCTTCACGTAAAGCATCTCAAAACGCACTAGAAGCGTTTGGCCAAATGCTTCCAGAATTCATGGGCGGCTCTGCTGACCTTGCGCCTTCTAACCTAACTATGTGGTCTGGTTCTAAGTCTCTTGAAGCAACTGACTTTTCTGGTAACTACATCCACTACGGTGTACGTGAATTCGGTATGACGGCTATCATGAACGGTATCGCTCTGCACGGTGGTTTCGTACCATACGGCGCAACGTTCCTAATGTTCATGGAATACGCTCGTAACGCAATGCGTATGGCTGCTCTGATGAAAGTTCAGAACATCCAAGTTTACACGCACGACTCTATCGGCCTAGGCGAAGATGGTCCTACTCACCAACCGGTTGAGCAGATCGCTTCTCTACGTCTAACGCCAAACATGAGCACATGGCGTCCATGTGACCAAGTTGAATCAGCAGTTGCTTGGAAACTGGCTATTGAGCGTAAAGATGGTCCTTCATCTTTAATCTTCTCGCGCCAAAACCTTGCACAACAAGATCGTAACGCTGAGCAAGTAGCTAACATCGCTAAGGGTGGTTACATCCTGAAAGATTGTGCTGGTAAGCCAGAACTAATCATCATTGCAACGGGTTCTGAAGTTGAGCTTGCAGTTGAAGCTGCTGCACAACTAACCGCTGAAGGTAAAGCAGTACGCGTAGTATCTATGCCTGCAACTGACGCGTTCGACAAGCAAGATGCTGAGTACCGTGAGTCTGTACTTCCATCTGACGTTACAGCACGTATTGCTGTTGAAGCTGGCATCGCTGACTTCTGGTACAAGTACGTTGGTTTCGGTGGCAAGATCATCGGTATGACAACGTTCGGCGAATCTGCACCAGCAGGCGAACTATTCAAGATGTTCGGTTTCACTACTGAAAACGTAGTAAACACAGCGAAAGAGCTTCTTGCTTAATCATTGATTGCTAGCTTAGTGCTAACAATGAAATGAATAAAAAAACCGAGCGCTGAGCTCGGTTTTTTGTCTCTGGGATTTGTTTTCTCCTAGACTCATACCAATCACAGTAAGTAAGTGTTCAGAAATAGCGAAGGAAAAACGCTTGAGAACAAGGCGGCTCTTTTCGACAAGAAGTTTCGATAAGTAGTTATTCTACAATCAAAAATTCTAACGAAGTTATCGAGTGTTTTAACAAGCTAGAATGAACAGTTATTTACTACGATTGGTATACCCCTTATAAGCAACAGATCAATCAGTCATGAACAAGCTGAGTTATTCAAGTAATGCCTTTTGGGTAGGATTCAGTTATCATCTGTTGCACGAAATTTTGGTTAGATGTACGGAACTATGCTAAAAGTCGCGATAAATGGATTTGGACGAATAGGGCGTAATGTATTACGCGCTGTCTATGAAAGTGGCAAAAGCCAACAAATCAAAGTAGTAGCTGTCAATGAGCTTGCTCAGCCTGACGCTATGGCTCACCTATTGCAGTACGACACCAGTCACGGCCGCTTCGGCAAGAAAATCTCTAACGATCAAGAGCACATCTATGTCCATCATGGCATTGGTGCTGAAGATAAGGGTGAGTTTGATACCATTCGTATCTTACATCTTGCTGATATTGATTTGTTGCCTTGGCGTGACCTTGAGGTGGATATTGTTCTCGACTGTACCGGTGTTTATGGTTGCCGAGATGACGGCCTCGCGCACATTGCTGCTGGGGCAAAAAAGGTACTGTTTTCTCACCCAGGTGCCAATGACCTCGATAACACCATTATCTATGGTGTGAACCACGATACCATCGAAGCGGACCACCGAATCGTTTCCAATGGTTCATGCACCACCAACTGTATTGTCCCTATCATTAAGGTTCTTGATGACGCTTTTGGCATCGAGTCCGGTACGATCACGACTATTCACTCTTCAATGAATGATCAACAAGTTATCGATGCGTACCACAGCGATTTGCGCCGTACTCGAGCGGCAAGCCAATCGATCATTCCTGTTGATACCAAGTTGCATAAAGGTATTGAAAGAATCTTCCCGAAATTTTCCAACAAATTTGAAGCTATATCTGTGCGTGTGCCGACGGTAAACGTAACAGCGATGGATTTAAGTGTCACAATTAATGCAAATGTGAAAGTTAATGACGTAAATCAAACCATTGTTAATGCATCCCAGTGTACATTACACAATATAGTTGACTATACTGAAGCGCCGCTCGTTTCCATCGACTTTAATCACGATCCCCATAGCGCAATCGTTGATGGTTCACAAACGCGAGTGAGCAACGGCCACTTAGTTAAAATGCTAGTGTGGTGTGATAATGAATGGGGCTTTGCGAACCGAATGCTGGATACGGTTCTTGCAATGCAAGCTTCTGAAGGCAAGAAGTAAGACCTAGAAGCAAATGTGCGGATTATTTATTTTTTAGCTTGAAATAAATACTAAGAGTCCACATATTATTAGTAGTGAAAGAATTACCAGTTGAATAATTTATAGGCTTAGCAGGGTTGCTGAGTTTCCAAAACTTTATATTTATTTAAATTTGAGAGGACAAATCATGTCTGTGATCAAGATGACTGACCTGGAACTTGCAGGTAAACGCGTATTTATCCGTGCTGACCTAAACGTACCAGTAAAAGACGGTAAAGTAACTTCAGATGCACGTATCCTTGCATCTCTACCAACTATCAAACTTTGCCTAGAAGCTGGCGCAAAGGTAATGGTTACTTCTCACCTTGGTCGTCCTACTGAAGGCGAATACAACGAAGAGTTCTCTCTAGCTCCTGTAGTTAACTACCTAAACGACGCACTAGACTGCGAAGTTAAACTAGCTAAAGATTACGTAAACGGCCTAGAGCTAAACGCTGGTGAACTTGTTGTTCTTGAAAACGTTCGCTTTAACAAAGGCGAGAAGAAGAACGAAGAAGCACTTTCTAAGCAATACGCTGCACTATGTGACATCTTCGTAATGGATGCATTTGGTACTGCTCACCGTGCTCAAGCTTCTACACACGGCGTTGGTACTTACGCTCCTGTAGCATGTGCTGGCCCTCTTCTAGCTGCTGAGCTTGAAGCGCTTGGTAAAGCAATGGACAACCCAGCTCGCCCACTAGTGGCTATCGTTGGTGGTTCTAAAGTTTCTACTAAACTAACCGTTCTAGAATCTCTTTCTAAAATTGCTGACCAGCTTGTTGTTGGTGGTGGTATCGCGAACACATTCATCGCTGCTGAAGGTCACAACGTAGGTAAGTCTCTATACGAAGCTGACCTAGTTGAAACGGCTCAAAAGCTAATGAAAGAGTGTGCTATCCCAGTAGCAACTGACGTTGCATGTGCTAAAGCATTCGACGAAAACGCAGAAGCTGAAATCAAGCACGTTTCTGAAGTTCAAGACGACGACATGATCTTCGACCTTGGTCCAGATTCAACTGCGGCACTAGCTGAAATCATCGGCAACGCGAAAACTATCCTTTGGAACGGCCCTGTAGGCGTATTCGAATTCAAGAACTTCGAAGCGGGTACAGCGGGTATCTCTAAAGCAATCGCTGAGTCTGCAGGTTTCTCTGTAGCAGGTGGTGGTGACACGCTAGCAGCTATCGACAAGTTCGGTATCAAAGCTGACGTTTCTTACATCTCTACTGGCGGTGGCGCTTTCCTTGAATTCGTTGAAGGTAAAGTACTTCCTGCAGTAGCAATGCTTGAAGAGCGTGCTAAAGCATAATTGATTTAGAAAGGCGAGATGTGAATCTCGCCTTTTAACGTTTGCTGCATATCACACTTTTTTGCTAGAATGGCATAAGTTGTGAGCAAACGATTGCAAGTTTTTAAACTTAAGTTTTTTAATCTTAAAACGATAGAATAAATAGGACTATTTCCATGTCTAAGATCTTCGATTTTGTAAAACCTGGTGTGATTTCTGGCGATGACGTACAGAAAGTATTTGAAGTAGCAAAAGAAAACAAATTTGCTCTTCCTGCTGTAAACGTTGTTGGTACTGATTCTGTAAACGCTGTACTAGAAGCAGCTGCTAAAGTTAAAGCTCCAGTAGTTGTTCAGTTCTCTAACGGCGGCGCTGCATTCTTCGCAGGTAAAGGCGTTAAACTTGAAGGTCAAGGCGCACAGGTTCTTGGCGCTGTAGCTGGTGCAAAATACGTACACGCTGTAGCTGAAGCTTACGGTGTTCCAGTTATCCTGCACACTGACCACGCTGCTAAGAAACTTCTTCCATGGATCGACGGCCTACTAGACGCTGGTGAAGAGTTCTTCGCACAAACTGGTAAGCCTCTATTCTCTTCTCACATGCTAGACCTTTCTGAAGAGTCTCTAGAAGAGAACATCGAAACATGTGCTAAGTACCTAGAGCGCATGGCTAAAATGAACATGACAATCGAGATCGAACTTGGTTGTACTGGTGGTGAAGAAGACGGCGTTGATAACTCTGATATGGACGCATCTGAGCTTTACACTTCTCCAGAAGACGTAGCATACGCTTACGAGAAACTAATGGCTGTTAGCCCACGTTTCACTATCGCTGCATCTTTCGGTAACGTACACGGTGTTTACCAAGCTGGTAACGTTGTACTTACTCCAACTATTCTACGTGACTCTCAAGCATACTGTGCAGAGAAGTTCGGTATCGCACCTAACGCTCTAAACTTCGTATTCCACGGTGGTTCTGGTTCTTCTGAAGCAGAAATCCAAGAGTCTATCGGCTACGGTGTTATCAAAATGAACATCGATACTGATACACAGTGGGCAACTTGGGACGGTATCCGTCAGTACTCTGCTGACAACTTCGATTTCCTACAAGGTCAAATCGGCAACCCAACTGGCGAAGCTGCTCCAAACAAGAAGTACTACGATCCACGCGTATGGCTACGTGCTGGTCAAGCTTCAATGGTTGCTCGTCTAGAGAAAGCATTTGCTGACCTTAACGCTGTAGACGTACTATAATTCTTTGAATTAAGTACTCTTTAAGTTTTAAAAACCCGCTCATCGAGCGGGTTTTTTTATGTCTGATAAAAACTTGTATTAAATATGTGAAAAACCTAGCCTACGGTGAATAAATTTCGTAGTCTTTTAGTTATCGGTATTTGTGTTTATCGGTAAGTTTTAATAATTCAAAAGCTTACATAAATATGACTTTGCAATCTGTCAAAGATAGGATATCGTGCCGAAAAACTGAACTTGGTTCAGTTTATAAAAAGGACTTGGCTTTAATTTACTTTTAACACAATGACTTAACGGTAATTAAACTGTTTATTATATTGCAGAGTAAATTAGGCTTAAGGCAGTTTAGCCCATAGCATATTATATAGAGGATGCACATTATGGCTGATAGTTCGACAGCGATTGAGACTCCACTTGTGGATGGTTTGTCTCAAGCAGAGCAGTGGTTAACAAATAATTCAGATTTATTTATCCAATATGGCGTAAATATCATTTCAGCACTGATAATTCTATTTATTGGTAACCTTATTGTTAAAGCAGTAGCGAATAGCGTGTCTAAGGTTCTTCAGAAGAAGAAAATGGACCGAGCTGTTGTGGAATTTATTCACGGCTTAGTTCGCTACCTATTGTTTGTTATTGTTTTAATTGCTGCACTTGGTCGTTTAGGTGTTCAAACGGCATCTGTAGTTGCTGTTATTGGTGCGGCTGGTTTAGCCGTTGGTCTTGCACTACAAGGCTCACTATCTAACTTTGCTGCTGGTGTACTTATCGTTGCATTCCGTCCATTTAAGTCTGGTGACTATGTGGAAATTGGTGGTGTAGCAGGTTCAGTTGATTCAATTCAGATCTTCCAAACTGTTCTAACAACGCCAGATAACAAAATGGTAGTAGTACCAAACGGTAGCGTTATCGGTAGCCCAATTACTAACTACTCTCGTCATAATACTCGCCGTATTGATTTGATGATTGGTGTTTCTTACAACGCTGATCTTCAAAAGACAAAAGCGCTACTGACTAAGATTTGTGAATCTGATGAGCGTGTACTGAAAGAGCCTGGTGTTCAAGTTGGTGTTCACACGCTAGCGGACTCTTCAGTAAACTTTGTTGTTCGCCCATGGGTTAACACAGCAGAGTACTGGGATGTGTATTTTGACCTTATGCAAGCAATCAAAGAAGGCTTGGATAACGAAGGTATCGAAATTCCATTCCCGCAAATGGATGTACACATGAATAAAGTAGAAGCTTAATTTTTAGTTATTTTTTATAGCTATAAGCTTTTATAAGGAAAGGCGGATAACTTAGGTTGTCCGCCTTTTTTGTTGGTTTCATGAAGCAAAATAGATTTACCAATACTGCTCAATCAGTCCATTGGTAAGCACTGCTGCAATTGCGAGCATCATGGTCGCGACTGCGATATCAATGCCTTTCTTAACATTCGGTTTAGATAGCGTTGGGCCTAGCTTTGCCGCGCCCAATGACAAGGAATAAAACCAGACGAATGAAGCCAATATAGTCCCCATAGCAAACGCAATTCTGTCGTTGCCTTCAAATTGCCCACCAATGGATCCAAGAATCACCACGGTATCCAAATAGAGGTGTGGGTTTAATACTGTTACTGCCAATGCCCCTAAAATAACAGTGCGCTTGCCACGCGCCAATATCTCACCTTTCGATTCATCACTGGTGCGCACTTTGAATGCACTGCGTAGTGATAGCAAACCATACACAGTCAGAAAAGCGATGCCACCTAATGTTACGGAGGTAAGTAGTAATTCATTTTGCGACAAGATCGCTCCACCGCCAAAAATACCTAATGAGATAAACAGAGTATCGAGCAGGCTACAAATCGTTGCTGTCGTTAAATGATGATTGCGTTTTATCCCTTGATTTAGGACGTACGCATTTTGAGCGCCAATAGGGATAATCATGCTTGCCCCTAGACCAAAACCTTGTAATAAAACCCAAAAACTCATTTTAACCTCCACTTATTTAACGATATTTACGTGCTCTATGGCGAAGATACTCCGACCCTTTAAATAAGTATAATTAATGATTTTAATCTATTATTAGAGTTGCTAATGTGGTGGTCAGGTAGCTTAAAAAGGAAGCAAATTGATGCGCGGATTGGATTATAAATGGATAGAAGCACTGGATGCCGTAGTAAAACAACGTAGCTTCGAAAGGGCTGCTGAGCAGTTATATATCTCTCAGTCGGCGGTATCTCAGCGCATCAAACAGTTGGAAAAGTGGTTGGCTCAGCCTGCTTTGGTGAGAGAAAGCCCGCCTAGGCCAACGCCTGCAGGTAAAAAATTACTGGGTCTATATCGCCGTGTTCGTTTGTTAGAGCACGAACTTGTGCCTGAGTTGATGAATGAAGAGGGAACTCAGCCACTATCGATATCCATAGCCACTAACGCTGATAGTTTGGCGACATGGCTGCTACCGGCTTTGTCGGATGTGATGAAATCTCGCCAAGTCGAGTTGAACCTCGCGATTCATGGTGAGTCGAGAACCATTGAAAAGATAAAAAGTGGCGAGGTGGCCGGTGCAATCAGTTTGGAGTCTCAAGCGATTCCTGGCTGCAGTGCTGACTATCTCGGTAGGATGGATTATGTGTGCGTGGCTAGCCCTGGCTTTCATCAGCGTTATTTCTCAGAGGGCGTAAACTACGCCACCTTAAGCAAAGCGCCTGCGGTTTCCTATGATCAATACGATGATCTGCATAAGAAGTTTCTGCATGATCATTTTAACGTCCCGAGAGACAGTGTGATCAATCATACGGTCGGCAGTTCAGAAGCATTCGTGCGCTTGGCATTATCGGGTGTCGCCTATTGCTTGATTCCTCGATTACAGATTATCGATGAGCTCGAGTCTGGTGCTCTGATTGATATCACACCTGGATTTCTGCTCTCTTATCGCATCTATTGGCACCATTGGCAGCTTGAGAGCGGGGTATTAAAAGAGGTGTCTCAAGCGATATTAAGTTTTGCTCACAATCACTTACCTCAGTAAACTGTTGGTTTTTTCAGCGTCAAAGTTCTGTTAGAAGTGTGTGCTCTGGATTGGCTAAACGATAAATTGCTCTATGATGAAAGTACATTTGTTTAGCATAGGTCATACCTAATGAAGCTTGTACCAAAGATGTTAGCAACGTCTCTTACTCTTACTGCGGCGTTGAGTGCTGTGAGTTTTCCATCATTGGCAGACTCTCCATCCTTTCCTCATATTTCAACGACAGGCTATGGTGAAGTGATCGCGACACCTGATATGGCGACATTCTCTGTGAGAGTCGTGGAATCGACGATGACTGCTGAACAGGCTAAAAATACCGTTGATAAAGTCGTGACAGGCTTTCTAAATAAGTTGCATCAAGCTGGTGTTGATGAGGCGAGTGTTCATAGCTCAAACCTGTATCTATCTCCTCAATATCACTACCCGAAAGATGGCAAACCGGAACTGGTTGGCTACCGCGCTTCACGTAATGTGACCGTTCAAGTGACTGAGCTAGCCAATCTTAATGAGTACATGGATATTGCTATTGGAGAAGGCATTAATCAGATCGACAACATTCAGCTTCAAGTTCGAGATCAAGCCAAGTATCAAGAGCAAGCGCGCTTAGAAGCCATCAAGGATGCGCGATCGAAAGCTAAATCATTAGCGAGTGGGTTTGAGCG
The DNA here is from genome assembly GCF_023161725.1 of Vibrio sp. 1CM24A. Taxonomy (NCBI): domain Bacteria; kingdom Pseudomonadati; phylum Pseudomonadota; class Gammaproteobacteria; order Vibrionales; family Vibrionaceae; genus Vibrio; species Vibrio sp. 1CM24A. The sequence goes on from NZ_JALNTS010000007.1 coordinate 29,146, forward strand.
TGAGTTGGGTGATGTTTGGCGTGTTGATTACAACGCACAATCTTCTCAGCCTGTGTTAATGCGTTCAATGGCGATGGATGCGAGAACAGAGTCGAACTCTTATGAAGACTCAACGATCACCATTCGCGATCGTGTTAATGTGATCTACCAGATCGAAGAATAAGATAGCGCTATAGAGGCTTTTGGATCATGGTGATCTAATTACCTACGATAGGCCAAATACTAAAAAGGCTCTCATAATGAGAGCCTTTTTGTTTTTACTAATATCGAGTTCGATGATTAGTGAAGTAGACGAGCACGGATTGTGCCTTCGATCTCTTTCAGTTTAAGCAGTGCTTCTTCTGAACGATCCGCTTCTACATCGATAACTACATAACCCATATCAGCCGCAGTCTGTAGGTACTGACCCGCGATGTTAATGCCTTCTTCAGCGAAGATGGTGTTGATCTGAGTTAGGATACCTGGGCGGTTTTCGTGAATGTGCAGCAAACGAGACGTGCCCGTGTGTAACGGTAGAGATACCTCTGGGAAGTTAACACTTGATAGCGTAGAACCGTTATCAGAGTATTTCGCTAGCTTGCCAGCCACTTCAACACCGATATTCTCTTGTGCTTCCTGAGTTGAACCTCCTACGTGAGGTGTAAGAATCACGTTGTCGAACTGCATCAATGGCGACTCAAACGGGTCTGCATTGGTTTTTGGTTCTGTTGGGAAAACGTCGATCGCTGCACCTGCAAGGTGACCAGACTCCAGAGCGCCACACAGAGCAGGAATATCGACTACCGTGCCACGAGCTGCGTTGATAAAGATAGAACCTGGCTTCATGCGCTCGAACTCTTCTTTACCCATCATGTCTTTTGTTTCGTTGGTTTCAGGTACATGCAAAGAGATTACGTCACACTTGTTCAGTAATTCCGTCATGGTATGAACTTGCGTTGCGTTACCTAAAGACAATTTGTTTTCAATGTCGTAGAAGTAAACACGCATGCCAAGGTTTTCAGCAATAATACCCAGTTGAGTACCGATGTGACCGTAGCCAATAATACCTAAACGTTTACCACGAGCTTCGTAAGAGTTGTCGGCACTCTTTTTCCAGATGCCACGGTGTGCAAGAGCGTTCTTTTCTGGAATGCCACGTAGTAGCAAGAGAACCTGACCAAGAACGAGCTCAGCAACGCTTCGAGTGTTTGAGAACGGTGCGTTGAACACAGGGATACCGCGTTTTGCTGCTGCTTGAAGGTTGACTTGGTTAGTACCAATACAGAAACAACCAACGGCAACCAGCTTTTCAGCTGCATCAATAACTTCTTGGGAGATGTTAGTGCGAGAACGAATACCAATGAAGTGAGCATCTTTAACTGCTTCAAGAAGTTCATCTTCCGGTAGCGAGCCTTTGTGGTACTCAATGTTTGTGTAACCAGCGGCTTGCAGTACTTCTACAGAAGAAGGGTGAAGACCTTCTAGAAGTAGAATTTTTATTTTTTCTTTTTCCAGTGAAACTTTGGCCATTGTTCTCGTCCTTAAAATGGAAAGGTTGGGCAAATGCGGCGCACGTGCTACAAAATGGCTGAAAGGGGAACAAATTCACCACTTTGTTAGGAGACAAACGTTTTCCCTGTGCGTCTTCTGAACAATAAAGTAACAAAAAAAAAATGTTTTGGGTAAGAAAATTACGGAATAAGACATAATTTTACAGCAATAAAGCAAAAAAAACGGCGCCCTAGGGCACCGTATGTAATGAAGTAACAGAAAAACTCAATCTTCTATTATTTATTCTTCGATTTTTGCACCTTCAGGCGTACCTGTGATAACCACATCTGCGCCACGGTGAGCGAACAGACCAACCGTCACAACACCAGCGATACCGTTGATGATATCTTCTAGTTGTTTCGGGTTTTCGATCGCCATGCCATACACATCTAAGATCACGTTGCCGTTATCAGTTGTACAGCCTTCGCGGTAAACTGGGTCACCACCAAGCTTAACCAGTTCGCGTGCCACGTATGAACGTGCCATTGGGATTACTTCAACAGGCAGTGGGAATTTACCCAACACATCAACTGCTTTAGTGCCGTCAACAATACACACAAACTTGTCAGAGATAGCTGCTACGATTTTTTCACGAGTCAAAGCAGCGCCGCCGCCTTTGATCATATCGCGTGAAGCGTTAATCTCGTCTGCGCCATCGACATAGATGTCTAGTTTGAATACGTCGTTGCACTCAAATACTTTGATTTCTAGTGCTTCTAGTTTTTCAGTAGAGGCTACAGAGCTTGAAACCGCACCTTTGATTTTGTCTTTCATTGTGCCAAGTGCGTCGATGAAGTGATTTACTGTAGAGCCAGTACCTACACCTACAATGCTGCCTTCTTCAACATATTGAAGTGCTGCCCAGCCCGCTGCTTTTTTCATTTCATCTTGAGTCATGCCATTCTCCTGAATAAGGTCTTGCGCTTTGAATTAATCGTTCGCGTATTGAAGTTAACGTTTATATATCGAGGTTAACGTTTATATATCGAGGTTAACGTTTGCGGCGCGATTATAGCGCTTTAATGGTTGTTTTCCCATTGCCAAGTTTTACTCGGAGTCACGATTTTAGGTAACGGAATGTCCCACTCTTCAATCGGTAGGGTATCGACATGTTGGCAATCATGTGCCAAACCAATAGGAGTTGCGCCTTCGCCCGTCTCGAACCACTTCGCCAAGGTGCGATCGTAATATCCGCCGCCCATACCTAAACGATGGCCATGAGAGTCAAAGCCGACAAGGGGCGTAAGAATAAGGTCGAGTTGCTGACAAGGTTTAACCAGCATCTGATTGAGCTGAGGTTCGACAATACCGTATTTATTCAAGACCGTCGGTGTGGTTAGCGAGTAGTGCAGAAACAGCAAGTGTCCGGCAGAGAAGGGGTGCAATACTGGTAAATAAGTTTGCTTACCCTGCGCCCATAACCATTCGATTAAAGGCTGGGTATCGAGTTCGCCATCGATAGAGATATAAAGTGCAATATGCTGAGCAGACTGAATTTCATCAAGCTGCATGCACTGCTTAACTAAGTCTATACCGGATTGAGTTTGTTGGTCGCCAGATAAGGCATTGCGCTTGATACGGATCTGTTTGCGAAATTCGCTGCGTGTGAGCGTCTTCATAAGAAGGGATACCCCAAAGTGCCGTTGAGAATAGATGGCCCTTGAACCAGCGAGTTCAAGGCGGATCAGCAATGATTACCGTAGGCTTCTCGGTCGGGCCGAGCATGCTCAATAGCACTCAAGTACTAACCCTTAGGGATTGCTTATCGGCTCGGGGACGTGAATCCTCTGACAAACACTCCAGGGTAAATTTTGTGTACGCTATTGCTGTCCGTGCTTAACTTTACTGAGGACATCTGAAAGTGATGTCGTGAGCTGTTCCATTCGCTCGGTCAGTGCGTTTTGTTCATCATTTGCTTCAAACTTCTTGGTTTGTAATTCGTAGCAAATATTCAGAGCTGCGATAGTCAGCAGCTTCACTTCATTGGTTACCTTAGTACGTTCAGCCATCTCTTTCAATCGATTATCAAGATCGGCCGCCGCTGCAATCAATGACTCTTCTTGCCCTGGAGGACAATTCACTCGAGTCAGTTTTCCTAATATTTCAACGTCTACCGCTTGATTACTCATGATGGATGAACTCTTTAACGCGCTATTTTAAGGCTGTTGCCCTTCGCCATTTTTTGAGAAAGAAAAAGTGCAAGTACCGATGAGGAAGCAATCTCCTCTGAGGGAGAAACTATAGGTAAACCGCTATTAAGATTCAAGCTTTTCAGAGTGACTGTTTGTAAATGAGAGCTTGAGCACACAGTAATTCAGCAAATTGAACAATTGATAGTCAGTCATACTTCAATTGCTGGGGATCGATGCTTACCAGAATTGGGGTGAAGTGGTACGATTATACTATCGATATAAAGAATAACTGAGCGAGCTATCTGATGAGCGAAACTACTTTACCTGACTACCTAACGGTTGCGACTGAACTTCAATCGGCAAGTCTAGCCGTAACCCCTGCTGAGATGCACGGTTTATTAACGGGTATGTTAAGCGGAGGCTTAAGCCTTGCAGATAAAAGCTGGCAACCGCTGATCTTCGATTACACCAATGAGGGTATGGGTTGGCCAGATCGCGCATTAACGCTAGCGGAAGCGACGCTGAAAGTCACGACCAGTGAAATCACAGGCTCAGGTATGGAATTGTCTATGTTGCTACCTGACGAAGACGCAAGCGCAAGCCTATTTGACTTGGCTGATGGTGTGTCTGATTGGATTAACCATTTCATTTCTGGCTTAGGCTTGGTTGGCGCTCAATTGAATAAAGCGTCTGACAGTACTAAAGAAGCATTAGCTGATCTTGAAGAGATGGCTAAGTTAGGCATTGACGAAGAAGATGATATGGAAGAACAAGCGCAGCTTCTAGAACACGTTATTGAGCACGTAAAAGCGTGCGCACTAACGATTCATGCTGAATTTGGTGCACGCCCATCTGAAGATGCGGCGCCTACCATTCATTAATTCGTTGGCCGGTTTGAGGTTATGATGGCTCAGTATGATGTTGTAATTGCTGGTGGCGCAATGGCAGGGGCAACCTTAGCCCTTGCTTTGAATCACCTAAGCCAAGGTTCACTGTCGATTGCGGTTGTGGAGCCTTATCAGGTTGATCATCAAGCTCACCCTGGGTTTGATTCTCGTTCGATCGCTTTGTCCTATGGCACGGTGCAGATCCTGGATTCTTTGCGCTTATGGCAATCTATCGCTCCGGTCGCGACCCCGATTAAAGATATCCATGTTTCGGATCGCGGGCATGCTGGAATGACAGACATCTACAGTGAAGAGCTTGCTGTAGATGCGCTTGGCTACGTGGTCGAGTTGGCAGATGTGGGTCGAATCTATCAGCAGAAACTTGAATCAGAAGCGGCAATTACCATGCTTTGCCCTGAGTCTGTCAGTAAAGTTGAACGTGAAGAAGCGTTAACGACGATTGAGCTGACAAGTGGGCGAATAGTAACCACCAAGTTATTGGTTGCTGCTGACGGTGCAATCTCAACCTGTTGCCAACAGCTCAATATCTCATTGAGTGAGCACGACTTTGAGCAAGTCGCTGTGATTGCCAATATCGTGGCGAGTGAACCTCACCAAGGTCGCGCATTTGAGCGTTTTACCCACCATGGGCCAGTTGCTCTATTACCAATGAGTGACAACCGTTTATCTCTGGTTTGGTGTTTAACACCAGAGCAAGCACAAAAAGTGATGACGCTAAACGACAATGAATTTCTTGAGCAGCTGCAGAGTGACTTTGGCTGGCGACTTGGCCGATTAGAGAAAGTCGGCAAGCGTGCGAGCTACCCTCTCATTCTTCGTCACCGACAACAAAATATCTCTCATCGATTTGCCATTGTTGGTAATGCCGCTCAAACGCTTCACCCAATTGCGGGGCAAGGCTTTAACCTAGGTATTCGAGATGTGGCTTCCTTGGCAGAAGAGTTGTGTACTCAACTAGATGATGTGGGTCGTTACAATGGTCTTGTTAACTTTAGAAAGCGTAGAGAACAAGACAGAGAAGCCACGATCACATTGACTTCAAGCCTAGTTCACCTGTTCTCAAATGATTATATGACCGCTCGCATTGGGCGTAATCTTGGGTTAGCCGTAATAGATAACCTTCCACCACTTAAAGGTCCACTTTTGCGTCATACGCTTGGCCTAGTAGAAAGATAAGGTAATAAATAATGATGCAAAGTGTTGATATCGCGATTGTTGGTGGTGGCATGGTTGGCCTAGCGCTCGCTGCTGCCCTAAAAGACAGTGACTTAAGAATTGCTGTCATTGAAGGCAGAGCTCCCAGCGAAGGGCTGAGTGAGTTGCCTGATGTACGTGTATCCGCGTTGAGTCGTTCTAGTGAAGTGATTCTTCGTAACCTAGGTGCATGGCAAGGTATCGCACAAAGACGCGCTGCACCGTATCAAGCGATGGAAGTGTGGGAGCAAGACAGCTTTGCTCGTATTGAGTTTGACTCGACACGCTTGGCTCAGCCTAACCTTGGCCATATCGTTGAAAACCGTGTGATTCAATTAGCGCTGCTTGATCAGGTTAAGAAGCAAGACAACGTCAGCCTGTATATGCCCGCAACGTGTAAAACGATGGCGATTGGTGAAAGCGAAGCATGGTTAACGCTAGATAATGGTCAAGCATTGACAGCTAAGTTAGTTGTTGGAGCAGACGGCGCAAACTCTTGGGTTCGTAAGCAGCAAGATATCCCACTAACACATTGGGATTACGGACACAGTGCGATTGTCGCGAACATCAAAACCACAGAGCCGCACCACAGCGTTGCTCGTCAAATATTCACGCCTCAAGGCCCATTGGCATTCCTACCAATGCAACCAAGCAACATGAGCTCGATTGTTTGGTCTACGGAACCAAACCGTGCCGAGAAGCTGGTATCCATGTCGGATGCTGATTTTAATAAGCAGCTAACGGCAGAGTTCGACTCGAAGCTTGGATTGTGCGAAGTGGTTGGTGACCGTTTTGCCTTCCCACTGCGTATGCGTTATGCGCGTGACTTTGCGGTAGAGCGTGTGGCTTTGGTTGGTGATGCTGCTCATACCATTCACCCATTAGCAGGGCAGGGCGTGAACCTTGGCCTATTAGACGCAGCAAGCTTAGCGCAAGAGCTATTAAAGCTATGGTCTGCAGGTGAGGATATTGGCACCAAGCGTAATCTTCGCGGCTACGAGCGCTGGAGAAAAGCAGAGGCGGCGAAAATGATTGCTTCAATGCAGGGCTTTAAAGATCTGTTTGAAGGCGATAACCCAGCCAAGAAGCTGATTCGTGGTATCGGTATGAAGCTAGCAGGCCAATTACCGGGTGCGAAAGATGAGATCATGAAGCGCGCACTGGGTTTGTCTGGCAATCTTCCTGACTTAGCTAAGCGTCCTGTGACTCATCGATAGTGACATAGTGTTCTGGTGATTTATCGAATCATCATTGATACGAAAATTGGTACGAAAAAAGGGTTGGCATAATGCCAACCCTTTTTGTTTTTAATTCTGTAGATAATCAGGTCATGCGTACGCGCAGCGCAGTTTCATGATTTCACTATTTATTTCTTTCACTGTTTGAAAGTGACGTTTTTCTGCTCGGTCTGGTAGCACTAGCTTACCGTTATCAAACTCAAATTTTCCTACGCCGTAAATGTAGATTCGTCCTTTGAAAAGTCGACTTACATGTTTAGCAATCATACTCGGTGTATAGCGCTTAAACAGTCTCATTCTTAATTATCCTTATATTTACCTAGCCTGCATATTATAGAAAAACTCCGAGATAATAATTGTGATAAGCATGGAGTTATATGCAGTAGAGTTGACGTTAATTAGATATTTGTGCTGTTCTAAGCACTTTCTTCAGTAAATATCTATTTTTACGTGAGCTCCTCCCCAAAATAATACTGAGTAGTGAACTGCCGTGAACTTTCCTGTTCGGTATTAAGCAGTGATAATGTTACAAGTATAAGAATAGGCGGGATTTTTTGGTTTGTGTAATCAAATTGTAAATTTCGAACAAAAAAAAGCCCGTCTAAAACGGGCGAATAGTCACAGATGCATTACACAAAAGTGGATACTGATGTTACTCAGTGGATTCACTTGCACTGATTTGCTTAATAGCTAGTCAGTAAATTTACAATAACGCAAATTTAACTTTGTGACTACTTATGCTTTTATTTTGAGTAACTATTTATTAATGGTGTGTTCTTCTTATGACGAAGTTCACACTAAAAATGTACTCAATGAAATATTCAAATGAAGTTTGCGAAGCATGATGTGATCGAAACGATCATCGACTGATGTCCGCGACAGTCGGTGCACATAGCGCCATAAGATCATTGAGATCCAGCGCAACGCCAGCCATTCGATCGCCGGAGCTAATGGTCACGGTCGAGTTGTTCTGAATGGAAGGATCAAAAATGATCGGCATGTGTCTCTTTAGAGCAAGCGGGCCAACGCAACCCACTTTAAAGCCAGTGATCGCTTCAACATCAGCGAGCGACACGCAGGTCATTCGACGGCAATTCAATACCGAGCGTACTTTCTTGGGGTCGACAGAGCGATCGCCAGCAGTACAGGCTAACGCATACTGGTTGCCCATATCCTTGAGCAGGATGCACTTCACCATTTGAGAGGCGTCGATGCCTCGCTCTTGTGCGGTTTCTTCAATGCTGGTGGTTGGCTTGCTTTGCATCAGCAGGCGATAGTTCACCTGCTGTTGATCTAGCCATTGTGTAATCAGCGTTTCCACGTGGTTACTCGTCGTCAAGGCTGTACGGCAGTGGCAGGATATTCCATGTTTGATCAGGCTGCGCGGTCAGTCGAAGCTGAACATCGTCATCAAGGTTGTTTGGCAGTACCATCAAACCCATCGCTTGGTTATCAGCAAATTGATAGACGTTTAATAGTCGGCCTGCGCCACGCCAGTTCTCACCCACGCTACGCTCTAGTTCAATTGGGTTCTCTAGAGACAATACTTCTGCTGTCGTTCCTGAAACAATGCGCATTTCACGTTTGTTCATGCCACGGTACTTGGCACGAGCTACCGTTTCTTGACCTGTGTAGCAGCCTTTTGAAAAGCTGATACCACCAATCGCTTGCAGGTTAAGCGCTTGAGGAATGTGCTCGTTTTGCTCTGCTTTCGATAGGTTAGGCTGAGCATCTAGAATTTCATGATATTGCCAAAGTGCTTCTGATACTTTTTCTGCTGAACTACTTGAGACTAAAGTTGCAGCAACTTCTTCCGTAATAAGCAGCGCCCAACGATTGTCAGAGACTTTAACCGCTGTGCCACCAGAGATAGCACGCACGTTACCTTGGCTTTCTGAAATTGAATTAATGTATTGATCCGCAGATGCGCCCATCACACCGATAACAACATCTGTCGTTTGCTCGATATCAACCTTAGAGAACACGGCGTATTTTTTGATTTCGACCAGTTCTACTTCAATCGCAGATTTAGGCTGCATGAGCGCGTAACCGCCATTGTGATGGAACAGGCGGAAGATACTCCATACCTTTCCTTTTGCATCACAGTGCGCGCCTAACGTGGATTCATCATTAGGAAGAGTGACGACATCGCACGTTACTTGACCTTGTAGGTACGACTTTTTGTCATCGCCTATCATGGTAATTGCACTCCAGTCTGACACGTGTGTCATCATCAGTTCTGGAAGGGATTCATTTTGCGTATGAGCGAGTGGCTGAAATGTGTTTTTCCAATCCATTTTATCTTTCCTAAGAATTTTATTTGGCTCTATGTTAATCCGGTTCTGTTTCTTTGTCAGCCTAGGTTTTTTTGTGAGCTTAGATAGGGACTGTGACTCACATAGTAGTTGCAGGGCGTATGACTTGTTACACTCCGAGAAAGAAAAATTATAGGTGAGGATAGCCAATGTACACTGCAGAGCAGAAAGCACGAATTAAATGGGGTTGCCGTCGCGGCATGTTAGAACTTGATGTAGTCATCATGCCATTTTTCGAAGAGTGTTTTGATTCATTGCAAGAGCAGGAACAGCGCGAGTTTGTTTCTCTGTTAGAGTGTGATGACCCAGATTTGTTTACTTGGGTAATGGGACACGGACGCAGTGAAAACCTAGGCCATGCATCAATGGTTGATAAAATTGTCGCACACAACCTCAGCAAGGTTCGTTAAGCTTCAGCTTAACCCTTCGTATTCCGCATTATTTGCAAAAGGCACTATTTTTGGGTGCCTTTTGTTTTTCATCGTCCTGTCTTCTATCCCGCTTGCCGCCAGCCTTTATTGCTTAGCTTTAATGATTCGCTTGTTCAGAAACAACCATGTGATTCTAAATAGTGCGCATGGGCGTTTTGATTACAAGGAGGATGGTGATATTCGACTCAATGACCGAACTTACCGACTCAAGTCCGTTGATAAGATCTGGGCGCAGTTCTTCGTTAAATTGCAGTTTGAATGTGGGTATTCGGTACTGCTTTGGCGAGACAGTTGTTGCGATCGCGAATATCGTCATTTTCTGGCGAACTTACAACGAGCACGCTAGAGAAGCCAAACTATTCGATGAAAGAAAGTATTAGATAAAAGAAAGCGTTAGACAAAAGAAAAGGGAGCACTCGGCTCCCTTTCGTTTAATCATTTTCCGCTGATGGCTAATTCGCTAAGCACGTTTAACCAATTATTATGCTTGGCGTTTCTCTGGCGTCAGAATCGTTGGGCCACTGTCTTCAGCAAGTTCAGGGTAATCCAACGTGTAGTGAAGGCCGCGGCTCTCTTTACGTTGCATTGCACAACGAACCATTAGCTCTGCCACTTGTAGCAAGTTACGTAGTTCTAATAAGTTATTCGAAACCTTGAAGTAGCTGTAGTACTCATGAGTTTCTTGTTGCAGCATCTGAATACGACGCAATGCACGCTCTAGTCGTTTATCCGTTCGAACAATGCCCATGTAATCCCACATGAACAGGCGCAGTTCGTGCCAATTGTGTTGAATGATAACTTCTTCATCACTGTTGGTGACCTGGCTTTCATCCCATGCAGGCAGTTCAGCGCACAATTGAGATTGGTCGATGTTCTCAACGATATCTTTTGCTGCTGCCCATGCGTAAACCACACACTCAAGCAGTGAGTTAGAAGCCATACGGTTTGCACCGTGTAAGCCTGTGTAGCTCACTTCGCCAATCGCATACAAGTTCGTTAGGTCGGTTTGACCCTGCTTATTAACCATGACACCACCACAGGTGTAGTGAGCAGCTGGCACGATAGGGATCGGCTCTTTGGTCATATCGATACCCAAGTCCATCAAGCGAGTGTGGATCATAGGGAAGTGCGCTGTGATGAATTCTTCAGGCTTGTGGCTGATATCAACATACATACAGTCGGCACCCAAGCGCTTCATTTCGAAGTCAATTGCACGAGCAACCACATCACGTGGCGCCAGTTCACCGCGCTCATCGAAGTCCTTCATAAAGCGAGAGCCATCTGGACGACGCAAGTAGGCACCTTCACCACGCAGTGCTTCCGTTAGCAGGAAGTTACGCGCTTCTGGGTGGAATAAACACGTTGGGTGGAACTGGTTGAACTCAAGGTTTGCCACACGACAACCCGCACGCCAAGCGATAGCAATTCCATCACCTGAAGAGACATCTGGGTTAGAGGTGTATTGGTAAACCTTTGAAGCGCCGCCTGTTGCTAATACAACAAACTTAGCGCGCACGGTTTCAACATGTTCTTGGTTACGGTTCCAAATGTAGGCACCGATCACCTTGTCTTTTGAACCACCAATCTTATCTTCCGTGATCAAATCCAGCGCATTGTGGCGCTCGAAGATCTCGATATTTGGGTGGTTGTTGACGTTATCTTGTAGTGAGGTTTGCATCGCCATGCCAGTTGCATCGGCAGCGTGCAGAATTCTGCGGTGACTGTGGCCACCCTCACGAGTGAGGTGATATTTTGGTTGGCCTTCGGTGCTGTTCTCATCTTTATCAAATGGAACACCACCATCAATCAGCCATTGCACACACTCTTTCGCATTTTCGGCAATGAATTGAACTGTATCTTCTTCGCATAACCCAGCCCCAGCTATTTGAGTGTCCTCTACATGAGACTCAATACTGTCCGACTCATCGAACACCGCGGCGATACCACCTTGTGCGTAATACGTCGATCCTTCGCTGCGTGGTCCTTTGCTTAATACAATTACTTTTGCATGTTCTGCTACGCGTAAGGCTAATGACAAGCCTGCCGCACCACTTCCTACCACTAATACATCACACTGATGTTCACGGTTTGCGTTCATAAAACTTATTAAATCCCGGGCTATAGTCGAGTTGTCCACTCTCAATTGACTTTGTCTTGTTTTAGGAGTTTGGCTAAGACTGTTATAATCTCTCCAGAGTCATCCTTAAACGCTATGCAAAATCAATATATAGACAGCTATCTAGAAATATTTAATTGCTCAATACCATTGCTTTTGCTCAAGTTTCCCCAAATTGATAGGGATAGCTATTTTTATTACATCACATTGTGAAACAATAATGGCAAATAATTTTAAGAAAGTTGGAACTTTCGGTATTTGGCTTAGTCACAATAGTGCTCTTGTAGACGGTGGTGTCAATACTACATTTCGCATAATTAGTACCCATATCTGTGAAGGTGAGGGTTATAACAATAGGAGTACCCGCTCGAATGAACGAGCAGCTAACCGATCAAGTGTTGATTGAGCGAGTTCAGAGTGGAGATAAGCAGGCATTTAACTTACTAGTGGTTAAGTATCAAAACAAAGTTTGTAATCTTATCTCTCGATACGTGAATAATTCTGGTGATGTACCTGATGTAGCACAAGAAGCTTTTATTAAAGCTTACCGCGCGATACCTAACTTTCGTGGCGAGAGTGCCTTCTATACATGGTTGTACCGAATTGCCGTGAACACCGCTAAAAATCATATCGTTGCCCAAAGCCGTAGGCCGCCAGCAACAGATGTAGATGCAGAAGATGCAGAATATTACGAAACAGGCAGCGCGTTAAAAGAAATATCGAACCCTGAGAACTTAACGCTGTCAAAAGAATTGAAACAAGTCGTTTTTGGAGCGATTGAAGCGCTACCAGAAGACTTAAAAACTGCAATGACGTTGCGAGAGCTCGAAGGTTTGAGCTACGAAGAGATTGCAGAAGTAATGGATTGCCCTGTAGGAACCGTACGTTCGCGTATTTTCCGAGCTCGTGAAGCGGTGGAAAAGAAAATTAAACCTCTTTTGCAACGCTAGAACTTGTAATAATTATGGTGAAAATAATGGCTGATAAAGAAAAGCTTTCGGCACTCATGGATGGTGAAACGATCGATAAAGCTCTCATTGTAGATCTCGAATCCGATCAAGAAAGCATGGATACCTGGCAGAGTTACCATTTAATTGGTGATGTTATGCGTGGGGATGCGCCAGAAACTCCAGAGTGGAACATTGCTAATAGTGTAGCGGCAGCGCTTGAGAACGAGCCTGCACATGGTTCAATGTCGAACCTGCACCAAGTGAATGTTGAACCTACTGTTGCTCCAATTGAAGAGCAACCTAAACCTCAGCAAGCGAAGCGTCAGCTTCCGGCGTGGTTACAACAGTTTGGACAAGTTGCCGTCGCAGCGTGTGTTTCATTAGCGGTTGTTTTAGGTGTTCAACAATATGGTGGCAGCGACCCTGCAGCACCAGAGCAGTTGCCTGTACTCCAGACGATTCCATTTGCGGGTTCTGCGGAACCAGTAAGCTTAACGCGTGACTCTGTTGAGAAACCAGCATCTGAAGCTAACTTGCAAGAGCAGCGTAAACGCGTTCATGCAATGCTAGAAGATTATGAGCTGCAGCTAAGATTAAACAGTGATGCATCGCCAATGCAAGATGCACATCTAGAATCGGACATTGAATGAAGAAAATCCTGGTCAGTGCACTGACACTGTTCAGCTTGATGTCTCCAACAGCCTTTGCAGAGGAAACCACTGCAAAGGCCTTGTTGCATCAAATGAACGAGGCCAGTCAGCATCTAAATTACGAACTCTCCTACATTTTGATAAAGAAGAGCAGTATTGAGCCTCTTGTTTATCGCCATGCGGTTAACGACGACCAACAACTTGCACACCTTGTTTATCTAAGCGGCCCTGTTCGTGAAGTCATTCGACGTGGCAACGAAGTTAGCTACATCGAACCGGGTACAGAGCCATTTACGATTCAGTCTGGCAGCATGGTTGCACCTGTTATTCCGATGATTAATCGAGATATCGAATCTCTGAATCAGTACTACGACTTTGTGAAAGTTGGGCGCTCTCGTGAAGCAGGTAGCACAACTCAAGTGCTGCGTGTCGTGCCGAAAGACGGCCTTCGCTATTCTTACGTGGTTTGGGTCGACGAAAAAACGAGTCTTCCTTTGCGTGCCGACCTTTTGGATCGTGATGGCGAAGTGCTTGAACAGTACCGCACTATCTCTTACGTGGTGAGCGATAAGATAGCTGAGGCAATGGGTGGCTTGAACCAAGCTCAATTGCCGAAAGTTTTATCACTGCCGGAAGGCTTAGTGAGTGAAACTAACTGGCAAGCGTCGTGGATTCCTGAAGGGTTTAAGTCAAAAGAGCTTAGCCGCTATCAAATGGCTGCGACCGATAAAATGGTTGAAAGCCAGCTTTTCAGTGATGGATTGTTTAGTTTTTCGGTTTATATCGCTGAAAAAGACGAGCATTCATTGAAAGGGCAGCTAGTACGTCAAGGGCGCAGAACCTTGCACAGCTTAGTGATTGGCGACAAAGAGATCTCAGTGGTTGGTGACATTCCGCCAGCAACTGCAAAACGTATCGCTCAGTCAGTTACATTCAATAAATCGGTACAAGCGCAATGATGACCGCGTTGGCGACCGTTAGCTCGGTTGAACAAAAAGGTAAGCAATATTTTGTTCAACTGAGCTGCGAACAACAAACCAGTTGCAGCAGCTGTTCTTCTCAAAAAAGCTGCGGAACGGGTATTGTGACTAAGGCTGTTGGTAATAAATCTTTGTTTTGGCAGCTTAAAACCAAAAGCTTAGTTAAAGCAGGCCAAATCGTAGAAATTGGCTTTCCAGAAAAAAGCCTACTTCAATCGGCGGCGATTGTTTATCTCATCCCACTTTTCATGCTGATGATTGGTGCTGGTTTTGGACAACTCTTGTTGCAACCCTTACTCCAAGGGGGCGAGGGTATTGTTATCTTAAGTGCAGCACTGTTTACTGCTGGTGGAATTGCCTTAGCGAAGCGGTTAGCCAAACCCATGGAAGACAAATCCAAGCAAGAAGTCGTCTTGATTCGAATCCTAGGTGAGTCTCTCGTCTAATTTATGATGCTTCTTGCCCTTAAATTGGGTAGAATCTGCCAACTTGATTGAAATGCCGCCACCAATGCTGACTGTAGATTGGACGCGTCGCGGCTTTCTTATTATCCCTATTCAAAGAGTTTAGTCACACCAAGCCTATGAAGCACATTCGTAATTTTTCGATTATCGCCCACATCGACCACGGTAAGTCGACCCTTTCTGACCGCTTAATCCAAGTTTGTGGAGGACTAAGTGAACGTGAGATGGCAGCTCAAGTCCTCGATTCTATGGATATAGAACGCGAGCGTGGTATTACAATTAAAGCGCAGAGTGTGACTTTAGATTACAAAGCTAAAGATGGTGAAACTTACCAACTTAACTTTATCGACACTCCTGGACACGTAGACTTCTCTTACGAAGTATCTCGTTCTCTAGCGGCTTGTGAAGGCGCACTACTTGTAGTGGATGCTGGCCAAGGTGTTGAAGCTCAAACTCTAGCAAACTGTTACACAGCAATCGAAATGGAACTGGAAGTAGTGCCAATCTTGAACAAGATTGACTTACCTGCTGCTGAACCTGAGCGTGTTGCTGAAGAAATCGAAGAGATCGTTGGCATCGATGCGATGGAAGCGACTCGCTGTTCTGCGAAAACAGGTTTGGGTGTTGATGATGTTCTAGAAAACATCGTAACGGCAATCCCGCCACCGGAAGGTGATCCTGAAGCGCCTCTACAAGCGTTGATCATTGACTCTTGGTTCGATAACTACCTTGGCGTAGTTTCTTTGGTTCGTATCAAAAACGGTAAGCTGAAGAAGAACGACAAGATCAAAGTAATGTCGACAGACCAAGTATGGGGTGTTGACCGTCTAGGCATCTTCACGCCTAAGCAAATCGATACTACAGAGCTAAATACTGGCGAAGTAGGTTGGGTTGTTTGTGGTATTAAAGACATCCTAGGTGCACCAGTTGGTGATACGTTGACGCTTGCAAAAGGCGGCAGCACTGAACGTCTACCTGGTTTCCAAAAAGTGAAGCCTCAGGTATACGCAGGTCTATTCCCTGTATCATCTGATGATTACGAAAACTTCCGTGACGCGTTAGGCAAACTAAGCCTGAACGATGCATCACTGTTCTTCGAACCAGAAAGTTCAGCAGCACTTGGTTTTGGTTTCCGTTGTGGCTTCTTAGGAATGCTTCACATGGAGATCATCCAAGAGCGTCTAGAGCGTGAGTACGACCTAGACCTAATCACAACTGCTCCAACAGTAGTGTATGAAGTTGTAAAAACAGATAAAACCGTTCTGTACGTTGATAGCCCGGCTAAACTGCCAGCGGTTAATGACCTAGAAGAAATTCGTGAGCCAATTGCACGCTGTAATATCCTGGTACCTTCGGATTACCTAGGTAATGTAATCACACTGTGTGTTGAGAAGCGTGGCGTACAAGTAGACATGGTTTACCACGGTAACCAAGTTGCTGTGACATACGATCTTCCTATGGCAGAAGTCGTTCTCGACTTCTTCGACCGTCTGAAGTCAACGTCTCGCGGTTACGCATCATTGGATTACAACTTCCAACGTTACGAGCCATCAAACATGGTACGTGTAGACGTATTGCTGAATGGCGAAACGGTTGATGCACTAGCGATCATTACGCACAAAGATATTGCTCAGTCTCGTGGTCGTCTACTGGTAGAGAAGATGAAAGAATTCATCCCTCGTCAGATGTTCGATATCGCGATACAAGCAGCGATTGGTAACCACATCATTGCTCGTTCTACAGTGAAACAACTGCGTAAGAACGTAATCGCAAAATGTTATGGTGGTGATATCAGTCGTAAGAAGAAACTTCTTAAGAAACAAAAAGAAGGTAAGAAGCGTATGAAGCAGATCGGTAACGTTGAACTGCCTCAAGAAGCTTTCCTTGCAATCCTTCACGTTGGAAAAGACTAGGTATCAATCGCACTAACTATCTGCTGAATATTACTGGTTAGAATCGTTTATTTCTTTGTTGCAAAGATTGCAATTAGGCCCACTAGTCACTGCACTTTGCGCCTCGAACTAAACGATTTTTCCTGCGTAATCTTCCCAGCATTTAGTCAGCATGATTGATACAAATTAGAAATATTAAGCAGAGTGAAAGAGTTATGCTCTTTCACTTTCGTTATTTTTAAAGAAATGAAATTTAAGGGATATCAATGGCTAATACATTTTCGCTTATCTTAGTGATCGTAACTCTAGTGACCGGCATTGTATGGGCGTTGGAAAAGTTTGTGTGGGCGAAGAAGCGCCAGCAAAAACTTGCTGACGTTGAAGCACAATCGAATGGCCTAGACGCTGAAACCAGCGCAAAAGTTACGGCTCAGCCTTGGTGGGTTGAGAATAGTGTGTCCATTTTCCCGGTAATTGCATTTGTTTTGATCTTGCGTTCATTCATCTATGAACCGTTTCAAATCCCTTCTGGCTCGATGATGCCAACCCTTTTGGTTGGTGATTTCATCTTGGTAGAGAAGTACGCGTACGGTCTAAAAGACCCAGTATGGCGCACTCAATTGGTAGAAACAGGCAAGCCAGAACGCGGTGACTCAATCGTATTTAAGTACCCACCTCAGCCAAACATCGACTACATTAAGCGTGTTGTTGGTATGCCAGGCGACACGATTCGCTACAGCAGTCGTAAAGAGATCTGCATTCAGGCGAAAGGTACAAGTAGCTGTGAACCAGTGAAACTAAGTAATGTTGAAGAGAGCCAATTTATTCAAGATGGTGTGCCTCTGATTCAGCTGAACGAACAGCTTGGAGACGTAGAGCACCAAATTTTAGTTAATCCATTACGCCGTGATCGTGTGCAAGCATATCAGCCTCGCAATGGTGTTAACGAGTGGGTCGTTCCAGAAGGCCAGTACTTTGTGATGGGTGATAACCGTGACAACAGTGCTGATAGCCGTTACTGGGGCTTTGTCCCTGAAGCAAACCTTGTTGGTAAGGCCGTTGCTATTTGGATCAGCTTCGAATTCGAACGCGGTTCAGACAGTGTACTTCCAACATGGATTCCTACTGGTGTGCGTTTTAATCGCATCGGTGGGATTCATTAATCGATCACATAACACATCGAGAGAGCATGAATTCTCCAATTGATAAACTAGAGAGAAAGATTGGCTATCAGTTTAATGATGCCGATCTTATCCACTTGGCGCTGACTCACCGCAGCGCCGCAGGTAAACATAACGAACGTCTTGAGTTTCTGGGCGATTCAATTTTAAGTTTTGTTATCGCTGATGATCTTTACCACCGTTTTCCTAAGGTAAACGAAGGTGATATGAGCCGCATGCGCGCAACATTAGTACGTGGTCATACATTGGCAGAACTAGGTCGTGAATTCGAACTAGGAGATTACTTAAAATTAGGTCCAGGTGAGTTGAAGAGTGGCGGTTTCCGTCGTGATTCTATTCTAGCGGATGCGGTTGAAGCGATCATCGGCGCTGTCTATTTAGATAGTGATACCGAAACGGTTCGCGGCATTATTTTAAGCTGGTACCAATCTCGCCTAGATGCAATTCAGCCTGGAGTATCTCAAAAAGATCCGAAAACTCGCCTACAAGAGTTTTTGCAAGGTCGAAGAAATCCTCTACCTGTCTACACAGTGACTAATATTAAAGGTGAAGCACACAACCAAGAGTTTACGGTTGAGTGTGAAGTGGCAGGTGTGGATAAACCTGTTATCGGTAAAGGCACTAGCCGCCGCAAGGCAGAACAAGCGGCTGCTGAAACAGCATTAGAGCAACTAAGCAATGTCTGATAACAACCAAGATTTCGATATCGATGCATTCTTTTCATCTGATAGCAAAAAAACAGGCCTACCGGAAAACCAACACTGTGGCTTCATCGCTATTGTCGGTCGCCCAAACGTAGGTAAGTCGACGCTTCTGAACCATATTCTGGGTCAGAAGATTTCTATTACATCACGTAAACCACAGACGACACGTCACCGTATTATGGGCGTTGAAACTGAGGGTGATTATCAAGCGATCTTTGTTGATACTCCTGGACTTCATATTGAAGAAAAGCGTGCCATCAACCGCTTGATGAACCGTGCGGCGAACAGCTCACTGAGTGATGTGAACCTAGTATTCTTCCTTGTCGATGGTACTCACTGGACTGACGACGATGAGATGGTTCTGAACAAACTGAAGAAGACTGACTTCCCAGTTGTACTTTGCATCAACAAAGTAGATAACGTGCAAGACCGTACTAACGTGATGCAGCACATGATGGAAGTCTCTAAGAAGATGGACTTCATTGACGTTGTGCCAATCTCTGCGAAGCAAGGTAAAAACATTGATGTGCTGCGTAAGCACGTACGTGAGCATTTACCTAAAGCGACACACCACTTCCCTGAAGAATACGTGACAGATCGCTCGCAACGTTTTATGGCCTCTGAAATTATCCGTGAAAAGCTGATGCGCTTTACGGGTGATGAGCTACCTTACTCGGTAACGGTTGAAATCGAACGTTTCGATTACAACCCAGATAACGATGGCTTCCACATCAATGCACTGATTCTTGTTGAGCGTACAGGTCAGAAGAAAATGGTGATTGGTAAAGCAGGCGAGAAGATCAAAACGATTGGTCGTGAAGCGCGTATCGATATGGAAGAGCTATTCGGCCGTAAGGTTTACCTAGAGACTTGGGTCAAGGTTAAATCTGGCTGGGCTGATGATGAGCGTGCACTTCGCTCGTTAGGCTACATCGACGATCTATAATATATTGAACGTCACTTTCTGAGATTAAGAAAGTTGAACTGAAGATAAATCCAAGAGAGAGTGCGAACTCTCTCTTTTTGTATCTGTAATAAGGGTAAGTGATTGAGCGAAGGGTTACAGCGATGCTTTGTGTTGCACCGTCGACCATACAGTGAGTCGAGCCTGATCTTGGACGTCTTCAGCGAAGAGTTCGGTCGGGTGACGTTGATGTCTAAAGGCGCTCGCAGCAAGCGTTCCAATTTGAAAGGTGCATTACAACCTTTTACGCCGCTACTGCTGAAGTGGTCTGGTAATGGTTCAATGAAAACCTTACGCCAAGCTGAACCGATTAGCTTGGGGCTTCCTCTCGCCGGTATTAATCTGTATTCAGCCATGTACGTGAACGAGCTTATCGGTCGCGTATTGATGGCAGAAGTACCGATGCCTGCACTTTTTCACGACTATCTTCATGCTTTAACAGAGCTGGCGCATAATGATAACCCTGAGCCAGCCCTGCGTCGCTTTGAGCTGGCTCTATTATCCGCTATGGGTTATGGCGTCGACTTTTTACACTGCGCGGGCACTGGCGAAGCGATCGATCCGAGCATGACTTATCGCTATCGAGAGCAGAAAGGTTTCATCGCTTCGGTACGTCGAGACAACCTGACTTTTATGGGCGATGAACTTATCGCAATCAGTGAACGTAGGTTTATCACTAAAGAGCAGTTAAAAGCGGCAAAACGCTTTACACGCATAGCCTTAAAGCCGTATCTTGGCGGCAAACCATTAAAAAGTAGAGAGCTATTTATGCCAACAATAGCCCTCTCTAGAGCACGGAGTATTGGAAAATGAGCTCAATCCTTTTAGGCGTTAATATCGACCATATTGCAACACTACGTAATGCACGTGGTACTAAATACCCAGATCCAGTACACGCAGCTGAAATTGCTGAACGTGCGGGTGCTGACGGCATTACTGTTCACCTGCGTGAAGACCGTCGTCATATCGTTGACCGCGATGTACGTATTCTGGCTGAAACACTTCAAACTCGTATGAATTTGGAGATGGCAGTAACGGATGAGATGGTTCAAATTGCCCTCGATACTAATCCTGAGTTTGTTTGTCTGGTTCCAGAGAAGCGTGAAGAGCTAACCACTGAAGGTGGCTTGGACGTGGTTGGTCAACTTGAAAAGATCAAAGCGGCGACGGAAAAACTGTCTGCTGCTGGCATTAAGGTGTCTCTGTTTATCGATGCTGACCGTGAGCAAATCGACGCAGCAAAAGCGTGTGGCGCACCGTTCATTGAACTGCACACTGGCCATTATGCCGATGCTAAAACAGAAGAAGACCAACAAGACGAGCTGAAAAAGATTGCTGCAGGCGCAAGCTACGCGGACGATCTTGGTATCACAGTCAATGCGGGTCATGGTCTGACTTACCACAACGTCGCACCGATTGCGGCACTTCCAGAGATCTACGAGCTGAACATCGGTCACTCAATCATGGGACGTGCAGTGTTTGATGGTTTGAACAAAGCCGTTGCAGACATGAAAGCCGTGATGGAAACAGCACGCAACAACGCTTAGTTTTCTAAATCGTAAGCGTTAAGTCGTAAGCGACGAATTAGTAGAATTAATAGATAGAAGTTTAGTAGTAGGGTAAGCATGGCTGTTGTTGGATTAGGTACAGATATCGCAGAAATTGAGCGTGTTGAAAAGGCATTATCACGAAGTGGTGACGCTTTTGCTCAGCGTATTTTGACCGATTCTGAATTTGAAGTATTCCAGCAACTCAAGCAAAAAGGGCGTTACCTTGCAAAACGTTTTGCTGCCAAAGAAGCGGCATCTAAGGCGTTGGGCACGGGGATCGCGCTGGGTGTGACTTTCCACGACTTTGAGATTTCAAACGATGAGCATGGCAAGCCAGTTCTGAGCCTGCATAAAAAAGCGCGTGAAATCGCAGAGGCGAACGGCACAACATCAATTCATCTTACTATCTCGGATGAGCGTCACTACGCAGTGGCAACGGTGTTACTCGAATCGTAAACAGATTATCGCTACTTTATATCTAGTGCTCTTGGCTCTAGACAGAAAAAAGCAGAGCTCATGAGCTCTGCTTTTTTATTAGCGGGTAAACCCTCTAACGAATACTGGTGAGTAACAAGTGCCCGCTAGGTCTTCGCATGTTTCAAGTAATGAATCGCGGTTGCTTGAACCTTATCTAATTCATCCTGAAGCTCGAAAAGCTCCGGTTCAATGTCTTCAACAGAAGTGCCTGAACGCAGCTCTTTCTCTATCGTCGCACATACCGATTTTAGTCTTGGTACACCGCTGTACGAGCTGCTGCCATGCATCTTGTGGATGATGTGTATCAGCTCTTCAACGGGGTAGTCACTGTCTTCTATCGCTTTGTCTGCTGCCTCATACACCTCTGGAATAAAGTCTACGAGCATTTGCAGCATATCGCGTGCGAGGTCTTCTTTATTGGCGGCTTGTTTCATCGCAGCTTGCCAATCAATGATGATGTTTGTGTGCACGCTGGCTTCAGTTTCTGACACCGGACCGTTGTCGACTTCAGCAGAGACCGCTGGGTGGTCTGGATCTATTTTTTCGATGTGCTCAACCTCAGAGGTCGGGCTCCAATGAATCAGAACCTGCTGTAAAACATGCTCTTCAATAGGTTTGGTTAGATAGTCATCCATGCCCGCTTCAAGCAGTCGGTCACGTTCGCCAATCATTGCATGCGCGGTCACGGCAATCACAGGCGTATCTGCATTGTTCGCCAGTTTTTTGATGTTCTGACAAGCGGTCACACCGTCCATCTGTGGCATTTGAATATCCATGAAGACGATATCAAATGGCGTCTCTGTCGCTTTGTCTATCGCCTGCTGACCACTGGTACAACTGATGACGGTTTCTACTCGCTCTTTGAGCAGTGCGGTGATCAGTTTTAGGTTGGCTGGGTTGTCGTCGACCGCCAATACCGTAAGCGGAAGCTTCTCTTCTGAATGTGTTTCAATCGCTGGTGCAATCAAGGTTGGTGCCTGATTCGATACCAGAGTTTGCAGTAACTTCTTACGAGAAAGAGGTTTAGTGATGCACTGAACATCGACCTCTTTCATTAGTTGCTCACCTAACGCTAGCTCGGTACTTGGTGTACCAATAATCACGTTTTGAGCAATCTTCTTCGCACCGATCGCCCAACCACTTACAGTATCAAATTGATATTCTTGGTTGGCGGCGAGGTTCAGCAGAACGTAGTCATACGAGGTGGTCTCGTCTGGCATCACCGAACGATACGTTACCACTAAGCCTTCTTGAGTTAGGATTTGCTGAGTAATCGATGCCGCTTGCATGTTTGGCTCGATAAGCAGCAGTTGTTTGTCTTGCAGACATTGCGTCTCAATCAGCTCTGTCATCGGCATATCAGTCGTTGATAGTCTTAAGGTGAACCAGAAGGTTGAGCCTTGGTGAAGACGACTGGTTAGGCTGATCTCTCCGCCCATTTGGCTGACCAGTTTTTGGGTGATAACCAGACCTAAGCCTGTACCACCATAACGACGAGAGATACTTGCATCGGCTTGACTGAAGGCTTGGAAAAGCTGAGCTTGTTGACGCTCCGAGATACCAATACCCGTATCGCGGACCATGAATTGCAGCTCGATGTTGTCTTCGCTTTGTGAACGCAGCTCAACGCTGATATCAATGTTGCCGCGCTCGGTAAACTTGATTGAGTTACCAACAAGGTTGGTTAGGATTTGCTGAATACGCAGTGGATCACCCACCACGCCTGGCGGTACTTTTGGATCGATCTTAAGGGTCAGCTCTAGGCCCTTCTCATGAGCGTTGGTTGCTTGAAGGTTTACTACCTCTTCAAGGCTGGCTTGGAATTCAAATGGGATGTTTTCTAGGGCTAACTTACCGGCTTCAAGTTTCGAGAAGTCCAAGATATCGTTGATGATGCTAAGCAGGTTGTTTGCTGAGCGTTCAATGGTTTGCAGGTAATCGGTTTGACTGTTCGATAGGTGAGTCTTGAGCATCTGACGAGTAAAGCCAATCACACCGTTCAGAGGCGTTCTCAGTTCGTGAGACATATTCGCTAAGAACTCAGATTTAACACGAGCCGCTTCTTGCGCGCGTTTCTTCGCGATGTCTAACTCAACGTTTTGAATCTCAAGCTGTTCAAGAGTTTCACGTAAATCTGATGTGGCTTGGTCGATACTGTGCTGCATCTCGACGTGATATTCTGATAGTGATACCGCCATCGCGTTGATACCGTTTTTCAGCGAGTCTAGCTCACCATGCATCTTACCTTCGATACGTACATCTAGGTGACCACGACGAATGCGGTCGACCATGTTTTTCATGTGCGTGATCGGTTGGGTTACGTCGTGCATTAAGCGGAACGCAAACACGCCCGACAAACCAAGCCCGAGAATCAACACTAAGAATGCAGAGAACACTTCTTGATATTGCTGCAATCGAAGTGATGACAGATCTAACTCAATCGCAATATAGCCGATCGCTTGGTTGGCTTGAGACTGACCGTTGGCTGAGTTGATGTACTGGCCTTCGGCGATGATAGGTGTCCGCAGGATCAGCGTGTTATCGAGCAGGTTCGATGAGCTTAAATGCGGGATCGGTTTATCTTTGGGGTAGGTTAGGCTTTCAAAATCGGGGTGGAAGTTTGAGGTTACAAACAACTCATGACGTTCATCAAACACCGCGATACTGCGCACCAGCTTAGAATTCTTTCGATGCGCATAGCTAATAAGCTGACGAACAGACTCTCGACTTTCGAGCTTCATGCCTGATTCACTCGCAATCGCAAGTGGCTCAATGATGCTAGTACCAGTGTTAACCACCTGACCCTCAAGGTCTTGATAGCGGTTAAATGAGAAAAATGCACTCAATAGCAACCCAATAATCAGGGTTGGAGCTAGAGTTAAGGTAATTACACGGGCTCTTAAGCCATATCTGGTCATGTTCTTTAATTACATCGAGGTCTGGATATGGGAAAATAACGCACACAATGGCGGTTAAGTGAACGGTAAGCTTAATCAAAGCCGTGACGTTCGACAATGATTCCAAGACATAATAGTGAGTCCTGGATACCAATTACTTATTAAAAGATACATTAGGCACAAGCAATGGCACGTTTTTTCCAACCAAAAAAGAAAACTCAACTCGAGACCAAGCATCAATCGGTTTTGGTTGAACGAATGGATCACAATGGCGCTGGCATCGCTTATCAAAAGAATAAACCGGTTTTCATTGATGGCGCATTGCCCGGTGAGCAGGTGGTTATTCAACTTACTGAGAGCAAAAGTAAGTTTTCGCGAGCTAAGCTCATCAAGTTATTGAAGTCGAGCGAGCAGCGTTTAAAGCCGTTTTGTAAGCACTTTAATAAGTGTGGTGGCTGTCACCTTCAACACCTTGGTTACTCTTCTCAGGTTGAGCATAAATCGCAATCTCTGACCCATCTGATGGGCCAATACCAAACGGCCAACACTGAAGTTGCACAGCCTATTGTCGGTGATGAAACCGGTTATCGACGTCGCGCACGTATCAGCCTATTTGTGGATAAAAAGACACAGCAGCTTCAGTTTGGTTTCCGTAAGAAGCAGAGTAAGCAGATTGAAAATATCACCGACTGTGCCGTGCTTGATCCTCGCCTCAATGTATTGCTGCCAAAACTGAAAAATTTACTGAATACTTTCAACAGCCTTACGTCTTTAGGACACGTTGAATTGGTGTTGGGCGATACTGGCCCTGTTATGGTGCTACGTCACCTTAAGCCTTTGGTTGAAAAAGATGAGCAAGCGCTGATTGCGTTAGCAAAAGAAGAAGGCGCTACTCTGTACTCGATGCCTGAAACCGATAAGTTGGTTCGCTTAGTCGGCGATGCACCTTCTTATAGTGAAACTGGCGTGACGTTACCTTTTGAGCCAAACCACTTTATCCAAGTAAACCAGAAAGTGAATCAGCAGATGGTGGCTCAAGCGATTGAGTGGCTAGAGCCTCAAGCGGATGAGCGAGTGCTCGACCTATTTTGTGGTCTCGGTAACTTCAGTTTGCCTATCGCGCAACAATCGGCGTTTGTGGTTGGTGTAGAAGGCGTTGATGAAATGGTTCAGCAAGCCATATCTAATGCAGCGTTAAACCAGTTAAGTAATACGGAATTTTACCAAGCTAACCTTGAAGAAGACTTATCTTCACAGCCTTGGGCAAAAGAGAAATTCGATAAAGTATTGCTGGACCCGGCACGTGCGGGAGCGAGTGGGATCGTTGATCAAATTTCAGCGTTAGGAGCGAAGCGTGTGGTTTATGTTTCGTGTAATCCTGCTACTCTAGCTAGAGATTCTGAGAGCTTAGAAAAACAAGGCTATCAATTAGCCAAACTGGGTATGTTGGACATGTTCCCACACACCAGTCATCTCGAATCGATGGCTCTCTTTATCAAGGCTTAGAGGCCCTTAAACAAGGCTTCAAATGAATCACAAAGGCGCAGGGAAGCCTGCGCTGATATCAATATGGTCGAACTAACTTGGAACCAGTTAGTCATATTGAATTGGGTATAAAACATAATAACTAGGAAGGCATGATGGTTGCGGTACGAAGCGCACATTTAAACCCAAGCGAACAGTTTGAGCTAGAAAGTTGGATTGCGTCATTGAATCAAGACGCAAAAACCTCGAATAAACTGATTAAAGTTTATCGTCACTGTGAAGAACTTTTAAAAGATCACGAGCAAGCATCGCTCTTGCTTTGGCGTGGCCGTGAGATGATCGAAATCTTGGTCACCTTGTCCATGGACCGTGCCACTTTAATTGCTGCACAACTTTTCCCCGTCGTCTCAAGCGGCGTTTTTGAGCGCGAAGCGTTTGAAGAAAGCTACGGTAAAGAAACCGTAAAGTTGATCGATGGCGTTGAAGAAATGGCGGCCTTAGGCCAGTTAAACGTGACTCTTGAAGGCAGTGCTGCCTCGGGTCAAGTTGATAACGTTCGCCGTATGTTACTGGCAATGGTCGACGACTTCCGCTGCGTAGTCATCAAACTCGCTGAACGAATCTGTAACCTTATCGAGGTAAAAAAAGCCCCTGATGCTGTGCGTCGCGCGGCCGCAAAAGAGTGTTCTAACATCTACGCTCCGCTCGCTAACCGTTTAGGTATTGGTCAGCTTAAGTGGGAAATCGAAGATTATGCGTTCCGCTACCAACAGCCAGACACCTACAAGCAGATTGCT
Organism: Vibrio sp. 1CM24A; assembly: GCF_023161725.1. NCBI lineage: Bacteria > Pseudomonadati > Pseudomonadota > Gammaproteobacteria > Vibrionales > Vibrionaceae > Vibrio > Vibrio sp. 1CM24A. Next base: position 56,001 of record NZ_JALNTS010000007.1, read on the forward strand.
AAACAGCTGTCTGAACGTCGCATCGTACGTGAACAATACATCACAGACTTCGTTGATGACTTAACGGCGGAAATGAACCGTTCAAGCATCAATGCAGAAGTGAGCGGTCGACCAAAACATATCTACAGCATCTGGCGTAAGATGCAGAAGAAAGGTTTGGACTTCGATGAGCTTTTTGACGTACGTGCGGTACGTATCATCGCCGACCAGCTTCAAGACTGCTATGCCGGTCTAGGCGTGGTTCACACCAAATACAAACATCTACCAAGTGAATTTGATGATTATGTGGCGAACCCTAAGCCAAATGGTTACCAGTCTATTCACACCGTGGTTCTTGGCCCTGAAGGCAAGACCATTGAGATTCAGATCCGTACCAAGCAAATGCACGAAGATTCTGAGTTGGGTGTCGCTGCGCACTGGAAGTACAAAGAAGGTGCTTCAAGCGGGCGCAGTGGTTACGACGAGAAAATCACTTGGTTGCGTAAACTTATCGATTGGCAAGAAGAGATGTCGGATTCTGGCGAGATGCTGGATGAAGTTCGTAGCCAAGTATTCGATGATCGCGTATATGCCTTTACACCGCGCGGTGATGTGGTCGATTTACCTATGGGTGCAACCCCACTGGACTTCGCTTACCACATCCACTCGATGGTTGGACACCGCTGTATCGGTGCCAAAGTAGCAGGCCGGATCGTACCGTTTACCCATAAATTATCGATGGGTGATCAGGTTGAAATCATTACTCAGAAAGAACCGAACCCATCACGTGATTGGTTAAACCCAACCACAGGTTTTGTTCATTCAGGCCGTGCTCGCGCGAAAATCAACGCATGGTTCCGCGCGCAAAGCCGAGAGAAAAACCTCGAAGCGGGTCGAGACATCCTTGAGGCGGAACTTGCGAAAGTGGGTGCAACCTTAAAAGATGCCGACCAATACGCGCTAAGACGCTTTAACGTCAACACGCCAGATGAGCTCTATGCTGGTATTGGCAGTGGCGACTTACGTATTAACCAAGTGGTTAATCACATTAATGCGTTGGTGAATAAGCCTACGGCAGAAGAAGAAGACAAGAAAGCGCTCGAGAAACTGCTTGAGTCGGAAAACAAGCCAGCACAACAGAGTCGTCCTAAGAAAGATGCGGTAGTGGTTGAGGGCGTTGATAACTTAATGACGCACCTAGCGCGTTGCTGTCAGCCAATTCCAGGTGATGTGATTAAAGGTTACATCACTCAAGGTCGTGGTATCTCAGTGCACCGCGCTGACTGTGAACAGCTAGGCGAGCTAAGTGTGCATGCGCCAGAACGTATCATTGATACTGTTTGGGGCAATGGCTTTGTCGGTTCATACATCCTAACGCTGCGTGTTGAAGCGCTAGAACGTAATGGCTTGTTAAAAGACATCACCTCACTGTTCTCGAACGAGAAGATCAGCGTGACCACAATGAAGAGCCGTATCGACTACAAGCGTCAGCTGTCGGTAATGGATTTCGATTTGGAAGTGACCAATATTGAAATTCTGAGTCGCGTGACCAGCCGAGTTGAGCAAATCAAAGATGTCATGAGTGTCAAAAGACTAGGATAGTTTTTACGTCGTACTTAGCTTTCTAACTGCGTTAATTTCACTTATTTCACTCCATCACATAGGCAAGCTATGCTCAGGAGCCTCATAAGTTTACTGCCTTGTTAGAAAAACTAATTACTTAGTAAAAAAAGATAGCTGTCATTCCCTACTGTGAGGGACGAACGTGATAGGGAATCTCGTAAAGCGATTTGAGATCCCCAACTCGCTCATTCTTCGCTCTTGAGGATGACGGAAAGAATAGAAAGGTGAGTGGTTTTGGCTGCTCACCTTTTTTAGTTTTAGAAGACGTTATAAATTTAAAAATCAAAGACAGTGAATAGGAAAAAAAACAATGAATCACCCGATTGAACAACTTGAACAGATCATGACTAAGCTGCGCGATCCAGAAGGTGGCTGTCCTTGGGATTTGAAACAAAATTTTGAAACAATTGTGCCGCATACTATCGAAGAAACCTACGAGGTGGTGGACGCGATTCACAACAAAGATTGGCCGAACCTACAAGAAGAACTGGGTGACCTGCTATTTCAGGTGATTTTTTACAGCCAACTCGCCAAAGAGCAAGGGCTATTTGAGTTCTCTGATGTGGTCGATGGCATCAATGAGAAGCTAACGCGCCGCCATCCGCATGTGTTTTCTGATACCGAGTTTGCGAGCGATGAAGAAATTAATGCCAACTGGGAAGCTGAAAAAGCCAAAGAAAAAGCTCAGGCAGGCAAAACTCAAGAAAGTATTCTAGACTCAATACCAAACTCTCTACCTGCGCTTTCACGTGCTACAAAGATTCAAAAGCAGGTAGCGAAATATGGCTTTGATTGGGACTCTATTGGTCCAGTAGCTAATAAGGTTTTAGAGGAAGTCGATGAGGTGCTGGAAGAGGCACTTCAAGTGACGCCAAACGAAGATTTGGTTGAAGAAGAGTTGGGAGACTTGCTGTTTGCGACGGTCAATTTGGTACGACATTTGGGTAAAAATCCAGAGTCGGCGCTCAATAAAGCTAATCTGAAGTTCTCACGTCGCTTTAAAGGGGTGGAACAAAAAGTTCGTCAGCAAGATAAAATTTTGACCGATTTTTCACTACAACAGCTTGATTCCATGTGGGATGAAGTCAAGGTGGCGGAGAAAAGATAACCAAAGCTTTTATCATGAATTGATTTGAAGCAAAAAATAAAAAATAGCAGTGTGATAGATTTCACGTTGTGGCGATAAGGGGCTTCTGGTATATTTTCATCCCGTCCAGAAGTAGTCCATTTCCCTCATTCAACCAATTTCAGGTTAAACATGACGACAAATTACATTTTTGTTACTGGCGGGGTTGTATCCTCTCTAGGTAAAGGTATTGCTGCAGCATCTCTTGCGGCTATTTTAGAAGCTCGTGGTCTTAAAGTGACTATGATGAAGCTTGACCCTTACATCAACGTTGATCCAGGCACTATGAGCCCGACTCAGCACGGTGAAGTGTTCGTTACGGAAGATGGCGCTGAAACAGACCTTGACCTTGGTCACTATGAGCGATTCATTCGCACCAAGATGACTAAGCGTAACAACTTCACTGCAGGTCGTGTTTACTCAGACGTACTCGCTAAAGAGCGTCGCGGTGATTACCTAGGTGCAACTATTCAGGTTATCCCACACATCACTAACTCGATCAAAGAGCGTGTAATTTCTGGCGCAGCTGGCCACGATATCGCGATCGTTGAAGTTGGTGGTACGGTTGGTGATATCGAATCTCTACCATTCATGGAAGCGATTCGTCAGCTAGCAGTAGAACTAGGCCGTGAACGCGCAATGTTCATGCACCTTACTCTAGTGCCATACCTAGCAGCTGCGGGCGAAGTGAAAACTAAGCCAACGCAACACTCTGTAAAAGAGCTACTGTCTATTGGTATTCAGCCAGACATCCTAGTTTGTCGTTCAGACCGCAACATTCCTTCGAACGAGCGTAAGAAAATTGCTCTGTTCTGTAATGTGCAAGAAAATGCAGTTATTTCTATGCGCGATGTTGACTCTATCTACAAGATCCCTCAGCTTATTAAAGCTCAAGGCACTGATGAACTTGTATGTAAGCGTTTCGGCATTACCGCTCCAGAAGCAGACCTGTCTGAATGGGAACAAGTAATTTACGAAGAAGCTAACCCAACGGGTGAAGTGACGATTGGTATGGTTGGTAAGTACATTGAACTACCAGACGCATACAAATCAGTAAATGAAGCGCTAAAACACGCGGGCTTGAAAAATCGCCTAAGCGTTAATATTAAATACGTAGATTCACAAGACGTTGAGTCTCGTGGCGTAGAAGTTTTAGAAGGCCTAGATGCAATCCTAGTTCCTGGTGGCTTTGGTGACCGTGGTGTTGAAGGTAAGATTCTTGCTGCTCAATACGCTCGTGAAAACAAAGTACCGTACTTAGGTATCTGTCTAGGTATGCAAGTAGCACTTATCGAGTACGCTCGTAACGTTGCGAAAATGGAAGGGGCACACTCTTCTGAATTCTGTACTGAAACTAAGTACCCAGTTGTTGGTCTTATCACTGAGTGGACTGATGGCGAAGGTAAAGTTGAAGAGCGTACAGAAACATCTGACCTTGGCGGCACAATGCGTCTTGGTTCACAGCTTTGTCACCTAGCGAAAGGGACGAAAGCTTACGAATTATACGGTAGCGCGACGATCCATGAACGTCACCGTCACCGTTACGAAGTGAACAACAATCTTCGTCCACAAATCGAAAAAGCGGGCCTAAAAGTATCGGGTCTATCTGCGGACAAGAAACTGGTTGAAGTTATTGAGAACCCGAACCACCCATGGTTCGTTGCTGCTCAATTCCACCCAGAGTTCACTTCAACACCTCGCGATGGTCACCCATTGTTTGCAGGTTTCGTTAAAGCGGCTGGCGAGTTCCAGCGCGGCGAGTTAGAGAAGTAAAAAGGAATACAGGTAGCTGCGTAAGTTGTGCTGCTACCTTTAAATTTGACATTTATATATTCAACGAGAAGGAAACATTCAATGTCTAAGATCGTTAAAGTTCTAGGTCGTGAAATCATCGATTCACGTGGTAACCCAACTGTAGAAGCTGAAGTACACCTAGAAGGCGGTTTCGTAGGTATGGCTGCTGCTCCATCTGGCGCATCTACTGGTTCTCGCGAAGCTCTTGAGCTACGTGACGGCGACAAATCACGTTTCCTAGGTAAAGGTGTTCTTAAAGCTATTGAAGCTGTAAACGGCCCAATCGCTGAAGCTCTAGTTGGTACTGACGCTAAAGCACAAGCTGACGTTGACCAAATTATGCTTGACCTAGACGGTACTGATAACAAGTCTAAGTTCGGCGCGAACGCTATCCTAGCTGTATCTCTAGCTAACGCAAAAGCTGCTGCTGCTGCGAAAGGCATGCCTCTATACGAGCACATCGCTGAGCTAAACGGTACTGCTGGTCAGTTCTCTATGCCTCTACCAATGATGAACATCATCAACGGTGGTGAGCACGCAGATAACAACGTTGACATCCAAGAGTTCATGATCCAACCAGTTGGCGCTAAAACTCTTAAAGAAGGTCTACGTATCGGCGCTGAAGTATTCCACAACCTAGCTAAAGTTCTTAAGTCTAAAGGCTACAGCACTGCAGTTGGTGATGAAGGTGGTTTCGCTCCTAACCTTAAGTCTAACGCTGAAGCTCTAGAAGTTATCGCAGAAGCTGTTGCAGCTGCTGGTTACGAACTAGGTAAAGACGTTACTCTTGCTATGGACTGTGCAGCATCTGAGTTCTTCGACAAAGAAGCTGGCATCTACAACATGAAGGGCGAAGGTAAAACTTTCACTTCTGAAGAGTTCAACCACTACCTAGCTGAGCTAGCGAACAACTTCCCAATCGTTTCTATCGAAGACGGTCTTGACGAGTCAGATTGGGATGGTTTCAAGCACCAAACTGAACTTCTAGGCGACAAGCTTCAAATCGTTGGTGACGATCTGTTCGTTACAAACACTAAGATTCTTGCTGAAGGTATCGAGAAAGGCGTAGCTAACTCTATCCTTATCAAGTTCAACCAAATCGGTTCTCTAACAGAGACTCTAGCTGCTATCAAGATGGCTAAAGACGCTGGCTACACTGCAGTAATCTCTCACCGTTCTGGCGAAACTGAAGATGCAACTATCGCTGATCTAGCGGTAGGTACAGCTGCAGGTCAAATCAAAACTGGTTCTATGAGCCGTTCTGACCGTGTTGCTAAGTACAACCAACTTATCCGTATCGAAGAAGCTCTAGGTTCTAAAGCTCCTTACAACGGTCTTAAAGAAGTTAAAGGTCAATAATTCACTCTGAATTATTAGCTTAAAGCTTTTGAAAACGCTCTACTTCGGTAGGGCGTTTTTTTGCTTGTAGGAAAGTGAGATCTAATTTCTAAAGCTCCTCCTTTTTACAACGAAAGTGGTCTTAAAGAAGTTAAAGGTCAATAATTCCTAGCGAATTGTTAATCTAAGCTTTTTAAATACCTCGCTTATGCGGGGCATTTTTTTGCCTAAAATTCGTCATTCCCTAGACTGACGAAGGAAGGAATAGGGAATCTCTTATTTACCTTTGACGCCATAGATTCCCAACTCAGTCGTTCCTCCTTCTTGGGAATGACGAGAGTATGTGGTTTAGGGAAGGTACTATCTCTTTGAGTTTTTTGCCTGCAGTGATTTGTATTACCCGTCATTCTCAATACTGACGAAGGAAGGTATAGGGAATCTCTGATTTACCTTTGACGCGATATATTCCCAACTCAGTCGTTCCTCTTTCTTGGGAATGACGAGAGCATGTGGCTTAGGTAAGGTGCGTTCTCTTTGAGTTTTTTGTCTGCAGTGATTTGTATTACCCGTCATTCTCGAGACCGATGGAGGAGGGAGTCGGGAATCTCATTGTGGATTTCGAATAACAATAATTCCCCGACTTATTGATTCCCTGACACCACATATCTCGCACCAATAAGCTCATTATGGTATATATGTGCCTTATTCTAGTTCCTTCTTTTTCAACCGGCGAAAGGTGTTATGCGAATTTTTGCTTTAGTACTGCTCATAGTGTTTGGCTGGCTACAACACACACTGTGGCTCGGTAAAAATGGTATCTCTGATTACTACGGTGTGAACAACGAAATCCAAGTTCAACAGCAAGTAAATGAAAAGCTGCATATTCGAAATGCAGAAATGTTTGCTGAAATTGACGATCTACGCCAAGGCTTAGACGCGATAGAAGAGCGCGCACGTCATGAACTTGGAATGGTCAAAGAAGGTGAAACGTTTTATCGCATCATTGGTGAGGAATCCCATTAATGTCGACTCAACTTCAAAGCGTGATTGCCGTTGTACCTGCGGCGGGCGTCGGTAGCCGAATGAAGGCAGACCGCCCTAAGCAATATCTCAAGATTCACGGCAAAACAATTTTAGAGCACACCATTGAGAAATTACTGTCTCACCCACAAGTCGCTCAAATTGTCGTTGCGATCAGCGATGATGACCCATACTACCCTGATCTAGCACTCAACCTGAACCCGCAAGTGATCAGAGTGTCAGGCGGAAGCGAGCGAGCGGACTCTGTACTCTCTGCGCTAAACTATATCGCTGAGCAGCAGCTTAGTGATTGGGTAATGGTTCACGATGCGGCAAGGCCGTGTGTTCAGCTAAGTGATATCGACAAGCTAATTTCCGGTGCAATGAGCCATGATGTGGGCGCTATTTTAGCGGCTCCAGTGCGTGACACGATGAAGCGCGGTGCCCAAGGGCAGATTGAGCATACCGTTGAGCGAGCTGATTTATGGCATGCACTTACGCCACAAATGTTCAGAGCAAAGCCTCTGTGGAAGGTATTAAGTGAGGCGTTGCAACAAGGCGCTTCAATTACTGATGAAGCCTCAGCCTTTGAATGGAAAGGTTTATCGCCCGCTTTAGTGGCAGGGCGTTCAGATAATTTTAAGATTACTCAGCCTGAAGATTTAGCGCTTGCTGAGTTCTATTTAAGTCAGAATAAGGAATAATGATGATTCGTATTGGCCATGGCTTTGATGTACATAAGTTTGGTGGTGAAGGCCCGGTAATTATTGGTGGTGTAAGCATCCCTTACGAGCAAGGTCTTATTGCACACTCAGACGGTGATGTTGCCCTTCATGCGTTGTGTGACGCTCTATTAGGTGCGATTGCTGCGGGTGATATTGGTCGTCATTTCCCTGATACCGATGACGAATGGAAAGGCGCGGATAGCCGTGAATTACTGAAAGATGTTTACCGTCGAGTAAAAGAACAAGGTTACGTGATTGGTAATGCCGATATTACTATCATGGCGCAAGCTCCAAAGATGGCACCTCATATAGACTCTATGTGCCAAGCTATTGCTCAAGACCTAGAAACCAGCATTAGCAATGTGAATGTAAAAGCGACGACTACTGAGCGTTTAGGCTTTACAGGTCGCAAAGAGGGCATCGCATGTGAAGCGGTGGTCCTAATTACTAAAAGTGCGTAAGCACCAACACGAAAAGAACAGCATGTCAGATATTTTATCTTCATTGGCTTATCTAAACGGTAAACCAACTGCGAAAGCAAAACTAAAAGCAAAAGCCGAACACTTTGTCGTTAATGAAGACTTGGGTTTTGAGTTTACTGGTGAAGGCGAGCACTTAATGGTTCGTATTCGTAAAACTGGTGAAAACACGAGCTTCGTAGCAAACGAGCTGGCTAAAGCTTGCGGTGTTAAGTCGAAAGACGTGAGCTGGGCAGGTTTAAAAGACCGTCACGCAGTAACTGAGCAGTGGTTGAGTGTGCACCTACCAAAAGGTGAGCCTGACTTTTCAGCTTTCTTAGCACAGTACCCAAGCATTGAGATCTTGGCGACAGCACGACATAACAAAAAATTACGTCCGGGTGATTTAGTTGGCAACCAATTCGAGCTGACTTTGTCTGAAGTAACAGACTGTGATGATGTCGTAAAACGTTTGGAAAAAGTCGCTCAAGTCGGCGTGCCTAATTACTTCGGTGCTCAGCGTTTTGGTAATGAAGGTAACAACTTATCTGAAGCTCGTCGTTGGGGCCGTGATAACGTTCGTACTCGTAACCAGAATAAGCGCAGCTTGTACCTTTCTGCGGCTCGCTCGTGGATTTACAACCTGATCCTGTCAGACCGTATTGAGCAAGATGCGTTTGCATCGGCATTGGTTGGCGATATTGTCATGAAAGAAGGCGCTCAACTAACGGTAACAGCGGACAATATCGAAGCAGTAAACCAAGACGTCGCGAATGGATCTGCATGGGTTACTGTTGCTTTGGCTGGCGATAATGCTTTGCCAACGACTGATGAGTCTCAAGCGTTAGAGCAAAAACATCTTGATTCTGAACCTGACCTAATGGCGCTGATTCGCGGTAACCGCATGCGCCATGACCGTCGTGAAGCATCGTTAAAACCAACCGATCTAACTTGGGAGGTGAACGAAGATAATGTCACTCTTAAGTTCTCTCTGGACGCAGGTTGTTTCGCAACCGCTATCGTTCGTGAGTTGGTTGAAGAAGTACACGTAGAAAGAACCTACGAGCAATAACGATTCTGCTTGGAGCTGGGTCACTTGATATTGGAATTTAAGTGACTTGGCTTAGCATGGGAACAAAAGAAAGGATACAAGATGAAGATTTTACTCAGCAATGATGATGGTGTGCACGCTCAAGGTATTCATGAGCTGGCAAATGAGCTACGTGATCTTGCTGAAGTTATCATTGTTGCCCCTGACCGTAATCGCTCGGGTGCGTCAAATTCATTAACTTTAGAACAGCCTCTGCGTGTTCAAGAGATTGCTGAAAATACCTATTCGGTACAAGGAACACCGACCGATTGTGTGCATTTTGCGTTAAACGAACTGCTAAAGAATGACATGCCAGATCTGGTATTAACGGGTATTAATCACGGTGCTAACCTTGGTGACGACGTGCTTTATTCAGGCACGGTGGCAGCAGCAATGGAAGGGCACTTTCTAGGCGTTCAATCGGTAGCGTTTTCTCTGGTGGGAAAAAAACATTTTAAGACAGCGGCAGCGATTGCTCGTCGTATTGTCGAACAACATTTAGCAAACCCAATCCCGACCAACCGCTTGTTGAACGTGAACGTTCCTGATTTAGCCTTAGAACAACTGTCCGGTACTCAGGTGACACGCCTAGGCGCTCGTCATCACGCTGAAGATATGATCAAGCAAAAAGACCCGCGTGGTCACGATATCTATTGGCTTGGTCCTCCGGGCAAAGAGCAAGATGCCGGTGAAGGTACCGATTTTTACGCGATTGAGCATGGCTTTGTGTCGGTAACACCATTACAAGTTGATCTAACGGCGCATGAGTCGCTGGGTGCGATGGCAACATGGTTAGGGGAGAAGTAAGTGAGTAATCCGCAAGCTGAGCGTTTAATTACTTTTCTGATTGAAAATGGTATTCAGGATCAAAAGGTTCTTGATGCGATCTACCAACTGCCGAGAGAGAGCTTTTTATCGCAGGCGATGTATCACCAAGCCTATGATAATAATGCGCTGCCTATCGGTCAGGGTCAGACAATCTCCCAGCCATACATTGTTGCTAAAATGACAGAGCTGCTTGAATTACAACAAGATAGCCGTGTTTTGGAGATCGGAACCGGTTCTGGTTACCAAACTGCGGTATTGGCTCAACTTGTTGATCATGTGTATTCGGTTGAAAGAATAAAGTCGCTACAATGGGATGCGAAACGTAGGTTGAAGCAACTCGATTTCTACAATATCTCAACTAAGCATGGTGATGGTTGGCAAGGTTGGTCTTCAAAAGCCCCTTTTGATGCGATTATTGTCACCGCCGCTGCAGAGTCGATTCCTCAAGCGCTTCTGCAACAGCTGAAAGATGGCGGTCGTTTACTGATTCCAGTCGGTGATGACGAACAGCAACTATTGAAGATCGTTCGACACGGCGATGAGTTTTTATCGAGTGTTATCGAGATGGTGAGATTTGTACCTCTTGTTCCTGGTGAGCTAGCTTAATAAAAGACTAATGGTGTAGGTGGATAGAGAGTCGATGCGTTCGAAGTTGTTAAAAGGAAGTACTTTACTGCTTAGCTGTGCCCTTGTTGGGTGTGCAGCGAATTCGCCTGCGCCCGTTTCAAGCCTAAACAAGAATTACTCATCGATAGATCGTGGTAGTTATCGTGGCAGTTACTATGAAGTTAAAAAAGGCGACACCCTTTACTTCATCGCCTATGTCACCAATAAAGACGTTAAAGATCTTATCGGTTATAACAAGTTGTCTGCTCCTTACACTATCCACCCGGGGCAGAAGCTTAAGTTGTGGCGTCCTAGCTACAACGCGCCAGCGTATGGCAAGTCAACGGTAGCGGCAGCAGCAGTTGCTGCGCCTGTCGCTGCATCCACAACGTCATCTGCGGCAAGTAAACCGAAAACTACACCACAAAAGAGCAAAAACTCTAAACCGGCTCCAGCTCAAACTACCACCAAAGTGGTGAAAAAAGATCCACCAAAGAAGGTTGAACAATCCAAATCAAAGGAGTATGTTGGTTCTAAAGGTAAACAGAATGTTACACCGTCCACCAAACCAACAAGTAATAAAGTATCCAAATGGTTATGGCCAACTAAAGGGAGAGTAATCAAGAATTTCTCTGTAGGCGAACAAGGAAATAAAGGCATAGACATAGCAGGACAGCGAGGTCAGCCAATAGTATCTACTGCAGGGGGAACGGTTGTTTATTCGGGTAATGCACTACGAGGCTACGGCAATCTAGTGATTGTAAAGCACAATGATAATTACTTAAGTGCATACGCGCATAACGACCGACTATTAGTATCTGAAGGGCAAAGTGTGAAACCAGGGCAGAAGATTGCAACAATGGGAAGCTCTGGAGCCAGCAGTGTTAGGCTGCACTTTGAGATTCGTTACCAAGGTAAATCCGTTAATCCAAAACGATATTTGCCTTAAATACAATATGCAAAAATTACGTATTGTATGGAGTGACATAGTCATTTAGCGACATATGAAGTTGTAATGTCATGCTAATTTCGCCAGGGGGAGGCGTTATGAGTATAAGCAATGCAGTAACCAAAGAAGAGTTCGATCTTGACCAAGCAACCACGGAACCGGAAGCTCTTGGAAAAGCAAAACGAACAGTCACGAAGAAAACCGAAGCAAAAGAAGAAGTTGAAGTTACGTCTAAAAGTTTAGATGCCACTCAACTCTACTTAGGCGAAATCGGTTTCTCACCACTACTAACCGCTGAAGAAGAAGTGCTATACGCACGTCGAGCTCTACGCGGTGATGAAGCAGCACGTAAACGCATGATCGAAAGTAACCTGCGTTTGGTGGTAAAAATTTCACGTCGTTATAGCAACCGCGGCCTTGCACTTCTCGATCTAATTGAAGAAGGCAACCTAGGTTTAATTCGCGCCGTAGAGAAGTTTGATCCAGAGCGTGGCTTCCGCTTCTCAACTTACGCGACATGGTGGATTCGTCAAACCATTGAACGTGCGTTAATGAATCAGACTCGCACTATCCGTTTGCCAATCCATGTTGTGAAAGAGCTGAACATCTACCTACGTACTGCAAGAGAGCTATCACAAAAGCTTGACCATGAACCAACGGCAGAAGAAATTGCTTCTAAGCTAGATAAGCCCGTTGGTGATGTGAGTAAGATGCTTCGTCTAAACGAACGAGTGAGCTCTGTTGATACGCCAATTGGTGGTGACGGTGAGAAAGCGCTGTTGGATATTATTCCAGACATCAACAATTCAGATCCTGAGGTTTCAACTCAAGATAGCGATATCAAGAACTCGTTGATTTTCTGGCTTGATGAGCTGAATCCTAAGCAGAAAGAGGTGCTTGCACGTCGATTTGGACTACTGGGTTATGAACCGTCAACATTAGAAGAAGTAGGCCGCGAAATCAGCCTGACTCGTGAACGTGTTCGTCAAATCCAAGTTGAAGGTCTTCGTCGTCTACGTGAGATTCTTATCAAGCAAGGTCTGAATATGGAAAACCTGTTCAACGTAGAAAACGACTAATTGAACAAGTGATGCTTCTCTAAATAGAAGATAAACAAAAACGCTGACTTTAAGTCAGCGTTTTTTTGTTTGTGGCGTTGGAATTTCATGCCGTCTAATCAAAATCACAAACGGCAATAACAAGCTATTTGGTAAGAAACTAAAGCAGCTTCTTCAAGCGGTAAAGTTCTTCTAATGCTTGGCGAGGAGTTAGATCATCAGGATCAACATTCGCTAGCGCTTGCTCGACTTCACTCGGCTCTGGGATCAGGCTCAGCTGGTTTGCGATATCGACACCGCTTGGCTTCGATGTTGGCGACTCCATACTTAACGCTTCTAGTTGAGTCAGCTTCGCACGAGCATTCTTGATCACCGCTTTCGGTACGCCAGCTAAACCTGCAACTGCTAGACCGTAAGATTTACTAGCTGCACCTTCTTGAACTGCGTGCATAAAGGCAATGCTGTCGCCGTGTTCTACCGCATCTAGGTGCACGTTAGCCAGTGTTGGAAGTTGGTTAGGCAGTTCAGTTAGCTCAAAGTAGTGCGTTGCAAACAGCGTCATCGCATTGATTTGATTGGCTAGCCACTCTGCACTTGCCCAAGCCAGAGACAGACCATCGTAAGTACTGGTGCCACGACCGATTTCATCCATTAGCACTAGGCTGTTTGGTGTTGCATTGTGTAGGATATTCGCCGTTTCTGTCATCTCAACCATGAAGGTTGAACGACCAGAAGCCAAATCATCGGATGCGCCAATACGCGTAAAGATACGGTCGATAGAGCCGATGGTTGCGCTTTCTGCAGGAACATAACAACCGATATGAGCCATCAATGCGATGAGTGCCGTTTGGCGCATGTAGGTCGATTTACCACCCATGTTGGGACCAGTGATGATCAGCATCTTACGTTGATCATTCAGGTCGATAGGGTTAGCAATGAAAGGTTCGTCCATCACTTGTTCAACAACAGGGTGACGACCGGCCTGAATTTGTACGCCAGCAGACTCAGTCATGGTTGGACGACAGTAATCAAGGGTATCTGCACGCTCAGCCAAGTTCTGTAGAACATCAAGCTGAGATACCGAAGAGGCGATGTTTTGTAGGCGCTCTAGATACGGCAGTAGCAAGTCAAACAACTCTTCCCAAAGCTGTTTCTCGATAGCGAGCGCTTTCGACTTAGAGTTAAGTACTTTGTCTTCGTGCTCTTTTAGCTCAGGAATGATGTAACGCTCAGCGTTTTTCAGCGTTTGACGGCGAACATAGTGTGGCGGCACAAGATGGCTTTGCCCACGGCTTACCTGAATGAAGAAACCGTGTACGTTGTTGTAGCCAACTTTAAGCGTGTCGATGCCATGACGTTCACGTTCTTCTTGCTCAAGCTTATCAAGAAATTCGGTTGCGCCAGCTGCAAGGTCGCGCCATTCGTCTAACTCGGCATTGTAGCCTTCTGCAATCACACCACCGTCACGGATAACCACCGGTGGGTTCTCTTTGATTGCACGCTCAAGCAGTTCAGAAACTTCGTCCACAGGAGAGGCATATTGAGCAAGTTGAGTCAGGTATGGGTGCTTCAGCTGCGTCAGTGTTTCAGCAAGCTCTGGCAAATATTCCATTGCTTGGCGAAGACGCGCCATATCGCGAGGGCGAGCAGAGCGAAGTGCTAATCGAGCGAGAATACGTTCGATATCACCAATCTGCTTTAAGGTTGGCTGTAGCTCTGTGAATAGAGCCAAATCTTTCATCTCACCAATCGCATCTAAGCGCTGATCGAGTGCCGAGATATTGCGCATTGGTTGATGTAACCAGCGCTTAAGCATACGGCTACCCATTGCTGTCGCAGTGTGATCAAGTACTTCGGCAAGGGTGTTATCAGTACCACCACCAAGATTTTGCGTGATCTCTAGATTGCGTCGAGTCGCAGCATCAAGGATCACCGAGTGATCTTGTTTATCCATCGTCAGTGAACGGATATGTGGAAGCGCAGTACGTTGGGTATCTTTCACGTATTGGATCAAACAACCAGCCGCACATAGACCCAGTTTCGCGCTTTCTACGCCAAAGCCAACCAGATCGCGAGTACCAAACTGCTTATTCAATTGCTGCTTAGCGGTGTCTAATTCAAATTCCCATACCGGGCGGCGGCGGTTTCCATTACGGCTTGCCATTAGATTGACTGGCTCGAAATCTTCAGGGAACAGTAGCTCACGCGGCGAGGTTCTCTGCAGTTCTGCGGCCATTGCTTCTTCGGTTTCTGGCTCGCAAAGTTGGAATCGACCGGAGGTAATATCCAGTGTCGCGTAACCAAACTTACCGTTGTGATGGTAGATGGCTGCAATCAGGTTATCAACGCGCTCAGAAAGCAATGCCTCATCGGTCACGGTACCGGGTGTAACGATACGTACAACAGCACGCTCAACAGGGCCTTTTGAAGTTGCTGGATTACCAATCTGTTCACAAATTGCTACGGATTCACCAAGTTGCACTAACTTTGCAAGGTACCCTTCAACGGCATGGTAAGGAACACCCGCCATAGGAATAGGCTCACCGTTTGATGAACCGCGTTTAGTCAGTGAAATATCGAGGAGTTGAGAAGCTTTTTTAGCATCATCGTAGAAAAGCTCGTAGAAATCGCCCATGCGGTAGAACAGCAGAATTTCTGGGTTTTCTGCTTTCAGTTTTAGGTACTGCTGCATCATGGGAGTATGTTTTTGATCGGCTTTCACAGTTAACTTCTTTCGTTTATTTCTATTGCGGCTTAGGATACGTGAAAGCGTTTCGTGCGAAAAGCAGCTCAAGCGAAAAGATGCAAAAGCCCTAACAAAAAAACACCTCGTGAGAGGTGTTTTTTTTTTGTGCTGTCTGATTTTATCGGCTTATTTTACATGTATGTTCGCCATATATTCATCTTCAGCCCAGTACATTCGTTGTGCTACTTTGGCTTCTGGATTCAATTCAACACCGTCTAATACGCGTTCTTTGAATCTTAGGTAGCCACCTTGGTCAATGAGGTGACCCATATGTAAATACTTAGGAATACCTTTCAGCATTTCTTTCTCAAACTCAAATAGGTTTTCAATAACCTGATGAATCACTTCTTCGGTTACCCAATTTAAGAATAATTTACCCACACGTGGGGTTTTCTTCGACGTACGTCCACCTAGCTTAACCATGTACAACTGTTTTGGATTACGTTGCCATGCCAAAGTTGGGCAGGCAAGAACACACTCACCGCAACCGATGCACTTGCTTTCTTCTTTGGTTGCTTTGCCATCGACAATAGATAGGCAGT
The DNA here is from genome assembly GCF_023161725.1 of Vibrio sp. 1CM24A. Classification (NCBI taxonomy): domain Bacteria; kingdom Pseudomonadati; phylum Pseudomonadota; class Gammaproteobacteria; order Vibrionales; family Vibrionaceae; genus Vibrio; species Vibrio sp. 1CM24A. The sequence goes on from NZ_JALNTS010000007.1 coordinate 71,883, forward strand.
TCACAGCATGGTGGGAGCAAGCGTCAACACAAGCACCACAACCAATACAACGCTCTGATGTGAAATCAATCTTTGCGATGCCTAATATACCGAAGTCTGCCATGTTGGCTTTAGCGCAATCATTAGGGCAGCCCGCAGCGACAATCTTCAAGTGATATTTGCTTGGGTATACGTGATGTTCTAAGCGCTGTGCTAGTCCTGTTGTATCTGTATTGGCTTTTTGACAAATTTGGCTGCCTTGGCAAGCAACAATATTTCGTCCACCAATTGATTGGTAACCTGCCTCAAGATCCTCCACTTCAATGCCACAAATATCTTGAGTAATGTCTTCAATAAATGGGCGCAGTGCTTTATTTACTTCTGGAATATCTTCGTAGCGGATACCTGGCATCGCTAATTTTTGGCGAGTTGTGAGGTGGATAACACCGTTACCCCATTTCTCGGCAATCTCTTGCGCAGTTGCAAGTAGGTGAGCGGGCATGATGCCACCAGGGATTCGAACACTGATCATGCATTCGCCACGAACTTTCGATAGACGATAGTCCGCATCAGCACGCATCTTGATAATATCTACATCTAAACTCATCGTCGTCTCCCTAATCAACCATTGACTGTGCTTCGTCGTATTGGAATACAGGCCCGTCAACACACACGTACTTTTCACCAATACGGCAGTGCCCACATTTACCTACCGCACAAGCCATTTTTCGCTCGTAATCTACCCAGATTTGTTCTTCTTTAAGACCAAGCTCTAGAAAAGCTTTTACAACGAATTTGATCATAATTGGAGGGCCAACAACAATCAGTTGCACGTCGTGAATATCTGATAAATCAAGCGTTTCGATGTATTTAGTCACAAGACCAGTTTGATAAAACTTGTTATTGGACTCTTCATCCAGCGTACAAATCAGGTTGATTGTGTCGTTCCAATGCTTCATTTCTTCTTTGTAAAGGACGGCTTGATCGTTTTTGTAACCGACAACCACGTCCATTGATTTTACTAACTGAGTCTCGTGACTGAAGTGGTTGATCAAACCTTTTACAGGCGCGACACCAGTACCACCAGCAATCACGATTAAGTGCTTACCGTGGTATTTTTCCATTGGGTAACCATTACCATGAACACCACGCATCCATACCATGTCACCAACATGTTTAGTAAATAGCTCATCGGTAACCTTACCGACTTTACGGATCAGTAGGTCGATATAGCCTTCACCAAAGTCTGAAATGGAGATAGGAGCCTCACCGAATAATGGTAATGAAACTTCAACAAATTGGCCGAATTTCACATCGAAGTCACACTCGACACGAAAGTTCCATTCGATCTCAGTATGCTTAGTGATGTCTAAGATCTTGTACGATTGAGGTAATAATTGATTTTTACACTGGCACATTTTCGGCCTCATTCTTCAAAGTTAATTCAATTTGATCAGACATTTTATTGATGATGTTGCTGAACGAAATGTAATGCGGACAGCTGTCATCACAGCGACCACAGCCAACACACATATGGTGCTCACCTTGGCGTGCTTTGAAGTCATTAACTTTGTGCAGAGCGCGGTAACGAAGTCGTTCGCCCGTCTTCTGTCTGAATTGGTGTCCACCAGCCATATCGGTAAAGTTCCCTGTCATGCAGCTCGCATGCTGACGACGGCGCTCACCCACTTTAGCTTCTTGGTTGTAAACCACATCAAATACGCTGTAGCAGCTACAGGTAGGGCATGATGTTGTACATCGTCCACAGCCAATGCAGCGGCTGTCGTATTCATTCCAAACCGGGTTGCCTGTTAGGATCTCGCGAACCTTAATTGGGTCACCACATATTTGGTCAGGTGTGCGTACTTTTACGTGGTTTTCTTGAACAAAACCTGTTTTATGATTTGATTCAATGCCGACTTCAGCTAAGTATTTAGCTAAGACTTCATCTTGAGTTACCACATCAGCACCGCCACCAGAATAGAAGCGAATAGAGGCTGAAAAGTTAGTGGTCGTATTGGCATTCATTGATACGCAGAAGCAATTTTCAAAGCTTGATTCGCACTCAATTAAAACTAATTTGAGCTTTTCGCGTAGACGTTTGTAGTAGAAATCTTCATTTCCACCATTTTTTAAGAACATGTGATCCAAGCTTTTTAGGGCATTGATATCACAAGCTCGCAAAAATAAAACAACAGGTCGAGGGTCGACTTTTGACTCTCTGAGTTCGTTTCCATCTAACCAAAATAGAGTTTCAGTGATAGGAAAAACCACTTCTTTTGGAGAGAAATGAGACTTTTCCTTCCAGACGATATCGCTAAAAGACTCTATTTCGTCGTAGATTAGGTTATCAGTATGAGCAAACCGGCCGCCCATGCGTTCGTACATCGGTGACATCACTCGGTAGGTTTCTTTCAAATCTGAAATGACACCTTGGAGTTCATCATTAGTTAAAAATTTAGACATGTTCTGCCTCTGGCATTTTTGTGAAAAATCTGCGTACGTAACCATCGAACGTTTCACGCTTGGTGAACCAATCAATGGTTTCTGAAAGTTTGACGACGTGGCCTACGACGATGACGGCAGGCATGGGTGGATTACAGATATCGACAGCATCGGGGAGTTCACTTAACGAGCACCGAATGACGCGTTGGTCATGTCGCGTACCGTTGCTGATAATGGCTGTCGGAGTCCCTTTTCTTAGCCCATGGTCGATGAGGTTCTTGGAAATGTTGCCCGCTTTGTGTAGACCCATATAAAACACAATGGTGTGATTTACATTCGCAAGACCTTTCCAGTTAATGTGGTCTGAATCATGTTGGTCGCGTGCAGTGACAATCGTGACGCCGTTAGATATGCCGCGATGAGTGACGGGGATTCCAGCGTAACTGCAACAACCAACTGCAGCTGTGATCCCGGGGACTATGTCAAATGCTATGCCTGCATAGTCGAGAAAAAGCGCTTCTTCGCCACCACGCCCAAATACGAATGGGTCTCCACCTTTAAGGCGGCAAACTGTCTTGCCAAGCTCTGCGTGTTTTAGGATCTTCTGGTTGATCTCAGATTGAAGTATGCACTTTGAATTGAAAACTTTGCCGACGTAGACCTTTTCAGTCTCTTCGGGGATAAAGGCAAGAATGTCAGCTGATATCAGATTGTCGTAAATAACTACATCGGCTGTTGAAATGATGCGTAATGCCTTAACCGTAAGAAGGTCAGGGTCACCGGTTCCAGCACCAACAATATACACATGCCCTTTTTGTTTAATACTTGGGGTTAGTTTCATTTCATTACTCAAATTGTGGTTATATGAGAATGGTAAATGACGGAAGTGTTCAGGAAAATTAAGTTCTAATTAACATGCGTTAATCATTATTGAATATTTAGAGATAAAAGATGTTGCGTGTGAATTAAGCAATAGCGACAACATTGAGTTGGAATTCGCGGAAGTTATGAGAGGCTGTTTGTTATCGAGTTTAGGTTTTGCTCTTTCGTTTACTGTGGTTGAGTAATACGATGTCGTAAATCAATTTTAATGATCATTTCCATCGTTAGTCGTTAAACATGAGAAGGAGTATCGTTGTGCAAATAGAAAAGACACTATGTGAGAAGTTAGGTGTATTACTAGTGAAACACAAACACGTGTTAGTGACGGCTGAATCTTGCACTGGCGGAGGTGTCGCGAGTGCAGTCACCGAGATTGCGGGCAGCTCTGGGTGGTTTGATCGCGCTTTTGTTACGTACAGCAATGAAGCCAAACAAGAGATGATAGGTGTACAACTTAAAACCTTAATTGAGTTCGGCGCTGTTAGTGAGCCTGTCGTAATAGAAATGGCGAGCGGGGCATTGCAATATTCAAACGGGACTATCTCTGTATCAATCAGTGGCATTGCTGGCCCAGGTGGCGCGACCGAAGATAAGCCTGTTGGTACGGTATGCTTCGCGTGGAAAGCGCTAAATGGTTGGGATAAAGTAGAAACGCATGTATTTACAGGCGACAGATCACAAGTACGCCAACAAGCCACGCACCATGCCCTGCAAGTTATTTATGATTACCTATCAATGGAAGGTAAGTAACATTTGTACAAATTATTTTCATACAGGTATAGACACTGTATGAATCAACAGTATAATGAAAGCCAATTAGTCACCCCTATGTGGGTTAGAAATAGATTCTAGATCGCTTGTTGAGACAACCGATTATGTGGAGATAGAAATGGACGAGAATAAACAAAAAGCGTTAGCCGCAGCCCTTGGTCAGATTGAAAAGCAATTTGGTAAAGGTTCTATCATGCGTCTTGGTGATAACCGCACAATGGACGTAGAAACTATTTCTACAGGTTCTCTATCTCTAGATATCGCACTAGGTGCTGGTGGCCTACCTATGGGACGTATCGTAGAAGTTTACGGTCCAGAATCATCAGGTAAAACAACGCTAACGCTTGAGCTTATTGCTGCAGCACAGAAAGTGGGCAAAACGTGTGCATTCGTTGATGCGGAGCACGCACTAGACCCTATCTACGCTCAAAAGCTTGGTGTTGATATCGATGCACTTCTTGTTTCTCAACCAGATACGGGTGAGCAAGCGCTTGAAATCTGTGATGCACTCGCTCGTTCAGGTGCAATCGACGTTCTTGTTATTGACTCAGTAGCAGCCCTAACACCAAAAGCAGAAATCGAAGGCGAAATGGGCGATAGCCACATGGGTCTTCAGGCTCGTATGCTTTCTCAAGCGATGCGTAAGCTGACGGGTAACCTTAAGCAGTCTAACTGTATGGCTATCTTCATTAACCAAATTCGTATGAAAATTGGTGTGATGTTCGGTAACCCTGAAACAACAACAGGTGGTAATGCACTTAAGTTCTACGCATCTGTTCGTCTTGATATTCGCCGTACTGGTGCGATTAAAGATGGTGATGAAGTTGTTGGTAACGAAACTCGTATCAAGGTCGTTAAGAACAAGATTGCTGCACCATTCAAACAAGCTGAAACTCAAATCCTTTACGGTAAAGGCTTCAACCGCGAAGGTGAGCTTATCGACTTAGGTGTTAAGAATAAGCTAGTAGAAAAAGCAGGCGCTTGGTACAGCTACAAAGGCGATAAGATCGGCCAAGGTAAAGCTAACGCTGGTAAATACCTACGTGAAAATCCAGAAGTTGCTCTAGAGATCGATACTAAACTTCGTGAGTTACTACTGACTCCTGCTGTTCTTGAAGAGAAAGACGCAGAGAAAGAAGAAGAAAACGAAGAGCTATAAGCTAACGTTTTATAGAGTGGATATTTGAAAGAATCATCCGCTTTGAAAGAACTTAAAGCCTCGCATATTTTATGCGGGGCTTTTTTATTGGAGCAGCTCCGTCGAGCATGTCTTTGGTCAACTCTCTTTCGTTGATTGAGTTTCTTCGGTACTAGGTCGTCAATTTAGTTCTGCTTTTCCACGGCTAGATATAGTGGAATATTCTTCATTTTATCGAATTCCCACTAAAATCCTGCCCAAGGGTGTCTTTTCTACAAGAAAACTAGTCGAAGCCTTAACCATGATCTACAATACGGCAAAATTCTAACTCGACTATTTTCAGGAAGAGCTGCATGTACATGAGCACTGATGAGGTTCGCAACGCGTTCCTTAAGTTCTTTGAGAGCAAAGAACACCAAATCGTAGACAGTTCATCGTTAGTTCCACATAACGATCCAACCTTGCTATTTACTAACGCAGGTATGAACCAATTCAAAGATTGCTTCTTAGGCGCCGAAAAACGTGCCTACACTCGAGCAACTACGGCTCAGCGTTGTGTACGTGCGGGTGGTAAACACAATGACCTTGAAAACGTAGGTTTCACGGCTCGTCACCACACGTTCTTTGAAATGCTAGGCAACTTCAGCTTTGGCGACTACTTCAAAGAAGAAGCGATTGGTTTTGCTTGGGAATTCCTGACAGAAACTCTTCAACTGCCAAAAGACCGTCTACTGGTAACAGTATACGAGACAGATGATGAAGCATTCGATATCTGGAACAAGAAAGTAGGTGTACCTGCTGACCGTATCGTTCGCATTGGCGACAAAGAAGGCGGTAAACAGTTCGAGTCTGATAACTTCTGGACGATGGGGGACACAGGTCCTTGTGGTCCATGTACTGAAATCTTCTACGATCACGGTGAGCACATCTGGGGCGGCCGTCCTGGCACACCTGAAGAAGATGGTGACCGTTTCATCGAGATCTGGAACAACGTATTCATGCAGTTCAACCGTCACGCTGACGGCACAATGGAACCGCTACCTAAGCCTGCTGTAGATACAGGTATGGGTATTGAGCGTATTTCTGCAATCATGCAGGGCGTTCACTCTAACTACGAAATTGATGTATTCCAAAAGCTAATCAAAGCGACAGCGGAAGTTGTGGGTCATGATGATCTATCTAACCAATCGCTACGCGTTATTGCTGACCACATCCGTTCTTGTTCATTCCTAATCGCTGACGGCGTTATGCCTTCAAACGAAGGGCGTGGCTACGTTCTACGTCGTATTATTCGTCGTGCAGTTCGTCACGGTAACAAGCTTGGCGCACAAGGCGTGTTCTTCCACAAACTTGTGGGTGTACTGGCTGAAGTGATGGGCTCTGCGGCAGATGAACTTAAGAAACAGCAAGAGCTTGTTGAAAAAGTACTTCGTATTGAAGAAGAGAACTTTGGTCGTACTCTAGAGCGCGGCATGGTTATTCTTAATGACGCACTAGATGCACTTGAAGGCAAAGAGCTTGACGGCGAAACAGTTTTCAAACTTTACGATACATACGGCTTCCCAGCTGACCTTACTAACGATGTAGCTCGTGAACGCGACTTTACTATCGATGAAGAAGGCTTTGAGAAGGCGATGGAAGCACAGCGTAAGCGTGCACGTGAAGCTGGCCAATTCGGCACGGATTACAACGCGACAATCAAAGTAGACACCAACACTGAGTTCTGTGGTTACACAGCAACTGAAGGTGCAGGTAAAATCTCTGCGCTATTTGTTGACGGCGAAGAAGTATCTTCACTATCGGCTGGCGACAAAGCAATCATCATCCTTGAAGAGACACCATTCTACGCTGAGTCAGGCGGTCAATGTGGTGATGCTGGTACACTAAAAACAGCGTCGGGTCTTTTCAAAGTACAAGATACTCAGAAGCTAGGTAACGCATTTGCTCACCACGGTGAGCTAGTTGAAGGTGTATTTGCTAAGGGCGATAAAGTAGAAGCAACGGTTGACGCTGAGCGTCGTGCTGCTATCTCACTAAACCACTCTGCAACGCACTTACTTCACTCTGCATTGCGCGAAGTGTTAGGTGAGCACGTTGCTCAGAAAGGTTCTTTAGTTAAGCCAGACAATCTACGTTTTGACTTCTCTAACCTTGAAGCGGTAACACCGGCACAGATTAAAGAAGTAGAGCGCTTGGTTAACACACAAGTTCGTAAGAACCACGTGATTGAAACCAACATCATGGACATCGAGTCAGCGAAAGAAAAAGGTGCAATGGCACTGTTTGGCGAGAAGTACGATGATGAAGTTCGCGTTCTATCTATGGGCGATTTCTCTACTGAACTTTGTGGTGGTATCCACGCAAGCAACACGGGTGATATCGGCCTATTCAAGATCACTTCTGAAGGTGGTATTGCTGCGGGTATTCGTCGTATTGAAGCGGTAACGGGTGAAGCTGCTCTAGATGCAGTAGAAGCTCAGGCTAACGCTTACGAAGAGAAACTTGCTGAATCAGCTAAGAAAGCGAAATCGCTAGAGAAAGAAATTCAACTGCTTAAAGAAAAGATGGCTGCTGCAGAAAGCGCAAACATCATGGGCAAAGTAGAAGACATTTCGGGTACTAAAGTTTTGGTTGCTGCAATTGAAGGCGCAGACAACAAGAACCTACGTACTATGGTTGATAACGCTAAAAACCAAGTAGGTAGCGGTATCATCCTGATCGCGAACGTAGCAGACGGTAAAGTTGGCTTGATTGCTGGTGTAACCAAAGACCTAATCGGCAAAGTAAAAGCGGGTGATCTCGTTAAGATGGTTGCTGAGCAAGTTGGCGGTAAAGGCGGCGGTCGTCCAGATATGGCTCAAGCGGGCGGTACAGACGTTGAAGCACTGCCAGAAGCGCTTAAATCGGTGCGTACTTGGCTAGAAGAACGTCTTTAAGCTTAAGTAATTGATACAAAGATGCCCAATCAGTTGATTGGGCATCTTTTATTTTGCTTATTGGAAGTGTGTTTAAACAAGGTTTGATTGAGATTAACCAAGAAGTCTAATGGTGGCGTTAGACTCCTTGGTTAATTTTTTATTGCTTCGCCCTGACGCGGAGTATGTGTTTTTTTGTCATATATAGACATTGGTCTTGGGAAGGTGAGGACGGGTGAAAATGCCTCTTATCGTGCAGAAATTTGGTGGAACGTCGGTGGGTTCAATTGAAAGAATCCATCATGTAGCAGAAAAAATCATTGAAGCGAAAAATGAAGGGAACCAGATTGTGGTTGTCGTTTCTGCTATGTCTGGTGAAACAAATCGGTTAGTTAACTTAGCCACACAAGTTGATAGCGTACCAAACGCTAGAGAACTGGATGTGTTGTTAACGGCTGGCGAGCAAGTTTCCATGGCCTTGTTAGCAATGACGTTACACAAGTTAGGTTATGAAGCGACATCGATGACTGGCTACCAAGCCAAGATACACACGGATTCTAATCATAATAATGCAGCGATTGAGCGTATTGATACTGCTCCGATTCAAGCTCTGCTAGATGACAACCAGATTGTCATTGTTGCAGGCTTTCAAGGATTCAATGCGAAAGGCGATATCACAACATTAGGTCGCGGTGGTTCAGATACTACAGCGGTAGCGCTTGCGGGTGCCTTACAGGCGAAAGAATGCCAGATCTATACTGATGTAGATGGTGTTTACTCTTGTGACCCTAGAGTCGTAAAGCAATCTCAGAAATTAGATACCTTAGACTTTCCTTCTATGGAAGAGATGGCCCGCCGAGGCGCTAAGGTATTGCACCTTCCTTGTGTTCAGTATGCATGGCAGCACAACGTGCCATTGCGAGTGCTTTCAAGCTTTGAACAAGGCGAGGGCACGTTGATCGCGGGTAATCAGTGTTTGAATGACATTGCTGGCATCGCCATCCAAAGAGATATGGTACGTATCGAGTGTTTGAATGAAGATTTACCGTCTTTCATTTCACATTGCCAACTGTTGGGTATCGAAGTCTGTAGTGTGATCGAGGAAACAGAACGGGCAGCACTCATTATTAAACAAGACATAAGTGCCAAATTAAAACTAGTTTTTGCTGAGAAAATCCGTAATAGTGAACAGGTTAGTTTGTTAACTGTGGTAGGAAGCCGAACACAAGAAATTGTGGTCAGTTCACATGGATTGTTGTCTGAAGGCGAAATTGATGTACAGCATCACTTATTGCAGCAGCAGTCTTTAACTTTGGTGATATCACCAACGCAAGTCGATATGGCTGCTAACATATTACACAATGCATACATCGTAGCGCGTGAAACACAGGGTTATCCTAAAAAAGAAGTGCATTTTGGTTAAATAAACTCAATCGATAGTTTACGAAAATATAACTTTTGTTGGATAATGCTCTCGTAGCTAGATAAATTTAGAGATTACTCAAGGAGCAAAGAATGCTAATTTTGACTCGCCGCGTTGGCGAAACACTGATGATTGGTGATGAAGTAACAGTTACTGTACTAGGCGTTAAAGGTAACCAAGTACGTATCGGTGTTAACGCACCTAAAGAAGTATCTGTTCACCGTGAAGAGATCTACATGCGCATTCAAGCTGAAAAAGGTAATGGTAACGTTGCATCTGGCAACTACTAATACTTTTGCGTAGAGAAGAGGCTAGCATTGTTGCTAGCCTTTTTTGATCTTGGGGAATAGAAACACTGATTGGGACATAGATAGGTTGGATAACGCTTCAGTCTCAAAGTGGTGAAGTGAATGCTTTGTGATGCAGCGAGATACAGACAAGGTTGAACAGAACGGTTGCTCTGTATTTTGTTTGGCAAAACTCAAGATTTATTAGCTTCCCCTATGGCGAAAATACGCATCCCGTAGTATTGTGCCATCAGCGGTAGCACTTGCTGCTGGAGAAATTAGATAATTGTTTTCGGCTGTTTATTATTGCCAATCTTTCACCTTAATTTTTAAGGGAAAAAGCGCGATTTGAATCTTATAAGTTCAATTTGCAAGCGCTTTGATTAAATAGCAAACGGTTGAGTGTTTTTGTCCAATTTTTTTCAATAAAGTGTTTGACATATTTTCGGTAAAACGTAATATGTGCCTCCGCAAGACGGTGAGGTGGCCGAGAGGCCGAAGGCGCTCCCCTGCTAAGGGAGTATGTGGTTTGTAGCTGCATCGAGGGTTCGAATCCCTCCCTCACCGCCATTTCTTGCGAGTCTAAAATTAGCAATTTAGACAATGTAAATGTGCGTCCTTAGCTCAGCTGGATAGAGTACCTGGCTACGAACCAGGCGGTCGGAGGTTCGAATCCTCCAGGACGCGCCATTCTCTCTTTTCTTACTTGTAAGTGATTTGAGAATAATGAATTAGGTGAGGTGGCCGAGTGGCCGAAGGCGCTCCCCTGCTAAGGGAGTATGTGGTTTGTAGCTGCATCGAGGGTTCGAATCCCTCCCTCACCGCCATTTCTTGCGAGTCTAAAATTAGCAATTTAGACAATGTAAATGTGCGTCCTTAGCTCAGCTGGATAGAGTACCTGGCTACGAACCAGGCGGTCGGAGGTTCGAATCCTCCAGGACGCGCCACTATTTAAGGGTTTATTTCTTTTAAGAATGAAAGTCCTTGTATTGACTAAGTTGATACTAAAACCGTGCGCTCTTAGCTCAGCTGGATAGAGTACCTGGCTACGAACCAGGCGGTCGGAGGTTCGAATCCTCCAGAGCGCGCCACTATTTAGGGTTTAGTTCTTATATGAATGTGAATCCTGATATTGATAAATCGTTCATCGAGAATTAATATCAAAAACCGTGCGTCCTTAGCTCAGCTGGATAGAGTACCTGGCTACGAACCAGGCGGTCGGAGGTTCGAATCCTCCAGGACGCGCCACTATTTAAGGGTTTATTTCTTTTAAGAATGAAAGTCCTTGTATTGACTAAGTTGATACTAAAACCGTGCGCTCTTAGCTCAGCTGGATAGAGTACCTGGCTACGAACCAGGCGGTCGGAGGTTCGAATCCTCCAG
>NZ_JALNTS010000007.1:83205-412204 GCF_023161725.1 Vibrio sp. 1CM24A
CGCTCTTAGCTCAGCTGGATAGAGTACCTGGCTACGAACCAGGCGGTCGGAGGTTCGAATCCTCCAGAGCGCGCCACATTATTAGAAAAAGCCTCGTTTATACGAGGCTTTTTTTATGTCTGCTGTAAATTTGTTGCGACAATGTTAAATTTGTTTATTGTTTAACTTGTTGTATTTAAAGTAGTTCTTGATTGCTTCTTTGTTATTCCACCTTTCTCATATCAATTCCCAGAAAAGCCCCGTTTAAGTCACAGTTTAAATATCTAAAAATGACGTATTTGACAGATTTATGTGATCTGATAGGCGAATAATTAACCTTATGTGTGCGTTATCCGTAACAGAACCTTAAACAAAATTGACAAACTTTTACCAATCGAGATAATCCATGGGTCGGGATCACTATTCGCTGAAATCCTGTACGTATGTCAGGATGACGAAGAAAGGAAGCAACATGACTAATATTGGAAGCCTGCTAGGAGATGCGGCGACTCTAATGATAACGGGGATGTCCGTTGTCTTTATTTTCCTAACTATTCTAGTTTACCTCGTTCGGTTGATGTCAAAACTGGTACCAGAAGAAGTACCAGAGCCGATCGCAGCACCTAAAAAAATTCAAAAATCACAATCAAACCCTTCAGCTGTTAGTCCACAGGTAGTGGCAGCAATTTCGGCCGCGGTTCATCAATACCGTGCGTCTACTGCTAAGTAGCATTTAAAGGATTAAAAAGGAGTTTATGAGCATGTCTAAACCACTAGCTATCACAGATGTGGTACTTCGTGACGCGCACCAGTCACTATTTGCTACTCGTATGCGTATCGAAGATATGCTGCCAATTGCGGCAGAACTGGATAAAGTCGGTTACTGGTCACTTGAGACTTGGGGCGGCGCGACGTTTGATTCGTGTATCCGTTTTCTTGGCGAGGATCCATGGGAGCGTTTGCGTGAGCTGAAAAAAGCGATGCCAAACACACCAATGCAGATGCTACTGCGTGGTCAAAACCTATTGGGCTACCGTCACTACGCGGATGATGTAGTAGAAAAATTTGTTGAACGTGCCCATAAAAACGGCATGGACGTATTCCGTATTTTTGATGCGATGAATGACGTACGTAACTTTGAAAAAGCAGTGAAAGCAACGATCGACGTTGGTGGTCACGCTCAAGGTACGTTGTCTTACACAACCAGTCCGGTTCACAACTCAGATACTTGGGTTGATTTGGCTAAGCGCCTAGAGGACCTAGGTTGTCACTCACTATGTATCAAAGATATGTCAGGTTTATTAAAGCCGTATGAAGCAGAAGAGCTGATTACACGTATCAAAGCATCGTGTGACGTTCCTCTAGCACTGCATAGCCACGCGACAACTGGTCTATCGACTGCAACAGCGGTTAAAGCCGTTGAAGCGGGTATCGACATTCTAGATACCGCTATCTCTTCAATGAGCTGTACTTACGGTCATACGCCAACCGAAACGGTTGTTGCGATGTTAGAAGGTACAGAGCGCGACACGAATCTTAAACTAGACCAAATCGAACCAATCGCAGCTTACTTCCGTGATGTACGTAAAAAGTACGCGAAATGGGAAGGTCAGCTGAAAGGTGTCGATTCTCGTATCCTGATCGCTCAAGTTCCTGGCGGCATGTTAACTAACATGGAAGGCCAGCTTAAAGAGCAAGGCGCAGCCGATCGCATGGATGAAGTGCTAGAAGAGATCCCACGCGTACGTAAAGAGCTTGGTTACATTCCTTTAGTAACACCAACTTCTCAGATTGTCGGTACTCAAGCGGTTATTAACGTCTTAACGGGTGAACGCTATAAGAGCATCACGAAAGAGACTGCTGGCCTACTGAAAGGTGAATACGGTCAAGCACCTGCTGAAGTGGATGCTGAACTGCAAGCGAAAGTTCTGGACGGCGCAGAGCCGATTACTTGTCGTCCTGCTGATTTACTTAAGTCTGAAATGGATACGTTAACGACGGAGCTGTTAGAGAAAGCGAAATCAGAGGGTATCTCTCTAGCTGAAGATACGGTTGATGATGTACTGACTTACGCGCTCTTCCCACAAGTAGGTCTTAAGTTCCTTAAGAACCGTCGTAACCCTGAAGCATTTGAACCTGCACCAACGTTAGAAGTTGCGGCTCCAGTTGCAGCAGGTCCTGTACAAGCTTCTGGTGGTATTGAAAGCTACAGCGTGAAGGTTGATGGCCAGGTTTATGATGTTGAAGTTGGCCCACAAGGTGAACTGACATCGGTAGCGCCATCTGCAAAACCTGCTCAAGCGGCTCAGGCTGCGCCAGTAGCAGCTTCTGACGCTGAAGCGGTTCCAGCTCCATTGGCGGGTAACATCTTTAAAGTAAACGTTCAGGCGGGTGCTGAGGTTGCTGAAGGCGACGTTCTGCTAATCCTAGAAGCGATGAAGATGGAAACGGAAGTTCGTGCTGCTCGTGGTGGTATCGTTCAAGAATTGAATGTTAAAGAAGGCGATGCAGTTACTGTAGGCGCTCCACTACTAAGTTTAGCGTAAGGGAGTACCATGGAAGGATTGATGACCTTATGGTCTGAAACAGGGATTGCGAACTTTGAGTTCGGCCAGATCTGTATGATGCTGGTTGGCTGCTTACTGTTGTTTTTGGCAATTCGCAAAGGATTTGAACCGTTACTTCTACTACCTATTGGTTTTGGTGCTGTATTAGCAAACATTCCAAATGCTGGATTTACTGATCCAGGTGGTTTGCTCTACTACGTATACTACATTGGTATTGAGACAGGTATTTTCCCACTGCTGATCTTTATGGGTGTTGGTGCGATGACGGACTTCGGTGCGTTGATTGCGAACCCTAAAACGTTGTGGCTGGGGGCTGCGGCTCAGTTTGGTATCTTCGCGACGCTATTTGGCGCGATCTTGCTGAACTACGTTCCAGGAATGGAGTTCTCGATGGCTGATGCTTCGTCAATTGCGATCATTGGTGGTGCCGATGGCCCAACAGCGATCTTCTTGGCGAGTAAGCTATCTCCGGATCTTTTAGGTGCCATTGCTGTGGCGGCATACAGCTACATGGCTTTGGTTCCGATCATTCAGCCACCAATCATGAAAGCGTTAACGTCTCCTGAAGAGCGCAAAATTAAGATGGCTCAGCTTCGTCACGTTAGTAAAGCAGAGAAGATTCTTTTCCCGCTTGCTGTACTACTGATGACGATTTTGTTCCTACCTTCAGCAACACCTTTAGTTGGTATGTTCTGTTTGGGTAACTTAATGCGTGAAGCGGGCGTGGTTGATCGCCTTTCAAAAACAGCTCAAAACGAACTGATTAACGTTGTAACTATTTTCCTAGGTCTAGGTGTTGGTTCTAAGCTTCAAGCTGATACGTTCTTGAACTTAGAAACGCTAGGTATTCTAGGTTTGGGTGCGGTCGCGTTCAGTATCGGTACGGCAGGTGGTGTATTGATGGCTAAGGTGTTGAACCGCTTCTCGAAAGAGGACATCAACCCACTGATTGGCGCAGCTGGCGTATCGGCGGTTCCAATGGCGGCACGTGTTGTGAACAAGGTTGGTCTTGAGGCAAACCCTCAGAACTTCTTGTTGATGCATGCAATGGGCCCGAACGTAGCGGGTGTACTTGGTAGTGCGGTTGCGGCGGGTATTCTATTAGCTCTCGTGGGCTAGTGGTTTTGCTGGGTCATGTATCGTTACGTTAATTGGTCGTCAATTTACGAATGAGCGGTTAACTTCGCCTTATTAAATGGTTTATAGTCAAAGGGATGCTTTCGCATCCCTTTCTTTTTATTAATTAGGGTGCTTGCTCACTAGGGCTTTTATCAATCAAGGAAATGTGGAAATGGAAAATAAACAGATTGCGATTACTCAATTCGGCGGCGTCGAAAACCTAAGTATTCAAACCAGTGCGATCCCTGAGCCTAAGGCTGGAGAAGTGGTGGTTAAAGTTTCCTTTTCAGGCATTAATCCGATTGATGTCAAAACCCGAGCGGGCCTTGGTTGGGCGGCAGCACAAAACAAAGATAACCTACCTTGGGTACCTGGCTACGATATTTCAGGGCAAATTGTCTCGCTAGGCGAACAGGCTGAACGCTTTACTGTTGGTGATAACGTGGCTGGCTTTATTGGTTTTCCACTGCAAGGTGGCGGTTACAGCCAATATGTGTGTGTTCCAGAAACAGCATTAAGTATGGTGCCTGATTCTGTCACTCTAGAAGCGGCAGCTGCATTACCACTCGCGAGTCAAACAGCGGCACAAGCGCTCAACAAAGCCGAAGTGAAAGAAGGCGACCGCGTGCTTATTTTAGCGGGCGCGGGCGGCGTTGGTCACCTTGCGGTTCAAATTGCAGTGGCAGCAAAAGCTGAGGTTTACACCACCTGCAGCGAAGCCAACCTCGATTATCTTGCGACGCTAGGTGCTCACGCGATTAACTATAAGTTTGCGCCAGCATCAGAAAGAGTATCTGATGTCGATGTGTTGATTGATTTGGTCGGTGGCGATACCGCGCTTGATGCATTGAAGTGCCTAAAAGATGGCGCGCGAGTCGTGACTGTTCCGACCCTATCTGCAGAACTGATCTGCGAAAAAGCCACACTACTAGGTTTTACCGCATCAGGCATGCTGGTTGAGCCAAACCCAGAGCAAATGGACACCATGCTTTATATGGTGAGTGTTGGATTACTTAAAACAGAAATTCAAGGTATCTACCAGTTAGACGAGGCGCAGTCGGCTCATCTGCAGGTTGAAACCGGACACACCAGAGGCAAGGTGCTACTTAAAATGCAAGAAAGTTGATAGGCAGTGTTAGAATTTTTTAACTCCCTTTTTGAAAATATCGCGCTGTGGTTCTCGGACTCGGCGCTGTGGGTACTGTTCATTAGTGGCTTCTTGAGTGCCACGTTACTACCCGGTGGTTCAGAAGCTAGCCTTGTGGCTGCATTGAGCTTAGATCAGTTTTCAACCTCTTCGATCATTCTAGTGGCGACATTAGGCAATACCTTAGGCGGCCTGACTAACTATTGGATTGGTTTGTGGTTGCCTAATCGAACTCAATCTGAAAAGCATGGTCATAAGGCTATGGCTTGGCTGAGTCGTTATGGCTACTGGACACTGTTATTTAGTTGGTTACCGATCATTGGTGACCCTTTGTGTCTAGCAGCGGGTTGGCTAAGAATGAAATTCATCCCTAGCGTTATTTTGATCGCGATTGGCAAAGCCGCTCGCTATAGCTTACTTGCTGCTATCTACTTCGGTTTTTTCTAAGGAGAACCTATGAAAAAGGTTTTACTTGGTACATTTTCTCTTATCGCCATTGCTGGCTGTTCTTACAATGTACCTAGCTCAACGCCCTTCTTTTCCTCGTTACCTGAAGGTGTCACTCTGTTAGAAGAGGTTAAGCCTTCTAAAGATAAAGTGGTGATTCCTTACACCAAGTATCAGCTTGAAAACGGCCTGACAGTTATTCTTTCCCCTGATGATTCCGATCCGTTGGTGCATGTTGATGTCACTTATCACGTCGGCTCAGCACGTGAAGAGATTGGTAAGTCGGGCTTTGCTCACTTCTTTGAGCACATGATGTTCCAGGGTTCTGAGAACGTTGGTGACCAACAGCACTTTAAGATCATTACCGAAGCGGGTGGTTCGTTAAACGGCACGACCAATCGTGACCGCACCAACTACTTTGAAACTGTTCCTTCTAACCAACTTGAAAAAATGTTGTGGTTAGAATCAGACCGAATGGGCTTCTTGTTAGATGCAGTTTCTCAGAAGAAATTTGAGGTTCAAAGAGGCACGGTCAAGAACGAGCGAGCGCAGAGCTACGAAAATCGTCCTTACGGCTTAATGTGGGAACGAATGGGCGAAGCGCTTTACCCAGAAGGTCACCCTTACTCTTGGCAACCAATCGGCTATGTTGAAGATCTTGATCGTGTTGACGTGAATGATCTTAAAGCGTTCTTCCTGCGTTGGTATGGCCCAAACAATGCCGTGTTAACGATTGGTGGTGATATCGACGTTGATGACACGCTAGAGTGGGTTAATAAGTACTTTGGTCCAATCCCTCAAGGTCCCGAAGTGAAGGCGGCAGAGAAGCAACCTGCTGTTCTGACTGAAGATAAGTACATCACCTTAGAAGACAATATTCGTCAGCCGATGGTGCTTGTGGGTTGGCCAACAACGTATCGCGGTGAAGAGACGCAAGCTTCCCTGAATGCACTGTCTAACGTGTTAGGTTCAGGTACCAACAGTTACCTATATCAAAACCTCGTAAAAACGCAGAAGGCAGTCAGCGCTGGATCTTTCCATGATTGTGCTGAGCTTGCTTGTACCATGTACGTGTATGCAATGGGCAACTCAGGTGAAAAAGGCGATTTGACGGTTCTCAATAAAGAGCTGATGGATACCCTAGAGCAATTCTCGAAAGAGGGTGTTGAACAAGAGCGGTTAGACCAGATCACAGGCATGGCAGAAGCGAATGCCGTTTTTGCATTACAAAGCGTTAAAGGTAAGGTGTCGCAACTCGCGTCCAACCAAACCTTCTATGGTCAGCCTGATCGCATTGAATCACAACTCGACCAAATCCGTGCGGTGACGCCTGAGAGCGTAAGCAAGGCATACCAAGATTTCATCGAAGGTAAGCACAAGGTTACCTTGAGTGTGGTTCCTAAGAAAAAACTCGATTTAGCGGTTCGTGAAGCGACCTTTACCACGCCACCACGTACGTTGCCGGAATACAGCAAGGTGACGGAAGACCAACTGGATTTCAGAAAGGCACCGAACACATTTGATCGCAGCGTAATGCCGGAAGTGAACTTTGGTGTTGAGGCAACCATGCCTGAGTTGTACCGCATGCACTTTGCAAATGGCACGGACTTGATTGGTACTGTGACCAGCGAAACACCGACAGTACAGCTACAGATTCAACTTCCAGCTGGCGAGCGTTATGTTCGCAAAGGGCAAGAAGGCCTAGCGAACCTAACCGCTTCTATGATGGAAGAAGGCTCAACCAAACGGACCGTTGAAGAGTTACAAGCGACCTTAGATAAACTTGGCAGCAGCGTGAGCATTAGTGCGGGCAGCTACACCACAGATATTTCAGTCTCGACGCTAGAGAAAAACTTGCCTCAAACCTTGGCGATTGTGCAAGAGGTTCTATTCGAGCCTAAGTTCGATGAGCAAGATTTCGAGCGCGTTAAGAAGCAGATGCTAGAAGGCGTTGTCTATCAGCACCAGCAGCCAAGCTGGATGGCTTCTCAAGCAACCCGTGAAGTGCTGTTTGGTGACAGTATTTTTGCTCGCGCAAGTGATGGCACTAAGGAATCTCTATCGAAATTGACCTTAGACGATGTGAAAAAATTCTATGCGCAACATTACACACCAGAAGGTGCCAATATTGTTGTTGTGGGAGACATCTCGAAGAAAGAGGTAGGGAAACAGCTACAATTCTTTGAAGAGTGGCAAGGCGATGCGGCACCATTAACACGTCCGCAGATCGTCAAAGAACTTTCTGGTCAGCACCTGTACTTAGTTGATAAACCGGGTGCGCCGCAAAGCATTGTTCGCTTGGTGCGTAAAGGCCTGCCGTTTGATGCTACGGGTGAATTGTATTTGAGTCAGCTAGCTAACTTTAATTTAGCGGGTAACTTCAATAGCCGTATCAACCAGAACCTACGTGAAGACAAAGCTTACACTTACGGTGCAAGCGGTTACTTCGCAAGTACTCGAGAAACTGGCGCAGTAGTATTTAGCGCGCAGGTAAGGGCGAATGCGACGGTTCCATCGATTCAAGAGTTTATTAATGAGCTGAACGAGTTTAGCCAAAGTGGATTAACTGACGAAGAGGTGAAATTTATGCGCCTTGCCGTCGGTCAACAAGATGCACTTAAATACGAAACGCCAAGTCAAAAGGCTGGGTTGTTGAGTAATATTGTTGCATTGAGCCTTGATGAAGATTACCTACAACAGCGTAATCAGATAGTTGAAACGGTTTCAAAAGAGACCTTAAACGAGCTATCTAAGAAATGGTTTGACCCGAATGATTATCAAATAATCGTTGTTGGTGACGCGACTTCGCTTCGCCCGCAATTAGAAAAGTTAGATATTCCAATAGAAGAGCTTGAAATCATTCGTTAGAGTACACATTAAAGGGGGAGGGAAGAGACTCTACTTTTCTCCTCCAACCTAATTTATGATAGTTCTAATCAGAACAATATAAGATAAGTGAACTGAATTTTGACTGATTTTGCTGCGCGACTAAAGCAAGTTGCAACCAACCCTAAGACCTTCTCTCAATTTGGTCGTGGTGTTGAAAGGGAAACATTACGCTACACGGAAGATGGGCACCTTGCTACTGGGCCGCACCCTGAGGCTTTGGGATCTGCGTTGATGAACGAATGGGTAACGACCGATTTCTCTGAGTCGCTACTGGAATTTATCACGCCTGTTTCTAACGACGTTCCGACGCTTTTGAATCAGTTGTCTGATATCCATCACTTCACGCAAACCAAGTTAGACGGCGAAAAACTATGGCCGCTTTCTATGCCTTGTTATGTTGGCAGTGAAGATTACATTCAGCTAGCGCAATACGGCACCTCGAATAACGGTAAGCTGAAGACCCTATATCGTGAAGGCCTAAAACGTCGTTACGGTAGCCTGATGCAGATTATCTCTGGTGTTCACTTCAACTTCTCTTTCCCTGAAAGCTTTTGGGATAGCCTGTTTGGAGAGCAAACAGAAGAAGCGCGTTGTGAATCTAAGTCAGATGCTTACTTTGGTTTGATTCGTAACTACTACCGCTTTGGTTGGTTAATCCCATACTTCTTCGGTGCTTCACCTGCGCTATGTTCTTCTTTCATCAAAGGAAGAGAGACAAGTCTGCCTTTTGAAAAGATTGGCGAAACACTGTATCTACCAAAAGCAACGGCTCTGCGCCTGAGCGACCTTGGCTACACCAACAGTGCTCAAAGCGTGTTGAAGATTGGTTTCAACAGCCTAGACCAATACCTTGAAGGTTTGAATCAAGCGATTCGCACACCATCAGAAGAATTTGCCGAGATTGGCACTAAGGTTGATGGTGAATACCGTCAATTGAATAGCAACGTACTGCAAATTGAAAATGAGCTTTACGCTCCAATCCGCCCTAAGCGTGTAGCGAAGAGTGGTGAAAAACCATCTGAAGCATTGGCACGCGGTGGTGTTGAATACATTGAGGTTCGCTCTTTAGACGTAAACCCATTCAGCTCAATTGGTATCAATGAGCAGCAGGTTCGCTTCTTAGACTTATTCCTAACGTGGAGTGTGCTAACGGACTCTGCGGAGATGGATAACTGCGAACTTGAATGCTGGCGCGATAACTGGAACAAGGTGATCCTAGAAGGTCGTCAGGTTGGTCTAGAGCTGCAAATCGGTTGTCATGGCGAGCGATTGTCTCTGCAAAATTGGGCGAAGCGTGTCTTCAAAGACCTACGCTCTATTGCCGAGATGATGGACGCTGAACAAGGTGGTCGTGCATACCAAGAAACGTGCGATACGCTTGAAGCTTGGATTGATAACCCAGAGCTGACCATTTCTGGTCAGTTGCTAGAAGAGACTAAGAAGTTAGGTGGCTTAGGTAAAGTGGGTTGTGCGTTAGGTAAAACGTACGCTCAGCAACACAAAGCACACCAATACAAAGTATATTCAGCTGAGTTGATGGAAGCAGAAGTTCAACGCTCTGTGATTGCTCAGCAACAAAGTGAAGAAGCAAGCACTCAAGATTTTGATAGCTTCTTAGCGGATTATTTTTCGTATTTAAAAGCATAGCGAGACTTTGGTGGAAAGGAAGCAAGCCTTATTAGGTCAGCCTACTCGAGTGAGTAGTAAATGGTTACCTGTAGTGACTGTTGGTGTTGTCTCTAGCCTATTGGTTGGATGTGCAACACCACCGCCAAAGCAGCAAGATAATTTGTGTAGCATCTTTCGAGAGCACCCTTCATGGTATGAAGATGCCTTGGATATGCAAGAAGAGTGGGGCACGCCGATTAACGTCGCGATGGCTTTTGTGAAACAAGAGAGTAGCTATCGTCATGATGCGCGCCCACCTAAAGATTACATTCTTGGCTTTATACCGTGGGGGCGTGTAAGCAGTGCCTACGGTTATGCACAAGCTCAAGACCCTGCTTGGGAAGACTTCCAAAAGGCGACCAATAACGGTGGCTCAAGAACCAACTTTGATGATGCATTGATGTTCATCGGTTGGTATACCAGCGAGACGCGTCGTCAGTTGGGTATCTCACTATGGGACCCATATAACCAATATCTGGCTTATCATGAAGGCCGTGGTGGTTATAAGCGCAAGTCATACAACAGCAAGCCATCGTTGATTAAGGTGGCGCGCAAAGTCGAACAGCAAGCAAAAGATTATGGATGGCAGCTAAAACAGTGCCGCAAAGAACTAGAAGACAATCGAAGCTGGTTTTTCTAAAGCCAGCCGTCATGGAGAAGAGCAATGCCTTTATTAGATAGTTTCACTGTTGATCACACACGCATGAACGCACCAGCAGTTCGTGTTGCTAAAACAATGCAAACCCCAAAAGGGGATACCATCACTGTGTTTGACCTGCGTTTTACTGCGCCAAACAAAGACATCCTATCTGAGAAAGGTATCCATACTCTAGAGCACCTATACGCTGGTTTCATGCGTAATCAATTGAATAGCTCAGATGTAGAGATCATCGATATCTCACCGATGGGCTGTCGCACGGGTTTCTACATGAGCCTGATTGGTACGCCTACAGAACAACAAGTGGCTGACGGTTGGTTGGCAGCGATGCAAGACGTACTGAAAGTTGAGAACCAGAATAAGATCCCTGAGCTGAACGAATACCAATGTGGTACCGCGGCAATGCACTCTTTGGATGAAGCGAAAGAGATCGCGAATGCGATCATTGCAGCAGGTATCTCTGTAAACAAGAATGATGAATTGGCACTGCCAGAGTCTATGCTGCAAGAGCTTAAAATCGACTAGTCATTGATAGCCACCCTAGATAGGGCGAGTTAGATACTAAAAGACCCGGTTCAATGAACCGGGTCTTTTGTATGTAAGCTTCAGTGATAATTCAGTTAGCCGTTCACGATCTGTGGGAACACGCGAACGAGCTTGATACGGTTCTCTTCGAGTTCAACAATTTCCATTGGATGACTCGCAACCTGAACACTCAGGTGACTTTCTGGAATGTCTTCAAGATGTTCCAGTATCAAACCATTCAGGGTTCTTGGGCCATCAGTAGGCAGTGCCCACTGTAAGCCTTTGTTGATGTCTCGGATATTGGCGCTGCCTTCAATCAAGAAGCTGCCATCGCTTTGCGGAGTAATCTCTTCAGATAAGCTTGGGGCGATTGAGGTGGTAAACTCACCTACGATCTCTTCTAGAATATCTTCTAATGTAACCAAGCCGTTGATGTCACCATACTCATCAACAATCAAGCCGATGCGCTGCTTATTGCGTTGAAATTTAAGCAGTTGAATATTGAGTGGTGTCGCTTCAGGAATAAAGTAGATCTCATCCGCTGCACGCAACAGGGTCTCTTTATTGAATTCGTTCTTTTCAAGCATCAGGCGGTAAGCTTCACGTAGCCTAAGCATACCAACCACTTCATCTATCTGGTCACGGTACAACACCACGCGGCCATGAGGCGAGTGGGTAAGTTGACGAACGATCGATTTCCAGTCGTCATTGATGTCGATACCAGTAATCTCATTACGCGGCACCATGATGTCGTTCACGGTGACGTGCTCTAAATCCAGAATGGACACCAACATATCTTGGTGACGTTGAGGGATTAAGCTACCGGCTTCATTTACCACGGTTCTAAGCTCTTCTGAACTCAAGTGGTCGGTTGCATCATGGCTGGCTTTAACACCTAAGATACGAATGAAGCCGTTGGTAATGAAGTTCACTAAGATCACCAATGGTGACAGCACCTTCATCAGTATCATTAAAAGGATACTACTCGCGTAAGAGACACGTTCAGGAAATAGAGAAGCGATGGTTTTTGGTGTTACCTCGGCGAATACGAGGATCACGAGAGTCAGGGTACCAGTAGCGATAGCCACACCGATATCCCCGTAGATGCGCATACCAAGAATAGTAGCGATCGCAGATGCCAGAATGTTGACGAGATTGTTGCCGATGAGAATGAGGCCAATCAATCTGTCTGGGCGGTTCAGAAGTTTTTCTACGCGTTTGGCACCTTTATGACCCGTATTGGCCAAGTGCTTTAAACGGTAGCGGTTCAGGGACATCATGCCCGTTTCAGAACCAGAGAAATAACCAGAAATTACAATGAGACACGCGAGTAGCGCAAATAAGATACCCGTTGATATGTCGTCCAAAACTATTCTTTTCCTATTTGTGTATCTTGATTAATTTATGACCGAACATGGTCGAGATGTCAATTGAATGTATTGCACTCAATATTTTAAAGGCAAGGTATGTGAGACCTTGCCTTTATTTTACAGACTAGTTCAGGATGATTTCCTGGACGAAGCGGCTACCGAAGTAGGCTAATGTGAGCATGCTGGCGCCGGCCAGTGCGAACCAAGTGACTTTCTGTCCACGCCAGCCTTTCTGATAGTGACCCCACAGAAGAATGGAGTAGATAACCCAAGCGATAAAAGACAACACAGCCTTGTGTGCCTTTCCTTGAGCAAACATATCTTGCACGAAGATGAGACCCGTCAACAAAGTACCTGTTAATAAGCCATTACCAATCAAAATGATCTTGAAAAGCTGTCTTTCCACCATCATTAAAGGAGGTAGGTTAGGGTTTATCACTAAGGCTTTTTTCTTTTTAAGTTTGTGATCTAGCCACGCAAGTTGCAGGGCGTATAGCGCACCGATAGTTAACGTTGCGTATGAGAATAGAGCCAAAGAGATGTGCACGAGCAGTTTTGGGTCATTCTCTAGATGTTTGATGAAGGTGCTTGGAAGAAAAGTGGCAGCCATCAAGTTTAGCGCAGCGAAGCTATAAACGACGGGTAAGATGAACCACAGACGGGTTTTGAGCATCGCACCGCTCATTACCACGGATATGATTAAACTGATTAATGAAGCAACGTTCAAGATACTGAGGTTTTGGCCACTGGCATTAAAAATCAAATCGCCAAGCAACCAAGCATGGAAAGCTAGAGCAAGTAATGCGCTGATAAACACCGTTTTTACACGGATTCCTGTTTGGTGCACGAGACCTGGAATGATCGTGGAAATCGCCATTGTATAAAGAAAGGCTGCTGCGATCGCAATAAGACTGTCCATGGTATCCATTTAAATGATTACTAATTGGCGAATTATACCTCGCATCGCTCTTTGGGGCTATGGCGAACCTCATTCAATTCCAAGTGAATAATGTCTCACATCACAAGCACGGATGATTAACGCTCTACAACGGGTATGACTCTAATCCGCGCTAATGTATACTCACAGTAATAGTCGCAGTTTTGAGCGAAGAGAAAACTATGTTTGATAATTTAACGGATCGTCTATCCAAAACGCTGAAGAACATCAGCGGTAAAGGTCGTCTGACCGAAGACAATATTAAAGAGACGCTGCGTGAAGTGCGTATGGCGCTACTTGAAGCCGACGTTGCACTGCCCGTTGTCCGCGATTTTGTTAAGCGCGTAAAAGAAGGCGCTGTGGGTGTTGAGGTTTCTAAATCTCTAACGCCTGGTCAAGAATTCATTAAGATCGTTCAAGCTGAACTTGAAGCGGTGATGGGTGAGTCTAACGAGGCTCTTAACCTAGCAGCGCAGCCGCCAGCCGTTATCTTAATGGCGGGTCTACAAGGTGCGGGTAAAACCACATCGGTAGGTAAGCTATCTAAGCTTCTAACTGAGCGTGACAAGAAGAAAGTCTTGGTTGTATCTGCCGACGTTTACCGTCCAGCGGCGATCAAACAGCTTGAAACATTAGCAAGCGATGTTGGCGTAGACTTCTTCCCATCTTCAGCTGATCAAAAGCCTCTTGATATTGCAAACGCTGCAATCGACCACGCGAAGAAGAAATTCTACGACGTGCTACTTGTCGATACTGCAGGTCGTTTGGCTATCGATGAAGAGATGATGGGCGAGATCAAAGAGCTTCATACTGCAATTAAACCAGTAGAGACACTGTTCGTTGTTGATGCAATGACAGGTCAAGATGCTGCGAATACTGCAAAAGCCTTTGGCGATGCGCTACCACTAACCGGTGTTATCTTGACGAAAGTTGATGGTGATGCGCGTGGTGGTGCAGCTCTGTCTGTTCGTCATATCACAGGCAAACCGATTAAGTTCTTAGGTGTTGGTGAAAAGACTGACGCACTAGAACCGTTCCACCCAGATCGTGTTGCTTCTCGTATCCTAGGTATGGGCGACGTACTGTCTCTTATTGAAGACCTACAGAAAAACGTTGATACCGAGAAAGCAGAGAAACTGGCTAAGAAGTTCAAAGAGAAGAAAGGCTTTGACCTTGAAGACTTCCGTGAACAACTTGGTCAGATGCAAAACATGGGCGGCATGATGGGCATGATGGATAAGCTTCCAGGCATGTCTCAGCTACCAGATAACGTTAAAGATAAAGTTGATGACAAGATGTTCAAGCAAATGGAAGCGATCATCAACTCTATGACCATGAAAGAGCGTCAACGCCCTGACCTAATCAAAGGCTCGCGCAAAAAGCGTATTGCCGCTGGTTCAGGTACACAGGTACAAGATGTAAACCGTATGCTTAAGCAGTTCACCCAGATGCAGAAGATGATGAAGAAAATGCAAAAAGGTGGCATGAAAGGCATGATGCGCAACATGCAAGGCATGATGGGCGGCGGTGGAGGTATGGGCGGAATGGGTGGTGGCTTTAACCCGTTTGGTCGATAATCTACAAATGTAAGCTTTAGCTACGTTACTTTTCATAGTGTTAGCCGTGTCACAGAAAGTGTACGGCAGCTATGTTGGTGAAAAAATAGCTAAAGCCCTTGCATTGCCCCGGAATAAGAGTAAAATTCCGGGGCTTTAATTTGGCACGAGACCCCAAGCTATTTACTTATACTTGGGGTTAATTATTTTATTAAGAAAGCAAAGAGGACGACATGGTAACCATTCGTTTGGCACGTCACGGTGCAAAGAAGCGCCCATTTTATCAAATCGTAGTTGCGGATAGCCGTAACGCTGCAACTGGCCGTTTCATCGAGAAAGTAGGTTTCTTTAACCCTACTGCTCAAGGTCAAGAAGAAGGTCTACGTCTAGACCTAGATCGTGTTAACCACTGGGTTGGTCAAGGCGCATCTCTATCTGATCGTGTAGCTAAGCTAGTTAAAGACGCTCAAAAAGCGGCTTAATTCTTTTTTAAAGAGAAATAGCTTATGTCGATGAAGGGTAAAGAAACTATGAGCGAGCAAAACAATAGAATTGTCATGGGTAAACTTGGGTCTACCTATGGTATTCGTGGCTGGCTTAAAGTGTTCTCCTACACAGACAATGCTGAAAGCATATTTGATTACAGCCCTTGGTATTTAAACCAAAAGGGTAAGTGGGTTGAGTACAAAGTTGAGAGCTGGAAACGTCATGGCCAAGGTTATGTATGTAAGCTAGCGGGATTAGATGTTCGTGAAGACGCGCAACTGATGACTAACTTTGAAATTGCTATTGACCCTGCTTCGTTACCTGAATTGTCAGAAGATGAATTCTACTGGCGCGAATTGTTCGGTATGCAAGTTTTTACTACTAAAGGTTACGACCTTGGTAAGGTCACTGACCTATTAGAGACTGGCTCGAACGATGTTCTAGTAATCAAAGCAAATCTTAAAGATGCTTTTGGCCAAAAGGAACGGTTAGTACCGTACCTTGAAGAGCAAGTGATCAAGAAAGTTGATCGCGAAGCTCGCCGGATCGAAGTTGACTGGGATCCTGGATTCTAACTCCAAATTACAGAGCGAGAGAACACATGTGGGTTGGCATTATTAGCCTTTTTCCTGAAATGTTCCGTTCTGTTACTGATTTTGGAGTAACAGGTCAAGCGGTTAAAAAAGGTCTTTTATCTATTGAAACATGGAATCCTCGTGATTTCACTCATGATAAACATCGCACTGTTGATGACAGACCTTACGGTGGTGGTCCTGGCATGTTAATGATGGTTCAGCCTTTGCGCGACGCTATCACAACGGCCAAGCAAGCAGCACCGGGAAAGACGAAAGTTATCTATCTTTCACCTCAAGGTCGTAAACTCGACCAGAAAGGTGTTGAAGAGCTGGCAACAAACGAGAATTTACTTCTTATTTGTGGTCGCTACGAAGGGGTAGATGAGCGCATCATTCAATCTGAAGTTGACGAAGAATGGTCGATTGGAGATTTTGTGATGACGGGTGGCGAACTGCCAGCCATGACGCTGATTGATTCAGTATCTCGGTTTGTTCCGGGTGTACTTGGAGATTTCGCTTCAGCAGAAGAAGATTCTTTTGCAAATGGTTTGCTAGATTGTCCCCATTATACGCGCCCTGAGGTGCTAGACGATAAAGATGTGCCATCGGTACTCAAGTCTGGAAACCATAAGGACATTCGTCGCTGGCGATTAAAACAATCGTTGGGCCGAACTTGGCTAAGAAGACCAGAACTCCTGGAAAACCTAGCTCTGACTGACGAACAGGAACAATTACTGGCTGAATTCATTAAAGAGCAACGCTCTTAACGAAAAGCAAGCAGTAACCTATTAAATTTAGTATCAGTTTATTCTAGGAATTTATACAAATGAGCAACATCATCAAGGCTCTTGAAGAAGAGCAACTAAAATCAGACCTTCCTAAATTCGCACCAGGTGACACTGTTGTAGTTCAGGTTAAGGTAAAAGAAGGTGACCGTGAGCGTCTACAGGCTTTCGAAGGCGTTGTAATCGCTATTCGTAACCGTGGTCTACACTCTGCATTCACAGTTCGTAAGATCTCGAACGGTGAAGGCGTAGAGCGTGCGTTCCAAACTCACTCTCCAATGGTTGATAGCATCGAAGTTAAACGCCGTGGTGCAGTACGTCGTGCCAAGTTGTACTACCTACGTGAGCGTTCTGGTAAGTCAGCTCGTATTAAAGAGAAGCTTACTAAGAAGTAATTCTTTTTGCATTCTATCGATAAAAGCGGAGCCACTTGGCTCCGCTTTTTTGTGTCTGTTATTTGGAGCTTATCAGGTAAGAGATCTCCAATTCGCTCGTACCTCACTCTTGAGGATGACGAACCAGACCGAAACTCATATTTAACCGTCATTCCCTAGACTGACGAAGGAAGGAGTAGGGAATCTCTTTCAGTAAACACCAAACTATTGGCAATAAAAAAGGATTGACGTTAAACGCCAACCCTTCAAAATTTACTCGCTACTCGCTACTCGCTACTCGCTACTCGCTACTCGCTACTCGCTACTCGCTACTCGCTACTCGCTACTCGCTTAGTATGGATCTTCCGACCAACCATCGCTATCCGACATGTCTGGTGCGCCAGCGATGCTGTTCTCTTCGTCTGCCCATTCACCGAAATCAATCATCTGACATTGCTTACTGCAAAACGGGCGGTGTGGGCTTTGTTCGCCCCATTCAACGTCGGCATTACATTGAGGGCATTTAACGATGGTGATTTTTTTCGACATAGTGATTCTTAATTAGAGGGTATTGTAAGAAAGAGTTTAGGCTCGAGTGAGGACTCAAGCCAAACTAAAAAAGGAAAATTAATTAGGTGCAGATAGCCAATTCAAATTCGATGTCTTGAGTACAGGCTTGCCCAGTCTCAAAGCTCATGAACTTAACAGCAAAGCGGTTCTTGTGACCTGAGATCATCGGGTAGGCACCGTATTGCATCGGAATAGAAAGACGAAGGATATTCGCTTCATCGGCATCGCTCTGGAAGAAGCCAGCACGAGCGATTTGCTCTTTAAAGTGACCAGTCTCTCTGGTTAGCTTCAACCACAGTGTTAGCGCTTCATACAGAGGCTGTAAGCTATCCATCCAAGCTTTAGCATCTCTCATTCTCTTATCAAGAGGAAGGTGCAGCCAGTAATGCAGTGCTGGTAAATCAAAGCAGCATGAGCCACCTGGAAGATTAAAGCGCTGGCGAATCGCACTCAGGAAGCGATCTTCCTTAAGTGACTGGCCAAAACGCTCTGCCTGCATCAGATCACGATAGATATTACCAATGTCATTAAGCAGTGATGTCAGCATCTCTTGATCGACACCTTCAACATCTAACCAGCTTTTGTAGGTTACACGTTGCTTCTCAATATCTTTTGCCAGTTCGCTCTTGAGTTGGATCTGTTCGAAGATTTCAATCAGATCAAAGATGGAACGGAAAAAGAGTTGATACTGTTGAGCATCGGAAAATGTAGAAGACAAGTGTAGCTGCCTCAAGAGTGATTCGACTCTTAAGTAGATGCGTGTTTTCTCATTTAGAGGATGTTCAAATTTATGGGTGATCATCGAGCAAACCTTCATTCAACATTGTTCTATTCTGACCCATCTACAGCACTGATTGCCAGATACTTTTGATGTAAATCTGTGATTTGAGGCAAAAGTTCTTGGTTTTTAGTATGGTTTTTAATCACGTCATCTGCAACTGCTAAGCGTTGTTCTCTTGAAGCCTGTGATTTTAAAATTGATGCAACTTGTTCCCTAGAAACATTATCACGACTCATCGTTCGTTCTATTTGCACTTCTGCTGGCACATCAACAATTAATACGCGATCGGCCATGCCTTGCATTTGGTTTTCCACCAATAATGGTGCCACTAATAAACCATACGGGGATGTGATTTTAGACAGGTCACTGTCAATTTTGTCACGGATCATGGGATGAAGAAGATCATTGAGCCACTGCTTCTCTTTAGGATCTGAGAAGATCAGCTCACGCAGCCTACTTCGGTTGAGTGTTCCATCGTCAAGCAAGATAGACTCACCAAAGTGTTTTGTTATCTGTTTTAAGCCGTCACTGCCCAGCGCAACCACTTCACGTGCCACGATATCAGCATCAACAATATCAATATTAAAATGCTCATTGAACAGGTTAGCGACCGTGGTTTTGCCACTGGCGATACCACCGCTTAATCCGATAATGATTGCCATGGTTAAATTCCTAGTACAGAAGTGAAATACCAACCCATGATGTCGTTACCCCACATCAAGCTTACCCAACCCGCAATTGCAAGGTAAGGACCAAATGGAAAGGCTTTATCGATGCCTTGCTGTTTCAGGCGAAGCTGAATCAAACCAAACACAAGGCCAACCAGCGAAGATAAAAGGATGATCATCGGTAGGTGCTGCCAACCAAGCCATGCACCAAGTGCAGCCAGGAGTTTGAAGTCACCGTAACCCATGCCTTCTTTACCTGTGAGTAGTTTGAACAACCAATACACCGACCACAGAGCTAGGTAGCCAGCCATTGCGCCAACCACAGAATCTTGCAGCGATACTGGGTTGATATTAAACAGTGCTAAAGCGATACCAGACCAAACCAAAGGCAAGGTGATTTGATCAGGCAACAACATAGTATCGAGATCGATAAAGGTCGCGGTAATCAGTGCGAAGGTGAAAAAAATCAAAGCAATGGCGTAGTAGCTGAAACCAAAGTGGCTAGCAACCATTGTGCAAAGTATTGCGGTAAGCAACTCGACCAAAGGGTAGCGAGCACTGATTGGATTAGCACAGCTATAGCACTTACCCTTTAAGAACAACCAGCTTAACACTGGAATATTGTCGATGATTCTTAATTGGATTTTGCATTTCGGGCAGGTTGAGCGAGGAATGCTGAGATTAAACTTTCCCTCTGGCGCTGGAATTTTATATTGAGAGAAATACTCCGAGCACTCTTGTTGCCATTCGCGTTCCATCATAATCGGTAAACGGTGTATGACTACGTTGAGGAAGCTGCCGATAAGAAGGCTAAAAATGAAAGCTAATACGGGGAATAGCCAAGGATAGTAGTGAAATACTTCCATAGTGTCCTTTACCACTTAATCAAGGTGAGCAGAGATTGCTGCTCATGGGTGTTTAGTTGCTTTTAACTATCCTAACACACTCATAAGATTAAAGATCGGTAAGTACATTGCGACAACAAGCCCACCAACAACAGTACCTAAAAATACGATGATCAGTGGCTCTAGAATCTTGCCCAAATTGTCGACGGTGTTGTCGACTTCAAACTCGTAAATCGAGGCTACTTTATTGAGCATATCATCAAGGTTGCCAGACTCTTCACCGATCATCACCATCTGTAATACCATTTCAGGGAAGGCGTTGGTATTGCGCATTGCGATATACATTGGCATGCCAGCAGCCGTTTCTCGGTGAACTTCAATGATGGCCGACTCATAATGCAGATTGCCTGCGGTTTTAGCTGTGGTCTTGAGGCTCATTAAAATCGGAATACCAGAACTAAAACTAGTTGATAAGGTTCGGCTGAATTTGGCAATAGAGGCTTTGGCTAATACGCCACCAAGAACAGGAAAGCGTAATCCTAGCCGACTAACAGACAGTCTGATCGAGTGGGAGCGCTGACACAGTTGGTAAATAATCAGGACAACAAGCCCGATGCCTACAGCCGTATAAAAACTGTAAGCCTGCATCCAATGGGAAAGGTAGAGTACTTGTTGGGTGAACCAAGGCAGGTCGGCGCCAAAGCCAGAAAACATCGACTCAAACTCTGGAATCACCATGGTCAGCATTAAGTAGGAAACGGTAAGGGCGACCGCTACAACCATTGCTGGGTAGATGAGAGCCTTTATAACCTTGGATTTTAGTTGCTCACTCTTTTCACGATAGGTCGCCAAGCGTTCAAATACTTGTGCAAGGTTGCCGGAGAGTTCGCCTGTGGCGACCAAATCAGTATACAGTTCATCAAAGTGACGGCTTGCGGTTCGCATCGCTTTTGAGATTGGCGTACCGGCTTCTACACCTTTGCAGATATGCGATAGAATCGATTTCATTTCAGCTTTGCGGTGATTGTCCGACACCAACTTGATGGCTTGTACGATAGGCACACCAGTAGCCAGCATGGTAGCAAGTTGCCGAGTTAAAATAGTGATGTCTTTAGCTTTGACTCTATGGGTTAAACGAGTGACGGCTGAAATACTTTTCTTTTTGATTTTCTTAATCTGAATATGCTGTTCTTTGAGCTTTTCTCGTACTTCCAATTCAGTGAGCGCTAAGGTTTGCCCAGACACTTTCTTGCCTGAGCTGTTAATGCCTTTCCAGTGATAGCTTTTTAGTTGTGATTGTTTGGACTTGCTACTCATTGGTGCTCCATGGGTTTATATGTACAGAACACGTTGCAGCTCTTGATAGCTGGTGGTGCCTTCAAGCAATTTATCTAACCCTGACTCTTGCAGAGTTCTCATGCCTTCTCGACGAGCCAAGTTTTCAATGGCTAACGCGTTCGGTTTGTCGATCAGGCTGCTTTTCAGTTGATCGCTAAACGGCATCACTTCATAGATGCCCACTCGCCCCGAATAACCCTGGTTACACTCATTGCAACCTTGAGGACTCGCTTTGTAGATGGTTTGGCTGTTAGGAATCGAGTGACGCAGAAAGATGTCTGGTGAATCGTCAGTTTCTTTGCAGTGGTTGCACAATCGTCTTGCCAGTCGCTGGGCGATAATCAAACTCAATGATGAAGCGAGGTTAAAGGGCTCTATCCCCATATGAGCGAGTCGAGTGACGGTTTCCGCGGCAGAGTTAGTGTGCAGTGTTGAAAGGACCAAGTGACCCGTTTGCGATGCTTTGATCGCGATCTCTGCGGTTTCCAAGTCTCGGATCTCTCCCACCATCACCACATCAGGATCTTGTCGTAAAAATGATCGCAGCGCTTCCGCAAACCCAAAGCCGATCTTAGGTGTCACTTGTACCTGATTGATACCACACAGGTTAATTTCCACTGGGTCTTCAGCAGTTGAGATGTTGCGTTCCGTAGTGTTAAGCACTCTAAGGCCAGTATATAGGGAGACGGTTTTTCCGCTGCCGGTTGGCCCTGTCATTAAGATCATCCCTTGTGGGCGCTTCAAGGCATTGAGGTAGAGTGCTTTTTGATCTTCGCTGTAACCTAACTTATCGATATCTAGATTGGCCGCGCTGCTATCAAGCAATCGCAGTACTATCTTTTCACCCCATAAGGTCGGCAGAGTTGATACTCGCATATCAATCGAGAGTTCGTCGTTCAAACGTAACTTAATACGACCATCTTGAGGTAAGCGACGTTCAGCGAT
The DNA here is from genome assembly GCF_023161725.1 of Vibrio sp. 1CM24A. NCBI lineage: Bacteria > Pseudomonadati > Pseudomonadota > Gammaproteobacteria > Vibrionales > Vibrionaceae > Vibrio > Vibrio sp. 1CM24A. The sequence goes on from NZ_JALNTS010000007.1 coordinate 105,435, forward strand.
ATCAAGCTTGGCGAGGATCTTTAAACGAGCAGATAGACGACGACTTAAATGGGAAGCGGGTTGTTGTATTTCAACAAGGATGCCATCACAACGCAGTCGTACTCGGTAGTGCTCTTCATAAGGTTCGAAGTGGATATCTGATGCGCCCTTACGCACCGCATCAACCAGTATCTGATTGATAAATCGGCTGACAGGGGAATCGTCTTGGCTGAGATCTTCAATCGACGCTATCTCGTCGTCAGACACTTCAACAAGATTGGCGAGTTCGTCTTGAGTGATCTCTTTGCGTTTAGAGTCTTGCCCTGAAATAGAGCGTCCATACAGCTTGCGTATCGCACCTTCTAATTCGGAGTAGTTGGCGACAACCAATTCGATCTGCAACCCTGTCGCGAATCGAAAGTCATCTTCCGCTTGTAAATCGGTCGGGTCGGCGGAGGCGAGTGTGAGAGTCGAGCTAGAGACTGAAATCGGTACAGCACGATACTTGGTAATCAGTTCTCGAAGTCCTAATTGGTCACATAAGGTCTCATAGTCCGTATTGGCAAGTTGTACCAACGGCAAACCGAAGATGGCCTGAATGTTATGTGCGAGACTCTCGCCTGTGAAGATGTCTAGAACGAGCAAAGCTTCAGGTGTAGATACACCTGAAGCATGTATATGTTCCGCAACGGTTTGTTCTTGAGTCAGGCTAAGTAGATTAGCTTGACGTAGAACGGTTGGGAGGTTGGTTAAGAGCAAATTAATTACAGCCCTCTAAATCTACTCCAATAAGTGTTGCGTTGGCACTGCGGACACAAGCCCAGCCAGTATTAGAGCGAGTAATTGTCATCACACCGCTACTAAGAGATCCACCAGTGAAAGTAAATGTCATCGCAGCACTTGATGCTGCTGTATTCGTTATTGCGAGGTTACCTAATGAATTAGCTCCGATTACTGTACCTAAAGCCGCTAGGTCAGTTAATCCACCATCTTCTTGAATTTGAAGTTCTGCTGGAGTTAAAACTGACTTTAAAGTAGCAAGTGCGGATGAGGCCTCGCTTTTTGATACATAGTCTTTATAAGCAGGTACAGCAATCGCCGATAACACCCCAATAATCGCCACCACGATCATCAATTCAATTAAGGTAAAGCCTTTCTGGTTCGTTCTTTTGTTCTTGTTATTCATTGTCTAATTCCATTCTTTAGTTTGTTTCAGTGCAGGCACTGGTTGATGGAAAGAATAGAAGTTGAGATGGGGTAGTGGAATGGTGTTCAGGTGTGGTCGCGAGTGGTTTGGTATTTATTGGTGTAGTGTTTCATATAGCGCGCAAATTTATGCGATCAGCTTAAATAACTGCTTAAAATACTGATAATTCAGGCAATAAAAAAGGCACTGTTATCAACAGTGCCTTTATAGAAATTATTTATTATTCAGTCAATTACGCTTTGAATCTCATTGATAGATCCATTGCTTTTAGGTGCTTAGTTAGTGCACCTACCGAGATGTAATCAACGCCTGTTTCAGCGAACTCAGCAATCGTATCTAGCGTTACGTTACCAGAGTTTTCTAGCGCAGCACGTCCAGCGTTGATTTTCACAGCTTCACGCATCATGTCTGTAGTGAAGTTGTCTAACATGATGATGTCTGCGCCAGCGCTGATCGCTTGCTCTAGCTCTTCTAGGCTTTCGGTTTCCACTTCAACTGGCTTACCTGGGTTCAGCTCTTTTGCTGTAGAGATAGCCTTCTCAATGCCACCACAAGCGATGATGTGGTTTTCTTTGATTAGGTAAGCATCGAACACACCAATACGGTGATTGAAACCGCCACCACAAGCCACCGCGTATTTCAGTGCGCTGCGTAGGCCAGGGATGGTTTTACGAGTATCCAACAGGCGGCATTCAGTGTGTTTGATTTTGTCTGCGTAGATAGCCGTTGTAGTCGCACAACCAGATAGCGTTTGAATAAAGTTCATTGCGTTACGCTCACCGGTTAATAGCGCGCGTGCTGGGCCCGTTAGCGTGCAAAGCGTTTGGTTTGGTTCAACCTTGTCGCCATCTTCTACGTTCCACTCGATAGTCACTTCACCGCCCAGTTGCTTAAACACTTCATCAGCCCAAGCTTTACCGCAGAATACGCCGTGCTCGCGAGTAATGATGGTTGCACTGTTGATTGCGTCTGCAGGGATTAGACTTGCCGTAATATCAGCCGCTGGTTCTAGCGTTCCACCTAGATCTTCTTTGATGGTCTCAGCGACTGCACGAGTGATCTCTAGAGGCAGTTGCTCTTTTAAGTAGTCAAGGCGTTGGTGGCTGTTATGTGTGTTTTTCATCGCAAATCTAATCTTGAAAGGGAGTGGGAATGGAATGATACTCTTGCTTAACTTCAAATTAAAGAGGCTAGCGCGACTGCTCTATGGGCAAGGTCACATCTTATTGTGCTAGCAGAAAAGAAAGTGAGACCAAGATGACGATCAGCTCCAACGGATGGTACGACAACGCTCGGCATGTTCCTTCTCCGTATTTTGATGCTCGACCGAGTGCCGACGATATCTCTCTGCTGGTGGTTCACAACATTAGCTTGCCTCCGGGTCAATTTGGTGGGCCTTACATCGAACAGTTTTTTACGGGCAAACTCGACCCGTCGGAACATCCATTTTTTAAGGTGATTCACCTAATGGGCGTATCGGCGCACTGTTTGATTCGTCGCGATGGGGAAGTGGTGCAGTTCGTTTCTTTCTTAGACCGAGCTTGGCATGCTGGCCAGTCGAGCTTTGCAGGACGTGAAAGGTGTAATGATTATTCGATTGGTATTGAACTGGAAGGCAGTGACTTTGTGGCTTACACCGAGCAGCAGTATCAAGCGCTTAACCAACTAACAGAAACGATCGTATCGACGTTCCCTAAAATCACCAGCGAACGTATCACTGGCCATCAATTTATAGCGCCTCTGCGTAAAACTGACCCCGGCTTGGTCTTCGATTGGCAGAAGTTTAAAAAAAATCTCAAACATTAAGCCTCCGTTTTTGACGATGGCCTTACCGCTGGTGGGCGTTGAATAGTCAACGCCTATCATAATGACTTGTGAATTTTTGTTGTTGCGATGTAAAGAAAGTGGTGAAGAGAAGCGCATCAATAAATTGAGAGTGTGACGAACTTATCAAACACTCATTTATTAAAACTTATGAACAGAATTTCCACCCTAAATGTGCGCTTGGTTCGATTTTTAAACAAGTGACGCTAATCTTTCTGAAACAATTCATTTTTATCCTGAAACTTTCTAGCACGAACACTCCCCAAAAGTATTACCCCTGTAAATGGTAAGACCAATTTGGTTGCTGTTTTAAATTTCATTTGTTAAATCATGGTTAATTCACGCTGTATTCTATGATGCAGGTCAATTTTAGGCTGGACAGTGGCGTTTTAATTATGTTAATTTCTGCCCAACTTAAAATTGGTATTACCAATTGTCAGCGAAGAAAAAGAAGAACAACAAACTATGGCTTATCAAAGGATTCGTCAGCCAAAACTCTCCGATGTTATCGAACAAGAGTTAGAAAGGTTGATAGTGGAAGGAACACTGGCTCCAGGGCAGCAGCTGCCGCCTGAGCGCGAACTGGCGAAACAGTTCGATGTGTCTCGTCCTTCAATCCGAGAAGCGATACAACGTTTAGAAGCAAAACGCTTGCTTACTCGCCGTCAAGGTGGAGGTACGTTTGTTAGCGAAAATATCTGGAAAAGCTTTTCAGATCCTTTGCTTAATTTGTTGTCGTCCCATTCTGAAACCCAGCTAGACTTGTTGGAATCGCGTCATGCGATGGAAGGGATTTCGGCTTACTTCGCGGCATTGCGTGGCACTGATGAAGACTTTGCTCGAATTCAAGCATGCCAAGAAAAAATTCGCGGTGCGCAAGATAAGGGTGATATTGAAGCCGAATCTGCAGCGGTGATGGCTTTTCTTATTGCTTTAACAGAGGCAGCGCACAATGTGGTGTTATTGCACATTGTTCGTAGCTTGGCTCCGTTACTCGAACAAAACGTCTTAGAAAATTTAAAGCTGTTGCATCGTCGTAAAGACGTTGTGGAGAAAGTGAGTATACATCGAGCTAACATTGTGGATGCGATCGTTTCAGGACAGCCAGAACAGGCACGTGAAATGTCACACTCTCATTTAGCTTACATCGAAGAAACATTGATGGATTTGACCAAAGAAGAGTCGCGCCGCGAACGTTCTTTACGTCGAATTCAACAGGGTAAATAGCCGTAATACTTCGGCTATTTACGTGTTTAGTAGAATCCAACTAACAAAAAGGATAGATCGCCATGTCTGACATGAAGCATGACGTTGATGCTCTGGAAACTCAAGATTGGTTAGAAGCTCTTGAGTCAGTAGTACGTGAAGAAGGTGTAGAACGTGCACAGTTTTTACTAGAACAAGTTCTAGATAAAGCGCGTTTAGATGGTGTTGATATGGCTACAGGCATCAACACAAACTACATCAACACAATTCCAGCAGCACAAGAGCCAGCTTACCCTGGTGACGTAACTCTTGAGCGTCGTATTCGTTCGATTATTCGCTGGAACGCAATCATGATCGTATTGCGTGCTTCTAAGAAAGACCTAGACCTTGGTGGTCACATGGCTTCTTACCAGTCAGCAGCAGCGTTCTACGAAGTATGTTTCAACCACTTCTTCCGTGCTCCAAACGAGACAGACGGTGGCGATCTAGTTTACTACCAAGGTCACATCTCTCCAGGTATCTACTCTCGTGCATTCGTTGAAGGTCGTCTAACTGAAGAACAGCTAGATAACTTCCGTCAAGAAGTTGATGGTAAAGGTATCCCTTCTTACCCGCACCCTAAACTGATGCCTGAGTTCTGGCAGTTCCCGACAGTATCTATGGGTCTTGGCCCTATCTCTGCTATCTACCAAGCGCGCTTCCTTAAGTACCTTGACGGCCGTGGCCTGAAAGAAACTTCAGCGCAACGCGTATACGCGTTCCTAGGTGACGGTGAGATGGATGAGCCAGAATCACGTGGTGCTATTTCTTTCGCTGCGCGTGAGAAGCTAGACAACCTATGTTTCCTAATCAACTGTAACCTACAGCGTCTAGACGGCCCTGTAATGGGTAACGGTAGCATCATCCAAGAACTTGAAGGCCTATTCAAAGGCGCAGGTTGGAACGTTGTTAAAGTTATCTGGGGTAGCAACTGGGATTCTCTACTAGCTAAAGACACTACTGGTAAGCTTCTTCAACTAATGAACGAAACTATCGATGGTGACTACCAAACATTCAAATCTAAAGATGGCGCATACGTACGTGAGCACTTCTTTGGTAAGTACCCAGAAACAGCTGCACTAGTTGCAGACATGACTGATGACGAAATCTTCGCTCTTAAGCGTGGTGGTCACGATTCTTCTAAACTGTTTGCTGCATTCAACAATGCAAAAGAGACAAACGGCAAGCCAACTGTAATCCTAGCTAAGACTGTTAAAGGTTACGGCATGGGTGATGCAGCTGAAGGTAAGAACATTGCACACGGTGTTAAGAAAATGGACATGACTCATGTTCAACACCTGCGTGATCGCCTAGGCCTAGAAGACATCCTTTCAGATGAGAAGATCGCTGAACTTCCTTACCTGAAACTGGAAGAAGGTACGCCTGAGTACGAATACATGCACGCTCGTCGTAACGCTCTACACGGTTACACACCTGCACGTCTTCCTAAGTTTACTCAAGAGTTCAAGGTTCCTGAGCTAGACGCATTCGCACCTCTACTAGGTGAACAGAAGCGTGATATCTCTACAACTATGGCTTATGTACGTACGCTAAACATCCTTCTTAAAGATAAGAACATTGGTAAGAACATCGTTCCTATCATCTGTGATGAAGCTCGTACATTCGGTATGGAAGGTTTATTCCGTCAGGTTGGTATCTACAACCCACACGGTCAAGAATACACACCTGAAGATAAAGGCATCGTTTCTTACTACAAAGAAGCAACGTCTGGTCAAGTTCTTCAAGAAGGTATCAACGAACTAGGTTCTATGGCTTCATGGGTTGCTGCTGCAACTTCATACAGCACAAACGATCTACCGATGATCCCGTTCTACATCTACTACTCAATGTTCGGTTTCCAACGTATTGGTGACATGGCGTGGTTAGCAGGCGACCAACAAGCTCGTGGATTCCTACTAGGTGCTACTGCAGGTCGTACAACACTGAACGGTGAAGGTCTACAGCACGAAGATGGTCACTCGCACATCCAAGCGAACACTATCCCGAACTGTATCTCTTACGACCCAACGTTTGCTTACGAGCTAGCGGTAATCATGCAAGACGGTATCCGTCGCATGTACGGTCCTGAGCAAGAGAACGTTTACTACTACCTAACAGTAATGAACGAGAACTACGCAATGCCAGCAATGCCAGAAGGCGCTGAAGAAGGCATCCGTAAAGGTATCTACAAGCTTGAATCTCACGCTGGTGCTAAGGGCAAAGTTCAACTAATGAGCTCTGGTACTATCATGAACGAAGCGCGTAAAGCAGCTGAAATTCTAAGCGAAGAGTACGGCGTAGCATCTGACGTATTCTCTGTAACGTCGTTCAACGAACTAACTCGTGACGGCCAAGCGGTAGAGCGTGACAACATGCTTCACCCAGAAGCTGAAGAGAAAGTACCGTACATCACGACTGTTCTTGGTAAAGAACCTGCAATCGCAGTGACTGACTACATGAAGAACTACGCTGAGCAAGTACGTGCGTACATGCCAACTGAGTCTTACAAAGTACTTGGTACAGATGGTTTCGGCCGTTCTGACAGCCGTGCAAACCTACGTCGTCACTTCGAAGTTAACGCTGGCTACATCGTAGTTGCAGCTCTAACTGAACTGGCTAAACGTGGTGACATCGAGAAATCTGTAGTTGTTGAAGCAATTGCTAAATTCGATATCGACACTGAAAAAACTAACCCGCAATACGCATAAGACTGGCATTAAGGTAGGTAAATACAATGACAATCGAAATTAATGTACCAGACATCGGTGCTGACGAGGTTGAAGTAACTGAGATTCTTGTAAACGTTGGCGACAAGGTTGAAGAAGAGCAGTCACTGATCACTGTTGAAGGCGACAAAGCTTCAATGGAAGTTCCTGCGTCTCAAGCGGGTATCGTTAAAGAAATCAAAGTAGCGGAAGGCGATTCTGTTTCTACTGGTTCTCTTATCATGATCTTCGAAGCGGAAGGTGCTGCAGCAGCACCGGCTGCTCCAGCAGTTGAAGCGCCGGCACCAGTTGCAGCTGCTCCTGCAGCGGCAGCTGAGCTTAAAGAAGTTCACGTTCCTGACATCGGCGGTGATGAAGTTGAAGTAACTGAAATCATGGTTGCTATCGGTGACGCAGTAGAAGAAGAGCAATCTCTTCTTACTGTTGAAGGTGACAAGGCTTCAATGGAAGTTCCTGCACCATTCGCTGGTATCGTTAAAGAAATCAAGATCGCTTCTGGTGATTCAGTATCGACTGGTTCTCTAGTAATGGTATTTGAAGTAGCGGGCTCTGGCGCTCCAGTTGCAGCAGCTCCTGCTCCAGCGGCGACACCAGTTGCAGCGGCTCCAGCAGCATCAGCTGAAAAAGAAGTAAACGTTCCTGATATCGGTGGTGACGAAGTAGAAGTTACTGAAATCATGGTAGCGGTTGGCGATACAGTAGAAGAAGAGCAATCTCTAATTACTGTTGAAGGCGACAAAGCTTCAATGGAAGTTCCAGCACCATTCGCTGGTACAGTAAAAGAGATCAAGATTGCAGCTGGCGACAAAGTGTCAACTGGCTCTCTAATCATGACGTTCGTAGTTGAAGGCGCAGCTCCTGCTCCTGTTGCAGCACCTGCACAAGCAGCAGCTCCAGCGGCGGCAGCTGCTCCTAAAGCAGAAGCACCTGCAGCGGCTCCAGCAGCAGCAGGCGACTTCCAAGAGAACGGTGACTACGCGCACGCTTCTCCAGTAGTTCGTCGTCTAGCTCGTGAATTTGGCGTTAACCTTTCTAAGGTTAAAGGTACTGGTCGTAAGAGCCGTATCCTTAAAGAAGACGTTCAGTCTTACGTTAAAGATGCACTTAAGCGTCTTGAGTCTGGTGCAGCGGCATCTGGCAAAGGCGGCGACGGTTCTGCTCTTGGTCTACTACCATGGCCAAAAGTTGACTTCAGCAAGTTCGGCGAAACTGAAGTTCAGAAGCTTTCTAAGATTAAGAAGATCTCTGGCGCTAACCTGCACCGTAACTGGGTAATGATCCCTCACGTTACACAGTGGGACAACGCAGACATCACTGAGCTAGAAGCATTCCGTAAAGAACAGAACGCAATCGAAGCGAAGAAAGACACTGGCATGAAGATCACTCCACTTGTGTTCATCATGAAAGCTGTTGCTAAAGCGCTAGAAGCATTCCCAGCGTTTAACTCTTCTCTTTCTGAAGATGGCGAAAGCATCATTCTTAAGAAGTACGTAAACGTGGGTATCGCTGTTGATACACCAAACGGTCTAGTTGTTCCTGTTTTCAAAGACGTGAACAAGAAAGGCATTTACGAGCTATCTGAAGAGCTAATGGCTGTTTCTAAGAAAGCACGTTCTGGTAAGCTAACAGCGGCAGACATGCAAGGCGGTTGTTTCACAATCTCTAGCCTTGGTGGTATTGGCGGTACTGCATTTACTCCAATCGTAAATGCTCCAGAAGTAGGTATCCTAGGTGTATCTAAGTCTGAAATTAAGCCAGTTTGGAATGGTAAAGAGTTCCAACCACGTCTACAGCTTCCACTGTCTCTATCATACGACCACCGTGTGATCGATGGTGCTGAAGGTGCACGCTTCATTACTTTCCTAAACAGCGCACTATCTGACATTCGTCGTCTAGTACTGTAATTGAGAAAGTAATTATTAAGGTGACTTTCGGGTCACCTTAATTCTTTATATAAAGACTATTTTTAGAGAACAGTTTCCTGCATTTCTCATAATCTGATAGGGAATTGTTGTCTAGCTCACAGGCTAACTTAAAGCTACTTTCACACTGTTAACATCTCTGTAAAATGTTTCCTGTTTGAAAGCCCAATAATTTTAAGAACATCTACTCAGCCTGTTAGGGATAATGACTACAAGAGGTCACAATGAGCAAAGAAATTAAAGCCCAAGTTGTTGTACTTGGTTCAGGTCCTGCTGGTTACTCAGCGGCATTCCGTTGTGCGGATTTAGGTCTAGAAACAGTACTAGTTGAACGTTACAGCACTCTTGGTGGTGTATGTCTAAACGTTGGTTGTATTCCATCAAAAGCACTTCTTCACGTTTCTAAAGTAATCGAAGAAGCTAAAGCGATGGCAGAGCACGGCGTTGTATTCGGCGAGCCACAAACGGACATCAACAAGATCCGTATTTGGAAAGAAAAAGTAGTTGATCAACTAACTGGCGGTCTTGGCGGTATGGCTAAGATGCGTAACGTTACTGTTGTTAACGGTTTCGGTAAGTTCACTGGTCCTAACAGCATTCTTGTTGAAGGCGAAGGCGAAGCAACAACTGTTAACTTCGATAACGCAATCATTGCTGCGGGTTCTCGCCCAATCAAACTTCCTTTCATCCCACATGAAGACCCACGTATTTGGGATTCTACGGATGCACTAGAACTAAACGAAGTACCTGAAAAACTGCTTATCATGGGCGGCGGTATCATCGGTCTTGAGATGGGTACGGTTTACCACTCTCTAGGTTCTAAAGTTGAAGTTGTAGAGATGTTCGATCAAGTTATCCCTGCTGCGGATAAAGACATCGTTAAAGTTTTCACTAAGCGCATTAAGAACAAGTTCAAGCTAATGCTTGAAACTAAAGTGACTGCTGTTGAAGCGAAAGAAGACGGTATCTACGTTTCAATGGAAGGCAAAAAAGCACCAGCTGAAGCTGAGCGCTACGATGCTGTTCTTGTTGCTATCGGTCGTGTTCCAAACGGTGCACTTATCGACGCTGAAAAAGCGGGTATCGAAGTTGATGAGCGTGGCTTCATCAATGTTGATAAGCAAATGCGTACTAACGTTCCTCACATCCACGCGATCGGTGACGTTGTTGGTCAACCAATGCTTGCTCACAAAGGTGTGCATGAAGGTCACGTAGCTGCTGAAGTTATCTCTGGTAAGAAGCACTACTTCGACCCTAAAGTAATCCCATCAATTGCGTACACTGAGCCAGAAGTTGCTTGGGTAGGTAAGACTGAGAAAGAAGCGAAAGCTGAAGGTATCAACTACGAAGTTGCTACTTTCCCTTGGGCTGCTTCTGGTCGTGCAATCGCTTCTGACTGTGCAGATGGCGTTACTAAGATGATCTTCGATAAAGATACTCATCGCGTAATCGGTGGTGCTGTTGTTGGTACTAACGGTGGTGAACTTCTTGGCGAAATCGGCCTAGCAATCGAAATGGGTTGTGATGCAGAAGATATCGCACTTACTATCCACGCTCACCCAACTCTACACGAGTCTGTTGGTCTAGCTGCGGAAGTATTCGAAGGTTCAATCACTGACCTTCCAAACAAGAAAGCAGTGAAAAAGAAGAAGTAATTCTTTCTTAGCCACTCGCTAATGTTTTTAAAAGCCGCTGATTCGTTAGCGGCTTTTTTATGTCTGAAGAAAAGAGCAGTAACGTTTCACTCCGAGATGCGAGTACGCTGCGCTTCGGGATGCGAAGAGACATTCCATTCTACAAAAAAAGGTTGACCCATCAGGCCAACCCTTAAATTATTTACTCGAATCTCGAATCTCGAATCTCGAATCTCGAATCTCGAATCTCGAATCTCGAATCTACTTATAAATGCACAGCATGTTCAAGTAGCTATCCGTTAAGCTTGAAAGCTCTTCTGGCGTTTCTACACGTTTCGCTTGGATGAATAGCGAGTAGCAAATGCCGTGGAATAGATTCGCTAGATGTTTAGGGTCGTGATCATCACAGACTTCGCCGCGTTCAATCGCTTTGCTAAACATGTTTTGTACTAACATTTGGTTAGTGCGGTTAGTTGTTACGAACAGCGGCCATACTTCATCACGAGTCGAAGCGCTCCATTCGAACCACACATTTAACCAATGGCTATCTTGAGCCACTAACGTCACCATTTCAGTCGCAATATTATGTAGGTTTTGTTTTGCGTGAATATCCAGATCGATATTGTCTGAAAGGAAGTTAGAGAATTGGCGTACAACGTGATTTAGTACTTCATCAACCAGATCTTCACGGGTTGGGAAGTAGTTAAATACAGTTGCGACAGACACCTGAGCGATGTCTGCAATATCAGCGTGTCCACCACGACCGATACCGCGGCGAGAGAATACCTCAAGAGCGATTTCCATCAATTGAAGTTTTCTTTTTAAAGGTGAAAGCCTAGTTCTAGGTCTCTTAGATATTGAGTCCATTTTATTTTCCTTGCCAACGAAATTTTTATATTAATGATTTTATTATTATTTAAGCCAAGATGAGTGTAATGGTGCATATGCGAATGGTCAATCCTTTCAGCTTGTTTTATAGACAGTTACATCAAACTTGATACATAAAGCGTGATCAGCATTGATGTGAAAGGAGACGAGTATTGGATAAGGCACCAGCGCACATTTCGTTGAGAATCTGACAGTAAATTCGAACCATAAGGTGGTGTGGGTATTTGAGCAGTGCTAGACTTACGCACAAAATTGAGCGACACAACTGACGAAACTGTCAACATTCGTCGCAATCACCAAATAGAATGAGAGCAGTATGAAGCATACAGTTGAAGTCATGATCTCTGAGCAAGAGGTTCAGGATCGAGTGAACGAACTAGGCAAACAGATCACGGAACACTACAACGGTAGTGAAGATCTAGTTTTAGTTGGCTTATTGCGTGGATCTTTTGTCTTTATGGCAGATCTTGCTCGTGCTATCGATTTAACTCACCAAGTTGATTTCATGACCGCGTCTAGCTACGGCAACGGCATGGAAAGCTCACGTGATGTTCGTATTTTGAAAGACCTTGATGATGATATCCAAGGTAAAGACGTTCTACTTGTAGAAGATATTATCGATACAGGTAACACGCTGACTAAAGTAAAAGAGATTCTGAGCCTACGTGGTCCTAAGTCTATCGAAATTTGTACGCTACTAGACAAGCCTTCTCGCCGTGAAGTGACTGTAGATACAAAATGGATTGGTTTTGAAATCCCAGACGAGTTTGTTGTTGGTGTTGGTATCGACTACGCACAAAAATATCGTCACCTACCGTACATCGGTAAGGTAGTACCTCAAGAGTAATCATTACGCTTGTGGTTTAGAAGTCATTAAAAAGCCCGCTTGATGCGGGCTTTTTGTATATATGACGGAATGGGTTAGCTTTGTTGACTAAGAAGAGGCGTCGTTAAGATCTTGTTTAATGCATCTAAGTGACTGTTCTCTAGGGTATCGTTACTTGAGCAACGTACGCCAAGATCCTGCAGCTTGCCATCGCCAATACCATAAACCACACCGTGGATTTCAACGTCTTGGCCACGCTCCCATGCATTTTGCATAATGGTTGAGTTGCCTAGGTTATAAACCTGTTCTGCGACGTTAATTTCGCACAACTTGTCACCCCATTGCTCACGAGGAAGCCCCTCGATTTGCTTACGGTATTTTAGGTAATTGTCACGGATGTGAAGTAACCAGTTGTTGATAAGACCAAGTTTAGGGTTATCAATCGCCGCATTAACACCGCCACAGCCGTAGTGGCCACAGACAATGATGTGTTTAACTTTGAGTACATCGACGGCGTACTGTACCACTGAGAGGCAGTTTAGGTCGGTATGAACCACTTGGTTTGCCACATTTCGGTGAACAAACAGTTCGCCAGAATACAAACCAGTGAGACGCTCGGCCGGAACACGGCTATCTGAGCAGCCAATCCATAGAAAACCAGGGCTTTGACCCTCTTCAAGCGTTGTAAAATACTCAGGTCGTTGAGATCGAATTTCTTCTGACCATTTAGAGTTGTTTTCAAAAAGCTGTTTAATCTCTGGCATTTTGCGTCTTACATCCCTTAATTAAGAATCTCAACTATACACAATGTTACAAATTCAATCTCGTAAAAACTGTGTCAAATAGTACTCATCTGACGTGTACTCGTCGTTAAAATCATTAACTTAGCGTAGAAGCTATGATCCGGTTATAAGACATTAATAATGTGATTGAATTAACACTTTCTGAACACTTGATACATTTGTTAAAGTGATAAGGTTTGTCATTTCATCATCAGGAAGGTGTGTTTTGTTTGGAAGTCGTTTTACGGATATCAATCTCAAAGGGGATATGTTTGGTGGTGTTACTACTGCCATCATCTCATTACCTTTAGCATTGGCATTTGGTGTTGCTTCTGGTGCGGGCGCGGAAGCTGGCCTCTGGGGCGCCATCATGGTTGGCCTATTTGCGGCATTGTTTGGTGGCTCGAGCAGCCTGATCTCTGAACCGACCGGCCCGATGACGGTGATCATGACAGCCGTAATGACCAGCATGGTCGCGAAGTATCCTGAAACCGGAATGGCAATGACCTTTACCGTGGTAATGATGGCAGGTGCTTTTCAGATATTACTCGGTACATTAAAGCTCGGAAAATACGTGACTTTGATGCCATATAGCGTGATCTCCGGATTTATGTCGGGTATTGGCGTTATTCTGATTATCTTGCAGTTATCACCATTGTTAGGACATGCTGCTCCATCTGGTGGGGTGATGGGGACGCTTTCTGCGCTGCCTGATACGCTCGCAAACCTAAAAGTGAGCGAACTGTTTTTAGGTGCTTTGACACTCGGTATTCTTTTTGGCTTCCCCGCTAAGTATCGTAAGTATGTACCTGCACAACTTGTCGCTTTGGTTGCTGTGACACTCTTGTCCGTCATTATTTTTGATACCGACTCTATTCGCCGTATTGGTGAAATTCCAGCTGGTTTACCTTCTCTCGTTATCCCTACGATCAGCGCTGAACAGTTCACGACTATGGTTATCGATGCCTTAGTGCTTGGTACATTAGGTTGTATTGATACGCTTTTGACCGCGGTTATCGGAGATTCACTGACTCGTAAAGAACATGACTCAGACAAAGAGCTTCGTGGCCAAGGCATTGCCAATATGATCTCTGGCCTGTTTGGTGCGCTACCTGGCGCGGGCGCCACTATGGGTACCGTAACGAATATTCAGGTGGGAGCGCGTTCTCCGCTTTCGGGAGTTATTCGAGCTTTAGTGCTTGCGTTAGTGGTATTGGTTGCGGGTGGCTTAACAGAACCGATTCCTATGGCAGTGCTGGCAGGTATCGCGATGTATGTTGGTTTCAATATCCTAGATTGGAGTTTTATCCAGCGCGCGCACAAGGTTAGCTATGCGGGCATGGGCGTGATGTACGGCGTGATGCTACTGACTGTGTTTGTCGACTTGATTATTGCTGTTGGACTGGGCGTGTTTATCTCGAACATTCTGATTATTGAAAGATTGAGCCGAGAGCAAGCCAGACAAGTTAAGGCGATCAGTGATGGTGATGATGAAGACGATATCCCATTGACTGATAGCGAGCGTCAGTTACTCGATAGTGCCAATGGTAAGGTGTTGTTCTTCTATCTTTCAGGGCCGATGATATTCAGTGTTTCAAAGGCGATCTCACGTCAACACTCAAGTATTTCTGACTATGAAGCGATGATTCTAGACCTCACAGATGTCCCTATGATTGATGTCACTGTTGGTCTTGCGCTAGAGAATGCGATTAAAGATGCATTGGATGCGCAGTGTGAGGTGTACCTGCTGTGTCCTAATGAGAATACTCGTCAGCAACTAGAGAAGTTCCACGTGATTGACCTAGTACCTGAATCCAACACTTATCGATTCAGATATGAAGCCCTGACGGCAGCAACAAGCTATGTCGACAGAGATGAGCATCAATTTGAGTCAGTTTAATTTTCAGTAACAAGCGAACATGAATGAGCTGATATGAATAATCTAATATGAATAAGCTATAGACGCTAACTTCAAGACTGATCATTAATGCCGTTAAGTGAATAACTTAGCGGCATTTTTATATTTATTGAACGTTGATTTAGTCTTCAGGTAGCCAAGACGCTTATTTGTTTTCGAAAGAAACTCTCACACGATATTTGTATTAATCGTCAATCAACGATAAACTTGTTTGCAAAATGGCCGAGTAAACAAGTTTGGGTTAGTTTTCTGCTAGCTCGTTTTAAGCATTACTCTCTTCCTCAAGCTCGGTCGTCTACATCTTATCTATAGCAAATGGCAGTCTATCTCTATGTATGCATTAGAAATTGAGCAATTAAGAAAAACTTATGCTGGGGGCTTCGAGGCTCTTAAGGGCGTTAGTTTACAAGTAGAAAAAGGCGACTTTTACGCACTACTTGGTCCAAATGGTGCGGGTAAATCAACCACCATTGGTGTTATCTCTTCACTGGTAAATAAAACGTCAGGCAAGGTTAAAGTGTTCGGCTACGACATTGATACCGATCTGGAGTTGGCGAAGCAGAACTTAGGCCTTGTACCTCAAGAGTTTAACTTTAACCCGTTTGAGACCGTTGAACAGATCGTGCTGCAACAAGCGGGTTATTACGGCGTGCCAAAAGCATTAGCGAAAGAGCGAGCGAAAAAGTACCTATCTCAACTCGATCTGTGGGAAAAGCGTGGCGAACGTGCGCGTAACTTGTCTGGTGGTATGAAGCGTCGTTTGATGATCGCACGTGCATTGATGCATGAACCTCATTTGTTGATCCTTGATGAACCGACAGCAGGCGTTGATATTGAACTGCGTCGTTCAATGTGGGAATTCCTAAAAGAGATCAATGAGAAGCAGGGCATTACCATTATCTTGACCACGCACTACCTAGAAGAAGCAGAAATGCTGTGTCGCAACATTGGTATCATCAATCGCGGTGAGCTGATTGAGAACACAACAATGAAAGCGCTGTTGGGTAAATTGAGTGCTGAGACCTTTATTCTGGATCTGGAAGAGGGCACGACTGAACCTAAGCTTGAAGGCGTGAATAGCCAAGTGATGGTCAATGGCTCGCTAGAAATCGAAATCGACAAGAACCTAGGTTTGAATACCATCTTTGCTCAATTGAGCGAGCAACAGGTTAAAGTCCTCTCTATGCGTAACAAAGCAAACCGTCTAGAAGAGCTATTTGTGAGTATCGTCCGTGAGGGGAGTAAATAATATGTACAGCCTATATTGGACAGCTTTTTGCAGTTTGTTGACCAAAGAGATCAATCGCTTTACTCGTATCTGGGTGCAAACTCTGGTGCCGCCAGCGATTACCATGACGCTTTACTTCATCATCTTCGGTAACCTGATTGGTGCGCGTATTGGTGAAATGAACGGCTTTAGCTACATGGAATACATTGTTCCCGGTCTGATCATGATGTCGGTGATCACCAACTCATACTCCAACGTTGCTTCATCGTTCTTTAGTGCTAAATTCCAAAAGAACATTGAAGAGTTACTTGTAGCCCCCGTTCCTAATTACGTGATTATCGCCGGTTTCGTAATGGGTGGTGTGGTTCGTGGCTTGTTAGTGGGCACCATAGTAACGTTCGTGTCGTTGTTCTTTGTCGACCTGCAAGTTGACCATTGGGGCGTGATCATTGCGACGGTATTTTTAACGTCGGTAGTATTCGCTTTGGGTGGCTTGATTAACGCGGTATTCGCACGCACGTTTGATGATATCTCTATTATCCCAACCTTTATCTTAACACCGCTGACGTACCTTGGTGGTGTGTTCTACTCGATCAGTTTATTGCCTGAGTTCTGGCAAGGTGTATCGAAGTTGAACCCTATCGTGTACATGGTTAACGCGTTCAGATATGGCTTCTTGGGTGTGTCTGATGTGGGTATCGTGACGTCGTTTGGCGTACTAGGTGTGTTTATCGTGCTGTTGTATGGCATTGCACACTACTTAGTGACAAAGGGTATCGGCTTACGTAGCTAACCTTTGGTTCATCTAAGTAACAGGTAAAGAAAAAGGTCGATATAACATCGACCTTTTTTATGTTTTGCGCTTGGTGTTTTTGTTTGCGTTAAGAGCAGAAGCCGACTATTCAGTCGCTTCTTCTTTCACTTCTTCTTTGGTTTCCGTTACTAAATCGAGAACTTGGTTATCGATAAGACGGGTCTTACCTAGGAAAGCCGACATTAGAATCACTGCTTGAGTTGATTCTGAAGTGATTGCTTGCAGTGTTTTCGCATCGCAGATGAAGATCTCATCAGGTTGAAGATCTGCAGCGCGTAGCTGGTCAGTAGCATCTTCAATCACTGATGCGTAATCATCGCGACCACCACGAATAGCGCTGCTGATCCAGCGCATAGTGCGCGCTAGAACGGGAGCTCGTTGGCGCTCGTCAATCGTTAGGTTGCTATTGCGAGAGCTCATTGCCAAACCATCCATTTCACGAACGGTCGCAACGCCGACAACTTCAATGTCTAACGCTAAGTCAGTGGTCATCTGGCGAATAACAGCAAGTTGCTGAAAGTCTTTCTCACCGAAGCATGCAAAGTCTGGCTGAACGATATTAAACAGTTTAGTGACAATGGTTGATACACCACGGAAGTGACCTGGACGAGAGGCACCTTCAAGCATGTGAGATATGCCAGGGACCTCAACAAACGTCTGCTTGTCTAATCCATCTGGGTACATCACCTCTGGCGTTGGTGTAAATACTAGCTCAACACCTTCACCTGTTAGTTTGCTTAAATCTGCTTCTAACGTGCGAGGGTAGTTGTTTAGGTCGTCGGCACGGTCAAACTGCATTGGGTTTACAAAGATGCTTACCACAACGATGTCGGCCAGTTCACGAGCTTTCTTTACCAGAGTCAGGTGGCCTTCATGCAGGTTTCCCATTGTCGGTACAAAAGCAACCGTACGTCCATCACGCTTAAACTGTTTAATCTGCTCACGAAGAGCCGCTATTTCAGCAAAAGTTTGCATACTTACTCCTAAGCGATTGTATGAGCTTCATCAGGGAAGCGCGCGCTCTCTACTTCTTCTTTGTATAGAGCTACAGCCTTACGCATATCACCTGTTTCTGCTAGGAAATTCTTAGAGAATTTCGGCATGTAGTTCGCAGAAATACCGAACATGTCATGCATAACCAAGATCTGACCATCGGTAACATTACCTGCACCGATACCGATAACCGGTACGTCACAAGCTTCTGTAATTCGTTTTGCCAATGAAGCTGGCACACATTCAAGTAGAACGATTTGAGCGCCTGCGTTTTGCAGTGCTAACGCGTCAGCAACCATTTTGTCGGCTTGCTCGTCGTCACGACCTTGAATCTTGTAACCACCAAAAATGTTCACAGATTGAGGCGTTAAGCCTAAGTGTGCACATACTGGTACTGCACGTTCTGTTAGCATCTTCACAGTATCAACCAACCAGCTTCCGCCTTCGATTTTTACCATGTTCGCACCAGCACGCATCAAAGTCGCAGAGCTCTCACAAGCTTGTTCTGGCGTTGCGTAGCTCATGAAAGGCAAGTCAGCCATAAGAAGACAATTTGGGCTACCAGCACGCACTGAGCGAGTATGGTAAGCAATGTCTTCAACGGTTACTGGTAATGTATCGTTATGGCCTTGTAAAACCATACCCAGTGAATCACCGACAAGCAGAACTGGCATTTCTTGGCTTTCGAATAATTGAGCAAAGCTCGCATCATAAGCTGTCGAAGTCGCGAATTTACGGCCTTCACGTTTGCATTTGATCAGGTCGTTAATGGTTACTTTTTTCATTGGTTTTCCTTAATGCGCTTGGCTATTGTTGCCAAACATTGAGCCCGTTCTTATCTACTATTTTCAGCAGTTCTGTCAGCTCAGTCCCATCAGGGAGTTGTAAACTTGGTGCGATTTCAGCAAGCGGGTAGAGTACAAACTCTCGTTCTTTCATTCCATAATGAGGAACGATTAAGCGCTCTGAATCGATCACCTCATTGCCGTATAGCACAATGTCGAGATCCAAGGTTCTTGGTCCCCAACGTTCGTCTTTACGGACGCGCCCTTGCTCTAGTTCGATCTTTTGAGTGCAATCAAGTAGTTCAATTGGCGTTAATTCGGTTTGGATAGCGACTACCGCGTTGATGTAGTCTGGTTGATTTTGCGGTCCCATTGGAGTGCTACTATATAGCTGAGAGGTCGCAATAAACGTTGATCGCGGTAGGCTTTTTAGCGTTTCGATAGCCAAATTTGCTTGGCTAACTGGGTCGGCAAGGTTGCTGCCGACCGCAATGTAAGCAGTTATCATTCTGATTGCTTACTCTTTTTGTTTCGGTAAGTCTTACGGCGACGATGGCCTGACTTTGATGGTGCTGCAACGTCGTTAGCCATTGCTTGGCGCATGTTGCGACCTGCAGTCTGATAACGCTCCCACCATTTTGCTAACTCTTTGGTTTCGCCACCTTCAATCTCACCACGCATTTCTAGGAAATCGTAGCCTGCACGGAACTTGTTGAGCTCCATTAGACGAACAGCGCGTTTACCGTTGCGGCGAGGCAGTCGAAGTTGCAGTTGCCAAACTTCGCGAATGGTTGCGGTGTGACGACGAGGAATCGCAATAGACTTTACTTGCTGATCTAGAATGATGTTACTCGCTTCCATGATCGCATCGTAGTGTGCCATACCCTGTTCAGCGACAAGTTTGTCTGCCAGCTTGTTCATCGGGTACCAAAGCATCGCTGCGAACATGAATGCTGGGTTTACTCGCTTACCATCTTCGATGCGAAGGTCGGTTGAATCGAGAACCAAATCAAGCATCTGCTCTGTGTGAGAGTCGTAATCTTCTGTGAAGTGCTCAGCTACTGCTGGGAACATCTGTTGGAACAGGTTGTACTCGCGCATCAGGTGGTAGGTTTCTAAACCGTGACCTGATTGCAGTAATTTTAGAGACTCTTCGTAAAGGCGCGCTGCTGGGATATCTCTTAGAAGGTGAGCTAACTCTTCAATCGGGTCAGCCGTGTCTTCTTCGATGTCGAAATCCAGTTTAGCGGCGAAGCGCATTGCACGTAGCATACGTACAGGGTCTTCGCGGTAACGCGTTTCTGGATCGCCAATCAGGCGGATCAGCTTATCTTCTAAATCTTCTACACCACCCGCGTAATCGTGGATGCTGTAGTCTGCAATGTTGTAGTACATCGCGTTGATTGTGAAATCACGACGCTCTGCATCTTCATCAACACTGCCGTACACGTTATCGCGCAGTAGCATGCCTTCTTTCGATTGTGCAGAAACGTTCTTCGATGGTTCTTGGTGGTGACCACGGAAAGTTGCCACTTCAATGATGTCGCGACCAAACATGATATGTGCCAAGCGGAAACGGCGACCGATAAGACGACAGTTTCTGAAGAGGTGTTTGATTTGCTCTGGCGTTGCGTTGGTCGCAATATCAAAATCTTTTGGCTGAGAGCCTAATAAGATATCGCGCACACCACCACCGACTAGAAATGCGTCAAAACCCGCACCATTCAGGCGATATAGCACTTTTAGTGCGTTGTCGCTGATCTGCTTGCGTGAAATATTGTGCTCTTGACGAGTATAAATATTCAGAGCTAATTCGTGGAATCCGCGTTGTTCGCTTGGGGTATTGTCGTTTGTATTCATTAGTTTAGAACAAAGTAGGTATCGCCAACTTTGTTTTTCTCTTAGTCCAAAGTGGTAGTGCAGAGTTTAATTGCGGCTAATAATAGCTTAGCGCGAGCCATTTGAGAACATCGTCTGCTTAACCACAGTGGTTGGTTATGGCATTTTTATGTGTCGTTTTTGCTATTTGCCGTGAGTTTCGAGCTAATTACAGTGCTCTTTTTGTAAACTATCAGGTAACTGACTGACGTTCCATTGTTGGCAGCCCCACAATAAAATCTCATCCATTGAAGCCTCACAAAGAGCCGTCGGGATATCAAAACCTAAGAATCGCATCGCGTTGAGTAACGTTGGTTTTGGGTTGTCGAGATCTATCGCGGTGGCATGGTTCTGTTTTGACAGTTTATTCCCCAAGCCATCGGTTGCCAATGGTAAGTGCAAGTAGCTCACTGTTTTTTGCTTGAGCGTCTTATACAAACTGATTTGTCGACCTGTTGGTTCTATCAGGTCTGCGCCTCTTACGACTTCTGTTACTCCTTGTTCGATGTCATCAAGGACAACGGCCAAGTTATAGGCAAACAATCCATCTCTGCGTTTAATAATAAAATCTTCTGCAGCTAATGCTTTAGGGATTTGAATGGTGCCGTGACGAACATCATCAAAGGACTCTACTGGAAAGTCCATGCACAAGCGCACCGCCTGTTCGCCTGAATCGATTAAGCCTGCATCTCGACAGTGACCATTGTAAAAGCCACCCAAAGCCTTTATCTGCTTGCGGGTGCATTGGCAGTAGTAGGCTTGATTGTCAGCGACCCATTGTTCGATTTGAGCTTGATACAAGCCATGACGCTGGCTTTGATAGACGACTTCACCATCCCAAAATAGATGGTAAGCCTCAAGCGTCTTAAGAATGAGGTCTGCAGCGCCAGCCATTTCTCTTGGAGGGTCGAGGTCTTCCATACGAACCAACCATTTTCCTTGGTTAGATTTCGCTTGAAAGTAGCTACCAAGAGCAGCAACAAGTGAGCCAAAATGAAGAGGACCTGACGGTGATGGTGCAAAGCGTCCGATATAATTCATGAGTGAACAACCTAATCTAAATGGTACCGCAGTAGCCGATTCTTAAGACGTTTAACAAGAGCTTTAATGCGTAGAACTAAGCTTCAATCTATAGAAAAAAGGTTTGATGTATAGAACTAAGGCTTAAAGCTGCTATTTACTATCAAGCGTGTGAAATACTTCGCTTGGATAACAAACAAAAAAGGGAGCCAAGGCTCCCTTTCTTTACATCTGCAAGAATTAACCTTGCATCTGTTTCTCTTTGATCTCTGCAAGTGTTTTACAGTCAATACAAAGATCAGCAGTTGGACGAGCTTCAAGGCGACGAATGCCAATCTCGATACCGCAAGAATCACAGAAGCCGAAATCGTCTTCATCGATCTTGTCTAATGTCTTCTCAATTTTTTTGATAAGACGACGCTCACGGTCACGGTTACGTAACTCTAGGCTGAATTCTTCTTCTTGAGAAGCACGGTCAACTGGGTCTGGGAAATTCGCTGCTTCGTCCTGCATGTGGTGCACAGTACGATCAACTTCTTCCCTGAGCTGGTTGCGCCAAGCTGCTAAAATTTTTGTAAAATGTTCCGTTTGCTCAGGTGACATGTACTCTTCACCTGGCTTCTCTTGGTACGGTTCAACACCTGCGATGGCTAGGATGCCTAGCGCTTTTTTCTTAGATTCTGGCATACAGCATCTCCTATTTACACCTAGTCAACTGCAAAGCAGCTAATTTTAAGGCGGGTATCTATAGCAGAAAGAACGAATGGTGGCAAATACTCTTATTCAAACTTGCAATCAATGTGATTAGTTCAGCATCTTTGCTTAGCTATTGATAAATTCAACAGCTTGTTTTAGTTGTATTTGAGTACTGCTGAGCTCTGCTTTATAGCAAAGCACTTCAACTCCAGCGTCTTGTGCTTGTTTTAGTAATAACGAATATTTGGCGTCTATATGGTGTGCCGCAGACACTTTTTCAATACCTGAATGTAAAACAGTGAATAAAAGTACGGCTCTATTTCCAGATTCGACCATTTCTGTGAGTTCACGCAGATGTTTTTGGCCTCTGGTTGTGACCGCATCAGGGAAAAAACCTTGCCCTTTAGTTGACGTTTCTAGCTCGTCGAGCAAAGTGACGCTTTTCACTTCGATATAGCAAGGCGGCTTTTCGTTATCTTCAAGCAGAATATCAATGCGACTATTCTCACTGCCATATTTCACTTCGGTTCGTAACGCGTTATAACCTAAGAGTTCAACTATAGTCCCATTTTCAATTGCTTCCACTGCTAGCTGGTTTGCCCGCGCAGTATTTACACAAATACGATGACCTTTGTCTGTTTCTGAGATCTCCCAGCTGTTTGGGTACTTTCTTTTTGCATTATCGGAGGTTGAGTACCACACCGTATTGCCAGGAGTCGCACATCCTGTCATCGCTCCAGTGTTAGCGCAGTGGATAGTACGCTCGCTACCGTCTGGAAGTTGGATGTCAGTGAGGAAACGTTTATAGCGTTTAACAAGAGTCGCTGGCTCTAATGGCGGATTGAAGTGCATATTACTTATTTAGACAGGTAGGTTTTTATGTACAATGTTGCCAACATTACACCACAAGGTTCTCCCATTGCCACAACTGCCCATAGAAGCTGTGATGCCAGATCTGCTCGCTGGCGTAGAAACACACACTCAACTTATTCTAAAGGCCGCTCCCGGTGCGGGTAAGTCAACATTCTTCCCTTTACAGTTAGTTAAGACCAACGCCGTTCAAGGCAAAATCATCATGCTTGAACCGAGGCGTTTGGCTGCAAGGAATATTGCCACTTACTTAGCGAGCCAATTGGGAGAAAAGGTGGGAGAGAGCATTGGCTTTAGAGTTCGTGGTGAATCTAAAACCAGCAATGCAACTCGCTTGGAAATCGTCACCGAAGGGATCATGACGAGAATGATCCAAACCGACCCTGAATTAACTGGGGTTGATATGGTGATCTTTGATGAGTTTCACGAGCGCAGTATTCACGCCGATACCGCATTGGCGTTTAGCTTAGAGATCCAAGAGGCATTGCGTGATGATCTAAAAGTGGTTGTGATGTCGGCAACCTTAGATCAACAAGCGCTGCAAACTTTGCTGCCGAATGCCAAATACGTTGAATCACAAGGTCGCACCTTTCCGGTCGATTTCCGTTATCAGCCTCTTAGCGCAAATGAATATCTAGCCCCTAAAATGGCTAATGTGATTCGATCTCTGGTGGAGAAAGAGTCAGGCTCACTTCTGGCCTTTTTGCCGGGCGTTTCTGCGATTAAGCAGGTGGAGTCTCAACTAGAACAACTCGCCAGTGATATCGATGTTTGCCCTCTGTATGGGCAACTCAGCTTTCCTCAACAGCAGAAAGCGATCGCGCCATCAGAGAAAGGGCGTCGAAAGGTGGTGTTAGCGACCAATATTGCTGAGACTTCTTTGACGATTGAAGGCATTCGATTGGTGGTTGATTCCGGGCTTGAACGTGTAGCGAAGTTCGATCTTAAAACCGGTATTACGAAGCTTGAGCAAGTGAAAATCTCGCAATCTTCTGCTGAACAACGAGCAGGCCGTGCGGGACGAATGGAAGAGGGCTTGTGCGTCCGTTTGTACAGCGAAACGCAACTTATTCAGCAACCGGCTGTACCAGAACCTGAAATTCTTCATTCTGATTTGTCTTCGTTGGTGTCTGAATTGACGCAATGGGGCGCTGCGAGTGCCGATGAACTGCAATGGTTAGACGTTCCGCCCAAAGCTTCTATTGGGCAAGCCAAGCAACTCTTACAGACTCTTGAATTATTAGACGAGAATGGTCAATTTACGGCATTAGGAAAACAGGCCCAACGTTTAGGTTTAGAGCCTCGTATTGCCAGCATGCTGGTTAAAGCGCAGCAAGGTAGTCCTGCTCTGTTGAATGTCGCGATTGTTGCCGCTGCTTTGCTGGAAGAGCCGGAACGCAATGTGACGGATATTCAACACTCTTTACATCGACTTAAGCAAAGAAAACATTCCAAAAATAGCGTTGTGATGCAGCGAGCGAAAAGTCTCGCGAGCAAACTCAATCATCACTTAGATTTGTCACAAGCTGACGAATCATTGCTACCATTAGTGCTTTGTTTTGCCTTCCCAGACCGGATTGCACAAGTGAGAAGCGCGACCAGCAGTGCTTTCCTTCTAGCGAATGGCCATGGCGCTGAGGTTCGTGACGATGACCCATTGGCGAACAATGACTATATCGTAGTGATTGATTTGATGCGCAGCACAGGGCGAGCCAGTCAAATTTTCTTAGCCACCGCGGTTGATATCGCGCAGCTAGAAGCTGAATTTCCAAAGCTGTTTGTGCGTTCCGATTACGCCGATTGGGATGAGAAACGTGGCCGTTTAGTTGCCGAGCAGCGTGTATCTCTGGGCAAATTGATTATCAGCACCAAAGCTTTACCTGATCCCGATGCGAATCAGGCGAGCCAAGCGCTGCTCAATTATGTCGCTCGATGTGGGTTGGATCGTTTAAATTGGACAGCTTCGGCTAAGCAGTTGGTTGAGCGTGTACGCTGTGCAGCACTTTGGATGCCTGAGCATGATTGGCCAGCGATGGACGATGCGAGTTTGATTGAACACCTTGATGAGTGGTTATCTCCGTATCTCAATGGCATTAAGTCGGCAAAAGGGCTGGCTAGTGTTTCGACTGAGCAAGCATTGTCGGCTTATCTTGGCTGGCCTTTGAATCAAGAAATCGACCAATGGCTGCCAACGCACTATCTGATGCCAACAGGCAGCAAGAAGGCCATTCGTTATCAATATCAATCTGAACCCGTGATCTCAGTGCGAATGCAGGAAGTCTTTGGCGAACAAGACTCGCCATTGATCGCGCAAGGGCGTAAAAAAGTAGTGCTTGAGCTACTTTCTCCAGCACAGCGACCACTGCAAATTACTCAAGATTTAGCCGGCTTTTGGGCTGGCGCGTACAAAGAAGTACAAAAAGAGATGAAAGGCCGTTACCCAAAACATCCTTGGCCGGATGACCCTGCTAACCATGTAGCAACCACTAAAACCAAACGACAGTTGAATCGATGATGACCAAAATGTTAACGCCAAAAAAGGCACCACCTAAAAAAGCGCCAGCAAAGAAGTCACCAGCGACCAAAGCCAAGCCTAGAAAACCAAGAGCGGCTGCGAAAAAGACCAAATCTAAGGCTAAGAAATCTGGCAAAAGAGGTTGGTTGAAGATCCTATGGGGCATTTCTTGGAAAGCAGGCTTAGCGCTCGCGGCATTGCTGTTGTTCGTCGGTATTTATCTCGATTCTGTAGTCAAACAGCGCTTTGAAGGTCAGCTGTTTGATTTGCCAACCGTGGTTTATGCGCGAGTGCTAAATCTGTCTCCGGGAACTCCTGTGAGTTTGGTGCAGGTTAAGAATGAGCTCGATGTACTTAATTATCGTAAGGTGAATGCGCCTCGTCATCCGGGCGAATACTCTTCTTCTTCCACCAAGATTGAAATGATTCGTCGTCCGTTCGAGTTTGTCGATGGACCGGAAGCGGATCGTCATGTGATGCTGCATTTCAATGGTAACGAGTTAACTCGTATTCAGTCGCTAGAGAAGAAAGGCGACATGGGTTATCTGCGTGTTGAACCGAAAATGCTTGGCATGCTTGAGAAAAGTAACGATGAGCAGCGTCTGTTCTTAAAACGTAATCAGTTCCCAGAAGTGATGGTTGATGCCTTATTGGCAACCGAAGACCGAAATTTCTATCAACACGATGGTGTGTCGCCACTGGCCATCGCTCGTGCAATGGTCGTTAACGTCAAAGCAGGGCGAACGGTACAAGGTGGTAGTACGCTGACGCAACAGTTGGCAAAAAACCTGTTCTTGTCCAGTGAACGTACATTGTGGCGTAAGGTTCGTGAAGCCTACATTGCGCTTATCTTGGACCATCGTTACAGCAAAGACCGAATCCTAGAGGCTTACTTAAACGAGGTTTACCTTGGGCAAAATGGTGGGCAAGCGATTCATGGCTTCGGTTTAGCGTCTCGCTTGTACTTCGGTCAGCCAATTCAAGAGCTCCGCATCGATCAGCTAGCACTGCTTGTTGGTATGGTGAAAGGACCGTCGTATTACAATCCGGTTCGTTATCCTGAGCGTGCCAAGACTCGACGCGATCTGGTTCTTCGCTTATTGATGCAGCAAGACATATTAACTCCGCGACAATACGAAGAAGCAGCGAGTCGTGAATTGGATATTCAAGACAACCCACGTATTGCTAGCCGTCAGCCCGCTTACTTCCAACAAGTAAACATTGAGCTTAAGAAGTATGTCGGCGACCGATTTGAGGCGAAAAAAGGGATTCGAGTCTTCACCTCTTTGGATCCAGTTTCCCAAGACAAGTTAGAGAAGTCGATTGCTCGTAAGGTGCCTGATTTATCGAAAACCGCAGGTAACAAACTGGAAGCTGCGGCTATTGCCGTGGATAGAAATACCGGTGAAATCCGAGCGATGGTCGGTGGTAAGCGTACTGGCTACGATGGCTTTAACCGTGCCTTGAACGCGAGTCGTCCTATTGGTTCTTTGGTTAAGCCTGCAATCTACTTAACCGCATTAGAGCAGCCTCAGAAGTACACGTTAGCGACAACATTGAAGGATACGCCACTGAGCTTGAAAGGCAGTAAAGGCAGTGTATGGAGCCCGAGAAACTTCGATCGTAAGTTCCGTGGCGATGTGCCTTTGTATGTGGCGCTTTCTAAGTCTTACAACGTACCTACTGTTCGTTTAGGCATGCAGTTAGGCATTGATAGTGTCTCGGATACGATTGGAAAGCTGGGGGTCGATAAAAATGAAATTCGCCCAGTACCGTCGATGTTTTTGGGTTCGTTCTCACTGACTCCATTCCAAGTCGCGCAGATGTATCAAACTATCACCAACTCTGGCCGTATCGCACCTTTGTCTGCGCTTCGTTCAGTTGTTGATAATGATGGCGAGGTTCTGTATCAGTCGATTCCTCGTGTATCACAAAGCGTTGACCAGCAAGCCGCTTGGTTAACAACCTATGCAATGAAACGTGGCGTATCGGAAGGTACGGGGCGTTTCCTACAAGGCCAGTTTGCATGGGCTGGATTAGCCGGCAAGACAGGTACCAGTAATGACAGCCGAGACAGTTGGTTCGTGGGCGTTGATGGCCGTGAAGTGACGACCATCTGGCTAGGGCGTGATGACAACAAGCCGACTAAGCTTACTGGTTCGAGTGGTGCGTTACGTGTTTATGCTGATTATCTCAAACAGAGAACGCCCGAGCAGCTATTGCTGCCTTGGCCGACAGGCATTGTCACCGCTAACTTTACTCGAACTTCTGAAGGGGCTTTAGAGTTTGATTGTGATGGCGCAGTCAAACTGCCAGTTTGGGATGAGGATGGAAACATTAAAAAGGGCTGTGAAAGTCAACCAAAACAGTGGCTAAAGAAGCTTTTTCAGTGGTAAAGTCGTAACAGGAAAGAATGACAAGGACAGTTAAAATAATGATTTCTCGTTGGTTAGTGAGTGGCTTAGGCATTGTCGGTACTGTGATCAGTTTTCAGCTGTTTGCATCCACCGCGACACAGGTTGATCAATCTCAGCAGGCTGAACAAGCTCATAAAAGACCAACAGTTGCTGTCGTTCTTGCTGGTGGTGGGGCAAAAGGTGCAGCTCACATTGGTGTGCTTAAAGCTCTAGAAGAGATGCAAATCCCGGTTGATTATATTACCGGTACCAGTATGGGCTCATACGTTGGTGGTCTTTATGCGACAGGGATGAGCGCAGACGAGATCGAGAGCTTTATTTATACGGTCGATTGGAATCGCGGTTATCGTGATCGCGTTAACCGTAGTGATCGCCGTGTACGTGATAAAGAATATGAAGACCGCTACCAACTGAACACCGATCTCGGCTTAGGTTGGGGCGAAATCAAAGCAAGGAAAGGGGTGGTGCAAGGCCAGAATATGTTGCGTATTCTGCGTGAGACCACAGGTAATCTATCCTCATTCGATTCTTTCGACCATCTTGCTATTCCATACCGTTCCGTCGCAACCGACATTATCGAACTTGAAGAGGTGGTCATCGACCATGGTCACCTTGTTGATGCCATGATGGCCAGTATGTCAGTTCCCGGCGCGCTTCCCCCTTATGAGCTAGATGGTCGAATGCTGGTTGATGGTGGTGTCACCAATAACATGCCCGTCGACGTTGCCAGAGCGATGGGTGCAGACATCGTCATTGCGGTGGATATCAGTACCAACTACAAAGGCAAAGATGATTTCACGAATTTTCTAGCTGCAGCTGACCAACTCTCTAATTATCTTGTTCAACGCAGCACCCAAGAGCAAGCTGAAACTCTAACAGACGATGATGTCTTCCTGCGCCCAGATGTTGGGGAAATGGAGACGACAGAATTTGATAAAATGCCATCGGCTTTCCTTGCGGGCTATGAAGCCGCTAAGCAACATACTGATGAACTTTCTAAGCTATCGCTCTCAAATGCCGATTATCAGCATTATATCGAGGACAAACAAAAAGCGCGCAGACAGCTGAAACACGGCGATCAGACCGTCGTTGACCGAGTTGTGATCAATAACAACACCCACTATTCCGATAAGCTGATCGAAAACCGTTTAAACCTTGATTCAGGTAAGGTTCTGAAGACCAGTGAAATTGAATCTAAAGTACAAGACCTCTATGCGCTAGATAGATTCGAGTTGGTGACGTATGAATTTGACACCGTGGATGGCGAGGAGCAATTGCGGGTCGATGTGAACGAAAAATCTTGGGGGCCAAACTACCTCAACTTTCGATTCTTTCTTGAAGATGACTTCTCGACTACCAGTCAGTACTCGATCGGTGTTTCAGCCAACTTTACCGATATTAACTCGCACGGTGCAGAGCTAAGAACCAATATCGAGATGGGAACGGATAAACGAATTGAGGCGGAACTCTATTCGCCATTCTTTTCGAGTCAAAAATTGTTCACTTCTGCATCGGTTGTTTATAGCAAGGAAAACAGGAACCTACCGGTAGATATTGACGATATTGAAGAACCGACACTGGACGTAACGAAAGACTACTTTCCAATGACCTATAGCGAGTATGTCGGTGAATTAGCATTAGGCTATCAACCGACTTTGTGGCAAGAGCTGAAATTTGGTGCTCGCTATACTGATGGGGATGTTGAGGTGGCTTCTTTACCTTCGTTAGGTAATGGTGGTTACACGCGTATTGGTGGGTTTATCAATTATCGATTGGATACTTTGGATAACTTCAGCTTGCCAACTGAAGGTTATTTTGTTGATTTAGAATACCTTGTTTCTCATGATGACTTTCAGAATGATACCTCTATTAATGAAACAGAGTTGACGTCTGAGAGCGATACTGTTTATGAGTTTTCGGCTAATTTAATGGCTGCAAAGAGTATCGAGAAGCATACTTTAGTCGCAAAGCTCGATTACGGTATTGTAGAAAGTAAAAACTCGATTTTTCCTATCGATCCCAAAGAGCTTGGTGGCTTCTTAAACCTGTCAGGTATTCCAAGGAATAGTATGATTGGTCAGAACTTGGCCTACACCAGCCTTATCTATCGTTATAAGTGGTTTGAAAATGACTTTGGCCTTTTTAAATCACCATTCTACGTGGGCGCATCCATTGAGCATGGTGGTGTTTGGTCGAACAATGATTTGAGTATTGATGAAGCGCCAATGTACACCGCGGGTTCTGTTTTCGCGGGTGTAGATTCACCAATCGGGCCGATCATTTTAGCTTATGGCCGAACCGAAGATAATTTCGATTCGGTGTATCTGATTGTAGGTACGTCCTACAAATAATCATGCGCAGAGTCGCCATTTAAGTGCGTAATTAGGCAAAAATAGTGGGACTTTCGTCTTAACTTGCTATGTTGGTCAAAATGATAAGATTTTAATTTAACGTTAAATTTGCTATTCTACCGCCCACAGTTTGGCCTCTATGACGCCGCTCATCAATACAAATTGAATGACAAAAATGGCAATGGAGAGCCAAGTTTCCAAGGATGTTCACTTCTTTATTTTACTAACAATTATGAAGGGAAGAAGTGAACCGCAATGAGAGGAAAAAAGTCGTGCTTGAAGCCTACCGTAAACACGTCGAAGAACGTGCTGCCGAAGGAGTTGTTCCAAAACCACTAGATGCTGAGCAGGTAGCTGGCCTAGTTGAACTTCTGAAGAATCCACCTCAAGGTGAAGAAGAAATCATTCTTGACCTACTAGAAAATCGCATTCCACCGGGTGTAGATGAAGCTGCTTACGTAAAAGCTGGCTTCCTTACGGCTATCACTAAAGGTGAAGTAGCTTCTCCACTAGTAAGCAAAGCAAAAGCTGCAGAACTGCTTGGTACTATGCAAGGCGGTTACAACATTGAATCTCTAGTATCTCTACTAGACGATGCTGAGCTTGCTCCAATCGCTGTTAAAGCGTTATCTCATACTCTACTGATGTTCGATGCGTTCTATGACGTAGAAGAGAAAGCGAAAGCTGGCAATGCATCTGCACAACAAGTACTTCAATCTTGGGCTGATGCTGAATGGTTTACAGCGAAAAACAAAGTAGCGGAAAAGATCACCGTTAAAGTATTTAAAGTTACCGGTGAAACGAACACTGATGACTTATCTCCAGCGCCTGATGCATGGTCACGTCCTGATATCCCAGTGCACGCGAAAGCGATGCTGAAGATGGAACGTGATGGCATTACTCCTGATGAACAGGGTAGTGTTGGTCCAATCAATCAAATTGAAGAAATGCAAAAAGATGGCATTCCACTGGCTTACGTTGGTGATGTTGTTGGTACAGGTTCTTCACGTAAATCGGCAACAAACTCAGTACTTTGGTTCATGGGTGAGGATATCCCATTCGTACCAAACAAGCGTACTGGCGGTGTTTGTCTTGGTGGTAAAATTGCACCAATCTTCTACAACACAATGGAAGATTCAGGCGCACTACCCATTGAACTGAACGTACAAGATATGAACATGGGCGATATCATTGATATCTACCCGTACGAAGGTGTTGTTCACAAGAACGGTTCTGTGATTTCAAACTTTGAGCTAAGCAAAGTACTTCTTGATGAAGTGCGTGCTGGTGGCCGTATTCCACTGATTATCGGTCGTGGTCTAACGGGTCGTGCTCGTGACGCTCTAGGTCTAGCTGAAACGGATCTGTTTGCTAAACCAATCGATCCATCTGCATCTGATAAAGGCTACACGCTAGCTCAGAAGATGGTTGGTAAAGCATGTGGTGTTGAAGGTGTGCGTGCTGGTCAGTACTGTGAACCTAAAATGACGACAGTCGGTTCTCAAGATACGACCGGTCCTATGACTCGTGATGAGCTTAAAGATCTGGCGTGTCTTGGTTTCTCTGCAGACCTTGTAATGCAGTCTTTCTGTCACACATCGGCATACCCTAAACCGGTAGATGTAAACACTCACCATACGCTACCTGATTTCATCATGAACCGTGCGGGTGTTTCACTTCGTCCAGGTGATGGCGTTATCCACTCATGGCTAAACCGTATGCTTCTTCCTGATACTGTAGGTACAGGTGGTGACTCGCATACTCGTTTCCCTCTAGGTATTTCATTCCCTGCGGGTTCTGGCTTGGTAGCATTTGCTGCAGCAACAGGCGTTATGCCTCTTGATATGCCTGAATCTATCTTGGTTCGCTTTAAAGGTGAAATGCAACCGGGTATCACGTTACGTGACCTAGTACATGCCATTCCTCTTTACGGTATCAAGCAAGGTCTACTAACGGTAGAGAAAGCCGGTAAGATCAACGAATTCTCTGGTCGTGTACTAGAAATTGAAGGCGTTGAGCACCTATCTGTTGAGCAAGCATTTGAGCTTTCTGATGCATCTGCTGAGCGTTCTGCTGCAGGTTGTACGGTTAAGCTATCTCAAGAGTCTATCGATGAGTACCTGAACTCGAATATCGTTATGCTTAAGTGGATGATTGCTGAAGGTTACGGTGATGTTCGTACGATTGAGCGTCGTATCACAGCAATGGAAGAGTGGTTAGCGAACCCTGAGTTGCTATCTGCTGATTCAGATGCGGAATACGCACATGTTATTGAGATTGATCTTGCTGACATCGATCAACCAATCCTATGTGCACCAAACGATCCAGATGATGCTCGTCTTCTTTCTGACGTTCAAGGCACTGAGATTCAAGAAGTGTTTATCGGTTCTTGTATGACCAACATCGGTCACTTCCGTGCTGCAGGTAAGATGCTAGAAGAGTTTAACGGCTCGCTAAATACTCGCCTATGGGTTGCTCCGCCAACGAAGATGGATAAAGACCAACTGACAGAAGAAGGCTACTACGGCATCTTCGGTCGTGCTGGGGTACGTATCGAAACTCCTGGCTGCTCACTATGTATGGGTAACCAAGCTCGTGTTGCTGATGCTTCGACGGTTATGTCGACGTCAACGCGTAACTTCCCGAACCGCTTAGGTAATGGCGCGAACGTTTATCTGGCTTCTGCTGAGCTTTCTGCTGTTGGTGCGATTCTAGGTCGCATCCCAACGAAAGAAGAGTACTTAGAGTACGCTGAGAAGATTAATGCAACGGCTGCTGATACATACCGTTACCTGAACTTCCATAAAATGGGTCAGTACACGGAAAAAGCAGACACTGTTATCTTCCAAGAACCAGCTTAGTTCCTCGTTATATTTGTAGCTGCAGCGTTGTTGACTGCGTACGTTCACCCTAATCACATAGAGCTTCTATGCTCATAGGGATGAACGTACTTGTCGCCTAACTGCAACTCCAACTATTTAGAGGAACCCAAATGATAGAACGTCTACTTCGGTAGGCGTTTTTTTATGTCTGAATACTGGACGACGAGCGACTCGATCTCTTGATGACTTCGCTATATACTCTCGCCTCATTTTTGCCACAACCCTTTTATTGAGTCTCTTTTTATTAGAGCTTTGGAGCCTTATGGAATTCGAATTTACTAGAAACACTCTAATGGGCGAATACTATGTCAAATGCAGTATGGGCCATGAGATTGTTGGCCGTTGGCTTCAAGAAGAGATCGGTAAAGATAAGCAGAAATTAGATCATGTGATGGCGTTGATTGAGCAATCTCGACAGGATTTGAGCAATGAAGTGACGTTGCTTGGCAAAGAGATTAGCCTTGCGATCAACGAAGATGAAGTAACGATTCAAGAAAACGTGTTAGCGCATGAGCAAGAGATGGAAGAGGGCAGTGAATTCGACTTCTATAATTGTGAAAGCCAAGCAAGCTGCGGAATCGACGATTTCGAACTGCTCATCGAACGCTGGATGGATTTTTTAGGTTACTAGTCCTAAGACCTATTTGTTAGTCACTCAGAGCTTTGAAGGCTCCGTTGCCCAAAACTGGAGCAATAAGAGCATCACGCATTAAGATAGTGAAAAGGCCGCACCATATTGGTGCGGCCTTTTTCGTTATTACGACCTTATTATCTTCATCTTATTTAAAATCAACCACTTAACTTTTTGGCACGCTACTTGGATTGTAATAAGAGAATTAACGGATTAAGTAAGAATTTAAGGAACGAATATGAAATTAATAAATGCCATTGTTAAGCCATTCAAATTAGACGATGTACGCGAAGCGCTCTCTGATGTGGGTATTGAAGGTATGACTGTTTCTGAAGTGAAAGGCTTTGGTCGTCAGAAGGGACACACTGAATTGTATCGTGGTGCAGAGTACCAAGTGGATTTCCTACCAAAGGTGAAGCTAGAGATTGCTACCCAAGCTGAGAATGTTGACCGAGTTGTTGAAGCGATTAGCCAAGCGGCACACACCGGAAAAATCGGCGACGGCAAAATTTTTGTGTATGACCTAAGCCAAGCCGTACGAATTCGTACTGGTGAAATGGATGCTGAAGCACTTTAAAGAATTACAAGGACTGGAGACTTTAATATGGAACTTACAACAACAGTAACGGAACTACGTTACGCACTAGACACTTTTTTCTTCCTCATTTCAGGTGCGTTGGTAATGTGGATGGCAGCAGGCTTCGCGATGTTAGAAGCTGGCCTAGTTCGTTCAAAGAACACCACAGAAATTTTAACTAAGAACATCTGTTTGTACGCAATTGCTTGTACAGCTTTCTTAGTGGTTGGTTACAACATCATGTATGTCGACAACGGTGAAGGCGGTTGGTTGCCATCATTTGGTACTCTAATTGGTACACAAGGTGAAGGCGCAGACCACTCTCTAGAATCAGACTTCTTCTTCCAGGTAGTATTCGTTGCAACAGCAATGTCTGTAGTATCTGGTGCGGTTGCTGAGCGTATGAAGCTTTGGTCATTCCTAATCTTCTCTGTAGTACTAACAGCGTTCATTTACCCAGTTGAAGGTTACTGGACTTGGGGCGGCGGTTTCCTATCAGAAGCAGGTTTCAGCGACTTCGCAGGTTCAGGTATCGTACACATGGCTGGTGCAGCAGCAGCGTTAGCTGGTGTTCTACTACTCGGTGCTCGTAAAGGTAAATACGGTAAGAACGGTGAAATCTACCCGATTCCTGGTTCAAACATGCCACTTGCAACGCTAGGTACATTTATCCTTTGGTTCGGTTGGTTCGGTTTCAACGGCGGTTCTCAACTAATGGTTTCAGACTTCGAGAATGCGACAGCAGTTGGTCAAATCTTCCTTAACACCAACGCAGCAGCAGCAGCGGGTGCAATCGCAGCACTACTAGTATGTAAAACAACTTGGGGTAAAGCAGACCTAACAATGATTCTTAACGGCGCGTTAGCGGGCCTAGTAGCAATCACTGCAGACCCTCTATCACCATCACCTCTATTTGCTGTAGCGATTGGTTCGGTATCTGGTGCATTGGTTGTATTCAGCATCATCGCTCTAGACAAAGCTAAGATTGATGATCCAGTAGGTGCTATCTCTGTACACGGTGTATGTGGTTTCTTCGGTCTAATGGCTGTGCCACTAAGCAACGCTGATGCAACGTTTGGTGCTCAACTATTAGGTGCAGCAGTCATCTTTGCATGGGTATTCGGTGCTAGCTTAGCGGTATGGGCAGTGCTTAAAGCAACAATCGGTATCCGAGTAACGGAAGATGAAGAACTTGAAGGTATGGACATGCACGATTGTGGTGTCGGCGCTTACCCTGAGTTTGTATCAGTAAAATAATCAACAGTCGTCGCCTAATCTGAATGGGTTAGGTTGGACAAAGAAAGCCCCGTAACTCTTGTTGCGGGGCTTTGTTGTATTTACGGTTGCACAATATATAAACACGAGCGTTGAAGTTGGGCTCATTGTTTAAGGGGGATGACAAGACACAAAGTTGAAATGGTTTGTTACAAAAGTGAGAGTTTAAATGGTCTGAGTAGACGGATTTTTTGTTGGTCGTCATTGTAATTATGTTAATGATGAATATAATAACGCAACTGATAGACATTATCATTTCGATATAAAGGATTTTACAATGAAGAAACTGCTAACACTTTCAGCTCTAGCGTGTGGTGTAATTGCCCCGACAGCAATGGCTGCGGAAGAAGTAAACGTATACTCTTACCGTCAACCTTTCCTTGTTGAGCCAATGTTCAAAGAGTTCACAAAAGAGACTGGCATTAAAGTAAACGTTAAGTTTGCTAAAAAAGGTTTAGCAGAAAAGTTAGCTCAAGAGGGTGAATACAGCCCAGCTGACGTTGTCTTAACTGTAGATATCAGCCGTCTATCTGAACTAACTAAACAAGGTCTAGTTCAATCTGTAGAGAGCGATGTACTTGAAAAGAACATCCCTGCTCAATACCAAGATACAGATAACGAGTGGTTCGCTCTAACAACTCGTACACGTAGCGTTTATTCTTCACGTGACCGTGTTGGTCGTCTAGGTGAAGAGTTCACTTACGAAGATCTAACTAAGCCTGAGTTTAAAGGCAAAATCTGTACTCGTAGCGGTAAGCACCCATACAATGTTTCTCTAGTATCTTCGATGATTGCTCATAAAGGTGAAGCTGAAACGAAAGAATGGCTAGAAGGCGTAAAAGCAAACCTAGCACGTAAGCCTCAAGGTAACGACCGCGCGCAAGTTAAAGCGATTAAAGAAGGTCTATGTGATGTTGCTCTTGGTAACAGCTACTACCTAGGTAAGATGGTTAATGATAAAGAGCAAAAAGCTTGGGCTGACTCTGTTTACATTAACTTCCCTAACCAAGAGACTACAGGTACTCACGTAAACATCTCTGGTATGGCAATGGCTAAATACTCTCCAAATGAAGAGAATGCCGTTAAGCTGATGGAATTCCTATCTGGTAACACAGCACAAAGCATGTACGCAGAAGTGAACTACGAATACCCAGTGAAAGCAGACGTTAAACCTTCTGAGCTTGTTGCTTCATGGGGCGAGTTCAAAGCGGATACTATTTCTCTAGATGAAATTGCAAACCACCACGCGGCTGCAATCAAGCTATTAGACGAAGTTAAGTTCGATCTATAATTTATTACGGTAGGCTTCGGCCTAAGTAAAATGACAACCTCAAGTCGCCATTTTGGCTACTTGGGGTTGTTTGTTATTGGAAAATCACTTTTTGATACAAAGCACCCCGTTGATCCCTTGAGTTATTAGCATCTCACCTTGAAGTCATTAGAGTATATGGGTATAAATAACCCCACCATTAAAAGGATATGAGATGTATTTGCAAATGCATTTGTGTTTCATTAAGCCTCGTTGTAGTTAGGCGATGAAAGAAAAGAATTATTTATGGAACACCAGTAGCAGCATTATTGCTGTATTACTGGTTTTACCGATCTTAGCGATTTTTACGACGGCTGTTGGAGAAACGGATGAGCTATTTTCTCATCTGATGTCCACAGTGATGCCTACCTATGCCTACAATACGGTGGTTTTAGTCATAGGAACCATGTTCCTGTCTTTAGTTTTTGGTATTCCGTCGGCTTGGGTTATGGCAATGTGCCGTGTTCCGGGAGAGCGTGTTTTGCAGTGGGCACTCGTCCTGCCATTAGCAATGCCAGGCTATATCGTTGGCTATATCTTTACTGATTGGTTCGACTTTGCTGGCCCTGTTCAGGTTCTACTGCGAGATCTTACTGGGTGGGGACCCGGTGAGTATTGGTTCCCGGATATTAGAACCTTATCTGGCGCTATTATTGTTCTATCTCTCGTTCTCTATCCTTATGTTTATTTGCTGTGCCGCGCGGCATTTATGGAGCAAAACGTTTCCTTATTGCAATCCGCTCGTTTGCTTAAATGCTCACCTTGGGAAAGCTTC
The DNA here is from genome assembly GCF_023161725.1 of Vibrio sp. 1CM24A. Taxonomy (NCBI): domain Bacteria; kingdom Pseudomonadati; phylum Pseudomonadota; class Gammaproteobacteria; order Vibrionales; family Vibrionaceae; genus Vibrio; species Vibrio sp. 1CM24A. The sequence continues at coordinate 143,402 of NZ_JALNTS010000007.1, forward strand.
CGTCGTATCTCCTTACCACTTGTTCGTCCATCAATGGCGGTCGGTTTATCGCTTGTTGCTATGGAAACCATCGGTGACTTTGGTACCGTGAGTTACTTTGCAGTAAATACTTTAACGACTGCGGTTTATGATACTTGGCTTGGCTACTCAAGCTTAACGGCAGCAGCGAAAATATCGGCAATCATGCTGGTTATCGTGATCCTACTGTTGAGCTCAGAGCGATACAGTCGCCGTAAGCAGAAGCTATTCCAGAATCAGTTCAGTAGTCGCGAAGATTTTCGTTACGACCTTTCTGGTTGGAAAAAATGGCTGGCACTATTCTGGTGCTGGGGATTGGTTTGCGTTGCATTCCTGTTCCCTCTTGGCCAGCTCATCATTTACGCCTACAAATATTTTGCTCAAAGCTGGACCCCTGAATTCAGAGAATATGCCATCAACAGCCTTTACGTTTCGGTAGCTGCTGCGATTATTGGCGTGATTATCGCGATGATTGTTAACTTTAACCAACGCGTTAGTCCGAGTAAGAAAAATCAGGCTTATATGCGTCTCGCTTCGATGGGCTATGCCGTTCCAGGCACCGTGTTAGCGATTGGTGTAATGGTACCTGTTTTGTTCATGGATCACTTGGTCAATGACATTGCGAAGGTGATGGAGTGGGGGCGACCTGGTTTGATCTTCTCCGGTTCCATGTTCGCGCTAATTTTTGCCATGGTCGTACGTTTTTCAGCAGTGGCGATTGGCAGTATTGAAAGCAGCTTGAGTAAAGTATCCCCTTCATTGGATATGGCCTCGAAAACCATGGGTTGCAATACCAATCAGATGTTACGCCGTGTTCATTTACCTTTGATTAAACGTGGCGCATTGATCGCTGGTTTACTGGTGTTTATCGAATCAATGAAAGAGTTGAATGCGGCATTGCTGCTGCGTCCTTTCAACTTCGAAACATTGGCGACTTATGTTTATAACTATGCCTCAGATGAGCACCTAGAGTTGGCGGCGATGCCTGCTGTATTATTGGTGTTGGTGGGTTTAATTCCTCTGATCATCGTAAACCGTTCCTTGGAGCAGAAAAACTAATGAGTTGTGCATTATCAATTAAAGATCTGACCTGTAAGTATGAGTCGCAAACCATTTTGGAAGCGCTCTCGTTAGAAGTTGAGCATGGTGAAATTGTTTGTCTTCTTGGTGCGAGTGGCTGCGGTAAAACGACCTTACTTAAGGCGATTGCGGGCTTACTTCCATTAAGTAGCGGTGTGATGAGTTTGAACTGTCAAACCATTGATGATGGCGAGAATTGGTTGCCACCAGAGCAGCGTAACATTGGTATGATTTTCCAAGATTACGCCCTGTTTCCGCACCTGACGGTAAACCAGAATGTCGGCTTTGGCTTGAAAGACCTTTCTGAGCAGCAAAAGAAACAGAAGGTTCAAGAGATGCTGGAGCTGGTTCACTTAGATGAGTACGGTGACCGCTACCCACACCAACTTTCAGGTGGTCAACAGCAACGTGTCGCGATTGCTCGTTCTTTAGCTTACAAGCCAGACTTATTGTTATTGGATGAACCATTCTCAAACATCGATACTCAGGTTCGTCATGAGCTAATTTCTCAGATTCGTAAGATCTTTAAGAAGCAGGGTGTTACAGCTATCTTCGTAACTCACAGCCGTGAAGAAGCGTTCGCGTTTGCAGATAAGATGGCAGTAATGAACCATGGTGTGATTGAGCAGTATGGTTCGGCATCTGAGTTGTATTTCCATCCTTCGAGTAAGTTCGTTGCAGACTTCTTGGGCGGCGGTAGCTACCTTAATGCACAGCGTATTTCAGAGCATGAATTTGAAACCAGTTTGGGTATGGTTGAAGCCAAACCGCAAACGGAGATTGAGTTCGGTAATACGTGTGAACTTCTGTTAAGACCCCAGCATATACAAGCAAGTTACGAGCAAGATAGTGCTATTTCGGTGCTAGAACAGCAATTTATGGGTGATCATTGTCGTTATGTAATCGAAGCGCATGGTCAGAAGTTATTAGCAACCTCGTCAGAAGCACTTGAAGTGGGTATGCCGGTCAACGTAAAAGTGGATACCAAAGGTGTATTGGCTTTTTAAAGAGATATAACGCGATACTAATCGTACAATAATCGCGATAAAAAAGCCCAGCACTTTAATCAAAGTACTGGGCAAGAGTTCTTCACTTATAGGCTTTAACAAGGCAGTGATTTGTTAAGTCCCATACAAAACTGCTGCACTCTATAAGCCTATAGAGAGAGGAAGTCTTTCACTTTTTGAAGAACACGTTCTGCAGTGTCTTTATCTTCCATTTCTGCGAAGATTCGTAGTAACGGCTCTGTTCCTGAGAAGCGAGCAATGACCCAACCGCCATTCTTGAAGTACACCTTGGCACCATCTTCATAGCTGACTTTTTCAATTTCGTATTCAAATTCAGGCAGTTGCTTCTCGACGTAGATCTTAGTGTAGAGCGCTTCTTTCTCTGAAGGTTTAAACTTACAATCGCCTTCTGCGGTGTAGGCATAGCCGTATTTAGAGTAAATCTCATCAAGTAATTCAGACAGCTTCTTGCCTGTTACACTGATCATCTCAACCAGTAAGCTTGAAGCAAATACGCCATCCTTACCTTTGATGTGACCACGAATGGTTAAACCACCCGAACTTTCGCCGCCAATCAGAGAATCATCAGCTTCCATTTGCGAGCTGATATGCTTAAAGCCTACAGGAACCTCAAAGCTCTTCTCACCATGATCTGCCGCCACTTTATCCAGTAGATGTGTGGTTGCGATGTTACGAACGACAGAGCCCTTCCAGCCTTTGTATTCCAGCAAGTAGTAGTAAAGCAGGAGTAGTACTTCGTTAGGGTGAATGAAGTGACCTTTCTCATCGATGATTCCCAAACGGTCGGCATCGCCATCAGTACCAATACCAATGTCATAGCCTTCTGCTGCAACTAAGTGCTTCAAGCGATACAGCGTTGCAGCATTTGGAGATGGCATCAAACCACCAAAATCTGGGTTTTTGCCATCGTTGATGACGTCGACATCACAGCGACCGTTAATCAGCACGGTTTGCAGAGCATTTTTTGCCACGCCAAACATTGGATCAATCAGTACACGTAGGTTAGCTTTCTTGATTGACTCGATGTCGATGAAGTTGATGATCGAATCAACAAAGTCGTTCATAGGGTTGATGATCTCGATTTCTTTGTCGTTTAATGCTTGTTCGAAATCGACTCGGATAACATCTTCGTTAGTCAGTGTTGCGATTTGCTGTTCGATCTTCTCTGTGATGATCTCATCGGCATCGCGGCCGCCTTCAATGAACACCTTAATACCATTGTAATCAGCGGGGTTGTGAGAAGCGGTAATACACGCCGAGTAGGTGCATCCCATCTCTTTTGCTTGGAACATCACGATAGGTGTTGGAACGAACTTATCGATGAAGCTTACTTTGATGTTGTTCGCCGCAAGTACTTCTGCAAACCAACATGCGGCTTTATCTGAAAGGAAGCGGCGGTCATAGCCGATCACAAACCCATTCTTGGCTGCATCTTCGTTGTTAATGATGTTAGCGAGCGCTTGTGCTACTAAACGGACGTTTTCTCTAGTGAACTCTTCACCAATGAAAGCGCGCCAGCCACCTGTACCAAATTTAATCATTAGAAAATCCTTTTAGTCTCATTGTCTCAAGCCTGTAAAGACTTGAGACAAGAGCTGTTCGTTAAATTGCGTGACTAGCCTAGAACAACGACAACATCGTTCACGCTGCCTTCTGCTTGTACTGGGATTGCGCCTTCAACTGACTCACCATTGATAGTGATAGAGGCAACGCCTTTGCTTACTGCATTCGGGTTTTGCACTGTGATGTTGTAAGTCGCGCCACGCCATTGACGAGTAACCTCGAACTCTGGCCAATCAGTCGGGATACAAGGATCAACCGTTAAGCCTTCAAAGCCTGTACGAACACCAAGAATGAAGTTGGTTACCGCGAAGTAAGCCCAACCCGACGTACCCGTTAACCAAGGGTGGTTTGCACGGCCGTGGTCTTGGTGATCTTTACCCATGATGAACTGCACGTACGAGTATGGTTCTGCGTAACGTGTTTCAATCATGTCGTTTTGGTTGTACGGGTTCAGTGCGTCGTAGAACTTCATAGCACGGTCACCACGACCTAGTTTCGCTTCTGCTACCCAAGCCCATGGGTTAGGGTGAGAGAAGATTGCGCCGTTCTCTTTTACGCCTTGGTAAACGCGAGTTACGAAGCCGATGTCATCGTTTGGTGTTGCGAATGATGGAGAGTTTAGGTGTAGGCCGTATTCAGAGAAAAGGTTTTCATCAACAGCGTCCATCGCTTTCTCACCGCGTTCTTGAGATACCGCGCCAGATAGAACGGCTAGCGTGTTTGACTCAAGGTGTACACGACCTTCTGCTTGTTGAGCGGTACCGATCTTGTCGCCATTTTTAGTCAGACCACGGATGTACCAACCACCCTCGTCATCCCAAAGATGCGTTTCACATGCTTCGCGAACGTTAGCAGCCATTTCTGTGTATTTCGCAACGTCAGCATCGTTATTACGGAACTTAGCAAGATCTAGAAATTCTTGTAGCGCCCAGAAGTGTAGGAATGAAACCATTGAAGATTCACCGCCACCTAGATTCAAACAGTCATTCCAGTCAGCTCGAAGACCTTTACAGATACCCGTTTGACCCACGTATTCAGCAGAGAAGTTCAGTGCCGCTTTCATGTGTTCGTAAACTGTCGCCTCGCCACCGTCTGCGTATGGAATCACTTCATCAAAGAAGTCGTGCTCACCGGTTTCCATTACGTATTTGATGATGGTCGGAACGATCCATAGGTGATCATCAGAACATGTGTCTTCAATGCCGTGGATCTTGTCGTCATCTGACGGTGTGGGAACAACCGTTGGTGATTTTGATGGCTCAACGTCGGCTTTCTCTGGATCGAACCAGTCTGGATCGAACAAGTGTAGACCGTAGCCCGCCTTCACTTGGCCTCGTAGCAGGTCGATAATACGCTTCTTGGTCATTTGTGGGTTGGCATGAGGTACTGAGATAGCATCTTGCGCCGTATCACGGTAACCAAGACCAGTACGACCGCCAACTTCGATGAATGATGCAAAGCGAGACCAAACCACACAGGTTTCGGCTTGGTATAGCGTCCACGTGTTGATCATTGTGTCTAAGCCTTCGTTTGGCGACTTAACTTGGAATTTGTTGCAACGCTCATCCCAGTGATCTTTGATGCCTTGGAAAGCGGCGTCTACGTTTGCTGTGTCTTGGTACTTCTCACGTAGGCGTTCACCGTTGCCTTTACCGATACCGAGTACATACGCAAAGCGAACTTCTTCACCGGGTTGAATCGTAAATTGCTTGTGCAGAGAACCACAGTGGTTGTAACAAGTTTGAGCGCTGTTAGAACACTTACCGTTTTCAACCGCAATTGGATTTGCTTCATCACGGTACATACCAAGGAAGTTGTCACGTTGGCCATCGTAGCTGTCTGGTGAGAAAGTTGAAGCTAGGTAGTAGAAGCCTTCAAAGTCGTTAGTGTTGTAGTACAGGTCGTATTCCAGAACACCTTCTTGGTAAGACGTGCCCGCAGAGTACAAAGACATCTGATGGTTTTGATTGTCTGATTGAATATGGCTGAAAGAGAACTCAACAAACGAGAAAGTGCTGATAGTACGTGGCTTGTCAGTGTTGTTCTTTAATACAACGTCCCAAACTTCTGCATCTTCACCCTTAGGTACGAATAGCGTCTTTGTTGCGGTAATGCCGCTGTATTCACATTTGAATTTTGAGTATGACAGGCCGTGACGAACTTCGTAGTTCGCTTCATCTAGGCTCTTTGCCACTGGTTGCCAAGAGATAGACCAGTAATCACCCGTCTCATCATCACGCAGGTAAACATAGTGTCCTGGGCGGTCGAATGTGCCGTTTGGACGGAACTTAGTAACACGGTTGTATTCCGGAGAATTGTAGAACGAGTAACCGCCCGCATTGTGCGAAATCACGGTACAAAACTTTTCAGTACCTAGGTAGTTTGTCCAAGGTGCTGGTACATCAGGGCGAGTGATGACGTATTCGCGATTGTCGTTATCGAAATAGCCGTATTTCATTGTCATTTCCTTTTTAACAAACTGCATCTATGCAGCTAATTTTTAAATAGTGATGCTGAGTCGTATCTGACTGAGCACCTTAATTTGAGTCAGCAACCACTCGATATGAGTGTCGCTTTGGTTTGTTTTATTGAGCTTTCCAAGGGTTGCGATAATCAACATTGAGTCTGTCGAGTAATGGCAGATGCCCCTTTAGGCGAGATAGGTAATCTAGCCAGTTTCGGTTGTTTTTATGTGTCCAACATCCTTCAGCTAAAGCGCTAATTCTTGGGAATACCATGTAATCCATACGCTTTTGGTTGGTGACGATCTCACACCATAGAGCACACTGAATTCCGCGGATCCGCTTACGAATTGGGTCGGTGTCGGATATCTCAGCAAGTGCTTCGTAGGTGTAAGCTTGTTCTAATGGGATTACGGCAGCCCAATCTACGCCCGGTTCTTCCGGTGCATAATCTTGGGTCATGTCGAGATAGGTAAACTGTGCAGGTTGCAACACCACATCAAAGCCTTGGCGAGCGCAATTGACAGCCGCTTCTTCACTGAGCCATGAGTAGATGATGGTCTCTTTACTCACTTTGTCGCCGTGCTGTGCTTCTTCCCAGCCGACCATGCGTTTGCCGAGTTGCTTAAGCTTGTTTTCGGCATAGCGGAATAGGTGACCTTGCAAATCTTTGCTGTCTTGGTACTGGTGTTCTTTCATCAATGCTTGAGCAGCAGGGCTGTTGGTCCACACGCCTGGTGGCACTTCGTCTGCACCCATGTGAATTAATTCGCTAGGGAACAGCTCTGCGACTTCTTCAATAACTGCATCTAGAAATTGGTAAGTGCCGGGCAAGCCTGGGTTTAGTACATTGTCGTTGTAGTGCTGAATGCTCTTGTATTGAGTGGTATCCGCTTGCTCTACCAGCATCTCAGGCAGTGATTTGATTGCGGCGCGACAGTGTCCCGGAATATCGATCTCTGGGATCACCGTGATGCTGCGTTGCTCTGCGTATTCAATGACTTCACGAATCTGTTGTTGTGTGTAGAAGCCGCCATAGTTGTCCGCAATGTGGGTGTATTGCGGTTCTAGTGCATGATCAGGGCCACGCCAAGCGCCAATTTCTGTTAGCTGTGGTAGGCTCTTTATCTCAATTCTCCAGCCTTCATCATCGGTGAGGTGCCAGTGAAAAACGTTGAATTTGTACTGCGCCAATTGGTTGATTAAACGCTTCACTTGATCCACTGGGTGGAAGTGACGAGCGCAATCCAACATCATGCCGCGGTACTTAAAGCGCGGTTGGTCGGCTATCTTGCAACATGGTAGAGAGAAGTTCTCTGCGTCCAGTTGTTGTACTAATTGAATCAAGCTTGCCACAGCGTGTGTAAAGCCCGACTGGCTGCCTGATTCAGCAATAATCTGTTGTGCAGTGATGGTCAGCTTGTATTCGGCTTCATCTAACGTCGGGTTGCTGCGAAATAGAATGTCGCCGCTTTCGTTTTTTGAAAGTTCAGCTGAAAGCGCGTTCGAAAGAGACAACTCAAAGGTCGAGAGCAATTCTTGCTGGAACCAAGATACTGCCTTATCAGCAAGATGAGATTGAACTTCAATTCTGCAGTCGCTACTTAGTGCGAAGCTACCTTGCTGAAGTTCGATATGATTCGGTTGAGGAATCAATGCAATCTCAGCAGCGTTAACTTCAGGTATTTGATTGCGTTCACGGTATGGCGAAGCCAGTACAATGGGTGATACCGCGACAGGCAGTACCGATGTTTCTCCATCATGATGTGACTGGATAAAGGCATCGTTAAGGCCATCAGAATAGAAGCGGAATGGGGCGCTTTGAATACTGAATTCAAGGTAGTAATGGTTGTTCGCCTTTAACACGGTGGCACTTGGCTGGTAAGAACAAAAGCTTCCTACCTGAGTTAATTCACCTTGCGACAGACTCTCTGGAAGGATGAATCGATCAAATGCAAAATGCAGAGACCAATCTTTTACGTCGAGGTCACTTAAGTTATGTACCGTAAGGCCAAATCGGCAGTTATTTTTTTGTTCAGAAAGAACAGCTAAGTCGATGCGATAATTCATATAACTTCCCTGCTAAGCCTGTTGATACAAGTTGTGTTGTGGTTTTCCGGCAAACATCAATGCACCTTCGATAGCGTCAAATTGAGGTTTAACGATCCATTTTTGTACTGGTGGCGATAGCCAGTTGAGAATACGCTCAGCGATACTTCCCATTAAGCACACCTTGTCAGCGCCTTTTCGATGCAGCGCTAATACAAACATTTCGATATCAGCTGCGGTTTGCTTGAGCATATCGATAGCCAGTTCGTCACCTTCGTTAGCGAGTTGAAAAATAACTGGTGAGAATTGACCGTAATCCTTTGGAATAGCACCTTTTGACCATTCGACAATGGCATCCACATCATTATTAAAGTGATTCATCACATGTAGAGTCAGCGGGGTTTTGTTGCGAATACCGTCTTCTGCAAGCAAAACTTGTTGAATCAAACGTAAGCCCATAACCGCGCCGCCACCTTGATCTGAAATCGGAAATTCACGACCGCCAACCACATGTTGCTCACCGTCTTTTAGGTAGATACCGCAAGAACCCGTACCACCAATCATGATTGCGCCGTCTTGGCCATTGTGAGCACCAATGCAAGCGCCATAAGCGTCTGTATTTAGTGTCATGCTTGCGAAAGGGTGCGGTTGTGACATGAAGTCGAACCATGCTGATTTTTGCTCAGCGCCAGCCAGTGCTAGGCCAACATGCATATTTGAAAAATGGTCTGAGTTGAGTTGCCCTTGTTGTGCTGCTTTTGTGATGGCATCAATAATTGAGCTCATCGCCACATCCACACCCAAAAGGATGTTGGCACTGCCACTTTTCGCTTCACCAATCAGTTTGTCTTGATCGTCACGAATACGAGCTCGACAAGAAGTGCCTCCACCATCAATACCTACGTAGTAAAGAGTCATGACTATTGCTCCTTACGCTGAGCTAAGAAGTTGAACTGTGCAGCGGTGGCTAATAGGAACCACGCACCATGAGGGATCCATTGTTCACCCCAGCGCCAGTTTTGGAGCATGTCATCTTTTTGAGCGGGTGGATTGAACGCAATGTCTTGTTCATCTTCAAAACCAGCCGTGATGCCATTACAGATACCGCCTTTCGCATTGAAGAAACCAAGCTGAGGTAGGTAGTCTGGGTTGTTATGGCCATGACCATCGAGCATGCACATGTGATATGGGTTGAGGCCCAAGATCCAATCAAGGCTATTTTGTGAAAGCTGGATTAAGCGCTGCTGAAGGTCATTATCTTTAATGTGCGGTTGAACTAGGTAAGCCATCGTTGCGATCGAGCCAAGGCGTGCGTTCTCGCCTTGCCACCAGTAACCGGTTTCGTTCTGTTGAGCGACGAAGAAGGCATCACGTTTATCACCATCGACAGATTTAACGTATTGTCTTGGATAGCCAAATGGGTTGGTGACTTTGTCGGTGATGTTGATTTCGAACTGACAAGCTTGTTCAACAACTGTGCGAGCCTGTTCTTTTAGTTCAGCATCGGTTTCGTTGTTGATGTATTCGCATAGTGTAATCACCGGAAGGCCGGCTTCTGCTGCATGAAAATATGGGCGAGAGCCATCAGAGTTTGCAGACCAGAAGTGCTCAAATGAATCATCGGATTGCTGACGAGAGATTAAACGAGTCGCCCAAGTTCGGGCTTCTGTTAAGTATTGCTGATCTTGAGTTACGCGATACAGCTCATTGGCTGCGAGTAGGGCGCAATATTCATCGATGATGTTCTCTTCACCATCGTTTAGATACTGGAGGTTGTACTCTTTTAAGTGCCAGTAACCCTTAACCGCCGTTTCAAGGTAAGTGTGGCTCGAGTAGCTGCCAGAGATTTCAAGCTCAGAAGCTGCAGCTAATGCTGCGATAGCAACCCCTGCACCTTGTCGGTAGCCCGCTTGTAAGTCTGTTGACTTATGACCTTCTTGAGTCGCATAAGCGCAGATGTCGCGCTGGTTGATATCTTTGCTCCATTTATCGAATACCGTCATATAGAAGTATCCATCAGCGTCTTGCATACGCACTAAGAAGTCGGCACCGAACAGAGCCTCTTCCGTTAGACGAGTCATGGAGAATTTTGGGAAGTCTGGATTATGGTTAGTCAAGCGTACGCTTTTTAGCATGTTCCAAACGACCATTGGAATTTGTTGTGGGTTTAGGTAGTTACCATAAGACAGGTGGCTAAAATACTTACTGACATCACCTGATGCGTCATACCACCCACCGTGGACATCGACGTATCGGTCGGTACCTAGAATTTGTGCTTGTCGATCTTTTTTGTCGAAAATACCGCCACAGCGTTGTGACTTAAAGTAATGAAGCACATCAGAAAACGTGTGGTTCATTAATAGGTTGCTACCAATCTCAAACACTTCAGAGCGCAGATTGTCAAAGCGCAGATAGTAGCGACCAGATTCAGTGACTGAACCGAAATCGATAGTGAAGAATTGCCCTTGATGCCAATTTGCTACGCGGCCTTGTTTAACCACATCAAAACTTCCGACAGTCATATGGTTGTCTGCACAGACGAGCAGAGCCGTTGTGCTAGATAGGCGAGCTTTCTTCGTTTGTAGGATAGCTTGCTTCGGGCCTGTGGACTCATAGCCAATATGGTTGGTCAATAACAGCATCAATATTCTCCGACAGTCCTAGTTTCTATTGGCTAGGTACTTGAATGTTTTGGATATAAATAGTTAGGGCCCGCAGACCCTAACTTGGGTTTTATTGCTTAGCTTTCGTGTAGGTAACAGCGCACAAAGTGGTTATCAGCGAGCTGCGTAACCCCTGGTAGCTGCTCTTTACACTTATCCATTGCATGAGTACAACGACCTGCAAATGGGCAGCCTGCTGATACTGGTGTCCACAGAGGAATCTCCCCTTTATTGCCAGCAAGTTGTTCGTGGATCGATTTCTTAGGATCTGGAACAGCAGAAACAAGCAATTGCGTGTATGGGTGCTGAGGGTTAGCAATTACGTCATCGGTATCGCCCCATTCCACCATGTGTCCTACGTACATCACTGAAAGATCTTCAGCGATATAACGAGCGGTTGCGATATCGTGAGTGATGTAAAGCAGAGACATTTGCTTCTCAAACTTCATCTCTTCCATCAGGTTCAAAACGCCCGCACGAATCGATACATCAAGCATTGATGTTGGTTCATCGGCTAATACAACTTCTGCACCTACCGCGATGTTGCGCGCTAGGTTGACACGTTGACGCTGACCACCAGACAGTTGGTGAGGGTACTTTTTCGCCGTCTCTTTTGGCGGAATGAGACCGACTTGCTCTAAAAGATCGTAAACGCGTTCTTCTAGCTCTTTCTTGTTGCCCGGAGATACTTTCTTGTGGATCAACAGTGGTCGAGCAATGTGGTGGAAGATATTGTGCGTTGGGTTCAATGAACCAAACGGGTCTTGCCATACCATCTGCACGCCTTCACGGTAGTGCATAAGATCTTTTCTGCTTGAGATCTCTTGGATATCACGACCTTTGTATTCGATCGTGCCGCCTGAAGGTGCGTACATTTTGGCGATCATTTTTGCGGTTGTTGATTTGCCTGAACCAGACTCACCAACCACTGCTAGGCCGCGGCTTTTGTACATCTTGAATGACACGTCGTTAATCGCACGCATCATTGGGGTTTGAATGGTGGTACTGCTTATTGGGAAGTCTTTTACGACATTCTTGCCTTCTACCAATAATTGACCGAAATCTTTGCTCATAATTGTCTCCAGAATCCTTATTCGCTTTGCTTGTTTTTAGGCGGTCGAGCCGCCTTGTTCGTTATTCACGCTGAGTCAGCGTGCAAGCTATAGCTTCCTTTGTACTATTGGGTCACCGTACAGGTGACAGTTAGACAAATGTCCCGGGTCGATAGAACGCAGCTTGGTTGGCACCTTGGTACACGTTTCATGTACACGGTCACAACGAGCTTGGAAACGACACCCTTCAGGGATCTCTAACAGGTTCAGAGGGTTACCCGGAATACCTGCTAACTTTGTCTTTGGCCCTGTCAGTGGAGGGAAAGAACTTCCCAGCCCTTTGGTGTAAGGGTGGTAAGGGTTTTCTAGAATATCTTGAGAGTTAGCCACCTCGATTAGCTCACCTGAGTACATGATGCCGATGCGGTCAGAGAACTCGACCATCAATGACAAGTCATGGGTGATGAACAGAATCGAGAAGCCAAACTCTTCTTTCAGTGCATAGATCTTTTGTAGGATTTCGCGTTGCACAACCACATCAAGTGCGGTTGTCGGCTCATCCATAATGATCAGCTTTGGATTCAGTGCTAACGCGATAGCAATAACCAAGCGCTGACGCATGCCGCCAGAGAATTGGTGAGGGTAGTCACTCAATCGGCTCGGGTGAATATCGACGATTTCAAGTAGACCTTCAGCACGTTGTTTAGCTTGCTCACGAGTCATGTTGGTGTGACGCATAATTACGTCACAGAACTGCTCTTCCATCGGTAGTACTGGGTTGAGTGCGTTCATCGCGCTCTGGAATACCATCGACATCTCACTCCAACGGAACGACTGCATACGGTCATCACTGTATTCAAGGATGTTCTCACCGTTGAAGATAACCTCACCACCACTGATGTAAGCGGGCGGCTTATGAAGACGCATAAGGGAGAAAGCGACCGTTGATTTACCACAGCCAGATTCACCAGCTAGGCCGAATACTTCACCTGGAGCGATGTCGAAACTTACGTTGTTACACGCACGAACATCGCCTGACTCTGTGATGTAATCCACGCATAAGTTGCGGATAGAAATTAGTGGTTCAGACATGATTATTTATCTCCGCTCCAAAGTGCATTTTGTGGTGGTAGTTCTGGTTCACGTTCTTCTTTGTCTTGAGCTGCTAGTTTCTTCCAACGCTTCATGCCTTTGTGAGAACGCAGTTGCGGGTTAGCAATTTCATCGACAGCGAAGTTAAGTAGAGCAAGGCCAGTTACAAGTAGTGTCAGTGCGATACAAGGAGCCAACAGTTCCCACCAAGCGCCAATCAGCATTGATGAAGAGGTTTGAACGTTGTAAAGCATGATGCCCCAGCTGATTGTGTTCGGGTCACCAAGACCTAGGAACGAGATGGTTGCTTCCATCATGATTGCGTACATCACCGAACCGATGAAGCTTGCGCCAACGATAGAGATAAGGTTTGGCAGAATCTCTACGAAGATGATACGGAATGAAGATTCACCCAAAACTTCAGCGGCTTTTACAAACTCTTTTTCACGCAGTGCTAAGGTCTGGGAGCGAACAACACGGGCGCCCCAAGCCCAGGACATAAAGCCGATAACCAAGGTTATGGTGAGTGGCCCTGCCTCACCGATAAAGGCTGCTACTACGAACAGTAATGGGTATTGAGGGATTACCAGCATGATGTTCATTGCGGCTGTTAGTACGTCATCGACACGGCCACCGAAGTAACCTGCAGAAACACCAATAACAGTTGCGAGTAAACATACGGTTAAACCCGCACCAAAACCTACAGCAAGAGATACGCGTGCGCCGTATACCACTTGAGACCAAACGTCACGACCCATACGAGTTGTACCTAGTACGTGGTCTGCCTTTTTAGACATGATCAGTGTACGACGGTCGTCTGCTAGGTTTTGAGCAACCCAGCCATCAGGGTTAGTTTGTGCAGACTTCACTACGAAACCAGGGTATTCGTGTGGGTTACCTGTACGTTTGTCTGGTACATGTTTAGTGATCAATGGAGCTGCAATCGCGCCAAGAATAAAGATACTTAGGATGATGACGCCTGTTAGAGCCATCGGGTTACGCCAAATGAGTTTTAGAAAGTCTTTCATGATTATTTACCACCCTTACGAAGACGAGGGTCAAGAACAACGTAAAGCATGTCTGCAACTAGGTTAAAGAACAGCATGAATAGCGTCATGATAAGCAGCTGACCTTGCAGTACTTGGTAGTCACGAGCGTTAATTGCGTTGAAAAGTACGCTGCCAAGACCTGGGTAGTTAAAGATGATTTCGATAATTAACTGACCACCGATTGCCATACCTAGCGACATTGAAAGGGCTGTCACACTAGGTAGCATCGCGTTACGAGCTGCGTAGTTGAATACCACTCGGTTTTCGCTCAGGCCTTTGCCTTTCGCCATGGTGATGTAGTCTTCGGCTAGTAGGTTGATCATGTTGTTACGCATGTTTACTAGGAAGCCACCAATTTGAACAACAGAAGCACAGAACAGTGGTAAGAAGGCGTGGTAAGCGACATCTTTAATGAATGCCCAGCTTGTCCAGTCAGGCATAGTACCTGCGGTGTAGGCGTAACCTGTTGGGAACCACTTCAAGCCAATTGCAAAGGTAAATAGTGCAATCATTGCGATAACAACTTGAGGAACGGCTTGTAGAATCAGCATCCCTGGCGTTACGAAGGCATCGTACTTACTGCCGCGTTTCCACGCTGCGAAAATACCTAGGATTGAACCAATCGAGAAAGAAAGAATAACTGCGGTGCCGGCTAAGAAAAGCGACCAACCGAATGCTCCACCCAACAGTGTGTTTACAGAAAGTGGGTAGAATTGAATTGATGTACCAAGTTCCCAGCTAAGAATGTTCTTCATGTACGCTACGTATTGAACCAGTAGACCGCCATCAACGAAGCCTAATAGTTCTTTCATTGCAGCAATACGCTCTGGAGTAACTTGTACAGAAGCGTTCGCAAACATCATGGTAACTGGGTCACCAGGCATTGCTCTTGGAATAATAAAGTTTAACGTCGCAGCAACTAATAGCGCGACAAAATAAAATGACAAACGTCTTAAAAAATAACCCATAACTCACACCTTACTCACCCAGATTGTTTCCCTGTTTCTGGATTCAGGTCGCTCCTAGCGAAATTTGGAACGAAAAATCCCCTGACGACTAGCGCCATACTTTCAATTGAGAGTGTGGGGATTTTTATAAGCGGCGTAAGAGGTTACGCCGCAAGGATTGAACGATTACTTATTTAACTGGTTTTAGGTCCAGTACATGAAGTAGACGCTCTGGAATACCAGCCCAAATGTTTGGACGGCCTTTTGGATTTTCTTCGTTCCACCAACCAGTGAAGCGAGTTGTGTTGTATTGGTACATGTAAGCACCAGACATCACAGGGATTGTCACTTGGTCTGCAGCGATGATTTGCTGGATACCGTGTGCAATGTCTAGCTGCTCGTTCTTATCAGCTGTTTTGTAGAAGCTGTTTAGAAGACCATCTAGCTTGTCGTTTTTGTAGAAGTGCATTGCGAAACGAGGCATACCATCACCAGATTGTAGTGATGAGTTGTAAGCACTGTTCCAGTACGTGTATGGATCCGCACCGTGGAAGTAGTTTGTGTATGCTACGTCGTATGTACCTTCAAGCATTGCTTGGTTGTAAACAGAGAAGTCAGGTGTACGAGCTTTCGCTTTAATACCGATTTCGTTCAGCTGTTCTACCGCTAGTTGAACTGTGTTGTTGAAGTCAGTCCAGCCGTTTGGCGATTGAATCATTAGTTCGAAAGACTTGCCTGATGGAGTGTCAACAAAACCATCTTTGTTTACATCTTTGAAGCCAGCGTCAGCAAGAAGCTTCTTCGCGCCTTCAGCGTTGTAAGTGTTGAAGCCTTTGTACTTGTCGTGAGTTTTTTCATCAGACCAAGCTTCAAACGCGTAGCCAAGACCCGATGCGAAATCGTTCACAGTACCGCCACCGTAGAATGCGATGTCGATGATAGTTTGACGGTCAAGAGCCATAGAGAAAGCACGACGGAAGTCAACGTTGCTCAATGCTTCATGCTTCGCAGCATCAGGGTGCTTGAAGTTAACGATGAATGCCTGTGTACCTGCTGGCGGGTACCAGTAGTGGTGTTTAGGGCTAGCTGCTGCGTATGTACGATCGATATCTGGAACGAAAGAAGACGTCCAGTCCATTTCACTGTTTACAACTTTACCTAGGAATTGGTCGTTGTTCGCAATTTGTGGAACACGTAGACAGTCAACATCTAGGTTGTCTGCATCCCAGTAGTTCGGGTTTGCACACTGGATGTAAAGTTGCGCTGTAAACGTATCGATTTCTGTAAATGGACCAGAACCTACCGGGTTCTCATTGGTAAACGTTGATGGATCTTTAACGTCTTTCCAGATGTGCTTAGGTACTACAGGTACTTTAGCAATCTCGTAAGGTACGTTTGAGTTTGCTTCTGTTAGTGTGAACTTAACTTGGTTGTCGTTCAGTTTTTCTACAGAAGTTACCCAAGAGTTGATACCAGATTGGTCAAGCTCTGGCTTCTCTTTTACAAGGTTGAAAGAAAAAACAACATCATCAGCAGAGAAAGTTTCTCCGTCAGACCATTTAACACCCTTACGAATGTCGAAAACAACGCTCATCAGATCATCTGACATCTTGAAGTTTTCAGCTAGACGGAACACTGGAGTGTTACCGTGCATTTCGTTAAATACTACTAGCGGCTCATACATGAAGTCAGTTGTAGTATGTAGGTTAGTAGCACCAAGGTACGGGTTAAAGTTACGTACGAATGTAGTGTACTCTTTCGGGTGAACGGTCAGTTCACTGCGTTCTGCAGCGGTTGCTACTGATGCAAAACCTGTTGTAGCAGTTGCAATAATTGCTGTTGCTATTGCTGTTTTTTTTATATTGGCAAGCATAGCTGTTCCTTACTATTTGCTTTCATTTCACTAATGGATTGAATGTTATCTGTCGCTAAATTGTTTAGTAGATACACACTCTGGTTAAAGGCCTACCTCTTCTTCGTTGCTCCAGATTCGTCGTTGATTCTGAGAAGTGGTAAGAGTGGCCTGTAGGCCTTTGGCAGGAGTAAGAAAACACCTTATCGATGAATTAATCAAACTCGTTTCCCGTCAAAAACGTTAAAAACACACGGCCCCACGTCATTAACGTCAAAATAGGTTGCTTTGGTGGTTTTTTGTGCGCAATTGTTAAGGTGATGTGACTCGCATTTGGTTTTGTGGTTATTGTTGATCGTAAGTGGTCACTAACTTCAAAGGCTTTTTATTATAATGCTTTACCCTACTTTGGTATAATTGTAGATCTCGGTCACTTGCCAGTTTTACGTTAAATTTCCCTAGAAAATTAAATCTGCCGTTCTGTTGTGACTCGCTTCTCAAACTGCAACAAAGAGTCAGATAACGGTCAGATATGATTGAGAATAGAACGAAAAGTACTGACGGTTACGAGCACACACTGTGCGTAATTGGCGTGAACTCTTCCTTGTTTAAAGTCGTGAAAAAAGTGCGTTTCAAGCGTTGGGATTCTACTTTTTGTGATTATTAGGCGTACAAAAAAGCCCACGCTAGGTGGGCTAATAAGGTGATGTTGGTTCAGGGATTAACTGGTCAGTAGTTTCTGCAGTTTATCTCTTAGCATTTCAATATGGGTTCTTTCTGGCGTCTGTTCTTTACAGTGTTCCAGTATGAATTCGATTGAGCTCAGTACCGTTCGCCAGCGAGGCGTTTTCGGTAGGGTTTCGACGCGTAGGTATTTGTCTAGCGTTCGAGTTTGCAGCGTACTGCGGTCTAAGTAGACGCGCCACAAGCCACTCTTCTCGGCGAAAGCAAACTTGGTTTCCCCAGTAACCGATTCCCAGTAGATGATGGCATTCGTCATCGCATCGACCAGTACCTCACGCATCAACTCTTGTTTGTTTTTACCTTCACCGGTTGCCTTGTCAGCAAGACGAGTAAATTCTCCGCCAAGCTCTTTAAGCTGCTGTAACTTATCTTTGTCGCCTTCAAAGGCATAACTAGAAAGAGCCTCAACCGCCGTTTCAAGGTTATTGATTCGGTTTGAGTTAACACCACCACCTACATTAAAGATATACATGGTGTCGAGCCCTGAGCCTTCAGGTAGCTTAAGGATGTCACTCGGTATGCGCTGACGTGTGTCATCTATATAGATATCAATGTCACCGCAGTAGTGGGCTTGTTCCACTTTAAGGTATTTAGGCGCAATGATCTCGTCGGCCATTGAGCGTTTAAGTTGTTCTTGTCCGCGTCTGAATAGCTTCGCCGCAGCTTCGTTAGCAAAGCGAATACGTTGGTCATCACGAATACAGATGATGGCTTCAGGTGCCGATTCTAGTTGCTCTAATAAGCGCCCTTGAGTTTCTAACAAGTTAGCCTCAACCATCGCTCTATGTTTGAGCTCGAGTTGCAGTTGGTCGTTTTCAAGGCGTCTCTGTTCAGCTTTGCTTGCTGATAGATGCGCTGTTATTCGAGCCGCTAATTCTTGTTTGTTGAACGGTTTAGACAAATAGTCATTAGCGCCCGCTTCGAAACCTCGAACACGGTCTTCTGCTTGGTTGAGGGCTGTTAGCATGATGATTGGCAATTGAGCATGATCGTATTGCTTTCTCAGTGCTTCACAAACCTGATAGCCGCTCATTCCTGGCATCATGATGTCGAGTAGAAGCAGCTCTGGCTTCTCTTTTTCAATCAGTTCAATGGTTTCAGGGCCATCACATGCAGTACGTACTCGATAACCTTCTAATTTCAAGAAGCTGTCTAATACTCGCAGGTTAACCGGCTCATCATCGGCGATAACCAGTAACGGGCCATCTGGGTTTTCACTGATAACGCTGTTTTCTTGTTGGCTGTTATCAATTAAATCCGGCGCTTGGAAGTGCGAGTAATGACCTGATTCGTTGTAACTGTCCAGCTCATCTTGAGTCGCTAGGGGCAGGGTAAAGCTAAACGTAGTGCCAAGCATTGGCTGACTACTTACGTACAGTGAGCCGCCCATTAGCTCGATCAACTGACGACTGATCGATAATCCAAGTCCTGCACCTTGGCGGTAGTTACTCGCATCTTGGCCTGCTTGAATCAATGGCTCAAAGATGTGCTCAAGGTACTCGGCCGGTATACCTTGGCCAGTATCGACGACTTGTACACGAATGTTGTCATCGATAACGCTGGCAGAGATAACAATCTTGCCTTCTGAGGTGTACTTGATGGCATTGCCGACCAAGTTATACATCACTTGCTCAAGTCGTTGAGGATCCGATGAAACTAGCCCTAAATCACTTGGGACTTGGTTAATAATACGGATTGGCTTATTGCCCAATAGGTGATGAGACAACTCTAGGACCAAGCTGGTGGCAGCAGACAAATCAACGGCTGATTTCTTAATATCTAAGCTACCATAGCGCATCTTGTGATAATCAAGCAGGTCATCAACCAAGGTCGCCAATCGTTGGCCACTATTGATGATGATATCCAACTGATACTTCTGGTTAGCGGGAATAGGGCCGTTCGCTCCAGATATCAAGGCTTCAGCGATACCCACCATGCCATGCAGTGGTGTTCTCAACTCATGTGAAGTAGTCGCTAAGAACTCATCTTTGAGTTTGTTGGCCAGTTGCAACTCTTCGTTTTGCTTTTGAATAGTCTTAAGGTTGTCCTCAAGTTCATCGTTTTGGCTTTTGATGAGCTGCATTTTTTCACGAATAGAGCGCTGCATTCTTTCGAAGCTCACCGCGAGACGGCCGATCTCATCTTTTCGCTCGGTATTGATCATGGTTTCATCGAGATCACCCGCCGATACTTTTTCAGCTGCCCATGTCAGTTTAAGTAGTGGGGAGGTGATGAAGTTAGACAGATAGTGCGATGCAACGACTACGAGAATGATCGCCGTTAGCATAACGATCACGAAGATCTTTTCTAACTGATGAATACGGGCAAACGCCTCTTTTTCTGGCAGCTCTACGACAAGAGCCCATGTTGCGTATTTCAGCTCAATTGGCGTATATGCCGCGATGATCGCTTGGTCTAGGGTGTTGTCGAAGGTGCCAACCGCTGTTTCGCCAGCCAATGCTTTATCAACAACGTCTAAGCTCAAGTTGATAGATTCTTGTGAATGGGCAAGGCTACGCGGCAGGTGATCATCACCTACAAGCAGCGTTTGAATATTCGAACTCTTGTTGAGATCCGCAATCAGCTTAGTAATGCCGTTGATTGGCAGCCTAAACATCGCGTAGCTGTGTAGGTAGCCTTGTTGAACAATAGGTGCACCTAACCATGCGGTCTGTTTGCCATTCTCGTCTTTAAAGTCAGAAACGATAACCGGCGTGTAATCTTCGTTAGATTTGCGTCGGTCGGTTACGTCTTTGGCTAGTCGTTGAAAGGTAATACCTAGGTTGGAGTCCTTGTATTTTCCAGTCAGCAGATTGGTGCCGTAATCGTCATTTTTAAAGACGGAATAAGCAACGTTGCCGTTGATATCAACCAATAGAATATCGTCAAAATCAGAGCGTTTAAGCAGTTCTAGGTAAGCATTATGGTAGCGCTTGTGTAGTAGGCGATAACGTTCGCTGCCAATAAAGCTGCTGGACTCTGGAAGAATAGACGTTTTGATTTGATCGCCAGAGCCTTGAATATAGCGCTGCTGCGCATTACTGCGTGCCTCTTCAATATCTAACCCCAATCGTTGGAATGCATTGATCAAACCATAAAATCGCCCGCCACTGGCATTGGCCAATTCTGAGCGAACAAAGCCCATCACTTGGGATTCTTGAGCTTGTAGGTAATCGACAATTTGCTGCTGCTTAGTATCACGAACCGAAACAAGGTGTGAGGTGCTTTGTTCCTGGAGATCCTGACTGTGCGATTGGAGGAAAAATATCGCGATAAGTGTCACTGGGGTAATACTGAGGACAAGAAATGCCAGCATTAGGGTATTTTGAAGGCGCTTAAACTTCTGCTTACGATAGAATCTAAACATAAATTGGGTACTACTTTCCTTTGATGTACTGCTAAAAGGGGCGAAAACAAGTACAGAGAATAGAATTAACGGGTTCCAATTTAACGAAATTAACGAGTTTTTTTACTTTGACAAGTAAGTGGTATTTAAAGCGTGTGCAAAAGCTCATTTTTATAGAGTTTTGACAAAAATATGAACAGACAGCGCAGATAATGACCCTGCGCTGTGCTAGAGAGGTTATTTGTTTGCGTGATAGATCGCGAATTTGGTGGTCTTATTTAGAGTCGCGCATTTTCCAAACGCTTGTTCAATAATTGGAATGTATTTTAAGAAACTGTTCGCAACAATAATCATCTCACCAGAACGCTTCAAATGCTTAGGAGCCTGAGCAAGCAAGGTCTCAGTCGCGCTGTAGCTAGTGTCTAAACCTGAATGGAATGGCGGGTTACTGATGATGAACTGGTAGTCGTCTGCAGTATCAGAGTAGACATCGGATGCGAAGACTTTACCCGTTAAACCATTCGCTTCTAGCGTTGCTTGGCTTGATGCCACGGCAAATGCACTGATGTCGCACATTTCTAGCTCGATATCTGGGTTACGAGATGCCATTACCGCGCCTAAGACGCCTGCACCACAACCAAAATCCAGTACCTTGCCTTTTAGTTTTGGCAGGGTGTCCAACAGAAGTTGGCTACCAACATCGAATTGACCGTGACTGAAGACGCCAGGAAGGCTTTTTACCGTCAGAGGTTGTTCATCAATGTTAACCGTGTAGGTCTTAAACCAGTCTTGCAGGTTGAACGCTTGTGGTTGCTCGAAGCATTGACCCCAGTAGAAAGAGCAACGACGCGCTGAATCGTATTTAACAACTTTGCCGTAAGGAGCAAACATCTTCTCGATGCTTTTCACGCCTGAACGGTTTTCACCAACCACGACGATTTCGGTATCTTTGCCTAGTTTGGCAAATAGCATCGCCAACAAAAATTCCGCTTCCGCTTTGGCTTTTGGCCAGTACAGCATCACTAAGTCGGCTTTGGTCTCTTCGGTAAACTCAGCACCGTAAAAACGTTGGATGCTGCTATAACCTTCAAGCTGACGGTAGTAGCTGTAATTAGAGGTGAACACAGAGACAGATTCACAATGCTTGGCTAATTCAACAGGGAATAAGTCTTCAGCCTCACCGGCAACTAAAACATGTTTGCCTTCAAAGTAGGCAAGTTGGCGCTCAGCAATCTGGCTTGGGGCAATATAAGCTGACATAGGACACTCTATTGAATCGTTAGCAAAAAATGAGGGCGGATTTTCGCATAATCCGCCCAAAGCTTGAAGTGTTTAATACTCGTTCGGCAAGTAAGTGATTGAAGAGCGGTTTAACTCTTGTCTTGCTGGTTTAAAAAGTCCTTAAACTCTTCATCGTAGATGTTAAATAGAACAATGGTAATCGCAAAAATCAGTGGGCCGTAGATAAGACCAATTAGGCCAAACAGTTGAATACCACCCAATAGTGAGAAGAAGATCATCAGGGTATTCATGCCTGCACTGCCTTGCATCAGCAGCGGACGTAGCAGGTTATCAATTGAACCAACAATCGCTACACAGTAAACCGTTAGGAAAATCGCCCACGTGGTATCACCAGTTAGGAACAAGTAAGTTGCTGCTGGAATCCAGATTAATGCGGTACCCACAACTGGGATGAAAGAGGCAAAGCCCATCATGGTACCCCAGAATAGACCTGGGAAACCGGCAATCCACATACCTAAACCGCCGGCAAAACCTTGCGCGATGGCGGTTAAGAATGAGCCCATTACTGCTGATTTAGATACTTGTTCTATCTCTGTTAGAAGTTTGTCTTCTTGGCTACGAGACAGCGGAAGAATATGACGAACCACACTGATGATTTTGTCGTGATCTCTTAATAGGAAGAACAAAACGAACAGCATCAAGAAGAAATCCATCAAGAAATTGGTCGCGTCACCTAAGATTTTGGCACTGATACCAACTAGCTTAGAACCAAAGCTTGTCGCAAACTCACCGACTTTTTGTGCGATGGCTTGAGGCTCAATGTTGTCGAAAGGCAGGTAGTTATTCACAAATGACAACGCTTTGACCACTAACGGGTGAGCAAACAGAGTCTGAATGCCGCCGTGTGTCACCCATTGGTAAGTATTCTGAGAGAACAGAGAACCTTGCTGAACAATTGCTGCGAATACTGCCAATAAAGGGATAACAATAATGAAAGTCAGTATGATACAAGACAGCAGAGAGACGATGTTTTCTTTATTCGGGATCTTTTTTTCAAGCCACTCATGGATTGGGAACATCAATAGTGAAATGATAAAGGCCATCACGATAGAGTTAACGTATGGCTCGATAAGCAGGTAACAAGCATAAGCCGCCGCGAGTAGGGCAATGATGATCACCCAGTGGCTGGAATTGATTTTGAGTTTTTCTGACACGGTAATGGTCTCTATATTTGCGTTCTGAGTTTATAATGGCTGCAAAACAGAGAGTTAGCAATGAGGAGTTTTGATAATGGGATGCTGTAATAAAGATAAGAAATGCCAAGACGAAGAACAGCAAACAAAAAAAGAGATCCCTTGGTTCAGAATGTTCCTTGGTACCTTGATGCTGTTGGTTTTTCTTTTCTGGGAACGTTAATCGCTTTTGGTTCAGTTTTGGCCTTAATCGACGGCTAAATAAGCAGTCATATTTGTGGCTAATGAACGCGATATATAAAAAAGGGCTGCATTTAATGCAGCCCTAAATTCAATCGGTTAGCAACTTATAAAGTGCTTTCGATTATTTGCTTTCAGCAGCAATGATCGCAAGAGAGCGGTCAGCAGCTTCTAGTGTTGCATCAAGTTCTTTTGAACCATGAGCAAGAGAAGTAAAGCTTGCTTCGAATGCTGAAGGTGCAAGGTAAACACCGTGATCTAACATTAGGTGGAAGAAGCGCTTGAAGCGTTCTACATCACACTTAGTTACATCTTCGTAGCACGTCACAGTTTCTTGGTCAGTGAAGAAGAAACCAAACATACCGCCAACTTGGTGAACTAGCATTGGGATGCCGTGCTTGTCAGCAAGTTGCTTGAAGCCTTTTGCCAACTGCTTAGTTTTTGAAGCTAGACGCTTTTCGTTGCCTTCTTCTCGTAGAAGGTTCAAACATGCGTAGCCAGCAGCCATTGCAACAGGGTTACCTGAAAGTGTACCCGCTTGGTAAACAGGGCCAGTTGGTGCGATGTATTGCATCACGTCTTTACGACCACCGAAAGCGCCCACAGGCATGCCGCCGCCGATCACTTTACCAAGACACGTTAGGTCTGGCTTGATGTTGTAGTAAGCCTGAGCACAACCTTCAGCAACGCGGAAACCTGTCATTACTTCATCAAAGATTAGCAATGCACCTTCTTGGTCACAGATTTCACGTAGACCTTCGTGGAAGCCTTCTACAGGAGGGATACAGTTCATGTTGCCCGCTACTGGCTCAACGATGATACAAGCGATCTCGCCTTTGTTTGCTGCAAAGATTTCACGTACAGAATCTAGGTTGTTGAATGTTGCTGTTAGCGTTAGTTTCGCAAAATCAGCCGGTACGCCTGGAGAGCTTGGTTGACCCAAAGTCAGCGCGCCAGAACCTGCTTTTACAAGTAGGCTGTCTGCGTGGCCATGGTAGCAGCCTTCAAACTTAAGAATTTTGTCACGACCAGTGAAGCCACGAGCTAGACGAATCGCGCTCATTGTTGCTTCTGTACCTGAGCTCACCATACGTAGCTGTTCCATTGATGGAACCATCTCAGATACAAGTTCAGCCATTTTGATTTCAGTTTCGGTTGGAGCACCGAAGCTAAGGCCGCGTTGAGCTGCTGCAATAACAGCGTCACGAATAACCGCGTGGTTGTGACCAAGGATCATTGGACCCCAAGAGCCAACGTAATCGATATACGCTTTACCATCAGCATCAAAAATAAGTGGGCCATCAGCGCGTTCAACGAAGATTGGAGAACCACCTACGCCATTGAATGCACGAACTGGAGAGTTTACGCCACCAGGAATAGTTTGCTGTGCTTTTTCGTACAGCTCTGCTGATTTGGTCATTGATATATCCTCTTTTGACTGTCGGACCAATTGGCACGCATTGTACCTATCCCTAATCCAACTAGGAATGCTTTCGCCCAGATAATCACCCGAATCTGGTTGTTTTGTGTGGTTACACGTTTTAATTGTTAGATATTGGCGAGTTTATAGCAGTAAAAGGACCGATCCTGTGGTGAATACTTGAACGTTTCAGTCAGGTATTAGATAATCATCGGAATATAAGAAAATACTCAACAACTATGGTCTCGAATTAGATTTGTATCATGTTGTTTTTGACACAGGTAAGAGAGGTTGTCGTGAGCGAAGTAAATATACCATTGTCTTTTTCTGATGCAGCAGCTACCCGTGTACAAACGCTAATTGCTGAAGAAGAAAACCCAGAACTAAAACTACGTGTATACATTACAGGTGGTGGTTGTAGCGGTTTCCAATACGGCTTCACATTTGATGAAAAAGTAAATGATGGCGACACTACGATTGTAAACAGCGGTGTAACGCTGGTTGTTGACCCAATGAGCCTACAGTACTTAATGGGCGGCATGGTTGATTACACTGAAGGTCTAGAAGGCGCACGTTTCTTTGTGAACAACCCGAATGCGACAACAACATGTGGTTGTGGCGCATCATTTAGCGTCTAGCGTGAGCTGAAAAATAGCTTGAGCTCAAAGCTGTATTAGATACATTTCAAACGCCGAACTTATGTTCGGCGTTTTTGTTTTTACTTAGTAACTTATTACTTTTCAAGGCATTCCTCTCATTTTTAGTACACGGCATATTTTTTAAACTGTCGATAGCGTCCAACTTCGTTGAGGATTGGTCTGTTAAGGTTACCTTTGTGCATAAGGAAGTTGCACATCACGCTATTAAGCCAACTAGCGCGCCTGAATTACATCGGACAAAAGGATTTGTTATGCCCACTCTATTTTCTCATTCACCACTTTTTCAGAAATTGAAGCAGCCGTGGCTGGTTTCTCTGATTCTAGTCGTGTTGTTGTCGATTTGGCTTGGTTTAGGCGTAGGGCAAGCAGAAGAGTCACCTGAAAAAAAGGCGACAGAAATTCCGTTGGCTAAGGTTTCCTTTCAAACATTCACTTCATCACCGACCTTTAAAACGATTGATCTCTATGGAAGAACGGCGCCCGATAGGCATGCTCGTCTAGGTGCAGAAGTCGCGGGCAAGATTGTCAGATTGAATGTTGTTAAGGGGGATATGGTTAAAGCAGGACAAGCCATTGCCCAGATAGATAAGGGCGATTTAGAGATTCAACTAGAGAGAGCATCTGCGTTATATCGCTTGAAGCAGAAAGAGTTCAAAGCGGCGCAGTCACTGAAGAAAAGAGGGCTGCAAGGCGAAATCGCCTACACCACAGCAGAGGCTTCATTAACAGAAGCAAAAGCTATGATGCGCAATGCGGAATTGGCTTTAAAGAATACTGTCATTACTTCGCCTTTTTCGGGTGTGGTTCAAGACTTAATGGTTGAGCTTGGTGACTTTGTTGGGGTTGGCGATCCGGTCGCGGGCGTGATTGATCTCGATCCTCTGGTCATCGAAGCCGATGTCAGTGAACGTCATATCCAGCATTTGTTAGTCAATCAATCCGCTTTGGTTCGCTTGCTGGGAAGAGAAGAAGCGGAAGGCCGCTTGCGTTATGTTTCTCGAATCTCTTCGGCCTCTACCAATACTTTCCCAATCGAGATTGAAATCGATAACTCCAAAGGCCTATTACCTGCAGGTGTCAGTGCCGAAGTAAAACTCAACCTAGAAACAAGAGACGCAATCAAGATAACACCGGCGATGCTGGCATTGGATGACGCGGGTAACCTCGGGGTCAAAACCTTGGTCTCTGCTAGTGACTCACCAACGGTGAAGTTTGTAGGCATTCAGATAGTAAAGGCCGAACAAGATGGAGTGTGGCTCACTGGGCTAGGTCAACGCGTTGACATCATCACCGTAGGTCAAGGCTTTGTGCGTGATGGTGATTCCGTGATTGCTGTTGAGCAAGGTGCTGAACCCTCAAATGTAACCGCAGAGTAGGAGATTGCCGATGTATTCAATTATTGATGCAGCCTTGTCCCGTGCTCGAACAATGCTTTCTCTTTTGGCGCTTATCTTGGTCGCTGGTGTTGTCACCTATATCACGATCCCCAAAGAATCGAGCCCCGATATTACTATCCCGATTATTTACGTCTCTGTTGGGCACCAAGGTATTTCGCCAACCGATGCCGAACGCTTATTGGTTAGGCCGATTGAGCAAGAGCTGAGGTCGATTGAAGGCGTAAAAGAGATGACAGCAACCGCAGCAGAAGGCCACGCCTCTGTGGTGTTGGAGTTTAATGTTGGCGTCGATCTCACCAAAGCAATGGCCGATGTGCGTGACGCGGTTGATCTGGCTAAACCAAAACTGCCAGAAGACAGTGATGAACCGACCGTAAATGAGGTGACGCTGGCTTCTGAACAGCCTGTTCTGTCTGTTGTGCTATTCGGTACCGTTCCTGAGCGGACTATCGTACAAATAGCACGAGAAGTAGGAGACAAATTAGAAAGCTATCGCCAAATCCTTGAAGTGGATATTGCGGGCGATCGCGATGACATCGTTGAGATCATTGTCGATCCGTTATTAATGGAGAGCTACAGCTTAGATCAAGCGGATATCTATAATCTGATCGCTCTGAACAATCGAGTGGTTGCCGCTGGTTTTGTTGATACGGGGTATGGGCGTTTCTCTGTCAAAGTCCCTTCGGTGTTTAACTCTTTAAAAGACGTGCTCGAGTTGCCTATTAAAGTGGATGGCAAGCAGGTGGTCACTTTCGGCGATGTCGCTACGGTTCGTCGAGCGTTTCGAGATCCTGAAAGCTTTGCTCGTTTAGATGGCAAATCTGCGGTGGTGTTGGATATCAAGAAGCGTGCAGGTGAGAACATCATCGAAACGGTTGAGCTAGTCAAAGCGGTAATGGCTGGTGCTCAGCAGCAAGCTGAATGGCCAAATAACCTATTGGTCAAATACACCTGGGATGAATCTAAAGATGTGAAGATCATGCTTAATGATCTGCAAAACAATATCTTATCCGCCATTATTCTGGTGGTGATCGTTATCATCGCGATTCTTGGTGTGCGTACCGCTTTGTTAGTGGGTATTTCCATTCCAGGCTCATTCCTAACCGGGTTATTGGTTCTTTCTGTGTTTGGCTTAACCGTCAATATCGTAGTGTTGTTTTCTCTGATCATGGCGGTGGGTATGTTGGTTGACGGTGCGATTGTGGTGACCGAATTTGCAGACAGGCGAATGCAAGAGGGTGAAGGGCGCAAAGCCGCTTACCGAGATGCTGCGAAACGGATGGCGTGGCCGATAACCGCATCCACAGCCACAACCTTAGCCGCATTTGCTCCGTTACTGTTTTGGCCGGATGTGACTGGCGAATTCATGAAGTTCCTGCCATTAACACTGATCGCGACATTAACTGCCTCATTGATCATGGCGCTGTTGTTTGTCCCTGTATTAGGCGGTTTGATTGGCAAACCTCAATACGTATCTTCTCAGAGCCAAGCTCGAATGGTCGCACTGCACAACGGTGATTTCTCACAGGCGACAGGCTTAACCAAGGCGTATTACCACACACTTTCTTTAGCGATTAAACACCCCTTTAAGATTTTGTTCAGTGCGATACTGCTCGCGGTTGCAGTTGGTTTTACTTATTCAAAAGCGGGTCTAGGAGCAGAGTTCTTCCCAGAAGTTGATCCGCCATTCTTTAATGTCAAAGTTCGCTCGCATGGGGATCTGTCTATCCAAGAAAAGGATGACATCATGCGTGATATTGAACTGATGATGCTCAATCATGATGAGTTCGATACCGTTTACACGCGTACTGGTGGTGACGACCAGATTGGTTTGATCTCAATTACGCCTGTTGACTGGCAATATCGCCGCAGTGTTAAGGCGATTATTGATGAGTTGAAGGTACAGAGCGATCAATACGCTGGTGTTGAGATTGAATATAAGTTTCCTGATGCTGGGCCTCCGGTTGAGAATGACTTAGTGATTGAGTTGTCGGCAAGAACGCCAGAGCAACTTAATCAGGCTGCAAAAATCGTGAGAGGTTGGGCGGATGGCAATCAGGCACTGACCAATATCAGTGATACCGCGAGTAAAGACGGCATCGATTGGAAGGTGGATATTCGCCGCGATGATGCTGCGCGTTTTGCTGCTGATGCAACCTTGGTGGGTAATACCGTTCAATTCGTGACTAATGGTCTCAAGATTGGTGATTACCTGCCCGATGACTCTTCAGAAGAGGTCGATATCTTGGTGCGTTACCCGAATGATAAAAGGGATATTGGACGCTTCGACCAGCTGAGAGTCAAAACACCTGCAGGCTTGGTGCCGA
Source organism: Vibrio sp. 1CM24A (assembly GCF_023161725.1). Classification (NCBI taxonomy): domain Bacteria; kingdom Pseudomonadati; phylum Pseudomonadota; class Gammaproteobacteria; order Vibrionales; family Vibrionaceae; genus Vibrio; species Vibrio sp. 1CM24A. The sequence continues at coordinate 172,825 of NZ_JALNTS010000007.1, forward strand.
TCACCAACTTTGCTCAGATTGTTCCTGACCACAAGCAAGATACGATTAAACGCCTTGATGGCAAGCGTGTGGTGAACATCATGGCGGATATGGAAGAGGGTTATAACCTTGCGCTCGAGCTGCCAAAGATTGAGCAAGCGTTGAGTGAATTGGGGCTACCGAGTAGTGTCGAATTTCGTATCCGTGGTCAAAATGAAGAACAAGAAAACTCTTCCGCCTTCCTACAAAGTGCTTTCTTGGTTGCTTTGGCGGTAATGGCTTTGATTCTGATTACTCAGTTTAATAGCTTCTATCAAGCATTCCTGATTCTGAGTGCGGTGCTGTTCTCGACGGTTGGGGTCTTTGTTGGTCTGCTTATCTTCCAGCGCCCGTTTGGCATCGTGATGTCTGGTATCGGGGTGATCGCACTGGCAGGAATAGTGGTGAATAACAACATCGTGCTGATCGACACCTATAACCAGTTGATTAAAAGAGGCTTGGATAAGCGAGATGCGATTCTAAGAACCGGTGTGCAACGTTTAAGACCTGTAATGCTGACTACGGTCACCACCATTTTAGGCTTAATGCCGATGGTGTTAGAGATGAACATCGACCTGATTAATCAAAAGATAGAATTCGGCGCGCCGAGCACGCAATGGTGGTCGCAACTCGCTACGGCAATTGCGGGAGGTTTGGCGTTTGCAACGGTACTTACCCTGGTGCTGACGCCTTGTTTGCTGATGTTAGGGCGAGATAAGAAGCCCGATGTGATCCCAAGCAACGACGGTGAAAGATAAGTCCTAGTTCGACGGAAATAAAAAGAGCGCCTTAGTGGGCGCTCTTTTCGTTGGTTTATATGGCTCTTAATCTAATTGGTCGCCAGTAACTGGCCGTATCGCTCTAGGTTATTCAGTCGAATCTCTGAGTTGGCAATAAAGGTTGCTTTTGCTTTACCCGTTAACGACTTAGATTGAGGCAATTTCACGGTACGCGCATTCTTATGTACGCCATTAACCAAGAATTCATAGTGTAAGTGCGGGCCAGTTACACGACCTGTGCCACCCAAAGTACCAATGGTTTGGCCTTGTTTTACGCGCTGACCTGTTTTCACCATACGTCGCTTCATGTGCAGGTACTTGGTGATGTAGGTGTTGCTGTGGCGGATAAACACGTAGTTACCATTGAATTGGTTGTAACCCGACTTCTGAACAATACCGTCACCGGCTGCCCAGATAGGCGTGCCAACAGGAGCTGCGTAGTCAGTACCGCGGTGAGCTCGAACCTTACCGGTTACTGGGTGTCTCCTGGTAGGATTAAAGTTCGATGTTACGCGACGAAAATCAATCGGTGAGCGCAAGAACGCCTTCTTCATTGCTCGACCATTTTCATCGAAGTAGTTGCCGCTCTTATCATCCAATACCGCGGTAAATGAGTCGCCTTGGTTTTTGAATACGGCTGCCATGATCTTACCGCGACCAACCACTTCACCTTCAACCACTTTCTCTTGGTATAAGATTTTGAAGCTGTCGTTCTTACGAATATCTAACGCAAAGTCGATATCCCAACCGAAGATGCCCGCCAGTTCCATAATTTGATTTGCGGTTAAACCTGCGCTTACGCCAGCGTTCCAGAAATTAGAGGTGATGTTGGCTTCGGCATAATTGTATTGGTATGCCACTTCTTTTTTGTCGAAACTTGATGAGAAAGAATCGCCAGATTTAGTGATCTTGAAGCTTTCAAACGCACTAAGTTGTCGTTTTAACTGAATAAGGTCGTTGTTTTCATCAAAGCCGAACTGCAAGACATCACCAGGTCTTAGATTAGACAGCTGCTTCTTAATATCATTATTGGTATTGAGTAGCGTGATCAGCAGACGGTATGAGAGGCCAATACGTTCAAATAAAACAGAGGTGCTTTCGCCAGAGCGAACGGTGTATTTCTCCCAACTGAGCACTGCCGTCGGTGGAGCGTCACTTGAGCTAATAAGCGCATCGGCATTGATAGTCAGTGGGTAATGTTTTCCCACAACTAAAGCGCCCGAATCGTCACGCAAACTGTTGACGTCGGGGAGTAAGAAAATCGCGACGAAAATTATGGCACTAAAAAATGCGATAAAAGCCCGGTGCAAAATAGGAAGGCGTGCAAAAATAGACAACATGTTCCGGTTCGTTCTGTAAATATTATGAAAATCGACGACGGAATAGTGTAACTGGTTTCAAAATACATCGCTATTCAAGTAAGATGTCTAATTAATGTATTTTTGCCAAATCTGTGGGAGTGAACAAGAATGGCGAGTATTGAAGCTGCACTAGCCGAGATCAAACGTGGCGTAGAAGAACTGATTCCAGAAGACGAACTGATTGCAAAACTAAAAGAAGGTCGTCCTTTACGCATTAAGCTGGGTGCCGATCCAACAGCTCCAGATATCCACCTAGGCCATACGGTTATCTTTAACAAGCTTCGCGCTTTCCAAGAGCTTGGTCATGAAGTGACATTCCTTATCGGTGATTTCACTGCAATGGTTGGTGACCCATCAGGTAAAAACTCAACACGTCCACCGCTAAGCCGCGAAGACGTATTGAAGAATGCTGAAACTTACAAAGAACAAGTATTCAAAATTCTAGATCCTGCGAAAACGCAAATTCGCTTCAACTCTGAATGGCTATCTGAGCTTGGCGCTGAAGGCATGATTCGTCTTGCTTCTAACCAAACAGTTGCTCGTATGCTTGAGCGTGATGACTTCAAAAAGCGTTATGCTGGTGGTCAACCGATCGCAATCCACGAATTCATGTACCCACTTCTACAAGGTCACGACTCTGTTGCACTAGAGAGCGACGTTGAGCTTGGCGGTACTGACCAGAAGTTTAACCTTCTAATGGGTCGTGAACTGCAAAAAGCAGCAGGTCAAAAACCACAAGCGGTACTGATGATGCCACTACTTGTTGGTCTAGACGGCGTTAAGAAGATGTCTAAGTCTGCGCATAACTACATCGGTATTAGTGAAGCACCAAGCGAGATGTTTGGTAAGATCATGTCTATCTCTGACGATCTAATGTGGAGCTACTACGAGCTACTGTCTTTCCGTCCTCTTGAAGAAGTTGCGGAACTGAAAGCTGGCGTTGATGCAGGTAAGAACCCGCGTGACGTTAAAGTGCTTCTTGCTAAAGAGATCATTGCTCGTTTCCACAGTGAAGCTGATGCTGAAGTGGCTGAGCAAGAGTTCGTTAACCGTTTTGCTAAGAACCAAGTTCCTGATGAGATGCCTGAATTTGAATTCGAAGCTGGTCTGCCAATTGCGAATGTTCTAAAAGAAGCGGGTCTTGTAAACTCGACTTCTGATGCGATGCGTATGATCAAGCAAGGCGCGGCTAAGCTTGAAGGCGAGAAGATTGAAGACAGCAAATTCGTACCTGAAGCAGGTACTGCGGTTTACCAAGTAGGTAAGCGTAAGTTTGCTCGTATTACTATTAAGTAATAATGCACATCAATAATTGAACCAAAGGCATCCACGGATGCCTTTTTTATTGACTTAAAATTGACGAAACTTTGAAACGCCTATTGCTACACTATGCGCGCTGTCAAATTGACAGTAATTCTGGAGATTTTTATGAACAATACCGACCATCCTCCTAGTTTGAATGGAGAAGAATAACCTGTCTCGGTATTGATCTATTGTCCTGCCGTTCAGGTAGGGTATCTTTGTTTTTCCCCCTCATTCTTTTCCACACACTAGATTCTAACAAGTAGACACACCATTAGTTTTCAGCTCTTGGTGCGCATAAATCTATAAATCTATAAATCTATAAATCTATGCTATTTGTTTTGATGGTCGTTACCTTTGCCAATCGGGAGATTCGCCATGACGGTAATGAACAACACTTTTTTATCTATTGAAGCTCTGTACTCAGAGCAAGACATCCAAGCTGTATCGAATGCATTTCAACAGTACGGACGTGAACAACAAATTAACCTTTTGAACCGAATGCCGCTTGAAGATGCGGTGCTAGTGCTGGGGCAATGCTCTCTTAGTACGATTCAGACTTTACTTAGTGAGCTAGAAGAGCAGGGCTTTGAGAAGCGTTCTCGACACCTAGCTCACCAACTAGGGCTGATCTACTCAGAGGTAGAACCTCAGCAGGGCTACCTTTCTACTGGTGTCATGAGCCACGTTAGGCAGCGTATCGGTTGGATTATTGCGTTAGCACTATTGGGAATTGTCTCAGGGCTTATCATTGCTCAGTATGAAGACATTCTCAGTCAATTGGTACTTTTGGCTATCTACATGCCGGTAATTGCTGCTGCTGGTGGTAACACCGGAACACAAGCCGCGACTTTGGTTATCAGAGCCTTAGCCACAGGTGAGTTGAAAAAACGCCAATGGGCTAACGTTCTGTGGAAAGAGTTTAGAGTTGCTATTTGTTTAGCTCTAGCGATTGCCGTAGTGATGATTGGGCGTATTCTGCTATTCAGTGAAAACCAATCGACAGGTGGTTATGACATCAACATGATTGCGTTAGCGATTGCGGTAGCGCTGTTTATTCAGGTGACCATATCAACTGTACTCGGCGGAGGGTTACCGATAGTTGCTAGGCTATTTAAGCTTGATCCAGCGGTGTTAGTAAGCCCCGTGCTTGCTTCGATAGTGGATATCTCAGGAATGTGGATCTACTTCACTGTCGTGAATTCATTTCTAGGAATCGCTTAAAAGCTGATAAAAATAGCTAAATACATCTGAGAAATAAAAATGGCGCTGAAGATAGAAGGTCTTCAGCGCCATTTTTATTGTTTAAGTAAAAGCTTACACAGAACCAAGCATTACTTAGATTTGCTTTGTGTTTGACTGAACTCGACCACATCTTTGTAGAAAGCTCGCTCAAACTGGGTGATTGGTGCTTCCACTGGTTTATCTGGATCTTGTTCTTCAGGGAAGTAATCACGGACAAATTGCACAAACAGAGAGTTTGGTTTTCCCTCCTTATCTAATCCGTATCCCGCCATGTTGTAACTGCCGTATAGAGAACCACTTTTGGCGATAATGTTGCCTTGAATCGGTGCTTTTCTCATGCTTTGACGGTATTTGAGCGTTCCATCAGTGCCAGATGTAGGCATAGCCTCAATCAGGTTGAGCTGTTGATCGTTTTCCCAGATATAACGAAGCACCTGTGCCATGGTCTGCGACCTCATTCGGTTATTTCTGGATAGCCCTGAACCATCGACGAGCTGCGCTTTACTGAGGTCAATATTAGCCTTGGTCAGCAATACCTGCTTAATCGCTTCAGTACCGTTATTGAAGCTACCCGGTTGAACATAAAATGTCGCACCCAGCGTTTTGGTTAGGTTGTCTGCGATAAGGTTATCCGATTTCTTGAGCATGATATCGAGCAGTTCAGGAAGTTTCTCTGAGTTGTGACTAGCGACTAACGTGGTTTTGTCCGCTTTAGCTTTTTTACCAATAATCACATCACCTTTTACTTCGATTTTCAGTTCATTGAGAAGCGATGTAACGACTTGATAAGTGTAAAGCTCAGGATTTTGAATCGCGAACTTGAGTGGCAGTGGCTTTTTACGCTCAACCAAGCAACCAGAGAGCTTGTAAGTGTTATCTGGTGTCGTGATGAGCTCCAAGTCGCATTGTGTTGCCTTCTGCCCAGAGCGAGTTACCGTGGAAGCGGTGGTCGTCACATCTATCGGATAGTGAGCGGGAATATAAACGCGTGTCGCACCATTATCTTTTGTATAAATAGAGGCTTGTGCGCAGTTGCTGTCTAAAGTCATTGCGCTAGAAGGCGCGCTGTAACAAACCCCTAGAATGTCCCAAGGCCAACCAATAGCTCGCTGATAGCCCGTAAAAGTAGAGTTATCTAGGTATAAGTTGCCTTTGATGGTTCTGGATTGAGATTTTGCGTATTGAGTTAAAAGGCTTTTTAGCTGTTCTCGTTGTAGGGTCGGGTCGCCACTAAATGAAATGATTGAGTCATTCCCAGAACGGGCAATGCTGGTCGTGTAGTGAAAGTCATCCCCTAATTCCAACTTAGCCGCCAAAGCTGTCACCAGCTTTAAAGTACTGGCGGGTGGATAGAAGCCATCACTGTTGGAATTCATTTTATTTGAGACGCCACTCAGGGATTCCAAAATCACACTGGTGCTACTGCCATCAGGCAGTTTATCTAAAGGGGCGTAAGCGTTAACTGAGAAAGCGCTAATGGAAAAACTACATACAAGTAGTGTGGATAGAAGGCGCATAGAAGATTTCTTGGATGGCTGATGTTTTCAGTATACAGATATAAAAAACGCCCGCTAGATAGCGGGCGTTTTGATTCTCAATTAACTAATTAATCAATTAGATAATCAGAATTAGAAGTCGTAACGTAGACCTAGAGCGATTTCGTCTTCAGCTTGAGCAGAAGTTGCTTTGCCATTAGAAGCTAGGTTTGTTGTACCGATCGTATCATTTTCAGAGATTAGGTTGAAATTGTACGAGATGTAAGTACGGAAGTTAGGCTTGAAGTAGTAAGTTGCATCGATTGCAATGTTATCTGCAGAAGTTTCACCGTCAGTTTCTGCATTGTTGTACGTTAGCGTGAATGCAGTTTTATCTAGTGTGTACGCAGTTGCGAATTCGTAACCTGTGTAGTCTACAGAATCGTTCTTGATTACACCTGTAGTCTGTTTTTCGCCATCAGTGAATACACCAGCGAAGTAGAAATCGCTCATGCGGTAAGATGCAGAAAGCATGTATTCGTTAGATTGATCTTGGTCTGCGTAACCAGCACCTAGCTTAACGCCAGAATCGCCGATTGCGTAGATAGCAGATAGAGAGTAGCCATCTTTACCGTTGTCGCTGAACTCATCGTTAGCGTCAACATCACGGTCAGCGAAGCGGTAGCTTGCTTTTAAGCCTAGGTCTTGGAATTGACCTTTGTAAGAAAGCATGTTGTCTGAACGGTCAGCTACTGCGATTTTGTCTGCCGCTGAGTTACCGTGGTAAGACATGATATCGGTAAAGTCAGTGATAACGCCTAGCGCACCGTCGTTTTTACCGTATGTAACTTCACCGAATGTACCGCCAATACCAGCGTATGTGTAACGGTTTGTGATGCTGTCGCTGTTGCTGTCTGTAGCACCACCGTTTTCAGCAGTTGTGAATTCGCCTTCGTAGAAACCAACGCCGTATAGGCCGTCTTGGATTTCAACTTTACCTAGGAAGTTAAGACGTACACGTGTTTTGTCTTCAGCTTTGCCATCTTTTAGAGATAGACGAGCTTCCGCACGACCACCGATCTCTAGAGAAGTGCCGTTTGAGCTGTATACAGAAGTACCGTCAATACCACCAGCTTGTTTACCGTCCGCTGCCACTGCGTTAGTAGCAAGAGCTGCAGCAGATACAGCAAGCGCGATCATAGTCTTGTTCATGTTATTATTTCCTAATTACTGTCCATAGAAGTTTTATCAAGGATTTGAACCCTTTTGTGTATTGCCTGTATTAATCAGGCTTCATAATCATGATTAGAACAGAAGTCTGAAAAATGCCAGTGCAATCCATGGGTTACTTTTTACCTCTAAAGTTCCATGGTCAGTTAGTAAAATGATATAAAACTAAAAAATGAACACTGTTTTATTATATCTATTGTTGTTTAAGTATTTGTTTTAAGGTGATTTTTATAAAAGTGTGATCTGTGTTTATTTTGTTTGTTTTTTGTTTTTTTAGGTATTTAACTCTTCACTTATTGATGGGGGAGTTATTATTCATTTTTGTGATGTCTGTAATTTAGACCTAGATAAAGCTTTTATAACGCAAAGTGGAATAAAGGTGATTTAGCCATAAAGTTTGTTTACACTAAGCCAAATCGTTTTGTTTCTATCACCCAATAAATGCGTTGGGTGTATTTATGTTGGCCAAAGAAAGCTTTGGCATAGAGGTAAAAAATGGAAAAGGTTCCAATGACAGTACGTGGCGCTCAGCAGCTACGTGACGAATTAGATCGCCTACTTAAGCTACGCCCTGTTATCTCAGCAGCTATTGGTGAAGCACGTGAACTAGGTGACCTGAAAGAGAATGCTGAATACCACGCCGCTCGTGAAGAGCAGGGTATTTGTGAAGCTCAGATCCGTGATATTGAATATAAGCTATCACTGGCTCAGATCATCGATGTAACGCAAATGGATAATACGGGCAAGATTATCTTCGGCACGACAGTGACACTGATTGATGTGGATACCGATGATGAGTTCCGCTACCAAATCGTTTCAGAAGACGAAGCAGACATCAAAACGGGTCGCATTTCTGTGAAATCGCCAATTGCTCGTGGCCTTATCGGTAAAATGGAAGGCGACGAAGTCATGATCTCTACCCCTGGTGGTGACAAAGACTTCGAAATAGACAAAGTAGAATATATCTAATTGAATTTTCTTTGTTTCTGATAAGTAAAAAGGTCGCTAAATGCGACCTTTTTCGTTTCTCACGCTACACTAAAAGATAAGCGCTGTGGCTTCCCATTAGTGAAGTTAGCTTATATTAAGCTCGCTTATTTACGTGGAATCTCGATTTTACGTGCTTCTGACTGACGGAACAGTACTAGAACTTTACCGATAGTCTGTACTTTCTCAGCTTTAGTTTCACGTACAATTGCATCGATAATCAGTTGCTTAGTCTCACGGTCTTCTGATGCAACTTTAATCTTGATCAGTTCGTGGTGGTCTAGAGCTAATTCGATTTCCGCTAGAACAGCTTCAGTAAGTCCATTTGCGCCCATTAGCACAACAGGTTTTAAACTGTGAGCTAGGCCCTTTAGATGCTGCTTTTGTTTGGTACTTAGGTTCATTACGCGGCCAATTTTCTTTACTATTAGGGTTGAAAAAACCTATTTTAACGCCATCTAAAGCTGAAGACTATAATTTATTCAGCAATTAGTACTTTCCTCCAATTTAGGTATCCAATGAGCAAACAGAAACACTCGGCCAGTTCAGGCCGTTGGTTGAAGGAACACTTCGACGACAAGTACGCAAATGAAGCAAGAAAGAAAGGCTATCGTTCACGTGCTTATTTCAAAATGGAAGAGATTCAAACGAAAGATAAATTGCTGTCTCCTGGGATGACCATTGTGGATTTGGGTGCAGCACCTGGCGGTTGGTCTCAATATGCTGCTAAGATTGTTGGAGACAACGGACAAATCATTGCGTGTGACTTGTTACCAATGGATCCGATTGCTGGTGTTAGCTTTTTACAAGGCGATTTCCGCGAAGAAGCTGTGCTAGATGCCTTGTTGGAACGTATACAACCAAACATGGTTGATGTCGTGATGTCAGATATGGCACCTAATATAGCAGGCAACAATTCTGTGGATCAGCCAAGAGCTATGTATTTAGTTGAATTAGCTTTGGATATGTGTCGACAAGTTCTAGCTACCAATGGTAGTTTTGTTGTAAAAGTATTCCAAGGCGAAGGGTTTGACCAATACGTTAAGGACGTCCGCGAGATGTTTAAAACAGTAAAAGTTAGAAAACCCGACTCTTCTCGAGCTCGATCTCGTGAAGTGTTTATCGTAGCCACTGGTTACAAAGGTTAACGATTCTCTTCCAAGAGTGAGAGTTAACAACATGGCTACAGGTTACAAACTGTAGTACCCTACCTTTAATTACAATTAGTTATCGAGAGGCTTACACCTTGAGTGACATGGCAAAAAATTTAATTCTGTGGCTTGTTATCGCGGTAGTGTTGATGTCGGTATTCCAGAGCTTCGGCCCTGGGGAAAGTAACGGCAGAGCAGTAGATTACACCACGTTTGTACAGGAAGTTGGCCAAGGCCAGATTCAAGACGCACAGTTCAATAACAGCGAAATCACTTTCACACGTCGTGGTGGTGGTTCTAAGTATGTAACTTACATGCCTGTTTATGATCAAAAGCTACTTGATGACTTAATTAATCAAAACGTAAAAGTTCAGGGTACACCACCTGAAGAGCAGAGCCTGCTTGGCACTATCTTCATCTCATGGTTCCCAATGATCTTACTGATTGGTGTATGGATTTTCTTCATGCGTCAAATGCAAGGCGGCGGCGGCGGTAAAGGCGCGATGTCTTTCGGTAAGAGTAAAGCTCGAATGATGAGCGAAGAACAAATCAAAACGATGTTTGCTGATGTTGCTGGTTGTGACGAAGCAAAAGAAGACGTGAAAGAGCTTGTGGATTACCTTCGTGACCCAAGCCGCTTCCAAAAGCTAGGTGGTAAGATCCCGACAGGTATCCTGTTGGTTGGTCCTCCTGGTACGGGTAAAACATTGCTTGCAAAAGCGATTGCCGGTGAAGCGAAAGTACCGTTCTTTACTATCTCTGGTTCTGACTTCGTTGAAATGTTTGTTGGTGTTGGTGCATCTCGTGTGCGTGACATGTTCGAACAAGCGAAGAAAGCAGCACCTTGTATCATCTTTATCGATGAAATCGATGCTGTAGGTCGTCAACGTGGCGCTGGTGTTGGTGGTGGTCACGATGAACGTGAACAAACACTGAACCAAATGCTGGTTGAGATGGATGGTTTCGAAGGTAACGAAGGTATTATCGTTATCGCTGCGACTAACCGTCCAGACGTACTAGACCCTGCATTACTTCGTCCTGGTCGTTTTGACCGTCAAGTTGTGGTTGGTCTACCGGATGTACGTGGTCGTGAGCAGATTCTTAAAGTACACATGCGTAAAGTGCCACTATCTGGTGATGTTGAACCATCGCTGATTGCTCGTGGTACTCCAGGCTTCTCTGGTGCAGATCTTGCGAACCTTGTGAACGAAGCAGCGCTATTTGCTGCTCGTGGTAACAAGCGCAATGTATCTATGGTTGAGTTTGAACTTGCGAAAGACAAAATTATGATGGGTGCAGAGCGCCGTTCAATGGTTATGTCTGAAGAAGTGAAAGAGTCAACGGCTTACCACGAAGCGGGTCACGCAATTGTTGGTCGTTTGGTGCCTGAACACGATCCTGTGTACAAGGTGTCAATCATTCCACGTGGTCGTGCGCTTGGTGTAACTATGTACCTTCCAGAGCAAGATCGCGTAAGCATGTCTCGCCAACATCTAGAATCAATGATCTCTAGCTTGTACGGTGGTCGTCTTGCTGAAGAACTTATCTACGGTAAAGACAAAGTTTCGACTGGTGCGTCTAACGATATCGAACGTGCAACTGATATTGCTCGTAAGATGGTAACGCAGTGGGGCTTCTCTGAAAAACTGGGTCCTCTTCTATATGCTGAAGAAGAAGGCGAAGTTTTCCTAGGTCGCGGTATGAGCCAAGCGAAACATGTTTCTGACGATACGACTAAGCTGATCGATGAAGAAATTCGTATTCTAATCGACCGCAACTATGCTCGTGCGAAGCAAATTCTTGAAGAGAACATGGATATCATGCACTCGATGAAAGACGCGCTAATGAAGTTTGAAACGATTGATGCAGGTCAGATTGATGACTTGATGGAACGTAAAGACGACATTCGTGAGCCAGCTGGTTGGGGTGATCAGGCGAAAGCAGAACCTGCAAAGGAAGAAGCTAAACCTGAAGCGAAATCAGACGAAGCAACAGCTGAACCAAAAGCTGAAGAGTCGAAAGTTGAAGAAGTTAAATCTGAAACAGATGATGCTCAAAACAAAGATTCTTAATTGCTAAGCTTTAAATTAAAACCCTGAGTACGCTCAGGGTTTTTCTGTTTCTAGCCCAAGATGTTTTTACCTTTAAGACCCGCCTTCCATGATATTAAAAGCACATAATAAAACGCTCGTTTTAGACCGCCCACATGTGATGGGTATCCTCAATGTTACGCCTGACTCTTTCTCTGATGGCGGAAAATTCAATTCATTAGATAATGCTCTACTGCAAGCAGAGCGTATGATTCAAGCTGGTGTTAGCATTATTGACATAGGTGGTGAATCAACTCGCCCGGGAGCGCCTGACGTTCCTTTAGAAGAAGAGCTCGCTCGCGTTATTCCTGCCATAAAAGCAATTCGCGCCAAGTTTGATGTGTGGATCTCCATTGATACCAGTAAAGCGGAAGTGATGCGCCAAGCCGTTGAAGCGGGGGCTGATTTGATCAATGATGTGCGCGCACTGCAAGAGCCCGGAGCTTTAGAGGCGGCGGCCGATGCTAATGTGCCAGTTTGCCTGATGCACATGAAAGGTCAGCCAAGAACCATGCAAGCCAACCCTAGTTACGATGATGTCCTAACCGATGTTGAAGCGTTCTTAAAAGAAAGGGTGGAGGCTTGTGAGGCTGTTGGTATATCAAAAGATCAGCTGATCCTGGACCCAGGTTTTGGTTTTGGTAAAACCATTGAGCATAATTACCACCTATTAGCGCACCTTGAAAAATTTCACACGCTTGGGTTGCCCGTCTTAGCGGGGATGTCGAGAAAATCGATGATCTTTAAGCTACTAGACAAAGCCCCAGCAGATTGCATGGTCGCTAGCGTCACCTGCTCTACCATCGCTGCAATCAAAGGTGCACAAATTATTCGCGTTCACGATGTTGAAGATACGTTGGAAGCGATGAAGATAATCGAAGTGATGAATAACAATCACTAATCATAATTAAGGAAAATCAATATGTCTGATAAGAGACGTTACTTCGGCACAGATGGTGTACGTGGCAAAGTTGGCCAGTACCCAATTACACCTGATTTTGTTCTGAAGCTTGGCTGGGCTGCGGGTCGTGTTCTTGCGAAGCAAGGCACGAAGAAAGTCATTATTGGTAAAGATACTCGTATCTCTGGCTACATGCTTGAGTCTGCGCTAGAAGCTGGCCTTGCTGCTGCAGGTCTTCAGGCTACGTTTACTGGCCCAATGCCAACACCTGCTGTTGCTTACCTAACTCAAACCTTCCGCGCTGAAGCGGGTATTGTTATCTCGGCATCGCACAACCCATACTACGATAACGGTATCAAGTTCTTCTCTTCTGAGGGAACAAAACTGCCGGACGATATCGAGTTGGCAATTGAAGCTGAATTGGATAAAGACATCGAATGTGTTGACTCATTCGAACTTGGTAAAGCGGTACGTTTGAACGATGCGGCTGGCCGTTACATTGAATTCTGTAAGAGCACATTCCCAAATCATATGACGCTTGCAGGAATGAAGATTGTTGTCGATTGTGCACATGGTGCGACTTACCATATTGCTCCTGCTGTATTTAAAGAGCTGGGTGCAGAAGTTATTGCGATTGGTGTTGAGCCAAACGGTACTAACATTAACCACGAAGTAGGTGCGACGGATGTACGTGCTCTGCAAGCAAAAGTGCTTGAAGAGAAAGCGGCATTGGGCCTTGGCTTTGATGGTGATGGCGACCGTATCATCATGGTTGACGAGCTAGGCAACAAAGTGGATGGTGACCAAATTGCTTACATCATTGCTCGTGATGCACTGCGTCGCGGTGAGTTGAAAGGCGGCGTTGTTGGTACACTAATGACCAACCTTGGTATGGAAAACGGCCTTAAGCAGTTAGGTATTCCGTTTGTTCGTGCTGCTGTTGGTGACCGTTACGTGATGGAACAGCTTCTTGCTAAAGGCTGGAAGATCGGCGCTGAAAACTCGGGGCACGTTATCCTACTAGATAAAGTGACGACGGGTGATGCTATCGTTGCTGCTCTGCAAGTGTTGGCTTCAGTTGTTGATAGCGAAATGACACTGAATGAGCTGTCTCAGGGCATGACGTTATACCCTCAAGTTCTAGAAAACGTTCGTTTCAGCGGAGATTCAAACCCACTAGAAGCCGAAGCGGTAAAAGCGGCGGTTGTAGAAGTAGAAGCTGAGCTTGGCGAGAAAGGTCGTGTGCTATTACGTAAGTCTGGTACCGAGCCACTACTGCGTGTCATGGTTGAAGGCGAAGATGCAGAGCTTGTTCAAGCGTCTGCGCTTAAGATTGCAGATGCAGTAAAAGCAAACTGCTAATTTAACCTTTTACTTAACGGGCGCAACGAATAGCGCCTGTGATTAGAAGTGATTGACTTATATCACGGTCAAAAGAGACGTAAATGAGTTTTGTGTCGCTTTTGACCTTTTTTTAACCATTCGCTTGGTAAAGGCTTATTTTTTAGCAAATTCCCCTTGTCAGCCATCGTCGCATTCGCTAGTATTGCTCGGCCTTCAGTTAGGAGGTCGCTAGCCTTGTTCTTAAAAATAGTTTTTTGAACGGCGCTGGCTCAACAATTAGGAACATAGGTGGAAAAATGTTTACAGTTCTACTTGTGATTTACCTGTTGGCAGCGCTTGGTGTAATTGGCCTAGTGTTGATTCAACAAGGTAAAGGCGCAGATATGGGAGCCTCTTTCGGTGCTGGCGCTTCAAACACTGTGTTTGGTGCTGGTGGCTCAGGAAATTTCCTTACCCGAATGACTGCAATTTTTGCAACTACATTTTTTATCCTTAGCTTAGTGCTTGGTAATATGTCTACACATAAAACTGAGTCACAATGGATTGACCCGACCCAAGGTCAGGTAATTCAACAAGCTGATGATGCAGTGAGTGAAGTTCCGGCGCAAGGCGACGAAATTCCACAATAATCTGTAAAGATTTGATGCCGAGATGGTGAAATTGGTAGACACGCTAGCATGAGGTGCTAGTGCCTTAGGGTGTGAGGGTTCGAGTCCCTCTCTCGGCACCATGTTTACAAACTTGTAAAACATCTTGTTGGGCGTATAATGCTCGCAAGTCGGACGCGGGATGGAGCAGTTTGGTAGCTCGTCGGGCTCATAACCCGAAGGTCGTCGGTTCAAATCCGGCTCCCGCAACCAATTTCAATGCTATTATATAGCTTGTATTGGTAGCAAGTTTGCACAGTGTGAACCTCACTGTGAGTTAAGTGCGATATCGAATGTGATGGCACTTAACATATAAGGGTCCAGCAACAAAAACCCCGGCTTATACGGGGTTTTTTGTTATCTAAGCATTTGTAAATGTATTTAGATAATGTTTGCTTGGAATTTAAATTGGGCTTTGAGCCCTTTTTTTGTTTCTGGAGTGGTTAAATGACTGGTTTAGAAAGACAACTTACTGAAATGCTTGACGCTCCAGTAGCAGCATCAGGTTATGAGTTAGTTGGATTAGAATTTATTCGTGCTGGTGAGCACTCAACGCTACGTATTTACATCGATTCACCAAACGGTATCAATGTAGATGATTGCGCTGAAGTTAGTCACCAAGTAAGTGCCGTAATGGACGTTGAAGATCCAATTTCAGTGGCTTATAACCTTGAAGTGTCTTCACCAGGTTTAGAGAGACCACTGTTCAAAGCAGAGCATTACCAACAATTTATTGGTCACGAGGTAAGCATCGTTTTGAAAATGGCTGTCGGCAACCGTCGTAAATGGAAAGGTGATATCCAATCTATCGAAGGCGAGACAGTGAAAGTATTGGTTGAAGGACAAGAAGAAGAATTCGTCCTGAGCAATATTGCGAAAGCTAACCTGATCCCTAAATTTTAGTTCTCCTAGAGAGAAGAGCTTAAGAGGCTAGATTAATGAACAAAGAAATTTTGGCGGTAGTAGAAGCTGTTTCAAATGAGAAAGCAGTTCCTCGTGAGCGTATTTTTGAAGCGCTTGAAATCGCGCTTGCAACGGCAACAAAAAAGAAAAGCGAACTAGAAATTGAAGTTCGTGTTGAAATTGACCGTAAAACGGGTGATTTCGAAACTTTCCGTCGTTGGGAAGCTGTTGAGGAAGTTGAATTCCCAACAAAAGAAATCTCTATTGAAGCTGCAAAGTACGATGACCCAGAGATCGAACTTGGCGGTTTCATTGAAGATGATATCGAATCAGTAACGTTTGACCGTATTACGACTCAAACGGCTAAGCAAGTTATCGTACAGAAAGTACGTGAAGCTGAGCGCGCTCAAATCGTTGAGCAGTTCATCGATAACGAAGGCGAGCTAGTCACTGGCGCAGTTAAGAAAGTTAACCGTGACACTATTATCCTAGACCTAGGTAACAACGCTGAAGCGGTAATCCTTCGTGATGACCAACTTCCTCGTGAAAACTTCCGTCCAGGTGACCGTGTTCGTGGCCTTCTTTACGCAGTTAAACCAGAAGCTCGTGGTTTCCAGCTTTTCGTTACTCGTTCGAAGCCAGAAATGCTAGCTGAACTATTCCGTGTTGAAGTACCTGAGATTGGTGAAGAGCTAATTGAACTTAAAGGTGCTGCACGTGACGCTGGTTCTCGTGCTAAAATCGCTGTGAAAACAAACGACAAACGTATTGACCCAGTTGGTGCGTGTGTTGGTATGCGTGGCGCACGTGTACAAGCTGTTTCTAACGATCTTGGCGGTGAGCGTATTGATATCGTTCTTTGGGACGATAACCCGGCTCAATTCGTAATCAACGCAATGGCTCCTGCTGATGTTGCTTCAATCATCGTTGATGAAGACGCACACTCTATGGATATCGCTGTTGAAGCGGATAACCTAGCACAAGCGATTGGCCGTAGCGGTCAAAACGTACGTCTAGCTTCTCAACTTACTGGTTGGGAACTGAACGTAATGACTGTTGCTGATCTTGAGAAGAAGCACCAAGAAGAAGCAGTTGCTTCTATTGAAAACTTCATGAAGCACCTAGACATTGAAGAAGACTTTGCTCAAATGCTTGTTGAAGAAGGCTTCTCTACGCTTGAAGAAGTAGCATACGTTCCTGTGAACGAGCTTCTTGAAGTAGACGGTCTAGACGAAGGTATCGTTGAAGAACTACGTAACCGCGCAAAAGACGCACTGACTACTCTAGCGCTAGCGAAAGAAGAAACTTTCGACGGTGTTGAGCCTGCTGAAGACTTACTTGCACTTGAAGGTCTTGAGCGTGAAATGGCTTACAAGCTAGCAGCAAAAGGCGTTGCGACATTGGAAGACCTAGCTGACCAAGGCGTTGATGAACTAGAAGGCATCGAAGACCTAACTGCAGAACGTGCAGGCGAGCTAATTATGGCTGCGCGTAACATCTGTTGGTTCGGCGACGAAGAATAATTCAGCAAGGAGAGAAAGCGGTATGACACAATTAACAGTTAAAGCACTGAGTGAAGAGATTGGTACGCCAGTTGACCGCTTAATTGAACAACTTGCTGATGCAGGCATGAAGAAAGCAGGGTCGGATCAAGTGACTGATTCAGAGAAGCAAACATTGCTAACGCACCTTAAAAAGGAGCACGGCGATACTTCAGGCGAAACAGAACCGACTCGTTTAACTCTTCAACGCAAGACCCGCAGCACGCTAAGTGTTGCCGCTGGAGGCGGTAAGAGTAAGGATGTTCAAGTAGAGGTACGTAAAAAGCGTACTTACGTGAAGCGCAGCACTATTGAAGATGAAGCGAAACGTGAAGCTGAGGAAGTAGCTAATCGTGAAGCGGAAGAGAAAGCACAACGCGATGCTGAAGAGCAAGCGAAACGTGATGCTGCAGAGAAAGCACAGCGCGAAGCCGAAGAAAAAGTAACACGTGAAGCGGATGCAAAACGTGAAGCTGAAGAGAAGGCTCAACGCGCACAAGCTGAAAAGGCTAAAAAAGACATGAATTCAAAAAATGCAGACGCTAACGCACAAGCGAAAAAAGAAGCGGATGAACTTAAAGCTCGTCAAGAGCTAGAAGCAACTCGTAAAGCAGAAGCTGAAGCAGCTAAGCTTGTTGAAGAAGCTCGTAAGTTAGCAGAAGAGAACCAAGAACGTTGGTCTGAAGAAGAGAAGAAGAAGAAAGAGCAAGAGAAATCTGCGGATTACCATGTGACGACTTCTACTTACGCTCGTGAAGCTGAAGATGCGGCAGATAAGAAAGATGAGAAAGCACCTCGTCGTCGCAAGAAGAAAGCAGCTCCTGCTAACCAACCTGCAAACAACCGTGGTGGTCGTAACCAACGTGGTCGTGGCGGTAAAGGTAAGCTTGCTAAACCAACTTCAATGCAGCAAGGCTTCGATAAGTCAGCAACTGTTGCTAAATCTGACGTTGCTATCGGCGAAACTATCGTTGTTTCTGAACTGGCTAGCAAAATGTCAGTTAAAGCAACTGAAGTTATCAAAGTAATGATGAAGATGGGCGCTATGGCGACTATCAACCAAGTGATCGACCAAGAAACAGCACAACTTGTTGCTGAAGAAATGGGTCACAAGGTAATCCTACGTAAAGAAAACGAACTTGAAGAAGCAGTACTAGCTGACCGTGATAGCGATGCTATCGCTGAAGGTCGTGCTCCTGTTGTTACTATCATGGGTCACGTTGACCACGGTAAAACTTCAACACTTGATTACATTCGTAAAGCACACGTTGCTTCTGGCGAAGCTGGCGGTATCACGCAGCACATTGGTGCTTACCACGTAGATACTGACAACGGCATGATCACTTTCCTTGATACTCCTGGACACGCGGCGTTTACAGCTATGCGTGCTCGTGGTGCTCAAGCGACAGATATCGTTGTACTTGTAGTTGCAGCAGACGATGGCGTAATGCCACAAACAATCGAAGCAATCCAGCACGCGAAAGCGGCAGGCGTTCCTCTGATTGTTGCTGTGAACAAGATCGATAAAGAGGGTGCAAACCCAGACAACGTTAAGAATGAGCTAGCTCAATACGACGTTATCCCTGAAGAATGGGGCGGTGAGAACATCTTCGTTCACATCTCTGCTAAACAGGGTACAAACATCGATGGTCTTCTAGAAGCAATCCTTCTTCAGTCTGAAGTTCTTGAGCTTACAGCGGTTAAAGAAGGCATGGCGTCTGGTGTTGTTGTTGAATCTCGTCTTGATAAAGGTCGCGGTCCAGTTGCAACAGTACTAGTACAGTCTGGTACTCTAAACAAAGGCGACATCGTTCTTTGTGGTCAAGAGTACGGCCGTGTTCGTGCAATGCGCGATGAGAACGGCAGAGACATCGAAACTGCAGGTCCATCTATCCCTGTAGAAATTCTAGGTCTTTCTGGCGTACCTGCATCAGGTGACGAAGCGACTGTTGTACGTGATGAGCGTAAAGCACGTGAAGTTGCGAACTACCGTCAAGGTAAATTCCGTGATGTTAAACTAGCTCGCCAACAAAAAGCGAAACTAGAGAACATGTTCGCGAACATGACGGCTGGCGAAGTTGCTGAGCTTAACGTTGTACTTAAAGCTGACGTTCAAGGTTCTGTAGAAGCGATTGCTGACTCTCTACTGAAACTGTCTACTGACGAAGTTAAAGTGAACATCGTAGGTTCTGGTGTTGGTGGTATTACTGAAACTGATGCAACTCTTGCTGCAGCTTCTAACGCTATCATCCTTGGTTTCAACGTTCGTGCTGACGCAACTGCGCGTAACACGGTTCAGAACGAAAACCTAGATCTACGTTACTACTCAATCATTTACCAACTGATTGACGAAGTTAAACAGGCGATGGGCGGTATGCTTGCTCCTGAATTCCGTCAAGAGATCATTGGTCTTGCACAAGTTCGTGACGTATTTAAGTCGCCTAAACTTGGTGCAATCGCTGGTTGTATCGTTACTGAAGGTACGATTAAGCGTAGCAACCCAATCCGTGTACTTCGTGAAAACGTTGTTATCTACGAAGGTGAACTAGAGTCACTTCGTCGCTTTAAAGATGACGTACAAGAAGTTAAGAACGGTTACGAGTGTGGTGTCGGCGTTAAGAACTACAACGACGTTCGCGTTGGTGACCAGATCGAAGTATTCGAAATCGTTGAGGTTAAACGTACTCTAGACTAATCAGTCTGTACGACTCGACATATTGACTAAGGTTACTAACATTACTAGTAAAGGTAATAAGTAATCGGTTGTTGAATACACCATGGGGGGCTGGTAATTACCAAGCCCCCCATCTTTCTAAGTGAGAAAAGAAAATGTCAAAAGAATTTAGCCGCACACAACGTGTGTCTCAGCAGCTTCAAAAAGAGCTTGCGCTTATCCTACAACGTGAAGTTCGTGACTCACGTATTGGTATGGTAACTATCTCAGACGTAGAAGTGTCTCGTGACCTTGCTTACGCAAAAGTGTTCGTGACTTTCCTGTGTGTTGGTGAGCAAACTCCTGAATCATGCCTTAAAGCTCTTAAAGAGCATGAAGTGCCAGTTCGTATGGCTCTTGGTAAGCGTATTCGCCACCGGCTAACGCCTGAAGTTCGTTTTACTTACGACAACACACTAGTAGAAGGCATGCGTATGTCTAACCTAGTAAGTGAAGTTCTGAACGACGACAAACGTAAGCAAGAAGAAGCTGGCCGCACTGACGAAACTCAGTCTAAGGGCGAAGAGTAATGGCTCGCCGTCGTAAAGGTCGCCCTATCAACGGGGTAATTCTATTAGATAAGCCGACTGGCATTTCGTCTAATGATGCACTGCAAAAAGTAAAGCGTATTTACTTTGCAGAGAAGGCAGGGCACACCGGTGCTCTGGATCCTCTTGCGACTGGCATGCTGCCAATTTGTCTTGGTGAAGCGACGAAGTTCTCTCAGTTTCTTCTAGATTCTGATAAGCGCTACGTTGTTATCGCTAAGCTTGGTGAGCGTACCAATACCTCTGACTCTGATGGTGAAGTGGTAGAGACACGTGATGTTAACGTGACTCAAGAACAGCTTGAGCGTTGCATTGCGAGCTTCAAGGGTGAAACCGATCAGATACCATCAATGTTTTCTGCATTGAAGTATCAAGGTAAGCCTTTGTACGAATACGCACGTGCAGGTATCGAGGTTCCTCGTGAGTCTCGTAAGATCACTGTGTACTCTATTGAACTGCTTCGCTTTGAAGGTGATGAAGTTGAAATGGAAGTGCATTGTTCGAAAGGCACATACATCCGCACAATTACCGACGATCTTGGTGAGATGCTAGGTTGTGGTGCTCACGTGACCATGCTTCGTCGTACAGGTGTCGCGAAGTACCCATACGAGCGTATGGTGACTTTGGAGCAGTTAAACGAGATCTTAGAGCAAGCACAGGCGCAAGAAATTGCACCGAAAGAGCTGCTTGATCCTCTGCTGATGCCAATGGACACTGCCGTTGAAGACTTACCAGAAGTAAACCTGAACGCGGAACTGACTGACCTAGTTCAGCACGGTATGCCAGTTCAGGTTGCTGGTGCGCCAACTGAAGGCACGGTTCGTATGACAAGTGGCGAAGAGAAGCTGTTTGTTGGCGTAGCTCAGATTGGCGAAGATGGCCGAGTTGCACCGAAGCGTTTGGTTGTTTTCAGAGATGAAGAACCACAAGCTTAGCGCTTACATCGAGTCAGATCTTAGCGGTTCGCCTTGAAATGCGAGCAAATAAGACAGAAAGCGAACGCCTAATTTAGGTGGTTCGCTTTTTTCGTTTTTAATGGGTTCGATTGTTATTGCACCAACTGACAAACTTCCCTATAATCCTCGGCTCGCGTAGCGGCTGAATCAGAGATTGGCTGCTACAAATATAAACTTACTCTTATCAGGAGAGAATTATGTCTCTGAATGCAGAAACTAAAGCAGCAATCGTTGCAGAATACGCACAATCTGAAGGCGACACAGGTTCACCAGAAGTACAAGTAGCACTACTTACTGCTTCTATCAACCACCTACAAGGTCACTTCAAAGCGCACAAACACGATCACCACAGCCGTCGTGGTCTACTACGTATGGTTTCTAGCCGTCGTAAGCTTCTTGATTACTTGAAAGGCAAAAACCTTGCTCGTTACCAAGACCTAATCAAGCGTCTAGGCCTACGTCGCTAATAGCGATGTCTGCAAAGACAGTTTGAAGAAAAGGAGCATTTATGCTCCTTTTTTTGTGCCTGTAAGAAAATGCTAGGCTGGATGCTCAGAATATCATCTGGCTTTTTCTGATAGGAAATATATCTCCTAATAAAAATAGTTTATACTACGCCCGCCTATAGCGTTTTCAGCGTTTGGCAATCAACCTCTCAAGAGATTACAGTCACAGATGTCGGCCAATAGGTCGCGACTATTCAAAGGCGGATTTGGTCCTAATTCGGCGTATGAACTCATACAAAGAGTCACCATCCTAAGTCCCTTTTCACTAGTCGCGATTGGTAATGTCTTGAGTCATTATTCACTTAATCTAAAGTCTGACTTTAGAGCTAAGGATATACAATGTTTGAAAAACCAGTTGTAAAATCGTTCCAGTACGGTAACCACACCGTTACTCTAGAAACGGGCGTAATTGCACGTCAAGCTACTGCTGCTGTAATGGCGACTATGGACGATACATCAGTATTCGTTTCTGTTGTTGCTAAGAAAGAAGCAGTTGCAGGTCAAGACTTCTTCCCACTAACAGTAAACTACCAAGAGCGTACATACGCTGCGGGTAAAATCCCTGGTGGTTTCTTCAAGCGTGAAGGTCGTCCATCTGAAGGCGAAACACTAACAGCTCGTCTGATTGACCGTCCAATTCGTCCACTTTTCCCAAGTGCGTTTAAAAACGAAGTTCAAGTTATCGCTACGGTTGTTTCTATCAACCCTGACGTAAACCCAGACATGATCACTATGATCGCAACGTCTGCTGCACTTGCTATCTCTGGTGCTCCATTCAATGGTCCTATCGGTGCTGCACGTGTTGGTCACATCGACGGCGAATTAGTTCTTAACCCATCAAATACTGAGCTTGAAAACTCTAAACTAGACCTAGTTGTGTCTGGTACAGAAGGCGCAGTACTTATGGTTGAATCTGAAGCAGATAACCTATCTGAAGAAGAAATGCTTTCAGCTGTTGTTTACGGTCACGACCAACAACAAGTTGTAATCAAAGCAATCAACGAGTTTGCTGCTGAAGTTGCAACTCCATCTTGGAACTGGGAAGCACCAGCAGTTAACACTGAGCTTAAAGCTCAAGTTGCTGAACTTGCTGAAACTCGTCTATCTGACGCGTACCAGATCACTGAGAAAATGGCTCGTTACGAGCAAGTTGGCGCAATCAAGAACGACGTTGTTGAAGCTCTAATTGCACAAGACGAAAACCTAGATGAGCGCGAAATCCGCGGCATGCTTGGTTCTCTAGAGAAAAACGTAGTACGTAGCCGCATCATCGCTGGCAACCCACGTATCGATGGCCGTGAAAAAGACATGGTTCGTGCGCTAGACGTACGTACTGGTGTTCTTCCACGTACACACGGTTCTTCTCTATTCACTCGTGGTGAAACTCAAGCACTTGTTACTGCAACGCTTGGCACACAACGTGATGCTCAAATCATCGACAGCCTAATGGGTGAGAAGAAAGACAACTTCCTTCTACACTACAACTTCCCTCCATACTGTGTAGGTGAAACTGGTTTCGTTGGTTCTCCTAAGCGTCGTGAAATTGGTCACGGTAAGCTTGCTAAACGTGGTATCCAAGCAGTAATGCCTTCTGTTGAAGAATTCCCATACACAGTTCGTGTTGTATCGGAAATCACAGAATCTAACGGTTCTTCTTCAATGGCTTCTGTATGTGGTACATCTCTAGCTCTTATGGATGCTGGTGTTCCAATCAAAGCTTCTGTTGCGGGTATCGCAATGGGTCTTGTTAAAGAAGGCGACGATTTCGTTGTTCTTTCTGACATCCTTGGCGACGAAGATCACCTAGGTGACATGGACTTTAAAGTAGCAGGTACTAACGCTGGTATCACTGCACTTCAAATGGACATCAAGATCGAAGGTATCACTAAAGAGATCATGCAAATTGCACTTAACCAAGCGCAAGGTGCACGTAAGCACATCCTTTCTGTAATGGATGAAGCTATCTCTGGTGCTCGTGAAGATATCTCTGAATTCGCTCCACGTATCCACACAATGAAAATCAGCTCTGATAAGATCAAAGATGTTATCGGTAAAGGCGGCGCAGTTATCCGTGCTCTTTGTGAAGAAACGGGTACTACAATCGAAATCGAAGACGATGGCACAATCAAGATTGCTGCTACTGAAGGCGCAGCTGCTAAAGAAGCTATCCGTCGTATCGAAGAGATCACAGCTGAAGTTGAAGTTGGCCGCATTTACCAAGGTAAAGTTGCTCGTCTAGCTGACTTCGGTGCATTCGTTACTATCCTTCCAGGTAAAGATGGTCTAGTACACATCTCTCAAATCGCTGACAAGCGCGTTGAGAAAGTGTCTGACTACCTAACTGAAGGTCAAGAAGTTCCTGTTAAGGTTCTTGAAATTGACCGTCAAGGCCGTGTACGTCTAAGCATGAAAGAAGCAGTTGAAACGCCAGCTGAAGGCGAAGCACCTGCTGCTGAGTAATTCTCAGTGTGTCGATGGTGATATCGCTTTTTAGTGATTTCTAACCTATCGTCAACAAAGCATGTTATAAAGGGGAGCATATCGCTCCCCTTTTTTATTGCGGTCATAACAGGAGTAATTATTTGTGAAATGGTTTCAAACCGCGAGTATGTGTTTACTGCTTGTACTAACAGGTTGTGCGACAACATCAGATAACACCTCACGTTGGGTTTATCCACCGATGGCTGTACCACTGCAACCAAGCGTTCAGCAAGAAGTTCAAATTGCACGTCTTAGTCAGTTATTACAGCGCCCAGATTTGAACGATGAAGTTCGAGCTAAGATGCTGTTTGAACGTGGTAACTACTACGACAGTGTTGGCCTGCGTGATCTCGCGCGTCTCGACTTCAACCAATCTCTTTCATTAAACCCTGCTCAACCTGATATCTTTAATCTTTTGGGTGTTTACTTTACGCAGGTAGGGGAGTTTGATGCGGCTTATGAATCTTTTGATTCTACGTTAGAGCTTGATCCTGCAAACTCTTACGCAGAAAGAAACCGCTCTATCGCGCTTTATTATGGCGAGCGTTACGACTTAGCCAATGAAGAGATGATGAAGCACTATGCCGATGATCCTAGCGATCCGTTTCGTGCTCTTTGGTTGTACATCATTCAGCATGAGCTAACGCCAGAGCAAGCTAAGCTTGATTTACAAAAACGTTACGAGAGCCGTGATGAGCAGTGGGGCTGGGTATTAGTCGCGATTATGCTTGATGACATTACTGAAGAGCAGGCTTTCAAGGCGATCTTAACCGGTACTCGTGACAACACGCTACTTGCGCAGCGCCTAACAGAGACGTACTTCTATCTTGCTAAGCGTTACCATATGAATGGTGACTACGCGAATGCTATCTCGTTGTACAAGTTAGCGGTTTCTTTTAACGTGTATGAATACGTAGAACACCGTTACTCTTTCTTAGAGTTAAGCCGTATTTTCACCACGCTTAAAGCCGAGCACTTAGCACAAGTTAAGCTGGCTGAGGCCGAAGAAGAAGCCAACGCTAAGTAAGCAACACATTTTGATTCCGAAAAGCCGCTGCCTGTCAGCGGTTTTTTTATGCTCCTTTTTTATGATCTTCATCTCGTTTTGATTGCTTTTTATTTAAACAACATTAAAATAGTTAGCCTTGCTAACTAAATGCTATTCTTTGATTAGGTGAGTATGCTGAACCAGAATTTAGAAAAGATTGAGCGCTTCGCCTCTAAGATATGGCGCACTCAGGTAAATGAAGATCCTATTTGCCAATTGAGCTTCAATGAGTATGACTATTTAAAGGTCATTCAAGCCTCTCCTGAACCGATTCGATTGACTGATCTTGCGATTGAAATGCAAGTAACCAAACCTTCAGCAACCACTATGGTTCAAAGGCTTGAGAGAAAGGGGCTTGTGGAGCGTAAAGCTTCGCTCGAAGATGCTAGGTCTAAGTTGGTCGTATTGACCAGCAAAGCTGAAGTGGGCTTGGAAGAAGAAAGTAAGATCTATCAGGTCATGGCACAGATACTGGAAAGTCGTTTGTCTGAGCAAGAATCTCAGCAGCTAAACCTATTATTAAATAAAGCTTTGAAGTAAATATTTAGATATTTAGTTAGCCTTGTTAACTAATTTTTCGAGTCATATCTTGTTGATATGCGACTCACAAATGAAAGTAGAGTAAGAAATGAGTAACTCAATTAGTCGCCAGTTTTGGCGATACACAATCCCTACTGTGGCAGCCATGTTGGTTAATGGCCTGTACCAAGTGGTGGATGGCATCTTCATCGGCCGCTATGTGGGGGCTGATGGACTTGCAGGTATCAATGTTGCGTGGCCTGTGATTGGTTCGATTCTCGGTATTGGTATGTTGGTGGGTGTGGGTACAGGTGCGCTTGTCTCAATTCGCCAAGGTGAAAAAGATACTCAAGGCGCTAAACAAATCTTAGCAACGGGCTTAACCTTGTTGTTAGCGATAACGCCTATTGTCTCTGCATTGTTGTTCTTGTTTGCTGATAACTTCTTGCTTTGGCAGGGCGCTGAAGGGCGAGTGTATGAACTTGGCCTGCAGTACTTACACATTCTGATTGGTGCCAGTGTCTTCACGTTAGGTTCGATCGCGATGCCGTTTTTACTGCGTAACGATGACAGCCCGAACTTAGCGACGATACTGATGATTGTTGGTGCAGTAATTAACATCGTGCTCGATTACCTGTTTATCGCTCTCTATGGCTGGGAGTTGATGGGCGCAGCATTAGCAACAGCGATTGCCCAGTTTGTGGTAACAGCTCTCGGCTTGGCTTACTTCTTCTCACGTCGAGCAAACCTACGTTTACGTTGGAATGAGTTGAGACTGAAGCTGGATGTGATTCCACAAATCTTTGCGATTGGTACATCAAGCTTCTTTATGTACGCTTATGGTTCGATGATGGTGGCGCTGCACAATGCGTTGTTCTCTCAATATGGCGACCAGTTGATGATTGGCGCTTACGCAATTTTGGGCTACATCGTGACGGTTTATTACCTCACGGCTGAAGGTATCGCCAACGGTATGCAACCATTGGTGAGCTACAACCATGGTGCGCGTAACCAAGCGAACATCCGTAAGTTACTTAAGATTGCGATGATGAGTTCGGTATTGATTGGTGTGGCGTTCGTGCTGCTTCTGAACGCGTTCCCACGTGAGTTTGTATCAGTATTTAACTCAGACGAACCTCAGCTAGTTGAGTACACCGTGCTGGGTATTCGACTTCACATGTTTGCACTGGCGCTAGATGGCTTCTTGGTAGTCGCAGGTGCTTACTATCAAGCAGTGAACAAGGGCAGCAAGGCGATGTTTGTGACGATAGGTAACATGCTTATCCAACTGCCGTTCTTGTACATTATGCCTAAGTTGTATGGTGTGCCGGGGATCTGGATTGCGTACCCACTGTCTAACATCGCA
Organism: Vibrio sp. 1CM24A; assembly: GCF_023161725.1. Taxonomy (NCBI): domain Bacteria; kingdom Pseudomonadati; phylum Pseudomonadota; class Gammaproteobacteria; order Vibrionales; family Vibrionaceae; genus Vibrio; species Vibrio sp. 1CM24A. The sequence continues at coordinate 199,936 of NZ_JALNTS010000007.1, forward strand.
CTAAGTGTGGTGGTGATGGTAATGCTCTACAAAGATATAAAGAAGCTCGATGCCTCACCGATGGAAACCGCGACGGCATAGGTCGTGTTTCTTAAGTCGAATTAAAAAGGTCTAGCGAATGCTAGACCTTTTTTGTATCTGTTGCTGGTTAGTTCGATGCGAGGAACTAGATGTTCTTAACGTCTAAACCTGCAAGCTGATGCCAGTAACCATTACATTGGCGGCTTTCAATCTTCATCGGTTTTTGACCTTGCTCGTTAGCTCTGAAGTTATTGATTTCAGAGAAGGTATCGATGCCGAGTGGGCTTAAACGAACCACATCAACCAAGTCGTGCATGTTTGGCAAATCATTGACTAGGTTGTAGCAGTAGCCTGATTGCGTCTGGATACCGTTAAGGTTGAATACCGATTGGCCTTCTTGGCTTTCTACTTGTAGCCCTGTTGGGTACTTGATACAGCAGGTTTCGCAATCGTCTTTAGCTTTGTTTTCCGCGCGAGCGGTAAAGCAGCGTGCCGAGTAAGCAAGCGGCAGGTAGCCGTGGCTAAACACTTCAACTTCGAACTTGTTACGAATGTTTAGCTCTTCGCACTGGGTCATTACGTTGCTTAGCCATTCGCGAGAAAGCTCAACCGGCATACACCAACGCGTCATGCCTTGTTTCAAGAACAGGTTCAGGGTGCGTGCGTTGTAGGTGTTTACTGCCGGGCCAACCACGAAAGGTACTTTGCTTTCGCTGGCCAGTTGAATGGCAGATACATCATTGGCTTCAATCGCAAAGTCACCGTTATCAATGTACTTCTTCATGATGTTGACTTCGCTTGGTGCTTCGAGCAAAGCCATGGTCGAGAGGACTACTTGCTTACCTGAAGCAGACAGCTCTTTGGCAATGTCCATCCAGTGTTTCGCTTTCATCTCACGACGTTTTGAACACACAGCTTCACCTAAGTAGATGATGTCAGCAGAGCTTGATTTCGCTTGCTCATAGAAGCTTTCAACGTCTTGTTTTGGCCAAAAATAAAGTAGAGGGCCTAATGCGTATTTCATTGAGTTCTCCATTTGGCTCTATTGCCATTTACGGTGATAAGCGCCAAGCGTGGTTTGTGTACCTTCCGATACATTCGCCAGTGTCGCGTTCCAAGCTTGTTCCACTTGGTATTGTTCTGGGTTCGCTAAGTAGCGATCGATAGCTGCGCGCCAAGTGCGAGTGACTTGTTCAACATAAGCAGGGCTGCGTTGGCGACCTTCAATCTTCACTGAGGCAACGTTCGCCGCGAAAAGCTCAGGCAACATGGATAGCGTGTTGAGGCTAGTTGGCTCTTCAAGTGCGTGATAGCGCTTACGTTCACCATCGATATCTGCTTCAAAGCGGCCTTTACACAGCGTTGGGTAACCTGCGTTTTCACCTGCTTCATATTTATCGATAAGGATTTCGTTCAAGCGAGATTCGAGGCCTGTTTCTGTTTCTTGCCAGCGAACGTATTTCGCCGGAGAACAAGCACCAACGGTGTTTGGTGATTCGCCTGTCATGTATGAAGAGAGGTAACAACGGCCTTCTGCCATAATACACAAGCTACCAAAAGCGAATACTTCAAGGTCAACGTCAGAAGTGATATTACGAGAAAGCTGTTTGACCTGATGAATCGACAACACACGCGGTAGTACGACACGCTTAACGTTGAAGTTTTTATGGTAGAAGTCGATAGCTGCCGCATTGGTTGCAGATGCTTGCACTGATAGGTGCAGTTCTAGATCTGGATACTTATTTGCTGCGTACTCAAGCACCGCGATGTCTGCGATGATCAGCGCATCAACACCCAGTGCAGCGGCGTTGTCTACGGCATTGGTCCAACGGTCGAAGCCATTTGGGTGAGCAAATGTGTTTAGGGCAACATGAATTTTCTTGTTGTGGTCATGCACATACTGCACAGCACGATCGAGCTTTTTACCCGCAAAGTTTAGGCCTGCAAAGTGTCGGGCATTGGTATCGTCTTTGAATCCGATATAGACAGCATCCGCACCACAATCAATAGCGGTTTTCAAAGCAGGTAAGTTACCCGCTGGGCATAAGAGTTCCATTTGCTCACTACCAGTAGAATTAAGTTGAAGCGAGCATTTTATGAAGAATTGTGAATGACGGAATTGATGTAAGGCAGGTTTAGATGGATAAATCTGCTTTTACTCCGTTTGAGGTACTGACGAGTGACCGTTTTACATGTTGGCTTGGTTTAAATATGAGGTACTTGATTAGTTCTTATGACGGCGGTTTTGGGCAAACAACTCTTCGACATCTTGTTTTGGTTGCGGACGGTAAAAGTGGAAGCCTTGAATCGAACTACAGTTGAGGTTAGACAGCAGAGTCGCTTGCTCACTGGTTTCGACACCTTCAGCAACCACAGTTAAATCGAGAGATTTACCTAGGTTGATGATGTTTTCAATTACGGTGATTTGCTTTGGCAGGGTATCGATATCAGAGATGAAAGCTCGGTCTATTTTAAGCTCATCAATTGGGAAGCGAGCAAGGTAAGACAGTGAAGAGTAACCTGTACCAAAATCATCAATGGAGAGAGCAAAGCCAAGTTTCTTGATGGCGTTAAGCATTTGAAGTGTGTGTTCACTATCACTCATTACCGCGCTTTCCGTTAGCTCAAACGTAATCGCACTTGGATCAAGCTCGGTCGAACGCAGTAATTTTTCCATGTAATCAATCAGCTTTGGATTACCAAACTGTTCTGGTGAAAGGTTGATCGCGACACGACCTGGAAGGATACCTTGCATCTTCCAGCGCTTAACCGTAGCAAATACTTCACGCATTACCACTCGGCCAAGTTGTTCGATAAGACCAGCTCGCTCCGCCACAGGAATGAACGCAGCAGGACTGATATAACCTTCGACAGGATGCTTCCAACGTACCAGAGCTTCAGCGCCGTTGATGGTGAAATCACGCGCATTTACCTTAGGTTGATACCAAACCTCAAGTCCATTTTGTTGCAGCGCTTTTTGTAGCTCTATCTCAAGCCACAGTCGCATGCGCGCTTCTTTGTTCATCTGTTCGTTGAACTTGATTAGGCGGTTGCGACCACGATCTTTCGCTTCATACATTGCTGTGTCTGCATTCTGTAGCAAGATACGAGCATCAGTACCATCTTGAGGAAAGCTCACGCTACCAATCGAGCAGGCTAAGCGCTTACTAAAGTGGTGAAGATCGAAGGGTTGGTTGATCAGGGAGATGATCTTTTCAGCGAGCATTTCAGGTGTTCGCTGATGTTCAGGTTCTGGCAGGATAATACCAAACTCATCCCCGCCTAAATGTCCAATCACGGCCTTACGAGGCAGTAAGCGTTTAAGACGCGAAGCGACCTCTTTAATCACCTTGTCACCGATGTGATGACCAAGTGAGTCATTGATATTCTTAAAGTTATCAATATCTAAGTAGAGCATCACCACCGGCGTATCGTTGTGAATGAACTGCTCAAGACGCTTAGTAAACCCAACTCGGTTGTAGAGCTTGGTCAGTGCATCGATGTAGGCATCTTCACTGTTTGCCGGTGTGTATTGTTTTGCGGTTTCTTGTGCGTCTTGGATAAGCACTAATTGAGTGTTGCTTCCAAGAACAGTGGTGGAGTCGATGTTGAGCTGAACCTTACGTTCAAAGCCGCATCGTGCACCCGTTAAGCAAACCAAACCAGACTCAGAAATAATTGAGCTGAGGTTATTATTGAAGACTGTTTTGGTTTGTTCATCGATAAATAGGCGCCCCAACTCTTCGCCAATTAACTCTGTGGTAGAGTTAAAGCCTAGCAAGCGTGCTGCTGCTGGGTTGGATGACAAAATGTAGTCACTTTCAACGAGCAGTAATCCATCTGGAAGTAGTTGAGATAGCTTGTGGAATTTGGCTTCGGACTCTTCTAAAGAACGGACAAGTACTTGGTTTTCTGAAGTGTCGAAGGCGTGAAAGACGATGTAGTCGGTTTTGTTGCCATTGGTAAGCGGAGATAGGCTGAAATGAAGGCTGGTATCGAGGTCAGTTTCGTTGAGGGTGACTTCGGCCTCAATCGTTTCTCCACTGAATGCACGCTCATAGTAAGGCTTGAGATGTTGGTAGAACTGTTCGCCCAATGTTTGGCGGTCATTCATGCCTGCAAGCTCTGTTTGACTTAAACCAGCAATATCGCAGTAACGCTCATTCACCATAAAATAGTTATGTTGAGCATCAAGTACTGCAAAAAAGAACGGACTATTTGCAGTTAGCTGGGTAAACCAATGTTGTAGTTGCTGGGGAGGCATCAAAGTACTACCAATTCTCCAAGAGCTTGAATATTCACTATCGATAAATACTTATTACTTTTTGTGTGGTTATCGATATTTACCTGTGAGTGCAGCGATCCGCTGTAATTCTCATTACCTGAGTTACTATAACTGTGATTTTCAGGATATTAAAGGTCGAGTATCAAACAGAAGTTAATTTGATACATAACAGTAACTGAGATCTCAACATCATCTATGATGCATTCCATATTATTGACAAAGTTACGGATAAGTCACGTGATAAACAAGATTCGCACTCAACTAGTTCAAAATGCCGCATCAATTTTGCGATCTCCAGTCCAGTTATTGCCTAAAACAGTACAAAAAAGAGCCTTATTGGAGGCGCTTAAGAATGTCTTCAAGGAAGCTTTAGAGGACGGTGACTTTGAGTTTTTAGAAGACAAATGGCTGAAAGTCTCAATAAAAGACATGGGGTTAAGTTGGTGTATTAGCTACGAAAATGAGCAACTGGTTGTAGCTGATGAAGAGGTGGCTGAAGATGTAAGCTTTAGCGGCAATCTTAACGATCTTGTGTTGATTGCGGGGCGTAAAGAAGACCCAGATACGCTTTTCTTTCAACGTAGACTGTCTATTGAAGGCGATACTGAGCTCGGTTTAGAAGTTAAAAACTTGATGGATAGCGTAGATTTGGACTTATTGCCGACTCCTATGAAAACTTTGTTAAATCAATTAGCTGATTTTGTGCAGAAGGGAGTACAATCCCCAGATACACAAAGTGAGGTAATGAATGCTTATTCGAACTGAAGCACCGGCAGATATACTTGTCATTGATCGTTTATTGAAATCTGTTTTTGAAACAGATGCAGAAGCTAACTTGGTTATGAGCTTGCGTGAGAATAGCCATTTAACGCTATCGCTGGTGGCTTGTTCTGATGAAGGTGAGGTGGTTGGTCACCTGATGTTTAGCCCTATCACTCTTGATGGCGACGATCATAACTGGCAAGGGCTTGCGCCTCTCGCTGTGAAAGAAGAGTTCCGCAACCAAGGCATTGCAAAATCTCTAGTTGAAGATGCGTTTTCCACTTTGGCTGATTTTGGTTACCCCGCTTGCGTTGTGTTGGGTGATCCTGCTTATTACAGCCGCTTTGGTTTCAAGGCTGCGAGCGAGTTTGGCCTGAGTTGTGTTTGGGATGTGCCTGAAGGTGCTTTTCAAGCGATTGAATTGGTAGATGGTGCGTTTGCAGGATATGCTGGTGAGATAGCTTACAGCCCAGAGTTCAACGACTTATAAGCTGATTTATTACGCAATAAGATACAAACTGATTTAGTCTAAATAAAGGAGCTTGATGCTCCTTTATTTTTTGTTAGTATCAGCCCAGTTCTAATAAGCTTCGGCTCTAATCAACTTAAGGTTACTACCGCTAGATATGTCACAAACACACGCGCAATACCTACAAGAGATGGGCATTAGCCAATGGGAGCTGAGTCACCCAGAGCGTTTAGCGGGTTATGAATCTGAATTGACTCCGCTCTCTAACGATTGCAAGTTACTGTTGGTTTCGCCTGAAAAACCCCAGGAAGATCTCGCCGTGATGTTTGAGCGAGTACTCAAAAGTATCAAGCTCGACTTATCTCAGGCTTTACACCTTCAGCCACAACACTTGTCTACTGTGGATTTAGGTTCGGTTGAGTGGGTATGGTTTGCTGGTTGCGAGTCGCCTCAAGAGCTGAAGGCTAAAACACTTCAATCGCCATTACTGTCTGACATTAACGGTAACAACCAACACCGCCGCGACTTATGGCAACAAATTTGTGCTTATGACTAATCAATTTTTACCGACTTCACAACAACACCTAGACGCCATTTGGAAGATAGAGCAGGCCGCGCACTCTCACCCTTGGTCTGAAAACATGATCCGAGATCTTGATAGCCGAGGCGCTTGTCATCATGTGCTTGAAGTCGATGGGCAAGTGGTCGGGTACTTCTTCGCGCAAAACATCGTTGGCGAAGTCACATTGCTTAATATCGCGGTAGACCCAAGCCAGCAGGGTAAAGGGTATGGAAAAGCGTTAACGGAACATTTCCTTGATATGTGCGAACAAGCTGGTGCGGAAAGCGCTTGGCTAGAAGTTCGCGAAAGTAATGTGAATGCGTTTAATCTTTATGAAAAGGCCGGCTTCAATGAAGTTGATCGCCGTCGTAACTATTATCCAACTAAGCAAGGCAACGAAGACGCCATCATTATGAGCTATCTTTTTATGTCGTTTAGCTAAGCAGAGAGTACGCGAAAAATAGGGTGTAAACTGACCCTTTAGAAAGTGACACGCTTTCTGTATAATCCGCACACAGAATTCAAGGGCAAGTATCATCTACTTGCCCTTTTTACGCTTTAGATCAGCAAAGGGCGACTATGTCTTTCCAACAAGAAGTGAGCAAACGTAGAACGTTTGCGATTATCTCTCACCCGGATGCGGGTAAAACCACGATTACTGAAAAAGTTCTTTTATTCGGAAACGCGATTCAAAAAGCGGGTACCGTAAAAGGCCGTGGCTCTAACCAGCACGCTAAATCTGACTGGATGGAGATGGAAAAAGAACGTGGTATCTCGGTAACTACGTCGGTAATGCAATTCCCATACAATGATTGCCTAGTAAACCTACTAGATACTCCAGGACACGAAGATTTCTCGGAAGATACGTACCGTACGCTAACAGCGGTTGACTCATGTTTGATGGTTATCGATGCTGCGAAAGGTGTCGAGGATCGTACTCGTAAACTAATGGAAGTAACGCGTCTACGTGATACGCCAATCGTAACGTTTATGAACAAACTTGACCGTGACGTTCGTGACCCAATGGAAGTGCTTGATGAAGTTGAGAGCGAGCTAGGTATGGCTTGTGCTCCAATCTCATGGCCAATTGGTTGTGGTAAAGAGTTTAAAGGTGTTTACCACATTCACCGTGATGAAACGATCTTGTATGAATCTGGCCACGGCCACGAGATCCAAGAAGTTCGCATCATCAAAGGTCTAGATAACCCTGAGCTAGATGAAGCGGTAGGTGCTGATCTTGCGGAAAGCGTACGTGAAGAGCTAGAGCTTGTTATCGGTGCTTGCCCTGAGTTTGATCACGAACTGTTTCTTGCGGGTGAATTAACGCCGGTTTACTTCGGTACTGCATTAGGTAACTTTGGTGTTGACCACATGCTTGATGGTCTAACGAAATGGGCTCCAGCTCCTCAAACGCGTCAAGCGAACGAGCGTGATGTTGAAGCGACAGAAGAGAAGTTTTCTGGTTTCGTCTTTAAGATCCAAGCAAACATGGACCCTAAACACCGTGACCGTATCGCATTCATGCGTATCGTGTCGGGTACTTACAACCAAGGTATGAAGATGAACCATGTTCGTACTGGTAAGAGTGTAAGTATCTCTGATGCGGTAACCTTCATGGCGGGCGACCGTGCACGTGCTGAAAAAGCATACGCGGGTGATATTATCGGCCTACATAACCACGGTACTATCCAGATTGGTGATACCTTTACTCAAGGTGAGAGCCTTAAGTTCGCTGGTATTCCTAACTTCGCACCTGAGCTATTCCGTCGTATCCGTCTACGCGATCCACTTAAGCAGAAGCAACTTCTAAAAGGCTTAGTTCAGCTTTCAGAAGAGGGCGCAGTACAAGTATTCCGTCCTATGCAGAACAACGATCTGATCGTTGGTGCGGTTGGTGTACTTCAGTTCGACGTGGTTGTAGCGCGCTTGAAAGCGGAATACAACGTAGAAGCTATCTACGAAGGTGTTAACGTTGCAACAGCTCGCTGGGTTGAATGTGATGACGCTAAGAAACTAGAAGAATTCAAACGTAAGAACCAATCTAACCTTGCGCTAGATGGCGGTGACAACCTGTCTTACATCGCACCAACTATGGTGAACTTGAACCTAGCTTCTGAGCGTTTCCCTGAAGTTCAATTCCGAGCGACGCGCGAGCACTAATAACTTCCGCGCTCTATTCGAGTTAAACAAAAACGTCTATTGTTCTGCAATAGGCGTTTTTTAATGCGTTTTATTTAAGGTTTAGAGGCTGAGGTTAGAGGCAGTTATGTTCAGTTGGATAAAAGCTTGGATTAAGAAATACGATAAGTGGTGTGAAGAGCTTGGCTTAACGCCTGAGAACAAGCGCAGTTGTGTTGCTTATCGTCGTGATCCTCAAGGGAAACAAATGGAGAGTAGGGAAGATGACACAGCAAATAAGTGACTTTCCGCTGTTTGATACTCATTGCCATGCGGATTTTGAGGCGTTTGAGCAAGGTTTTACACCTGATCAAGCTATTGATGGCTATCTTAAAGAAGCGAAACAAGCCCAAGTTGAGAAGCTGCTGATTCCTTCTATTGGCCAAAGTAACTGGAGGAAGCTCGATGAAATCGCTCAATCTCACCCCAATATTTACTATGCATTAGGCTTCCATCCTTACTTTTTAGAGCAGGCCAATGACGAACAATTTTCGGAACTTCGCCAATTACTCGCTTCCAAAAACAGCCAATGTGTCGCGATAGGTGAGTGCGGGCTCGACTTTTTTGTGGACGTTGAACGAGAGAAACAAGAGCGTTTTTTCATCCAACAAATGGAACTTGCCAAGGCGTTTGACCTGCCTTTAATCATCCATGAGAGGAAGTCTTATAACCGACTTATTGAGTTGTTAAAGCAACACAAGTTTACTTTTGGAGGGGTGATTCACGGTTTTTCAGGGAGTGAACAGCAAGCTTTAGCGTGGATCAAGCTCGGTTTCTATATTGGCGTCGGTGGAACGATAACTTACCCAAGAGCGCAAAAAACACGCACAACCATCGCAAAACTGCCCCTTGAATGTCTGGTATTGGAAACGGATGCTCCGGACATGCCCATGTATGGAAACCAAGGAAATGTTAATCATTCCAAATATTTAGTTACGATCTTAAATGAACTTTTTTTGCTTAGAAAAGAGCCAAAGCAATCGATTGCAGCGCAAATTTGGCAAAATAGCCATCGCGCATTCGGTATATGTGAATAAAATCGAAGGTTTTTGTTTATCGTTTGCGTAAATTGCACTGAGCTTGTGATTTGGGTCACATTTGCGTGTGAATGGTACATGAATCTTCTACGAAAGTGTGAGGACGGCATTACTTTATTAGTGGTCGCATGAGTATAATTGCCTCCGCTTTATAGCCCCATTTTGTAACACGCCAATAAATAACTAATAAGGAAGTCATAAACTATGAGCCTGTTTATGAGCCTAGTCGGAATGGTTGCACTGATCGCAATCGCAGTACTACTATCTGACAACCGCAAAGCTATTAATCTAAGAACAGTGGGTGGCGCTTTCGCTATCCAATTCGCACTTGGTGCATTCGTACTTTACATCCCTTGGGGTCGTGATCTACTTGCAGGTTTCTCTGCTGGTGTAGCAAACGTGATCGACTACGGTAAAGACGGTACTGGTTTCCTATTCGGCAGCCTAGTTAACTTCTCAGTTGACGGTATCGGTTTCATCTTTGCTTTCCAAGTACTACCAACTCTGATTTTCTTCTCTGCACTTATCTCTGTACTTTACTACATTGGTGTTATGCAAATTGTAATCAAAGTTCTTGGTGGTGGTCTTCAGAAAGCTCTAGGTACTTCTCGCGCCGAGTCTATGTCTGCAGCAGCAAACATTTTCGTTGGTCAAACTGAAGCACCTCTAGTTGTTCGTCCATTTGTTCCTAAAATGACTAACTCTGAACTATTCGCAGTAATGTGTGGTGGTTTGGCTTCTGTAGCTGGTGGTGTACTAGCAGGTTACGCATCTATGGGTGTACCTCTAGAGTACCTAGTTGCAGCGTCATTCATGGCAGCACCTGGTGGTCTACTATTCGCTAAAATCATCAAGCCTGAAACAGATACGCCAGACGACAACATCGCTGACGAAATGGACGGTGGCGATGACAAACCAGCTAACGTTATCGACGCAGCAGCAGGTGGCGCATCAGTTGGTCTACAACTAGCACTTAACGTTGGTGCAATGCTACTAGCATTCATCGGTCTAATTGCTCTAATCAACGGTATCCTAGGTGGCATCGGTGGTTGGTTCGGTATGGAAAACCTAACTCTAGAACTTCTTCTAGGTTGGATCTTCGCACCGCTAGCATTCATCATTGGTGTTCCATGGGAAGAAGCAACTATCGCTGGTTCTTTCATTGGTCAGAAGACAGTTGTTAACGAATTCGTTGCATACCTAAACTTCGTACCATACGTTGGTGAGAACGCTCAAGTTGTTGCAGCAACGGGCCAAGTGATGTCTGAGAAGACTCAAGCTATCATCGCATTCGCACTATGTGGTTTCGCAAACCTTTCTTCTATTGCGATTCTTCTAGGTGGTCTAGGTGGTATTGCACCAAGCCGTCGCCACGACATCGCACGTATGGGTGTTAAAGCGGTAATTGCTGGTACTCTATCTAACCTGATGGCAGCAACAATTGCTGGCTTCTTCCTGTCTTTCTAATTAGTTAGAAATCGATATATAGACGCCATAATAATATCGCCCCGTAGCAAGAAATTGCTGCGGGGCTTTTTTGTTTTTAGGCCTAGTGATTCTTTGAGATGAGCATAAGCATCAGCTTGAAGTCGATAATGGGTCTAGAATGTTTTTTTGAGATACAAACCGTTTGCGTTCTAAGGAGCACTACAATTTATTGATGGATACCTATAATGTATAAGCTAAAGGGATAGGATGTCTCTGTTGGCAAGAAAGTAACCTCGAAATCAACTCGAACGTTATTCTTCTGGGATTAAGCCAAAATTAGCGATACGCTATAGATGTTAGACACAACATGACTGATTTGTTGTGCCATAGACCAAACTGGTACTGTGCGGTGACAAGGATTGCAATTGGTAGCGAAAGTTATCAAGTCTTCAGGGAACCAAGTCCGTTCATTTGTGGCTACTGAGCATTACTAAAATATCCATCTATACTGGATGGAGGGCGAAGTAGTTAACTATTTGAATATATTGATCGGAGATAGAAATGAGCGATTTAAAAGCAGCAGCTCTACGTGCACTTAAACTTATGGACCTAACTACGCTAAATGACGACGACACTACTGAAAAAGTAGTGGCACTTTGTCATGACGCGAAGACTGCAGTAGGCAACACCGCTGCAATCTGTATTTACCCTCGCTTTATCCCAGCAGCTAAGAAAGCGTTGCGTGAGCAAGGTACTCCAGAAGTACGCATTGCGACTGTAACTAACTTCCCTCATGGTAATGACGACATCGAAATTGCTGTTGCAGAAACAAAAGCAGCGGTAGCGTACGGCGCAGACGAAGTTGACGTAGTATTCCCATACCGTGCTCTTATTGCTGGCAACGAAGAAGTTGGCTTTGAGCTAGTTAAACAGTGTAAAGCAGCTTGTGGTGACATCACGCTTAAAGTGATCATCGAAACAGGTGAACTGAAAGAAGAAGCACTGATCAAGAAAGCTTCTCAAATCTGTATCGAAGCAGGTGCAGACTTCATCAAAACTTCAACAGGTAAAGTGCCAGTAAACGCGACTCCAGAGTACGCGCGCATGATGCTTGAAGTTATTCGTGACATGGGCGTTGCTAAAACAGTTGGTTTCAAACCAGCTGGTGGCGTACGTACTGCTGAAGATGCAGCACTATACCTAGCAATGGCTGATGAGCTACTAGGCGCTGAGTGGGCAGACAACATGCACTACCGTTTTGGTGCTTCAAGCCTACTAACTAACCTTCTTAATACATTAGAAGTGACAGACCAAACTGCTGATCCAGCAGCATACTAATATCCCAATCGGGTGTAACAAGATTTAGTCTGTTTGATGGAGTGGCGTTAAGTCACTCCACATTACCTCTTTCCCTACAAACCATACTCACTAGAGTTTGGGAGGAACTAATGTATCTACCTCAAGAAATTATTCGCAGAAAACGTGATGGCGAAGTCCTAACAGCTGAAGAAATTAACTTCTTCATTCAAGGCGTAGCTAAGAACACGGTTTCTGAAGGTCAAATTGCAGCATTTGCAATGGCTATCTTTTTTAATGAAATGACGATGCCAGAACGTATCGCACTAACGTGTGCAATGCGTGATTCAGGCATGGTGATTGACTGGAGCCACATGAACTTTGATGGCCCAATCGTTGATAAACACTCTACTGGTGGTGTTGGCGACGTTACTTCTCTGATGCTTGGCCCTATGGTGGCAGCATGTGGCGGTTTCGTTCCAATGATCTCTGGTCGTGGTTTAGGCCACACTGGCGGTACGCTAGACAAGCTGGAATCTATTCCGGGTTACAACATTACACCAACCAACGATGTGTTCGGTGAAGTAACGAAAGATGCTGGCGTGGCTATCATCGGTCAAACAGGTGATCTAGCTCCTGCTGACAAGCGTGTTTACGCAACTCGTGATATCACAGCAACAGTCGATAACATCTCGCTGATCACGGCTTCAATCCTATCTAAGAAACTGGCCGCTGGCCTTGATTCTCTAGTGATGGACGTAAAAGTAGGTTCAGGCGCATTCATGCCGACTTATGAAGCCTCTGAAGAGCTAGCGAAATCTATCGTTGCAGTAGCAAACGGTGCGGGCACTAAAACAACGGCAATCCTAACGGACATGAACCAAGTACTGGCTTCTTCAGCGGGTAACGCAGTAGAAGTTCGTGAAGCGGTTCAGTTCCTAACGGGTGAATACCGTAACCCTCGCTTGTTAGAGATCACTCTAGCATCGTGTGCTGAAATGCTGGTGCTGGGTAACCTTGCAAAAGATTCAGACGAAGCGCGCGAAAAACTGATGGCAGTACTGGATAACGGTAAGGCAGCAGAGTGCTTCGGTAAAATGGTAGCGGGCCTTGGTGGTCCAGCTGATTTCGTAACGAACTACGATAACTACCTAGAAAAAGCAGACATTATTAAGCCAGTGTACGCGTTAGAAAGCGGTGTGGTATCAGCAATGGATACTCGTGCAATTGGTATGGCTGTGGTTGGTATGGGTGGCGGTCGTCGCGTAGCAACTGACAGCATTGATTACGCAGTCGGTTTTGATCACTTCATTCGCCTAGGTGAAGTAGCAAGTGAAGATAAGCCATTAGCAATGATTCATGCTCGCAACGAACAACAGTGGCAAGAAGCTGCAACGGCATTACAAAATGCAATCACTGTGGGCGGAGAATATACAGCAACGCCAGACGTTTACCGTCAGATTCGTTCTGAAGACGTGTAAATAACAGATATCGGCATGCCTAGTGTATGCCGATAAACAGAGTTCTGGTGCAAAGAGCAATAAGTTGGTGAAGAAAATGAAAAGAGCATTTATTTTAGTTTTAGATTCATTCGGTATCGGTGAAACAGCGGATGCGGACAAATTTGGTGATGTAGGTTCTGACACTATGGGCCACATCGCAGATCATTGTGACCAAGGTCTTGCAGACAATGCAGATCGTAAAGGTTCACTGACACTGCCAAACCTGTCTAAGCTAGGTCTAGCGATGGCTCACAAAGAGTCTACAGGTCGTTTTGCTCCTGGTATGGATGCAGACGCTGAGATCATTGGCGCTTACGGTCACGCTGCTGAGCTGTCTTCTGGTAAAGACACGCCATCAGGTCACTGGGAAATCGCGGGTGTTCCTGTACTGTTTGACTGGGGCTACTTCACCGACAAAGAGAACAGCTTTCCAAAAGAACTGACTGACCGCATCCTTGAGCGTGCAGGCCTGTCTGGTTTCTTGGGTAACTGCCACTCATCTGGTACGGAAATCCTAGATAACCTAGGTGAAAAGCACATGAAGACTGGCTTGCCTATCTTCTATACTTCTGCAGACTCTGTTTTCCAGATCGCTTGTCACGAAGAGACATTCGGCCTGCAAAACCTATTAGACCTGTGTCAGATTGCTCGTGAAGAGCTAGAAGATTACAACATTGGTCGTGTTATCGCTCGTCCGTTCATTGGCCCAGGTAAAGGTCAATTCGAACGTACTGGTAACCGTCGTGACCTTTCTGTTGAGCCACCTGCAGCCACCATTCTTCAGAAGTTGGTTGATGAGAAGGGCGGTAACGTTCACTCAATCGGTAAGATCTCTGATATCTACGCGGGTTGTGGCATCACTCAGAAAACCAAAGCAACAGGTATCCCTGCGCTATTTGAAGCAACCAAAGAAGCGATCAATGAAGCGGGCGACAACACCATCGTGTTCACTAACTTCGTTGATTTCGACTCAGCTTACGGCCACCGCCGTGATGTTGCTGGTTACGCAGCGGCACTTGAGTACTTCGATGGTCGCATCAATGAAATCATCGATATGATGAAAGAAGATGATGTGCTTATCCTAACCGCTGATCACGGCTGTGATCCTACATGGCCAGGTACAGACCATACTCGTGAGCACATCCCTGTGATTGCTTACGGTCAGAAGGTTCCAGCCGGTTCTTTAGGCCGTCGCGATACATTTGCTGATATTGGTCAAAGCTTAGCGTCATACTTTGGTACATCGCCAATGGGACACGGTACAAGCTTTCTATAATAGTTAACGAAGAGAGAGGGAAACCTCTCTCTTCTTTTTTTGTTTTGAGATTAAGGATATTTTCAATGGCTACTCCACATATTAATGCTGAAATGGGTGATTTCGCTGACGTAGTTTTAATGCCAGGCGATCCGCTACGTGCGAAATACATTGCTGAAACCTTCTTAGAAGAAGTGGTTCAAGTGTGCGACGTTCGCAACATGTTTGGTTACACCGGTACTTACAAAGGTCGTAAGGTTTCGGTAATGGGACACGGTATGGGCATTCCATCTTGTTCTATTTACGCGACTGAGCTGATCAAAGACTTTGGTGTGAAGAAGATCATTCGTGTGGGTAGTTGTGGTGCAGTGAGCGAAGATATCAAAGTGCGTGATGTGGTGATCGGCATGGGCGCATGTACTGACTCTAAAGTGAACCGTATTCGCTTTAAAGATCATGACTTTGCAGCGATTGCGGATTACAAAATGGTGCGCGCGGCAGAAGATGCAGCCAAAGCTCTCGGTGTCGGCGTAAAAGTCGGTAACCTGTTCTCGGCTGAGTTGTTCTACACGCCAGATCCAGAGATGTTCGAAGTAATGGACAAATACGGCATTGTTGGCGTAGAGATGGAAGCAGCTGGCATCTATGGTGTATGTGCTGAATACGGCGCAAAAGCTCTAACGATTTGTACTGTTTCTGACCACATCAAGACTGGTGAGCAAACGACATCAGATGAACGTCAAACGACTTTCAACGACATGATGGTTATCGCACTAGACTCAGTGTTGCTTGGTGACCAAGAATAATCTTGATTTGTTTTAGCTTGATAAGTTAACAGATAACAAAAAGCCCCGTTGCTGCCTGAGCGTCGGGGCTTTTTATTGGATTGCGATATTTATTCTCAATCTAGTGTCTTTATTGTCAGCCTAGTGTGTTTATGAGCTTACATTCTTCAACAGTAAGTTCTCACCAGACTTAGTCGGTCTTCTGCGAATCAGCATGATGAACAACACGCCACTCACAAACCCCATCAACACCATACCGATCATGTAGCGATCACTTTTTCGGTAGTGGTGATCAGAAATCGCCGTCATCTTCCCGGTTTCAAAAGTCACTCGAATAAAGCCGATGATCGTCTTCTCTGGTGAATAAATAGGTTCAACTAATTGTTGTCTGCCGATACTTGCTGTTGAAAGTGGCGTATCTAAGCCAAGAACCTCACGTACCGAGAGGGCTTTTTCACTCGAAGCCAGTCGAATACCCTCTGCATCATAGATGGTGGTATCGAACACCAGTCGGTCTTGAGATAGCTGGTTAGTCAGATCAAGTAATCGCTCTTGGTCTTGTTGCGTGATCATCTTGCTGGCTGAAAGTGATGCCTGAGAGATAAGCAGCTTGGTAAGAGTTTCCAACTGTTTTGCTTGGATCTTCTCGTTACCTTTACTGATCACGACCGTATTTTTAATCGTTACAACGAACATGGTAGCCAACAAAATGAGGGCTAGCATTCGTAAAGCGTTACGTATTGAGAACAATGATTCATTCATGTTTCACGAAGCCTGAAATAAACAAATGTTATGATTAAGACATATTGAGACTTGCGTTTTCAAATTGCAATAGGTTAACGTTTAGCATAGTTAATTAGGAATCATACACATGGACGCTCAGAAATATCTGCCGATAAAAAGGCATACCACATTATTAACTCGACTCCCCGAGACTCGTTTCGCTTCTCAACTCGCTAAATCCAAGGCCAATTGGATTGTGTTTGGTGAGTACTTATCTCCACAATCTTTCGATGACATCGACTTTTTCACTGGCACTTACAACACCATCCTCGATACGTGGAAGGTTGGGCATTATGAAGTGGCTTTGATGTCAGGCAATCTAACGCCAGCACACGAAGAAATCCTCCAAGCGCTAAAGCTTGATTATGCTTGCCTTAGCGAGGTCCCAGACTTATCTAAGCCAGGTTTGATCGTGATGGATATGGATTCTACAGCGATTCAAATTGAATGCATTGATGAGATTGCTAAGCTAGCTGGAGTGGGTGAGTTAGTCTCTGAAATCACAGAACGAGCGATGCAAGGCGAGCTCGACTTTGAACAGAGCCTGCGCCAACGAGTAGGAGCACTGAAAGGTGCGGATGAGTCGATATTAGAGCAAGTGCGTCAGTCATTGCCATTCATGCCAGATTTGGTCGGGCTGGTGAATACTCTGAATAAGCTTGGCTGGAAAACAGCGATTGCATCAGGCGGTTTTACTTACTTCTCTGACTACCTGAAAGATACCCTTGATCTTGACCACGCTCAGTCAAACACGCTTGAGATCGTCAATGGTAAGTTGACGGGTGAAGTCTTAGGTGATGTTGTTTCGGCGCAGACTAAAGCGGATATCTTGGTAGAGTTGGCTGAAGAGTACGAATTGGAACTGCACAATACCGTTGCCGTTGGTGATGGTGCCAATGACTTGGTGATGATGGGTTCTGCAGGGTTAGGCATTGCCTACCACGCAAAACCAAAAGTAGAGCAGCAAGCTCAAACCGCTGTGCGTTACGCAGGTTTAGGCGGGGTGCTGTGTATCTTGTCGGGTGTATTGGCTAAGCAGCAGAAGATCAGCTGGCAAGCGAAACCTTAGGGGTTCTACCTGAGTGCTATTGGCTATGTATCTTATTTAGCAATAGTGGCTCAGATACAAAAAAAGCAGGCTATCAGCCTGCTTTTTCTATTTTCATGCTTAAGTTAAGACGCCACTCGAAGCTAGCGTGTTAGCTCCAATCGAATCAGCACTTCATCGGTAATGTCTTCTATCTCGCCATAACCGATAAACGCCGTCACTTCATTCTCTAGTTTCTTAGCTTGATGCATACTGATGCGTGAAAGCTCTTCTAAATCAGACTGGAATAAACTCGTTAGCGGATTAAAGATAGGTGCCGTCGTGACTCTCAATACATACACGTCACCTAAGTGCTGCGCTTTCTTAATGAATAAGATGCGTTCTTTTGCTGAGGCGAAGTCTTTAACCAATTTGGTGTGTACCGATTGGATCTTGTCGCCAAACTTTACCGCAGCAATGTACACGTCATGATGCTTCGGTTCTGCACCTTCAATTCTTTTTAGTGGCTCAGCCAACAGTGAGTTGGTGTGACCCTTGAAGATTGGCTCCAGTGAGAACTTTTGGTTGTGACCAAGTTTAGCGAGTAACGCTAGATGTTTATTCAGTGGGAAATTTACACCAATGATCTTACAGCGCAGCGTTGAACTTGGCTTATCAATGAATATTGGGTTACTGACCATCTTGCTCAACAAAATGTTGTGCAGTGATTCGAGTAGTGAATGCGTTGGCAGTATCTCTTGCTTCTTAATCAGCTTACTTTGGTTTTGATCGATAAGCCCATTAAGGAAGGCGATGGTACGCATTGTCTTGGCGTTCTCGGCAATAACCAACTGCACGTTGCGGCCATTCGGACTCACTCGAATCACGTGGTAAGGTACAGTGCTCAGTGGCAGGTTCTTGTCATAGAGCTGCAGTTCATTGAAGTTCACTAATACCGGATCATTAATCTTGAGTACCATTGGGTGTTCAAGGCTAATGCTCAGTCCACGTTTCGAGATATCTAAGGTGTGTCCGTTCGCCGCTGCGCCATCTTGTGATGTAAGTTGCAACGGTGACTTAAATTGGTATCTCGGCTCTTTACGACGAGTCTGAGAGTCAAAGTAGATGCTTTGAATATTACCGACGACAGTACGCGGGTGACGGAAGCGGTTCAATTCACTGCTTGGAATGCGTGGTTTTTCACTCAGAAGATAATCTGCCGCACTTTCGTGATCGCCGATCTCTTGCAAGATTCCACAATGCGTCAGTTGAGCTGAGCTTTGAGCCAGCGTATCCGAGTGCTTAGCTAACGCTTGTCGCTCAGTGTCTGAAAGTTCGAAAACCGAGAACTTGAACGCCTTCCAACTTTTACGTTTACCACCGATGTGCCAGAACAGCTGTCTTTGTTCACGAGAGGCTTCAGGCAGCATCATTGAATAGAACAAGGTCTTGTTTTGGTGTTCATGGGTAAAAGAGTAGATAACGTTACTGGTTCCCTTCACTCCTGGTTTCGCCAGCAGGTTCATACGTTGCTCGTTGAACAGGGTGCCCAGCGCTTGTTGATTTCGCTCGTCGTGCCAATATTGCCATAACGGATGGTTGTTATCCGTCAGTAGGGCAAGCTTGAGTTCGCTGCCGCTGAAGAACAGGGGAAGGTTACAAGTGTGCTTTAGATAGGTGTGTTCGATTCCTCGAGTACGAGTTCGAATGACCCTATCTTGATTTTCATGGCTGGTTTTCTTACTGGTGCTATTTAAAGACTCATCGAGTAAGCGAGCCACAATATTGTTGTCGCTTACCTTGATGGTTCTTAGAAATTTGACCGCGTTGTTCTCATAAGATTCGTCGATACCCAAAACACGAAACTCAACCGCTTGGTTAACATCGTTTTCTTGGGACTTTTCGATAAGCTCTGAAAACTTAACGCTGATGATCTCGCCGAGGTTGTATCGAAAGGCACTCGGTACTTTGAACTTTGCACCTGACGGGGATATATCAACCGTTACACCATGTAGGCTTTGACCTTTCGATGTGGTGATCTCGACCTGCGAGCTAATCTTGAGTCTGTTCTCTTGGCGCTTTAAGTCGTAACCTAGGTTAATAGCTTCCGCTTCGTACGGGCTATTGGCGCTAGTAATGTCGTGGTTACCTTGAGAAGATGTTTTAACAACGCTCAGAGGCTGAGTTCGCGGAGTCATTACTAACTCCCATGCGCCTTCTGTGTAACCTTTAAACTTTTTAGTACCACGTTGGTATGCGTTTAACGCGATGTCATCGAGCCAGTGCTTACGGCCGTCTAACGTGAACTGACGACATTCATTATCAATGCGCCCACGTAAATCAATGCTCTTTGTACACGGAGCCATGATACGATTCAGTTCCATTTTAACCAGCAGTTTTAGAGACGGAGATTCGCCTTCTGTCATTTGAGAAAGAAGGAATTCGAAATCTTCGGCGTGGTAGGCCGGGATAAGACGTTCTGCTACAGATAGAATTTCAGATTGCTGCATACTTTTCTTGTTAGAATGGACGGTGCATTTATGTTATCGACTAGTTTAAATCGATCTTTAAGTATAAGTGGTATGACTGCAACGTTTATTTTCACCCGTACGGTCAAATAAGTCACAAATTGACAACATCATTGTGTAACTGAGTAAATTATTGAGGTTTTATGGCTAAGGCAAAACGAGCTTATGTGTGTAATGACTGTGGTGCTGACTTTCCACGTTGGCAGGGGCAGTGCAACGCATGTGGTGCTTGGAACACGATTACAGAAGTTAGGTTAGCCGCTTCACCTCAAGTAGCGCGCAATGAAAGATTATCTGGTTATGCAGGTGCAGTAACAGAATCGAGCGTTCAGACATTATCTGAAATTAATCTACAAGAAGTACCACGCTTTAGTAGTGGCTTCAAAGAACTCGACCGCGTACTCGGTGGTGGTGTTGTCCCTGGTGCTGCGATCCTGATTGGTGGTAACCCAGGCGCGGGTAAATCAACACTATTATTGCAGACCATGTGTCAGCTCTCTTCTCAACTGCCGACTCTTTATGTAACAGGTGAAGAATCCTTACAGCAGGTTGCAATGCGCGCCTCTCGACTTGGATTACCAAAAGAGCACCTAAAGATGCTCTCTGAAACCAACGTAGATAAGATCTGTCAGGTTGCTGAAAAAGAACAGCCAAAGATCATGGTTATCGACTCCATCCAAGTTATGCACGTTGCTGATGTTCAGTCTTCACC
The DNA here is from genome assembly GCF_023161725.1 of Vibrio sp. 1CM24A. Lineage (NCBI taxonomy): Bacteria > Pseudomonadati > Pseudomonadota > Gammaproteobacteria > Vibrionales > Vibrionaceae > Vibrio > Vibrio sp. 1CM24A. The sequence continues at coordinate 220,566 of NZ_JALNTS010000007.1, forward strand.
GGGCAGTGTTGCTCAGGTTCGTGAATCGGCAACCGCATTAACGCGCTACGCAAAACAGAATAACGTTGCTGTGTTCTTAGTTGGACACGTAACTAAAGACGGCACCTTAGCCGGGCCAAAAGTGCTTGAACACATTATTGACTGTTCTGTTCTATTGGATGGCGGAACCGATAGCCGCTTTAGAACACTGCGCAGCCACAAAAACCGTTTTGGTGCAGTCAATGAGCTTGGCGTGTTTGCCATGACAGGCCAAGGACTAAAAGAAGTCAGCAACCCATCGGCGATCTTCTTATCTCGTGGCGAAGAAGAAACCTCGGGCAGTTCGGTGATGGTTGTGTGGGAAGGTACTCGTCCATTGCTTGTTGAAATCCAAGCGCTGGTGGATTATTCCCAACTGGCTAACCCGCGTCGTGTCGCTGTCGGCCTAGAGCAAAACAGGCTTTCGTTGTTATTAGCGGTGCTGCATAAACACGGCGGCTTACAAATGGCTGATCAAGATGTGTTTGTGAATGTCGTCGGTGGTGTTAAAGTAACCGAAACCAGTGCTGATCTTGCGTTGGTAATGGCTCTACTTTCAAGTTTCAGAGATCGCGCATTGCCAAAAGATGTGGTGGTATTTGGAGAAGTAGGCCTAGCGGGTGAGATTCGACCTGTACCAAGTGGGCAAGAGCGTCTTAATGAGGCATTTAAACACGGCTTCAAGAAAGCGATTGTACCGGCGGCTAACATGCCTAAAGGTGGTATTCCTGGAATGCAGATTCATGGCGTAAAAAAATTATCAGAAGCAATTAATGCTTTTGATGAGTTGTAATTGAGCTCACTTCAGCTACTCTATACAGCAGAAATTCAGTCTAACTTAAACGCCAATTGCGCTTTAGATTAGCACTAAACTAAACAATCATTTAGATTGTTTCTACAGATTGCCTTTTTCTATATGTTAGAAAAAGGCAAAGTTTTTTAGTCCCAAATGCATGCAAAGCTATCAGTCTTCACAGATTGTGATATACTCTGCGCGCATTTTATATCCTATTAACAGAGTAAGACAATGGCAGATTTATCGAAATACAGAAACATTGGTATTTTCGCGCACGTTGATGCGGGTAAAACAACTACCACTGAGCGTATCCTTAAGCTAACTGGTCAAATCCACAAGACTGGTGAAGTACATGATGGCGAATCAACTACTGACTTCATGGAACAGGAAGCTGAGCGCGGTATTACTATCCAATCAGCAGCTGTAAGCTGTTTCTGGAACGGTCACCGTCTAAACGTTATCGATACTCCTGGACACGTTGACTTCACAGTTGAAGTATACCGTTCTCTTAAAGTACTTGATGGCGGTATCGGTGTATTCTGTGGTTCTGGTGGTGTTGAACCTCAATCAGAAACTAACTGGCGCTACGCTAACGAATCAGAAGTATCTCGTCTGATCTTCGTTAACAAACTAGACCGTATGGGTGCAGATTTCTACAACGTTGTTGACCAAGTTAAAAACGTTCTAGGTGCTACTCCTCTAGTTATGGTTCTACCAATCGGCCGCGAAGATGAATTCGTGGGTGTTGTAGACCTTCTAAGCCGTAAAGCATACGTTTGGGATGACACTGGTCTTCCTGAAAACTACGAAATTCTAGATGTTCCTGCGGACATGGTAGATGACGTAGAGCAATACCGTGAAGAGCTAATCGAAACTGCTGTAGAGCAAGACGATGACCTAATGGAAGCTTACATGGAAGGTGAAGAGCCTTCTATCGAAGACGTTAAGCGTTGTATCCGTAAAGGTACTCGTGACCTAGCATTCTTCCCAACTTTCTGTGGTTCTGCATTCAAGAACAAGGGCGTACAAATCGTTCTTGACGCTGTTGTAGATTACCTACCTTCTCCAACTGAAGTTGATCCTCAACCTCTAATGGACGAAGCTGGCGAAGAAACTGGCGAACACGCTATCGTTTCTACAGATGAAACTTTCAAAGCGCTTGCATTCAAAATTATGGATGACCGTTTTGGTGCTCTAACTTTCGTTCGTATTTACTCTGGTAAACTGAACAAAGGTGACACGATTCTTAACTCATTCACTGGCAAAACAGAACGTGTTGGCCGTATGGTTGAGATGCAAGCTGATGACCGTAACGAACTAACTAGCGCACAAGCTGGTGACATCATTGCGATCGTTGGTATGAAGAACGTGCAAACTGGTCACACTCTATGTGATCCTAAGCACCAAGTAACGCTTGAGCCAATGGTATTCCCAACTCCAGTAATCTCAATCGCTGTATCTCCAAAAGATAAAGGCGGTTCTGAGAAAATGGGTATCGCGATCGGTAAAATGGTTGCAGAAGATCCATCTTTCCAGGTTGAGACTGACGAAGAGACTGGCGAAACTATCCTGAAAGGTATGGGTGAACTTCACCTAGACATCAAGGTAGATATCCTTAAGCGTACATACGGCGTTGACCTAACTGTAGGTGCTCCTCAAGTTGCTTACCGTGAAACTATCACTCAAGCAATTGAAGATAGCTACACGCACAAGAAGCAATCTGGTGGTTCTGGTCAATTCGGTAAGATCGATTACCGTATCAAACCAGGCGAAGCAGGTTCTGGCTTCAAGTTCAACTCTGTAGTTGTGGGCGGTAACGTTCCTAAAGAATTCTGGCCTGCAGTTGAGAAAGGCTTCGCATCTATGATGGAAAACGGCGTACTAGCTGGCTTCCCAACTCTAGACGTTGAAGTTGAACTTTTCGATGGTGGTTTCCACGCAGTCGATTCATCTGCAATCGCATTTGAAATCGCAGCGAAAGGTGCATTCCGTCAATCTATGCCTAAAGCTGGCGCGCAACTTCTTGAGCCTATCATGAACGTTGACGTGTTCACTCCAGACGATCACGTTGGTGATGTTATCGGTGACCTTAACCGTCGTCGTGGCATGATCAAAGATCAACAAGCTGGCGTTACTGGTGTTCGTATTAAAGCTGACGTACCTCTTTCTGAGATGTTCGGCTACATCGGTCACCTACGTACTATCACTTCTGGTCGTGGCCAATTCTCTATGGAATTCGCACAATACGCACCATGTCCAACTAACGTTGCTGACGAAGTGATTGCAAAAGTTAAAGCAGAAAAAGAAGCTGGTAAGTAATTAGCCCTTTTCTCAATTAGCTAAAAAAGCCCCGCAAGTGAAAGCTTGCGGGGCTTTTTATTGCTTGTAACATACTGCGAGATGCGAGATGCGAGATGCGAGATGCGAGATGCGAGATGCGAGATGCGAGATGCGAGATGCGAGATGCGAGATTGATATGGCCCCTAAAAAGTAGACACAGGGGTTGTCCCGTATTTAATCAACACGGGACTGATAAAGCAGGGAGAGACTAACGCTTTAAGTCGATGTAAATTTGCTCTACCTTGGTACGAGCCCAATCTGTTTTACGCAAAAACTTTAAGCTCGATTTAATGCTCGGGTCTTTTTTAAAGCAGTTGATGTTCACCATGTAACTCAACTCTTCCCAACCGTAATGTTCAACCAATTCAGTCAGTAGCTTCTGTAGCGTGATACCGTGAAGTGGATTATTGTCTTGTGTCATGAGATGTTCTCGCCATTTATTTGATCTAAGTATACCAGTTTCGCCTTATGAATTATCCGACCATTTGAGTTCGTAATCGGTGTGGATAATCGAAAGCTCTTCTCTACCTGTATCACCAAATAATTTAACCTGAGCCTGCATCCATTCTTCGAAACGTTTTATCTTTGCTCGATGAAAGTAACCCGGAGGCGCACACAAAAAGTAATTGTATTTAGGCTTCAGCGCGATGTTTCCGATTCGCACCAATTTCTTTTCTTGTAAATAGCGGTATACCAAGCTGTGCTTAACAAGCGCGACACCTTGAACGGATAGTGCACCTTCTAACACAAAATGAGAGCCATCAAATTGCAATGATGTGCGGCCAGCTTTTACTCCTGCGACTTGTAACCAGAGATTCCAATCCATATCAGGCCAACGGTCTTCAATCAGTTCCGCTTTATGCAGATCGTCGATGTCATAGATACCGTGTTTCTCTTGATAGATAGGGTGACAAACCGGGTAAATGACCTCGTCCATCAACCAACGTGATTCGATGTTTGGGTAATCTCCATGACCATATCGAACGCAGATATCGACATTAGAATCTTCAAATGTGACTAGCTTATTGGTCGGCTCAATTAGCATGGATAGATCAGGGTGGCGATCGCGAAAGTCGCCTATTCTCGGTACGAGCCAATGCTGAGCAAAGGAAGGCACGGTAGAGATCGACAGCTGAGTGGGGTTTGGATCTTGGTTGATGCGTCTCACCCCATCTTGAATATGGGCAAAGCCTTTCTTCGCTTGCAGGTACAGTACTTCGCCTTCATGGGTTAATACTATTTTTCGGTGTTGGCGAATAAACAGATCTGCGCCTAACCACTCTTCAAGTTGGCGAATTTGTTGGCTGACTGCTGCTGCCGTGACAAATAGCTTTTGTGCGGCGAGTTTAAAACTGCCTGTTTCTGCCGCCATGTAAAAGTAATAGATCCCTTGGAATGGTGGGGTGCGTTCTCTCACATTAGTTTTCCTTAACTGAATGCCAGTATCTATCGTTTGTCGACGTTGTTCTGTTGGTTGATTATTAACCACAACAAAGCAAAAGAACAACAGGAGAAAGGCTATGAATACGATCACAGCAAATACCAACCATTCATTTTTGTCATCATTATCAATTAAGAAATTCTATTCTAAATTAGGCATGTACTTTCAAAATCGTAGAACCAGAAAGCAGCTGTCTGAGCTACCCGATTATTTACTGAGAGATATTGGGATTACGTCGGAACAAGTCGAGAAAGAACTGAAGAAGTCATTTTGGGAGTGATTCAAGGCAACGTAGCTTTTAACTCGATGTTGCTTTAACTCAACATAGTTTTGTCGGTGTCGGGAGGTTTACGTTACCGTTCTATGTTGAGTTAGGTTTATGATTTATATAAAGAAGTGGGAGATGAGATTTAACTCTCCAATAGTTCGTTTACTTCTTCGTGCAACCAATTGGTGAACGCGGTAATACGCTCTTCTCTCGGGGAGTTAGGATCAAAGCACAGGTTTACTTGAACACCAGGTGTCATACCAATATCAAAGGGCTTCACTAGCAAGCCGCGTTCGATGAAGTCACCAGCCAAGCTGTCTGTTGCCAAGCAAACCCCATGTCCCGCCATGACCGTGGTTAGCCCCATATCAAAGGTACCGACTTCCATCCACTGAATGGTGCTGCTTTGAGTCGATATGTTTGCTTGCCTAAACCATTCCTCCCACGGGAAACAACCGCTATCAAACTGAATCAGCCAACATTTGAGGAGTTGTTCAGGTGATGTGAAGTTCAAAGAGTTTGCAAGTTCAGGGGAACAAAAAGGGTAAACCGGTTCGTTGATTAGCATCTCTAGAGTCAAGCCTTCTTCAACACACAGATCTTCGCCCTGCAGAATAGCCACATCAATCTCACCATGTTTTAAATTTGGGGTATCAGACCCTGTGAGCACCTTAATTGGGATTTCTGGGTGCTTTACCGAGAACTTCCACAGCCTAGGCAGTAACCAACGAGAAGCAAAAGAGGGGGGACTTCTAACAACAAGCAGCCCTTGAATAGGTTCTGATTGGATCTTGTTTAACCCCAGTAGAACCTCTTGAAATCCATCAGAGACATGTCTAAAAAGTGTTTGCCCTTCATGCGTCAAAGTCATTGCACGCCCCTTACGAATAAAGAGCTTACATCCAACCTGTTCTTCTAACTGTCGAATCTTCTGGCTGACGGCTGCTTGAGTGACGAATAGCTCTTCAGCAGCTTTGCTGTAATTGCTCAAGCGAGCCGCAACTTCAAAGTAACGGAGACCTGAAAGGTGACGCAGTCTATTATCCATAATCTCAGCTTATAGTTCTTGTTAATAATAGTTGTTCGATTATCGAACAGGTTGTTTTCATAATAGCGATAAATAAACAGGGAATACAAGAGAGAGAACATGAAAGCAATAACCTGTTGGGTCGGAAGATTTATTACTCAGGTACTTAAAATCAATGATAATACTAAGATGAAGAAGGCGACTAAATCGAGACAAGTTATCTGCTCGAAATCGTTAAGTCATCGAATGAGAAAGGATGTCGGTTTAGATTGCGAGAGTAGTGATGCTGCGGATTATACTAAGTACTTATAATTTGAGCTTACAAAAAAGGAGCCATAATGGCTCCCTCTCGATTTTGATTATTCTTCCCAAACCACCAATTTATCTTTCGGCCAGTTATGACCGACTTCGTGGTATTTCTGCTCAAGGATATGTCGCTTGATTTTGAGAGTCGGGGTTAACACGCCATTCTCAATGCTCCATGGTTCCTTAATCATCAATACGCCCTTGATCTTCTCGTGTGAACCGAGCTGCTCGTTCATTTTCTCGATAACGCGCTTTGTCGTTTTCTCATAGCGATCTCTATCGAAATTAGGGAAGTCATGCGGTACCACAAGTAGGATAGGTCCTGGTAGGCCTAGACCTATCAAACACATCATTTCTACGCGGCTGTACTCAAACAGTTTGTTTTCGATTGGTACAGGGGCAACAAACTTACCTTTAGCGGTTTTAAAGGTATCTTTCTTACGCCCACGAATCGTTAGGTAACCTTCATTATCGATATCACCGATATCACCGGTATGAAGCCAACCATCGGAGTTAAAAGATTCTTGGGTTGCAATATCATTCTTGTAGTAACCAGAGAACAAGCCTTTGCCTCGAACTAGAATCTCTTCATCTTCAGCTATTTTGAGTTCGATCCCTGGACCTGCATTACCAACCGTACCAATTTTATCGGCTCTGAATGGGTAGTTGAGTGTGCTGTAGGCGAAAGACTCTGTCATGCCCCATGCCTCGGTAATGTGCAGACCAACGCTCTCATACCATGCGAGTAGAGCGGGTGATACAGGTGCAGAACCACATCCGAGAACGCGAGCTTGGTCTAACCCTAAACCATCAGCAAGCTTCTTCTTAATGATGTTGTTGATAAACGGAATCTTCAATAAGAAGTTCAGTTTCTTCTGTGGCAATTTGTCTTGGATTCGCTGCTGGAACAGAGTCCATAAGCGAGGAACTGAAATAAACAGAGTAGGGCGATGCATTTTCACATCATCAATAAAGGTGTCTAAAGATTCAGGGAAAGCCGTAACCACGCCCCCCATTACTGAAGAACCAAAGATGTAAACGCGTTCTGTAATATGAGCAAGAGGTAGGTAAGAAAACAGGCGATCGCCAGGTTGGATCCCAATATGGTCAATCAACCTTTGAACAGACCAAGTAAACGCGCCGTAGGTGAGCATTGCGCCTTTTGGTAGCCCTGATGTACCCGATGTATAAACAAGTGACATCAGCTTGTCGTCGTGATGCTGAGGGCGTTTGGTTGATGGTTCATGTGTCTCAATGAGCTGTTCGAAAGTGTGTTGGCACTTCGCTGCACTGTCGTATGGCAGTGAAATACTCACCAAGCTCGGATTGTCATCAAGTACTTTTTGAGTGGCTTTAGGATCGTCTAGCTTACCGGCAATCACAATTTTACTTTCACTGTGTTCAATACAGTACTGAATGGTATCTGCACCTGCTGTTGGAAAGATTGGGACGCTGACAAAATCTCCTAACATCATGGCAAGATCGCAGATGAACCACTCTGCACAGTTTTTCGATACGAGAGCGACTCGATCGCCAGGTTGGGCTCCGAGTCCTTCTAGTGCTGACGCCAGTTTCAGTGCTTTGTCGGCTACTTCTTTATAAGTAAATTCGACAAATTGGCGGTTAATAATCTGTTTCAAATAGACTTCATCTGGGCGTTCTTCTGCCCATTTTAAAATCATATCATTGGGTGTAGGGAGAGCTGTTGCTTGTTCTTGGCTAAACTCGTTAGGCTGAATCATTGTCTAACTCCATGTTTTTCGCTAAGTTATTTTTGTTAAAATCATGTTAAATGTACCATGATTTTTTCTTTTAGGGAGTAAAATTAGCGTTTTCTGTTATCTGTGCAGGCACGCCTGTAACTTGCTGGGGTTACACCTGTCCTTTTCTTAAAAATTCTCGAAAAATACGACACATCCTTGTATCCACATTGATAGGCAATTACAGCAATTTTTGACTTGGTATCCGCCTCAATCAATTTTTTAGCTAGTAGAACTCTTTTATCACAAACAAAGTCTCTAAAGCTTACCCCAAAGTGTAGATGAAACTTTTTCGAAAAGTAGGTTGTTGAACAATGGCACTTCTCGGCGATCTCCGTTTCTCTGATTTCTTTGTTTATGTTATCCATCACATAGTTAACAACCTCAGAAGTAAACAATTTGGTAGGCAGTTGATTGTTGTTATTTATGTCTCTGTCGAAATCGAAGTGAGGTTCGAGGATATGCTGTGTTTTACGCTTAAGTTCTTCGAATGTACTGGTCAGATGATTACTGTTTGTTTCGATAATGAAAAATATATTCTTATGATTTCGAACGATATTAGGTAACTGGTCCGAGCAAATAATGACTATTCGCTTGTTCAAGTTTTCACAAATAGATAATGCCATGGTAAGTAGTTGAAGTTTATCCGGTCTATTCAAGATAAAAAATACCAGTCTGACGTCTAAGTTACTGATTATAGATATATCTTGCTTATAATTTTCAATGGGGAAGTAGTGGTTTATTTTATTGATAATAACAGCATTAAATTCACTGTCTTTATCTGATAATAAAGGTGTTACTACTTTCATATAAATACCAACTCTATTTCATATTCAACTTCGAGTTTAAAAATAGATAAATTAAGATGCATAATAATTAGATTAGAAGTACCACAAAAAAGTGCAAGTAAATGGCAAGAAAATCCTAACCTAATATATCTCTCACCTCTAGATTTAGTTTACAGGTAAACAAAGCCTGATACACAAATCAAGGAGAGGTTATCATGGATAAGTTTTTGAATAATTGTAAAGAATTCATGAAAGATGAAGAAGGGTTGACTGTAATCGAGTATGTAATCGGTGCAGCTTTATTGGTATTAGGTTTGACAACCGTATTTTCTGGTTTAGGGACTACACTAGCAGCTAAACTGAATACAATCGTCAATGGTTTATGATCGAAAAGGAGTGAGACAGCAAAGAGGGTTGACTTCGGTTGCCTACATTATCGCTGCTGCCTTACTTGTTATTGCAATAGGATTGGTTTTTTCTGGGATGGCAACAGCCTTACTAAGTAAAATCCAGAGCATTTTTTCGAGTGTATGAATTGAATATATGATTAATGAGCCTTCAGTTTTTTGGGCATTGCTAATTGCAGTTTCGGTATACGATGTTGAGAAACATCGTATACCAAACAAAATATTGATGTTGTTTTTGTTTGTGTATTTATTATCAATGTTTAACCGCAATTACACCTTTGATGTGTTTTTAATGTCCTTCGTTGGATTCTTGGTGTTTTTTTGTTTTGGGTTACTCTTATATTTCGTAAGAGCTATGTCAGCAGGAGATGTGAAGCTATTAGGTATTGTGGGAATGTATCTCGGATGGGGACAATTACTTGATGCATCGTACTTTATCTTACTTTCTTCTGGAGTGATCGGGACTTTCTACCTGCTATATAACTTTTCCAACTCGAACAGTCTTAGTATCAAAGGCTATTTTGAAAACAAGCTAATTATGCTTGGTGGGGTAGCACCAGTATTAAATGAAAGTGCTAGCTTGCACGCTAGGTATTCAAATAAGGTGACGATGCCTTTTGCACCCTCTGTTGTTATGGGATTAGCGATGTATAGCTACTTTACTTAAACCTGTTGTTGGTTAGCTTTGTGGAGAGGAATAATATATGGATATTATAGGGCGTACTGCTCCAACAACTTTGAAGCCTCAAATTTCAGCCCCTACCGTTCCGACATCTCTTGATATGTTGGGTGTTCCTGAAGTTGTTATTGAAAACCTCGTACTTAAGCATTTGTCTGCTTATCCTAAATCGGATGTGTTAGAGCTTTCTAATTATTTGTGTGTTGTTACCCATATAGTGGAAAGTGCTCTAGCCGTTTTGAGGAAGAAGTCATTAATTGAGGTGTTTCAACCTACCTCAGACCTTTCTCTTTCATCAGTCTCCCATAGTCATGTCCGTTACTCCCTTTCTGAGAAAGGACTTGAAGAAGCTGATCTTGCCTTTAAACGTGATGCTTATTTAGGGCCCGCGCCAGTTTCGCTTGACCAATACAGTGATGTGGTCAAACAGCAAGACCTGAGAGTAGAGCTAGTCACTAGACCACATGTCGAAGCTGCTCTGGATGATGTATATGGTGTCGACAAAATGATTTCAGTGCTAGGGCCTGCAATCAATTCTGGACGTGCTTTGTTGTTATATGGGCACGCTGGTACTGGTAAAACCTTTGTCGCGAGCCGTATTGTGAATGCTTTGCACACCTCTGTATTTATTCCTTATGCAGTCTATGCATTAGGTAACATTATCAAGGTGTTCTCGGCGCAACATCATAAACCGTTGGATAGTAACGGCAGCGATCAAAGCATTTCCCTCAAAGATCAGTACGACAAGCGTTGGCTTAATTGTGAAAGGCCTAATATTCAGGTGGGTGGTGAGCTTACCATGGATATGCTTGAAGTTAATCATTCAGAGAATAGTCGTGTCTGGTTAGCCCCAGTTCAAATGATGGCAAATAATGGGATCTTTATCATTGATGACCTTGGTCGTCAGCCCATGCCGGTGGATGCGCTTCTTAACCGTTGGATTGTACCGATGGAGTATTCCTTCGACTATTTGTCGCTGCCTAATGGTCAGCAGATAACGATGCCATTTGTATTAACTCTTGCCTTTTCTACCAATCTAAACCCCAAGAAAATAAGCGATCCTGCCTTTTTACGTCGTTTGGGTTACAAGATTGAATTCAAGCCACTTAATCAGCGAGATTATGAAGCTTTATGGATGAGTGTCGTTGCTGATAAAGAGGTAGAGCTTCAAGACGGGTTTTTTGAGCGTTTGTCTCAAATGCACACGCTTCTAAAAGTGCCACTTTTCCCATGTTTACCGAAAGATCTCGTTGGTATAAGCAAAGACATTCTTTCGTTTGAGCAACTCCCACCTGTTATCACATTCGATATTCTTTCCATGGCATGGGAAGTTTATTTTACCTCTGATGGACACGAGGAAGAGAATAATGAATAAGAGTCAAGTTTTCCTACTGTTTTTACTGTCCGTAGTATTCGGCTTAGCGGCTGTATTTTTTGCTAAGCAGTGGATGGATGATCAAGTTCAGCCAACCGTTGAAGTTGAAACGGTCGAGCGTCACCCCGTTGTTGTCGCATCACAAGAAATTGAAGCCGGAACTATTATCGAGGATCAGTTTTTAACCACCAGATTGATGGAAGTTGATTGGATTAATGAAAATAACTATTCGGATAAAGCAGAGCTGATTGGCAAGGTTGTTGCGAATACTGTCTATGCGGGAGAGGTGCTTCACAAGTTACGATTTACTGTACCAGGAGAAGGGTCAACGCTTGCAGCTCTTATCCCTGAAAATAAACGTGCGGTAACGATACGTGTTGATGATGTTATTGGTGTGGCGGGTTTCTTATTACCGGGTAACAAGGTTGATATTCTTAATACGGTTTCTTACGGGAAAAATTCTGCAGCGACTCAAACAGTATTAAAAGACATTAAGGTTTTGGCTGTCGACCAAACGGCTAAAACGAAAGAAAACAGTCCGATTATTGTACGAGCGGTAACACTTGAGATGACGCCGAAAGAGGCAGAGAAACTTCTCACGGCTAAAAGCAAAGGCGATATTCAGCTGACTTTGAGAAACCCACATGAAGTTGAGAAAAAAGTGGTTCGTCGATATGTGCCTAGACCGAGTGTCACCATTATCAAAGGTACAGAAACATCTAATGTGCGCGTCAAGGATTGAGGTGAAATATGAGAATATTAATTGCGTGTGTTTTGAGCCTGATTTGTATTTCGACGGCCAGTGTGGCGGCGTTACAAACGGGAAAAACAGTCACGGTTCCACATCATAAATCTACGCATGTCGTGCTGTCGGGAAAAGCGGCGAAGGTTTCTCTTGGTGATCCTGAAGTTTTAGATATTGTAATTTTAAAATCAAATGAAGTGTTTTTAATTGGTAAAAAATTAGGTGCGACAAACCTAATGGCTTGGGACTCTCGAGGTCGGTTAATTGAGTCTATTAACATTGAGGTTACTCATGATCTTAATAGCCTTAAAGCTAAATTATATGAGTTCCTTCCTGATGAAACTATCGAAGTGCACAGTGCTCAAAATCGTCTGTTGTTAAGTGGACAGGTGAGTAATCAACAGCAGATGAATGTGGCGATGCGAATCGCAGAAACCTATTCGTCAGGGCAGGCTGCTGACGCATCAAAAGAAAGTGGAAGTGAACAAGCTGCAGCGACAGGTGTTATTAATTTGATGTCGATCGGAGGGGCTCAGCAGGTGATGTTAGAGGTGACGGTTGCTGAGGTTCAAAGAAGCTTGGTAAGAAAGTTTGATGCGAACTTCCATTTCTTCCAAACCAGTGGATCTGACTTCTCTTGGGGGGCGTCTTCAGTCCCTGCTGGTGTGTTAGGTGCGACCCCTATTTTCAATATTCCAACCTCTACTGATTACGGCATTTTAGGTTCTTTCATTGATAGTAATACATTGTTTACTTTCGCACTGGACGTAGCAAAACAAAACGGGGTTGCTAAGGTGTTGGCTGAACCGAACTTAACTGCATTAAGTGGTTCTAAGGCTGAGTTTTTAGCGGGGGGTGAGTTTCCCATTCCGGTGCCTGATGAAGATGGTATTACCATTGAATATAAAGAATATGGTGTAGGTTTAAAGTTCATCCCCACGGTACTCAGTGACAAAAAAATCAACCTAAACTTAGCGGTTGATGTGAGTGAGATTGCCAATAGTAGCTCGTTAACGATTGATCCTGGTACCACCAATGCGACTTACTTTATCCCTCCAATTACCCGAAGAAGTGCATCGTCGACGCTTGAGTTAGCCGACGGTCAAACCATAGGTATTGCGGGGTTGTTGAGTGAGAATGTTAGGGACATCAGTAACAAGATGCCAGGTTTTGGCGATGTGCCGATTTTAGGTCAGCTTTTCAATAGCCAAGAGTACGTATCTGGTGAAACAGAGCTCGTTATTCTTGTTACTCCTCGACTCGCTAAACCTATTGACCGAACGAAAGTGACGTTACCAACTGATGCCTTTGTTGATCCTAATGATTTGGAATATTACTTGTTAGGCCGAAGCGCTTACATCGCTGAACCGTCTGAATCTGATTCAGAACAATCTCAAGCTTCACAGGATATATCACCGACCGATGGTGGTAGCGAAGGCTCATTTGGGCATGATTTATAAGGGGATAGATATGACTAAAATAATGATGATCTTTCTCACAATGTTATTGGTTGGCTGTGCGAACGATGCTCGTTTAGGGCACTCGGTAGCACTCGTGAAAACAGAGCAAACGTATAACCCTAATGCGACCCAAGAGAATTTACTCGAAGTACCTGATGGTACAGGGGAGCGGATGCAGACTGGTTACGACAGATATGTAGGCAGAGGTGAAAATGATCTGTCCGGAAGTAGTAGCCAGATCTTAGAAGATTTTAACTAAATCTGGAGGTACTCATATGTTGTATCGAGTATCACAAAGCCCTAAAAAACAACAAGGCTTAGTTGCGGTGATGATTACCGCTGCCTTGCTGGTTTTTCTAGCTGTCTCAGCGCTAGCTGTAGACATAAACCATATGGTTGTAAATAAAACGCGCTTACAAAATGCAGTCGATTCTGCAGCGTTGGCTGCCGCAACCATATTAGACAATAGTAAAGATAAAGATGCTGTAGACGCAGAAGTGGGTACGGCACTCAATGCCATGGCGGCTTCAACTGGGAATCAAGAAATTGATTTCTCTACTGCTTCTATAAACATTGATTATTCCAATGATCCACAGGACTTCACTGGCAGTGCAACTTTTGGTGCAAATAATGATGTTTATGTGCGTGTTCGTGTAGATGCACTAGAGATGGATGAATTCTTTATTCAACTGTTTGGTCTTGAAAAAGTGGTATCGGCAAGTGCTGTTGCAGGTCCGAGTTCAGGCCTAGCTTATAATAATGTTGTACCCATTGGGGTGTGTATTGGTGATGGCACCTCAGATAACGACATTTCTCCAGAAGACGGCTTTCATGATGAGACCGGTGAAGAGATAACCAATGTATTTGGCTATGAGGTAGGGACGGTTCATGCCTTGAAGGTGGGAGATAATAGCTTATCTGAAATGGGCAATGGTAATTACCACCTGTTGGACTTTGGTTCCGGTGGTAAAACAATCAAAGAAGGCTTAGGTGGTAGTTATGATCAGCCAGTTAAAATTGGTGAAGATATCACAACCAAACCAGGTGGCACGGTTGGCCCGACAGGTGATGGTTTGAATACTCGTTTTGGTGATTATGGCGGTGGCTTATCAGCATCCGATTACCCTTCTGATTATGTGACCACAGAACCTACCAATGAAATAACGATTGACGCCAATACCGGAGAGATAACTTTCGATGAGAGCTACGATTACGCTCAATATAAGTTAGATACTAATGCTTGTATAGCAAGTGGCGGTTCTGGGTGCGCATCTAATGGTGTTGCTTGGCGCAGAATTTTACCTATACCTATGGTGGATTGCTCAGGTAAAAGTGGCGGTGCTACGGAATTTACAGTGAATAAAATTGGCTGCTTTTTCTTGCTGCAAAAAGCACCGACCAGTAACGCAGGTACACCCGCCGTTTTTGGTGAGTTTATACATTCTTGCAGTGTCACTGGTGGCTCTGGTAGTAATCAGTCGACAACCGAAGGGGCTTACAGGATTGTTTTGTATAAGGATCCTGATAGCGGGGAGTCGTAATTATGACACTATCTAATAAACATCAACGTGGTTTTGCTGCTGTAGAGATGGTCATTGCGACCCCCGTGTTACTGTTTTTTTTGGGTTTGGTGATCGAGCTTGGCAATGTTCTGATTCACTACAATGTTATCTCTAAATCTGTGCAAAATGGCGCACGATATGCTGTTAGTGAGGTTTACGATACTAAAGGTGGCACTATTGCACCAACATTGGAGATTCAAAATGTGGTGGTTTACGGTCAGAGCAGCGTGGGGACGGCAGTACTATCTACATTGACGACATCAGATGTAACGGTAACACCACCCTCTATTGACAGCTATGTGCGAGTCAGCGTGACATATGACTATGTGCCGCTGTTTTTGTCTATTCCTTTATCCGCCACAAGTTTTTCTATTCCGTTAAGTGTGACTTCAGTGATGAGGGTATTGTGATGAAAAGGCTTAAAAGACGAACCAAAGGGCTTGCCATTATTGAGTTCACTTTAGTCTCATCGTTAATTTTTCTACTGCTCTTTCTCATTTTAGCGTTGGGTGCCTATATATTTTCGCTGCAAATGGTCAGTGAGGCGACTAGGAAGGCCGCTAGGTTAGCGACGGTATGCTACGTCCTTGATAGAGATAATATTGCGGGAATGGTGGTGAATGATATTCCTCTTGTTGGGTTTACTAATGCGAATTTAGAAGTGGCGTACTTAGATGCGAGCGGGGGAGAGATTGCTTCTGATTTTGAAGCGAACTTTGGTGATATTAAATTTGTGCGTGCTAGGGCTACGGGCTATGGCATTCAGTTAATCAGTAACCTAAGCTTTCTAGGAAATAATGGATTCCTTGCAGCCCCTGCGTTTGAAACAATACTGCCAGCAGAAAGTTTGGGAGTGGTGAGGCCTCAAACTGAAACCAGCCCTAACATATGGAATAGATGCCCATAAGCGGTTATTTAAAAGGAGATAAATGTATGGGGGAAGCGATCAAAATAACGCCGAATGAAAACGATAAGGGTATGCCGCGTTTAAAAACAAACCTAAAGGTTTGGTTAGTCTACAGCACTGACGCCTTTCATTCGCATATGTCCCAAGAGTTAAAAAAATGCCGAAATGTGCACGTGACGTCGTTTTCACTTGCGGCAATGAGTGAGGAGTACCTAAAAAGTGCAGATGTCCCAGAGCTTATTTTCGTTGAAGCTAATGGGAATTGGGCGCAAAAAATGGTTGAGTTGCAAGGGTATGATTTGTCTTTAGAAGACAAGGACCTGTCTTTAGTTGTGCTCGGTGATGAAAGTGATAATGGGTCACTAAAAATCGCACTGCGTTTAGGAGCTTCAGATTTTTTGTCTCACAATGTGACCCTATCAGACCTACTGCCACTCTTGAAGAAAACGGCCTCTGAAAAGCTTGAGAACTCCAGTTACGGAGAGTTTATCTTGTTTTTGAACACCAAAGGAGGGATGGGAGCAACCACCTTAGCGTTAAATACTGCGATTGAGATGGCCACGCAACATCCTAACGAAGTACTTTTACTCGATATCGATCTTCAATTTGGCGTGATACCTGATTATTTGAACATAACCCCCACTTATAGTGTTTCGGATGCGATCAACAGTTCTAATGATTTGGATGAAATGTCTTTGGGGTCATTGGTAAATAAACACGAATCGGGTCTCCATGTTCTAAGCTTTAAGCATGAAAATAACGCAGATGATTTCGAACAGGCTCAGAAAATTGGCAGATTACTTCCAATTCTGCGTCGTTTTTACCCTTATGTGATCATTGACCTGTCTAGAGGCTTAGACCACGTGTTTGCATCAGCAATATCACCTGCGACGAAAGTACTTTTGGTTTTGCAACAAAGTTTAGTCTCAGTCAAAAACACCAGTCGATTAATTAAGTCTTTGAAGTTTGAATATGGCCTACAAAGCGACTCAATAGAGGTCATTCTCAACCGTTATGAAAAGCGACATTCAATTAAGTTAAAAGATGTAGAGCAGGCGGTGGGTAATCACAATATACATCTTATGCCTAACGATTTTAAAGTTGCGCTGGAGAGTGCCAACTTGGGGCAGCCGTTAGTTCAGTCGAGAAAGAAAAGCTCTATTACTCGCTCTATCATCGATTTGTCTCATGTTCTATCACCACCAGAACAAGAAGAGAAAGGGTGGCTGAAAAAGTTGTTTTCATAATGGGTTGATGAAAAGTAAACACGAGGGATTGTGATGTTCTTTAAACGAAAAAATGTAAATCCAGAGTTTGAAAAAAAAGTAGAACAGATTTCGCATGATTCAGAAGATGCCAATCCTGTTGACCGTTTATCCAATGTTGAGGTGTCTAGTCACTCTAGGAATACTGAAGCGAGCGTTGAAAAGGAAAAGGCGATTGATGAGGCTCGAAAGATTTTAGAGCAGGAACTGTCAATCAAACACTTCTTTCATAAGCAGTTGCTTGAGACATTGGATTTAGGATTACTTTCGAGCTTGGAGAAAGAGCGTGCGAAGTTAGATTTGCACGAAGCTATCGTACAGCTAATGGCTGAAGATGGTAGCCATGCTCTGAGTGCAGAAGGTCGAAAAAGGGTCATCAAACAGATAGAAGATGAGGTTTTTGGCCTTGGTCCGTTGGAGCCCTTATTAGCCGATCAAACCGTGTCAGATATATTGGTCAACGGCCCTAAAAGTGTTTACGTGGAGCGAAGAGGTAAACTTGAAAAAACGCCCTATACTTTTCTTGATGATCGCCATTTAAGAAACATTATTGACCGTATCGTCAGTCAGGTTGGCCGCCGCATAGATGAAGCGTCACCTATGGTAGATGCCCGTTTAGTTGATGGTTCACGTGTTAATGCGATTATCCCACCTCTCGCACTTGATGGTCCTTCCGTTTCTATCCGTCGTTTTGCTGTCGATCGTTTGACTATGGATAACTTGATTGACTATAACTCAGTGTCTCCTCAGATGGCTAAGTTTGTCGAAGCTGCGGTTAAAGGTGAATTAAATATCTTAATCTCTGGAGGGACTGGCTCTGGTAAAACGACAACACTTAACATCTTTTCTGGCTTTATTCCTAGAGATCAACGAATTATTACCATAGAAGACTCGGCGGAATTACAACTTCAACAACCTCATGTCATTCGTTTAGAAACTCGCCCTGCAAACCTAGAAGGTAAAGGCGAAATCAGCCAGCGAGAGCTCGTAAAAAATACCCTGCGTATGCGCCCCGACCGAATCGTGGTTGGTGAGGTTCGTGGTAGCGAAGCCGTTGATATGCTGGCTGCGATGAACACGGGCCATGACGGCTCACTTGCTACCATTCATGCGAATACCCCTCGTGATGCCTTGAGTCGTGTCGAAAACATGTTCTCGATGGCTGGGTGGAACATATCAACCAAAAACTTACGAGCTCAAATAGCTTCGGCTATCCACCTTGTTGTTCAAATGGAACGCCAAGAAGATGGTAAGCGTCGCATGGTGAGTATCCAAGAGATCAACGGCATGGAAGGTGAAGTGATTACGATGTCTGAAATATTCCGTTTTCAGCGTAAAGGTATTGATGAAGACGGCAATATTATCGGTTATTTCACTGCAACGGGGGTTGTGCCTCAATACCACGACCAGTTAGTCAAACGTGGACTCGATCTGCCTTTCGAGCTCTTTAGTGAGACCAAAGGTTAAGGAGAGATTATGGACAATGTAAGCGTTTCATTAGGTCTATTGTTTATCGCAGTACTTTTTATTTCCCAAGCGTTGTTGTTACCTGCTGCAGGTAAGAAAGCGAAGCATAAAGAGCTGTCTCGCCGCTTGAAAGAGACGCAACGTAATATCGATGCAGAGAGTTTGTCATTACTCAAAGAACACTATAACAAAGAACTTTCCCCGCTGGACCGTAAGCTCATCGTCATCTCTTTTTTCGCGGGCTTGAAAAAAATGTTGGAACTTGCAGGTATGAAAGTGGCATTAAGCCGATTCTTACTGATTATTTCTCTTTGCGCTGTGCTGCTCTCATTAATATCGATAATGACCAACCAAGTATGGTTCATCAGTCTGGGGGCGTTCATTTTTGTTTGGGTTATCGCCTATCTATTTGTACAAAATCGAGTGACTTACCGAATGGCTCGATTTGAAGAACAACTTCCTGAGGCGTTGGATATTATTCGACGTGCCTTACAAGCAGGGCAACCGCTCGTTCAATCATTTAATGAGGTTGGCGAAGAGCTACCTGACCCAATAGGTACCGAATTTAAGAACACCTATAACTTACTGAATTATGGTTATGACTTACGTTTAGCGATTTTACAGATGACAGAGAGAGTACCCACCGTATCAATGTTGGCTTTTTCTAGTGCCGTAATGTTGCAAAAAGAGACCGGGGGTAACTTATCTGAGAACCTGCAAAAGGTATCAGAAGTACTTAGAGCGCGTTTCAAACTGGAAAGGAAGGTAAAAACACTCTCTGCTGAAAGTCGTTTATCAGCATGGATATTAACGTTATCGCCTTTTGGTTTGTTTTTCGCATTGAGGGTAGCTAGCCCAGAGTATATCGAGCCACTTTATAAAGACCCACGCGGTTTATCGATGGTCAGTGTCGGTATTGTTCTTTTGGCCATCGGGGCCTTGTGGATTAAAAAGATCATCAGCATAGAGATTTAACTTATGGAACTACTCAATATTGAAGTCTGGAAGCAGATGTTAGAAGAGTTTGGGATCAGCTCTCAAGTAGTTATTTATGCGATGATTTTGCTCACTACTGTCTTGTTAACATTGACTGTTGGGTTTCTGTTTTTAGGTGCTCGATCTCCTTTAGACAAGAAGCTAAGACAAATATCTGAAGAGGGAAGTGTCGGTGGCCGAAAACCCTATGATTTCTCAAATACGCTTGAATCATTAAGCCCTTTTTTAAGTAAAGGTAACAAAAAGGATAATGAAACTTACTCAGAAAAGCTGATGCATGCTGGGTTCCATGAGAAGAGTTCATTATCAGTTTTCTATGCGTTGAAGGTTTTATCTAGCTTAATAGGCATCGTCGCTGCTTTTATGGTCTATTACATATCGTTGGGCGGAGATTACAATAATTTGCTCATCATGACCTGTGTTTTTCTCGGAACATTCACGCCAAATATTGTTCTGAACAAGTTACAAAAAGAGCGTCAGAAAAAAATAAGAAATGGTGTCCCTGATGCGCTTGATCTTCTTGTTGTGTGTACTGAGTCTGGGCTTGGTTTTAATGCAGCCCTTGGCCGTGTCGCATCTGAGCTCTATGTCTCTCAGCCGGAGCTTGCGGATGAACTAGAGACTGTGTTTGCTAAAATCCAAGCGGGTGTCACCATGCCTGATGCGCTTAGGCAGCTTATCGAACGAACCGGTTTAGTCGAGTTGGAAGGTTTGGTTTCTTTGCTTTCTCATGCATCGAGAATGGGCGGAAGCTTAGCTCAAACGCTCCGTGACTATACTGAAGACTTTAGAGATAAGCGTCAGCAAGCCGCTGAAGAAATCGCGGCGAAAATACCGACTAAAATGTTATTCCCCATGTTGATATTTATTTGGCCTTGTTTTTTCATTGTCGCACTTGGCCCTGGACTCTTGATCGTAATGGACGCATTAACTGCGCCGGGAGCAAGTTTATGATGCTATACAACAAGTTTATTCTTCTACTATTGCCAATTTTGCTACTTGGTTGTGCTTCTTCGGATGAGCCGACCAATCAATTTGATGCAGAATTGTATTCTGGTAAACCAATCGATTCTTTAACTAGTGATGATCCACCGCTAAATGAAAAAGAAGCAATTATGCGCGGTGACATTGCTCTGCGAGACAACAATATAGACTTGGCCTTATATGAATATATACGCTCTTTGTCCTTCCCTGAAAAAGAGTTTCACGATAAAACCTTATTCACTATTGGCCAAATACATTCGTCTCGCGGTAATTATGCGTTGGCCGAGAAAGCTTACCTAGCAGCGCTAGATTTTAACCCTGCCCACACTGAAGTGCTGGAACAGTTAGGCGTTCTATACACCAAACAACGTCGTACAGATGAAGGTCGAAGCTATTTCTTTAAAGCGATAAATTCAGACCAAGTTCGTTTAAAAAGCAGTGAAACTATCCAAAACTACCAAGCGTTGAGCCAAAGTGAAGTGGCCAGTTTGAAGGTAGACAGCATGTCCCCAGCATTGGCTTACATGGGAATTGGTGTATTGGAAGATGTTGACGGAAAGCATCAGATCGCACAAGAGTACTTTAAAAAATCGCTGACGATAGACAAAAGTTCAGTCAAAGCTTTGTTGAATATGGGCTACTCTCATTACATGTACGGTAATTATAAGGAAGCGTATCAGTACACGCGCTCAGCTTTAGAGTTAGAGCCGAATAATGAAAAAGCTCAGAATAATCTGGCGCTTATTTATTTAGCCTCTGGCGATATTAAGAAGGCAACCAACGTGTTCATGAGGCACATGGACACACCGGAAGCGTTGAATAATGTTGGCTACTTCCTGATCTTACAAGGAAAACCTGATCAGGCGGTTCCATATTTACAACAAGCTATCGATAAAAAATCATCTTACTACAAAGTAGCAAATGAAAACTTAAACAGAGCACTAGCGGAAGTGAGAGAGATGGAACAATAGTGATTTGATTTTGGCTTAATGAAAAGGATATTCATATTGCCTAAAAGTGATAATTTTAACAAAGACATCATAGCTATTTGTGCAACTTGGCTCGTATGTGCCATTTTCATATTTGTTTATAAGTGGGAAAGCATTTCAATGCTCAACCTGAATGACAATGACGATTATATGCGTTTTGTTCAGTTTCAGGAGTGGATGAGGAATGGTCATTGGTACCTAGAGCCAATGAGTAACTTCAATGCCGATGATGGTATTATTATTCATTGGTCTCGATTTCCTGATCTAATGCTCTCTTTGATCGCTTTCCCATTGCTATTTATGGTTGGTGATAGTCTTGCTTATGCTATCTCGATTTCTATTGTCCCTTTGCTTTATTTATTGTTCTTCGCGTTATCATGCTTTTATTTGTGTGAGCGTTTCTTAGGCGCTAAGTACCGCTTTATCAGCACTATGTTTGCTATTTTTTCTCCTGCAATAATACACTTCTTACCTGGTTCTATTGACCATCATAATATTCAACTTATTTTAGCAACGCTCTTCTTATCAGTAACACCGACTTCTATCGACAACCTCAGGCAATCATGGCGAGTGTATACTCAGGCCGTTTTCCTGTCTCTATCTCTATGGACTGGGATGGATAATGTTTTGTTGTTTATGATTTTCTTAATTATTTATACGGTGTATTACTGCTTCATTCGTGACGAGTGGTTTAGTTATGTCTCTAAGTTATACGTAACTTGTTCGATTTTTGGAGCTTGTGCTGTTTTATTAAATAGGCCTTATGATGAGTTCTTTACTTTTAAATATGATGAAATCTCATTTATTATCATCATTCTTTTTTTTAGTGGTTGGGTGTTTGTCAATGCTTACAACCGATTGACTAATAATAGAAAAAACTTAACTCAAAGATTTTTATTGTTTGTTTTTCTTGGTTTGTT
The DNA here is from genome assembly GCF_023161725.1 of Vibrio sp. 1CM24A. Lineage (NCBI taxonomy): Bacteria > Pseudomonadati > Pseudomonadota > Gammaproteobacteria > Vibrionales > Vibrionaceae > Vibrio > Vibrio sp. 1CM24A. The sequence continues at coordinate 243,066 of NZ_JALNTS010000007.1, forward strand.
GTGTTTACTTCCGGTTGTTATTCTTTACCCCTCACTGACCAGTGCTTTGTTTATTGATTACCCACCGACACTAAAGCTGTATTGGCTTGATCAAGTTGCCGAAGCTAAATCTGTCGCAACATACATCGCAATGAATGGCTTTTTTTCAGTGGATAATTATGTGTTGCTATTAGTTCCTGCAATGTTGTATCCATTCTTTCGAAATAAAAACCCGCACTGTGCAATCTTGTATCTCATTTTTATGTTTAATTTAGCCCTTGCGATGTTTTGGCAGATTAGAATGATGAGGTTGTGTTTTGTTTTGGCGGCACCTTTTCAAGCATATTTTGTAATTAAAGTGTCTGACTACGTTAGGTATTCACTACTGAAAGTGCTGATTATTTTCTCAGGTACTCCATTGGCGTTAGCGTTTGTTATTCTCGCTTTTTCTCCAGTAGAGGAAGTGACTACCAAACTTGATGAGACCGATAAGTTACCAGTCATCTTAAAGGTGCTAAAAGATAACGGTATCAACTCTCATACAATTCTTTCAGGAATAGAAACGGGTGCACCTGTATTGGCCAAAACGAACAACAGTATAATCGCCGCGCCTTATCATAGAAATATTGTGGGTAACCAATTTTTAATCGAAGTGATGTTAGAAGAGGACATGCTTCTAGCAAGAAACAAAATAGTCGATAAAAAGGTTGATTATATATTGATCGGTAATGACCCTCATTTAACTCTCCTAAAGGATTCTGGGAGCGAGGGCTCTTTAGTTAGAAGACTTCATGGGGATAATATTCCGGCTTGGTTAGACGTTACATATGATGGAATTGAGGATGGTTATCGAGTTTTTAAAGTAAGGAGTGAGCATGAATAAACAGAAAGTCGCAGTATTACTCCCATGTTATAACGAAGCCGGAGCCATTGGTGAAACCGTGACGTCTTTTCAACAAGCCTTACCTGATGCATCAATTTATGTTTACGACAACAATTCAACCGATAACACGGTCAACGAGGCGTTACAAGCAGGGGCGATTGTGCGACATGAGCCGCGCCAAGGTAAAGGGGAGGTTGTGAGGCGGATGTTTTCTGATATCGACGCCGATATCTATGTGATGGCTGATGGTGATGATACCTATGACGCCTCAATATGCCCCGAGCTGATCGACCTACTAAATAATGAAAAGCTCGATATGATCATTGGCAGTCGCGAGCGAACTTCAATGGCTTATCCCAAGGGACATATCCTTGGGAACAAGATGTTTTCATCTCTGATTAACTTAGCATTCAATGCGCAATTGAATGATGTGTTTTCTGGCTATCGAATTATGAGCCATAGATTTGTCAAAACCGCACCTATCTTCAGCGATGGTTTCCAGATAGAAACAGAACTTACCGTGCATGCGTTACACCATAATATGTCAATCAAAGAAGTCTCGACTCAATACCAATCTAGACCTGAAGGGACTACCAGCAAACTGAACACCTTGAGCGATGGTCTCAAGATTCTAAATTTTATCTTGTTCTTATTGAGAGATGTAAAGCCGATGTTTTTCTTTGGTTCTCTCTCGATATTGCTTGGTTTTATTTCACTGATCTTGGGTATCCCCGTCATTGTTGACTTTGTTGATACAGGGTTAGTTGAAAGGTTACCTACAGCTGTTTTGTCTAGCTCAATAGCTTTGATCGCGGTGATGTCTTTTTTCTGCGGTTTGATACTCGATAACGTATCACGAGGTAGGCGAGAGATGAGAATACTCTCTATTTTAAGATTTAAGGACGATGAATGACTTGGCTGAGATATTTGACTAAGAAGTCAATACTCGAGAGCATGAGCTTTGAGATTGAATTACCAATTATATAGCGGGTGCTAGGTAGATTAAATTATGAAAGACGAAAGTAAGAAGCAAGCGACTCGCTCACTTCTTACAATAAATCTTTTAGACTGCTAAACCGGTCATTGCGCCAAAGACCATGAATAATCCGACAAGCCCTACAATAGGTAACTTCACGGTTTTCAATAACCACACACCAACAATGATCAAAGCGAAGTCTAAACCACTACTCACTGCGCTTGTGAAAATCGGTTGATATAGCGCTGCCAGTAACAAACCTACAACCGCCGCATTCACACCTGTAAGTGCACCAGCCACTAAAGGTTTACTTGCAATCGCCTGCCAGTTCTTCAGTACACCTAGTAGCAATAAGAAGCCCGGCAAGAACACAGCAATCGTTGCGAGCAGTGCGCCTGTGATCGGTGCCGATGGCATCAACACATAACCTAAGTAAGTCGCAAGTGTAAACATAGGCCCTGGTACTGCCTGTGCTGCAGCATAACCTGTTAGGAAGGCATCTTGAGACAGTTGGTCACCAATACCATTTTGTAGCAATGGAAGTACCACATGGCCGCCACCGAATACTAAGCTGCCTGCTTGGTAGAATAGGCCAAACACTTCAATACCTTGAGAGTAAGCACTGAATAGAGGCAGACCAACCAGCAAAGCAACAAAAATCACCAGAGGCGTTACCGATATTTTTTGCGTTGAAGGTATCGTTTTGAGCTCTTGAGACGTCAAGAACTTACTGCCAACCATCGCTGCAAACAGAAGCACTAAAACTTGAGGCCAGATGCCTGGAATCAGTAGCAGAACAATCGCGGTAATCACACATAAGGCGGTTGCTATCTTCGATTGGCAAAAGTTCTTGTACATACCAAAGGTTGCATCAGCCACAACCACTACCGCTAATAACTTAAGCCCGTGAATGATTGAATTGAAAAGTGGTGCTTCCAATAGCTGGTTGCTGACTAACGCCAATATCAGCATCAGAATCACAGATGGGGAAGTGAAGCCGACAAATGCAGCAATAGCACCTGTTAGTCCACCTTTCTTGTAGCCAACCGCAAAGCCAACCTGACTTGAACCTGGGCCCGGTAGAAATTGACTAAGAGCGACAATCTGCCCGTACTCTTCGTCGGACAACCAGTTCAGTTTCTCAACAAAGGTTTTACGGAAGTAGCCAATATGTGCTGCTGGTCCACCAAAGCTAATCCAGCCAAGCCAGAAAAAGGTTTTAAAAATTGAAAGCATGATCGATTCCAGATAAATGTTTAGCGTAATTTAGGTGGAGTTGAACTATGATTCAAATTAATTATTTTAATTATAACTATGAATGAAACGGGTTAACTGGCATGGCTGATTTTAATTGGAAAGGGATCGACCTTAACTTGTTGATTGCACTGCAGGCTTTGTATAAAACGAATAGCGTGAGTAAGGCTGCTGAGCGTTGTTATGTCAGCCAATCTGCGATGAGCCATAGCTTACAAAGGCTACGAAAGTTGTTTGATGACCCTTTGTTTGAGCGTGTGGGCAGCAAGATGGAGGCAACCGACCGAGCCATTGAGCTATCAAGTACCGTGGACGCGCTACTGAATACCATCCAGTCTGAAGTTCTGTTATCTAAATCGTTTGATGCAGAGACTTATAAAGGGACTTGGAAGATTGGTCTCACTGATTATGCCGAGCAGATGTTCGCTCCAATATTGTTTGACCTGATTAAGCAATCCTCTCCTTATTCCCAAGTAGCGTTGTTCAATGTAAACCGGAGTAACTACCAGCAAGTCTTTGACGATGCCAAGCTTGATATGACGATAGGCAGCTTTGGTGAGGTACCAAAGCAATATCGAACAAAGCATTTGTACACGGAGCAACATGTTTGTTTACTTGATCAATCGGTTCTAACTATTGAGGAGCCGATGTCGCTAGAACAATTTGTTGCTGTCGAGCACGCGCTCGTTTCCCCTGCAGGGTCTTTAAAGACGGGAGTGGACACTCGTTTAGGTGAACTCGGTTTAAGCCGGAAAGTGGCGATATCTTCCAGTAACTTTTTAACTGTTAAGCGGCTCATTCGTGGCAGAGAACTATTGTGTATTGTCCCCAAGCTAGTCGCGCGCAAGGATATGGATAGTGAAGAAACCTTACTAGCTGTGAAGCCACCAATTGATGTTCCAGATTTTGATATCCAGCTTGTTTATCGAAAGGCAAAGCATTTAGATGATAAAAATAAACTACTTAGAAAGCTGATTACTAATGCGATCTCATCTGTGATTTCCGAATAGTTTATTGTGTCGGTTAATCGTCAAATTCATATGAATTAATTTTAAAAAATACGGTTTATTATAAGAACCCGACTATACTTAATTTACGACTCAAAGCAGTCGTAAAGAATAGGCTTTTTGATTTACCTAAGTAAAAAAATTGGTTATATCTTCATGATATAGCTTAAAAATCTACCAGGCTAAACGGACTTAGTTGGTCTTAAAAGCGCTAGCTCCCCCTAGCGCTTTTTTCTTTCAGTTGGATTCCGGTAATAGGCTCTGAATCCTCTTCAGCAGTGTTTCGATCTCTTGTTTTTCATAATTGGCAGTCACCTTAGATTGGCTACTTTCTCTCGCAAGCAGTGTGGTTTCGATATGATGTTGTAACAAGGCATCTTGCGAGTTGGCGTTGAGCTTCTCTGCAAGTCTCACTGCTTGCTGGCCTATTTTTGTGAAATCTTGTTTGATGGTTGTAAGAGGCGGATTGAAGAATGCGCTGTCTTCTATGCCATCAAAGCCGACGACCGCAACCTTGTCAGGGACTGGAATCTGCAGTTCTTGCAGAGCGCGTAAAACTCCTAATGCCATTTGATCACTGGCGACCAACACTGCATCAAACTGGATTTGTTTCGCGACGGCGTCTCGAATGCCAAGGTAGCCACTTTCTGCTTGCCAGTTTCCTTGATGTTGAAACTGTACCTGACAGTTTGCATCTGATAGCACACCCAACCAACTTTGAAGACGGATTTGTGAGGCACTGGACTCATTAGGCCCGCTGATCAACAAGTATTCACTGCGACCATTTTCAATAAGATGTTGAGCCGCCAGCTTTGCGCCCTCGGCATGATCGCCGCATATATAGTTAACTTGGCTGTTGGAAGGGACATCAATGAAGATGAGGTTTAAGTGTTGATATTGTTCTACCAGCAATTCGGCATCAGTACTCTTTAACGGCACATTGAGAATGATGCTGTCGACCTGTTGGGCGATCAGTTCACGAATGGCTTCGCGGGTGTTGGCGAGGTTTGGTTCTAATACCACAGAAAAAGCGGTGCCATACCCCATATCGTGAGCCTGCATTCGCACACCATTGGCGATCATTGCGGCGCCGTGTAAGGCCATATCGAGAGTCACTAACCCTATGCTGGTGGACTTGGAACGGCTGAGCATTTGAGCCCCTTTATTGGGCACATATCCAAGCTTCTTTATTGCGGCATTCACTTTGTTTCGAGTGGATTCTGCGACATCCTGCGAACCGTTCGTCACCCTTGATACTGTTTGAGTCGATACGCCAGCCAGCTTCGCCACATCTTTAAAAGTTACACTCATCACACCGTCCATCGAATATTCCTGTCGTTCGATGAGCTTATCCAATTTAGCGAAATGAAACTCTGCTCCCTTTCAAGAAAATGTCATTTAAAACATTAAATATGTTTCCGAAAACAGTCGATCTTGTGCAAATTTCAGCAACGATTAAGTGTTTTTGGATCACGTTATTTAGCCATTTTAGTACTAATTTCAGTCTTCAAGTTCACTATTAATCTTAGTTTATGTTTACGAAAACAATATGAGATTGGCTATGAGCGAATTTATTCATCTAACAAGTAAAAACCACAGTTTGATCATCAAATCGGGCCGTACTCCAGAGGTTCTTCATTGGGGCGCTAAGATCGCCAGTATTGATGAAGATCTTTTGTTATCAACCGAGAGACCGATTTCTCAAGCACGCCTTGATGTCGATGTACCGCTTTCTCTTTGTCCTGAATTGGGTAGCGGTCATTTTAATGCGCCGGGAATTGAAGGGCATCGTGATGGTTTTGATTGGGCTCCCGTTTTTAACACCGTCCGCGTAGAAGCTCAGGATCAGCAAGCCACTTTTGTTCTAGAAGACACCGTGTCTAAGCTTGAATTGACGGTCGAAATTAAACTGGATTACGAATCGGATGTGGTTCAAAAGCGCGTCACAGTAACCAACAAAGGGGAGAGTAAATACTATTTGAATAAGCTGTCATCAACGTTGCCGCTGCCAAACCACGCCAATGAATTGATGACGTTCCATGGTCGTTGGTGTCATGAGTTCCAAACGCAACGTCAGCGTTTTGAGCATGGTGGCTTCATGCAAGAGAACCGTCGCGGCCGTACTTCACATGAAAACTTCCCTGGCATGTTTGCAGGAACGCAAGGTTTCTCAGAGCAGAACGGTTTGGTGTGGGGCTTCCATTTAGGTTGGAGTGGTAACCACCAAATGCGTGCTGATGTCCGCAGTGATGGCCGTCGTTTTGTTCAAGCGGGAGAGTTATTGCTAGCGGGTGAATCGATTCTAGAACCAGAGGTAGCTTACCAGACACCTTGGCTCTACGGCTGTTACAGCAATTCTGGTTTGAACGGTATTGCTCAGCGTTTTCAGCAGTTTGTTCGAGACAACATTATTCAATTCCCTACCGATAAACCTCGCCCAGTGCACTTGAATACTTGGGAGGGTATCTACTTCGACCATAAACCGGAATACATCATGCAGATGGCAACCGAAGCCGGTGCGATGGGCGTTGAACGATTCATAATTGATGATGGTTGGTTTATTGGTCGTGATGGTGAACGAACGGCATTAGGCGATTGGTATCTCGATGAAGTGAAATACCCAAATGGCTTAGAACCTGTGATTGAACACGTTAATCAACAGGGTATGGAGTTTGGCCTTTGGGTTGAACCTGAGATGGTCAGCCAAGACTCAAACCTATACCGTAACCACCCTGATTGGGTTCTAGGTTTACAAGGTTATCATCAACCCTCTGGTCGTTGGCAGTATGTTTTAGACTTGCAGAATGAAGCGTGTTTTGACTACTTGTTCTCTCGCCTTGATGCGCTTCTGACTACGTACAATATCGGCTACTTAAAGTGGGATATGAATCGTGAATTAGTTCAGCCGGGCCACCAAGGTAAGGCGGCGGTGCATGGTCAAACTCAAGCCTTGTATCGTCTTGTTGATCAACTGAATCAAGCACACCCTAAGGTCGAGATTGAATCTTGTTCATCAGGCGGTGGTCGTATTGATTTTGAAATCCTCAAGAGAACACATCGATTCTGGGCATCCGATTGTAACGATGCATTGGAACGCCAAGCCATTCAAAAAGGCATGAGTTACTTCTTCCCACCAGAAGTTATGGGTGCGCACATTGGCCCTGCTGAGTGTCACTCAACCAATCGTCGTCACAGTATCAATATGCGTGGTGTCACCGCTTTGATGGGGCATATGGGCGTTGAGCTTGACCCGGTTAAAGAGTCGCAACAAGAGAAACAAGCTTTCTCTCACTACATCTCTCTGCATAAGCAGTTCCGTCATATTTTGCACTCAGGCCGCAGCTTCCGCATGGATCCTGCGGACAAAAACCAGAACATCTATGGGGTGCAGAATGATGATGAAATGCTGATCACCGTGTGTCAGTTGGCCATGCCTGAATACGCTCTGCCATCACCACTTCGTATTAGCTGCGTGGAAGACAGTGCGCTGTACCAAGTGAAGTTAGTGGAGATGCCACAAACCAGTTTCCAACTCATGAAGCAACGCCCTCAATGGTTAGATAAAACGCTGACTTTAAGCGGCGATAACCTCAAAGAGATTGGATTGACCTTACCTATTCTCGACCCAGAGTCAGCCTTGATTGTGCATCTAAAAAAGATGTGAATCTCTGACTCTGAGTGCTCCTACAAATAAAAATCTAAATATAAAAATTATAGTCGGCAGCGAGGTATTGCTGCCGCAATAACTCAACTTAAGGAAAACAAAATGTCTATTACAGTTCTGCTGTCATTTTTGTTATTTACTGGGTTTGTAGTCGCGTTTACCTACAACAAAGTAAAAAATGACAAAAACACCTCACAAGATGGCTTCTTTCTTGGCGGAAGAAGCTTAACCGGTGGCTTAATTGCTAGCTCACTTATCTTAACGAACTTGAGCGCAACCAGTTTCGTGGGCATGAGCGCACAATCTTATACCCACAACATGAGTGTCATGGGGTGGGAAGTGGCCTCTGGTGTCACCTTGGTGATCATCGCTTTGATGTTGGTACCTCGTTATTTGAAACAAGGCATCACCACCATTCCCGACTTCTTAGAGAGCCGCTACGACATGTCGGTGAAGAAGTTTGTGACGTTACTTTTCTTGTGCCAATACGTGATCAACATTTTACCTACCACACTTTACGCGGGCGCCGTTGTTTTGGGTGAAATCTTCGATGTTCAGGCTCTGCTGAATATTTCAGAGTTTAGCTCAATCGCGCTTATTTCGGCGACGATTGGTTTACTTGGCTTCTTTTACGCGATTTATGGTGGCCTAAAGGCGGTTGTGATTGCAGATACCATTAATGGTGTAGGCTTGATTGTCGGCGGCATGATGATTCCAGTATTTGGTTTGATGGTACTGGGCGAAGGTAGCTTTGGTGCTGGCTTAGATATTCTGCTTTATGCCGCGCCAGAGAAGCTTCAATCTGTGGGTACAGAAACCGATCCACTGCCGTTCTCAACATTGTTCACAGGTCTGCTTTTGGTGAACTTGTATTATTGGGGTACTGACCAATCCATCATTCAACGCGCATTAGGTGCTAAGAACCTAAAAGAAGGTCAGAAAGGGGTCATCCTTGCGGGTGCGATTAAGGTTATCTCTCCGCTGTTTTTGATCATTCCGGGTATCATTGCTTTCCACATGTTTGGTGCTGATGCGGGTAATCCAGACACCATGTACACCCGTTTAGTGAATGAAGTTTTGCCTAAGCCGCTGGTGGGTTTCTTCGTTGCGGTCATGTTTGGTGCGATTTTGAGTACCTTTAATGGTGTGTTGAACAGCTCAACGACTCTGTTTGCATTGAACGTGTATAAGCCATTATTCGGGCATGGTAAAACGGACGAAGAGCTAGTGGGTAAAGGGCGTATTTTTGGTGTCGTGATTGCGATTATCTCGGTATGTATCGCACCGTTCATCATGTATGCGCCAGAAGGTCTGTTCCAATATCTACAAATGGTGGCTGGTTTCTTCAGTGTGCCAATCTTCACTATCGTGTTTGTTGGCTATGTATCTAAACGAGTACCAGCTGTAGCGGCGAAAGTGGCGTTGGTGGTGTTTGTAAGTTCATACGCAGCAATGCAGCTAGTATTTAAAACACCGATTCACTTCCTACATCAATTAGCGATTCTGTTCGTGGTATGTACCGCGTTGATGTTCATCATTGGTTACTTTATGCCGCGTGAGTCTGAGTACGTGATGCCAGTCAATGAGAATATTGATGTGACACCTTGGGCGTTCCGTTTCGAGGCTTCGGCTATCATTCTCTACATGGTATTAGGTGCTTACGTGATGTTCTCTGATGTGGGCTTTGTCTCTGATGATCCAACCATCATGCAGGTTTACGGTGTGTGTGGCATCGTGATGTTAGTCGGTATTTTTGGCCGATTAGCAAAGCGTAAGAAAGCACTTGCGACCGCGTAGATGAGTTCGGGCAATTAAAAACAAAAACGCCGTTCTTTGGAAATAGGAGCGGCGTTTTTCGATCTTGTGAAGATAAATGGAAGGCTAAAAAGTCTAAAAAGAGAATCGAGTCCATTTCTTAGCTCGCCAGCGATAGGCCATGATGATTCCACGGAACCACTCGTCCATCGCGATTGCCATCCAAGCCCCCAATACGCCATAACCCCAATGCACGCCAAGCAAATAGCTCATGGCAACCCCAATGCCCCACATGCTGAGAATACCCATTTTGATCGGGAATTTAATGTCGCCAGCAGCCTTTAGACAAGAGATAAAGATCAGGTTAAATACTCGGCCAGCTTCAAGAATGATGGAACCTGCAATCAGCGCAGCAGTTAGCGCAACGATCTCTGGATCTTGCGTGAACAGATCGAGAATTTCGAAACGGAACACATAAACCATGCAGGTAATCGCAGTTGAGGCGATAAAGCCAACCACAAAGTAACGTTGCACGCGCTTGGTGATCTCGTCGATCCAACCCTTGCCAATGTAATAGCCTGTTTGGATTTGGCTGCCTTGACCAATCGCCAGTGCAAATGCAAAAGAGAGGCGAGCGATGTTTTGTGCGTAAGTAAACGCAGCCAGTGAAGAGGTGCCCATCTGCACGACAAAGAAGGTAATGCTGATCTGAGCCATGTTGTACGAGAGCACTTCTCCTGCATTCATCGAGCCGATCTTAATGATTTTTTGATAGATGGCTTTCGGCACAGATTTAAACTGCTTCACTGGTAGATCTATCCCTTTGCTTCTGACCACACCAATTAAGATCAACATCCCGATCACTTGGCTGATTACAGTCGCGGTCGCAACCCCTTGCACGCCGTATACAGGCAAACCAAAAGGTTGATATAAGGCACAGTAGTTGCCGAATACGTTGATGACGCCAGCAATCATGTTGATCACCATTGGTGACTTTGAATAGCCATGACTGCGCAGAATAGTAGTGAGAACCACACCAATGGTTACATTGAAGGTGAGAGCACCACTGATGAATAGGTACTCTTGTGCGTATTGCTCGACTTGAGGCTCGAGTTGATAGAGCGGGATAAAATATTCAGCAACAAGAACGGCAATAACACTCAGTAGCACACCGGCAATAATGGCCAGGATGATGCTCGCTACGCCCACGTGAGCGCTCTCTTGAGTGCGGGAGGCACCATTGTATTGCGCGATTAAAATACCCGTACCACTGCTGACCATGGTCGAGACAATGATCAGGAAAAAGGATATCTGAGAAATAACACCAACGGCAGACACGGCTTTGTCCGAGTATCCCGATAACATGAATACATCACTGGTGTTGAGTGCGGTTCTTAAAAGAACTTCGATAAAAATTGGCCAGGTGAGCGCAACGATTCCCATACGTTTATTTAGGGTGGAATCAGCATTAGGCATTTAGGTTTTCTCAAAAAAGGGGTAGGCGACACTATAGTTTAGCGATTATTTAGTAAACGACTATCAAATTAATGTCCGGAAGGCTAATAAGGATAAATAAAATTCGAATAAGTCTTCAGAACCCAATATTTCAGTGAGAGTGATGAAATTTTTGAGTGGGATTTCATAAGCCATTAAGAGGAGCTGAATGGAAGCAAGTGATTGCTTGAAATGAACGGAAAGTGAGTTTGAAAAGTGGCAAAGCTAGCGACATCGAGCTAGCTCTACCGTTTAAAGTCTAGTTAATTCGTTGCCCTTGATCATCGAATAGGTGGCAATCTTTTGAGGAGAAACTCAGTTCAAGTGATTGGTATCGAGTCACCTCTTGGTCTCCTGGTAGGTGCACCTTAAAGCTATCCACGCCACAAGATTGGCCAAACATATAAGTGCTGTTCCCTAGTCGCTCTACCACTTCACTTTGAAATTCAATGGTGATATCGGAGCCACTGTTAATCTCTAAATGTTCAGGTCGAATGCCCAGCGTGATGTTTTGTCCCTCTTTTAATCCATCACTTGGTAAGGGGAGGGTGATTTGGCTGACACCGTTAACGGCGAGTTGGGCGTGCGTTTCTGAGGTGCTGTTAACAACACACGGTAAGAAATTCATTTTCGGTGAGCCAATAAAGCCAGCCACAAATTCATTTTGTGGAGAGTGGTATAGATCGAGTGGAGAGCCGACTTGTTCAACACGACCATCTCTTAATACCACGATCTTGTCTGCAAGCGTCATGGCTTCGACTTGATCGTGCGTGACATAAATCATGGTATTTTGCAGATCTTGGTGCAATTTGGCGATTTGTAAGCGCATATCGACACGAAGTTCAGCATCTAGATTCGAGAGCGGTTCATCGAATAAGAATACGCGAGGGTTACGAACTATTGCTCGACCGATAGCGACACGTTGACGCTGCCCACCTGACAGTTCTTTCGGTTTACGCTTCAATAAAGGCTCTAGTTGGAGCGTCTTTGCCGCACTGGTGACTTGCTTTTCAACGACTTCCTTCGCTACGCCATTCATTTTGAGGCCAAAGCCCATGTTTTCTTCCACGGTCATGTGTGGGTAGAGTGCGTAGGATTGAAATACCATTGCGACACCACGCTCAGCAGGATCGACATCGTTAACAAGATCGTCTCCAATATGAATCTCGCCTTCAGTGATTTCTTCTAAGCCAGCAACTAAGCGTAAGAGGGTTGATTTTCCGCAACCTGATGGTCCAACGAATACGACGAATTCGCCATTATTTATTTCTAGATCAACACCATGGATGGTCTGTATATCACCATATCGTTTGATGACCTTTTTTAAGCTGATATCAGCCATGCTCTCTCCTTGCTTCGTTGGGCTACATCTCTTTGCCTTTAAAACATACGCTTTCATCAGAAATTTGTTAGGTGCCTCGCATGATTTATTGATCATTGTCATATAAATCCCGCGATCTATACTGATTTTTGTGAAAACGTTTACATAAATAAAACATAACTGTGCGTAATGTTATCAATAAGCCTAATATTTGAACGTAATCATTATAAATGCTGAGCTACTGATTGGGATTTATAAATTCAGATGGAAGTTAACCAAGTAGTAAACCAAGCTTTTAATACAAGGAATTTTGGGAAATGGAGCAATCTGTGAAAACGATATACCCAGAAAATCGCACCCCATCAGCGAAGAAGAAAAGGCGCATCAGTTCCAAGGTCTCGCCTTGGCTGTTCTTGGCACCAGCCATCGCTATATTCTCTCTCTATGTTATCTATCCCATCTTAGACAGTATTTGGCTGAGTTTTTTTGAGTGGGATGGATTAGGTGAAAAGGAGTGGGTGGGGCTTGAGAACTATCGTGAGCTTTTTGACTCAGATGCTTTTTATACTTCGTTAACGAATAACTTTCTTTGGTTGATCTTCTTTATGCTTGCGCCACCATGTGGCTTGGCGATTGCCCTTTTCCTCAACCAACAAGTGAAAGGCATTCGTGTCGTAAAATCTCTGTTTTTCTTCCCATTCGTTATTTCTCAAGTGGTGGTAGGCCTCGTATTTGCTTGGTTCTATGACCCCTCTTTTGGACTTTTCAATATTGCACTCGGGTCGCTTGGCTTCGAGCCAATTTCGATACTTGCTGACGAAGACTATGTGACCTACGGAATCATCGCTGCTGGCTTATGGCCTCAGATCTCTTATTGCATGATCTTATATTTAACTGGGCTGAATAACCTCGATCCTGAGCAGTTAGAAGCGGCTCGACTTGATGGTGCAAAGAAGTGGCGCATGTTGTGGTATGTGGTGCTTCCACAGTTAAGACCCGCAACCTTTATCGCCGTGGTTGTCACCGTAATTGGTGCCCTGCGTTCATTTGATCTAGTGGCGACCATGACGGCAGGCGGCCCTTGGGGCAGCTCGACAGTACTTGCGTACCAGATGTATGAAGAGTCTATTTTTAACTATCGAATGGGTTACGGTGCAGCGGTTTCTGTGGTGCTATTTCTGATTATGGATATCTATATCGCTTACTTCTTGTGGCGCATGTTAAGGAGTGAAAAATAATGTTTCCGCAACCAATTCAAAAAGCCGGTCGCTTTACTAATATCAGCTATCGAGTAGCGTTACCTATCTCGATCGTGATGTGGTTATTACCACTTATCGCCGTAATGATGACCTCGATTCGTTCGATGGAAGACATCAACAAAGGTAATTACTGGGGCTGGCCAAGCGAGATTCAGTTCATTGAGAACTACACCCAAGTATTTACCTCGACGTCGATGGGGCAGTACTTAATCAATAGTTTGATCATTACATTGCCAGCGGTTGCTGGTGCCGTGGCGCTATCTACGCTGGCTGGTTATGCCTTGGCTAAATACAACTTCAAAGCCAATGTGTGGATTTTTGCGATGTTTATCGCGGGTAACTTTGTTCCGTTCCAAATTCTGATGATTCCAGTGCGTGATTTAACGATTGGACTCGGTCTATACGACACTCACTGGGCATTGATTTTTTTCCATATCGCTTTCCAAGCCGGTTTTTGTACCTTGTTCATGCGTAACTTTATTGTCGGGATCCCTGATGCCTTGATCGAAGCGGCGCGTGTTGAAGGGGTGAGTGAGTGGAAAATATTCTGGCATGTCGTACTCCCTTTGGTTCGCCCTGCTTTAGCGGCGTTAGCCGTATTGGTGTTTACCTTTATTTGGAACGATTTCTTCTGGGCTCTAGTACTGGTTCAGAGTGATGACGTTCGTCCTGTAACTGCGGGTTTGAGCTCACTTCAAGGCCAATGGCTGGCGTCTTGGCAGTTTATGTCGGCGGGTGCAGTGGTCGCGGCTATCCCACCGGTAGTGCTGTTCTTTACCATGCAAAAGCACTTTATCGCAGGCCTGACATTGGGTGCGACCAAAGGGTAAATCACGAGATAAGAATCGATACACGAATCTAGCAATAGCGACGGCTTTAAGTCGTTATTGCTAACGACATCCCGAATGGATGAATCATTAAAGAGAAACTAAAACACGAACAACCCTACGAGATAAAACAATAAGAATTGGACTTAGAGAGCTTAGCTCCATAACAAGGACCTCAATATGAAATACGTGAAACATATCGCTGCCAGTGCAGTGCTCGCTGCCTCCATGTCTGCAACATCGTTTGCAGGGACACTCGTTATCAACTCAGATGCTTCTGATCCTGCGCCAAAAGAGGCGTGGGGTGAGATCATTAACCGCTTTGAAAAAGAAAACCCAGATATTACGGTGAAGTACAACTTGTACGATCACGAGTCGTATAAAACAACGATTCGTAATTGGTTGGTCACTTCGCCGCCGGATGTGGTTTTTTGGTATGCGGGTAACCGAATGAAAGCCTTTGTTGACCGTGGCCTGTTTGAGGATGTCAGTGATATTTGGGCTGACAACAACATGAAGCAAGACTTTGCGGCTGCCGCGCCTGCGATGACAGTACAAGGTAAGCAGTTTGGTGTGCCGTACACGTATTATCAATGGGGTATCTACTACCGCAAAGACATCTTTGAGCAATATGGAATTGCGGAGCCGAAAACGTGGGATGATTTGAAATCTGCGTCTGCAACACTTAAAGAAAATGGTGTAGCGCCGTTTGCGATTGGTACCAAGTATCTTTGGACCGCTGCTGGTTGGTTTGATTACATCAACATGCGTACCAACGGTTTGGATTTTCATATTCAGTTAATGGAAGGCAAGGTGCCTTACTCTGATGAGCGAGTGAAGAAAACCTTCGCTAATTGGGCTGAGTTAGTTGAGCCTGGTTACTTCCTAGAAAACCACGCGTCTTATTCATGGCAAGAAGCTCAACCTTTCTTGTACAACGGTAAAGCGGCGATGTACCTGATGGGTAACTTCATCACGCCTAACTTCCCTGCTGAGTTGGATGGCAAGATGGATTTCTTCCAGTTCCCGGTGATCGACCCAAGTATTCCTATGTCTGAAGATGCACCAATGGATACGCTGCACATACCTTCAAAAGCGAAAAACAAAGAAGATGCTCGTAAGTTCTTAGAGTTTGTTGCTCGCGCTGAAAACCAGCAGCTGATCAATGAGATGCTGTTACAGATTCCAACCAACAACAAAGCTAAAGCGAAGTCTGACCCGTTCTTAGACAAAGGCGTCGCGATGTTGGCATCCAGTGATGGTACGGCTCAATTCTATGACCGAGACACCGACCCTGCGATGGCAAAAGAAGGCATGAAAGGCTTCCAAGAGTTTATGGTTCACCCTGAACGAATCGATAAAATATTGAAAAAACTCGATAAAGTGAGCAAGCGTACCTTTAAGTAATATTTCAATAGCCGCAGCTGTTCTGGCTGCGGCTTTTCTTTCTTCTCTTAAGGGATTATTGCAAGAGCTGCTTGGTTGGCGTTCGTAATGTTTGAACGCAATGAGGCGCCGAGCATCACTTGCAATGGTTCACGTTAAACGGCTTTTGGTAAGGAACACGTCATGAGAACTTTCTCTCAAATCATCTCTGCCCGTGAGTGGGAAAATCAACACATCACCCATCATAACGTTGTTGAGGCTCATGCTCCTTTAAATAGTTACACCTCGTTGGTTGAGGCTATGACGAAGAGCTCGTCGAGTGTTATGTCTCTCAATGGGACTTGGAAGTTTCAGCTGTTCGATTCACCAGAGTTGGTTTGCGAAGAGGTAGTATCGGAACATTTTGATGATTCTTCATGGAAGTCGATTTCAGTGCCAAGCAACTGGCAGATGCAAGGCTTTGATAAACCGATCTATACCAATGTGAAATATCCTTTCGCTGATAACCCTCCCTTCGTCCCTAGCGATAATCCAACAGGGCTCTACCGAACGCATTTTAACTGCATGGAACCGGAGCTATTAGATACCCATAGGCTGACCTTCGACGGCGTGAATTCTGCATTTCATTTGTGGTGCAACGGCAAGTGGGTTGGCTATTCGCAAGACAGTCGATTACCGGCTGAATTTGACGTGTCTGAATACTTGCAAGCGGGCGAGAACACGTTGGTAGTGATGGTGCTGCGTTGGTCTGATGGTTCTTATCTTGAAGACCAAGACATGTGGTGGCTCAGCGGCATATTCCGTGATGTGACTTTATTGAGAAAGCCCAAGGTCGCAATCGAGGATGTTGGTATTGAGACTCAGCTAGATGCTTGCTATCGCGATGCGGTTTTAAATATTTCTACGCAAATAACCAAGCACAGCAATGATGTAGAAAGCTGCTTTAAGCTGAAATCTGAACTTTATGATGCTCAAGGACAGTTGGTTTTCGAACCTCAAATAGTGGGTTTTGGTGAGCGTTATGTCGATGAAAAAGGGCCGTGGTCTGAAGTCGCAGAACACCGCATTTCAGTGGTGAACCCGAACAAGTGGAGTGCCGAGTCACCCTACTTATATCGCTGTGTGGTGTCATTGCTTGATGAACATGATGAGCTTATCGATTGTGAGGCTTACGATGTCGGCTTTCGAAGTGTTGAAATTACCGATAGTTTGCTCAAAGTTAACGGAAAACCGTTGCTGATTCGTGGCGTCAATCGTCATGAACATCACCCTGAATTGGGTCACACCATGACTCGAGAGGGGATGATTCAAGACATCAAACTGCTCAAACAAAATAACTTCAATGCCGTTAGAACCGCTCATTATCCGAATCATCCATTGTGGTATGAACTGTGTGATGAGTATGGTCTGTATCTGGTTGATGAGGCGAATGTGGAAACTCATGGTCAATTTCCGATGTGCCGTTTATCCGATGATGCGTCATGGTTAAATGCGTACATGAGACGAATGACAAGGCTGGTGGAGCGCGATAAAAACCACGCCAGCGTGATCATTTGGTCGCTGGGTAATGAATCGGGTATTGGTCGCAATCACCATGCGATGTATCAATGGGTGAAACAAACTGATCCAACACGTCCCGTTCAGTATGAAGGTGGCGGGGCAGATACAGCAGCGACCGATATTTTATGTCCTATGTATGCACGAGTTGATTGGGATTTACCTGTGGTTGAGAGTCAACCACAGGTGACACCTCGCGTGGGCATTCGTAAAGCGATAGCTCTACCAAACGAGCATCGTCCTCTTATTCTCTGTGAGTACGCCCATGCAATGGGGAACAGTCTGGGCAGTTTTGATAAATACTGGCAAGCGTTTAGAGACAACCCAAGATTACAGGGCGGATTTATCTGGGATTGGGTAGATCAAGGGATCACCAAAACCGATTCGAGCGGCAAACAATATTGGGGCTATGGTGGTGATTTCGGCGACGAGATTAATGATCGCCAGTTTTGCATTAATGGTTTGGTATTCCCAGACAGGACGGTGCATCCAACGCTACATGAAGTGAAAAAAGCACAGCAGTTTTATCAATTCAAGCTGGTTTCTGCATCACCACTGGTGATTGAGATTACTAGTGAGTATTTATTTGATTCAGGGTCTGTCGAAACGCTTAATTGGAATATAACTCAAGATGGAATTGTTCAATGTCATGGCAGTATTGAGCTGCTTGTTGAAGCTCAATCCAGTGTGCGGATTGAGCTTGATGGTGTGACTATCCCGAAGACGGCTAATGCGCTCAACTTCCTTAATCTTGAAGTGGTATTAAACACCAATACTGCATGGGCGGATAAAGGCCATGTGACCGCGATTGAACAGCTTAGCTTACCTATTCAGCCGCAATTGATGTTGGATGCTAACCTCTCACAATACCCACCGAAAGTGACTGAAACCGACACGCCGCTGACGGTGATTGGTGATACTTATCAAGTAGAGTTCGACAGATTGTCTGGGATACTAGAGAGCTGGAAAATTAAAGGGGTGGAACAACTTGCTAGTGGCCTTCGAGATAACTTTTATCGTGCACCATTAGACAACGATATCGGTGTCAGTGAAGCAAACCGCGTTGACCCTAATTCATGGATAGCACGCTGGCAGGCGATGAGGTTAGATAGGCTCACTCCAGAGTGCATCGAATTTTCATCCATCACTCAGAAAAATAGGGTGTCGGTGACTGCAAGAATTGCCCACACGGTGGAAGATCAGGTTCGTTTGTTGTCGACGTGGCGGTACCAATTATTTGCCGATGGTGAGGTCAAATTAGATGTGGATGTTCAAGCGGCGAAAGGTTTGCCGTCTCTGCCACGAGTCGGATTTGAGTTTGCTTTGAAGCATGTGCCTGATGGGGTGGAATGGTTTGGTCGTGGGCCACACGAAAACTACCCAGATCGAAAGATGTCCGCACATATGGGGCTATATCAGCAAAGTATTGAACAAATGCATACCCCTTATATTTTCCCATCTGATTGCGGCTTGCGTTGTGATGTTCGTGAGGCAAAAGTGGGCGCATTCGAATTGCAAGGAGACTTCCATTTCTCAGTCAGTCGTTTTGGGTTACAGCAGCTACAGAAGGCAAAACATACTTGTGACTTAACTGAACAAGAGCAGCTGTTTGTTTATGTCGATGGCTTCCATATGGGGGTTGGCGGTGATGACTCATGGACGCCAAGTATCCATGATGAATTCAAATTATTGAAAGAGCATTACCATTATCAGGTGTGCTTCCATTGTGGTGATAAAGGCTAACGTGCAGCGAATTGAGTAAAAGGATCATGGTAGGCCAAATAGTCTAAGTGCTTGTTGTTCGCTTATTTTGCTTCAGGTGTAAAAAAGGCACTCAGCGAGATACTGAGTGCCAAAGCCTGAAATTTATGAGGTTATGTTTTCATTGAATTCCAGAAGACAGGTATAGGTTTGATTTACTCTGCGTCAGTAAAGAAATCGTTGTAAAGCATGTACAGGTGAGCCGCACTCCAAGAGAAGTTTGGTGCGCCTTGTTGTTCACCGTTCAATGGGTTGTAGTTCTCACGGATAGGACCGTCTTGAACTAACCCATCTGCGTGGTCAAAGAACGCGCCTGCCATTTCAATTGCGTCATCACGGTAGCCGTAGCTGTCCATGCCTTTTAGACCGAAGTAGAATTGGTCTACCCAAACGCGTCCACGCCAGTAAATATCTGGGCCGAATGCTGGGCTAGAAAACGCTGCTGTGCCTAGTGGAACGTAGGTGTTGAACTCTTCCGTATCTTTCATCACAGAGACAACTGCATCAGCGTGACCTTGCGTTGCTGCGCCATTGAACAGTGGTGACCACCCTTCAGGGCCTTTACCACGTTCTACAATCGGTTTGCCTGCACAGCCATTGGCTAGTGGTTTGTCTTCAATGCGAATGTCGTAGAAGAAGTTAGTGCTCTCATCGAACATACAAGTGTTGATGTAGTTCGATAGGTGCTCTGCTTTTTCACGGAACTCTTTCGCTTCTGCGTCTTTACCTAGAATGTCAGCCATTTCTGCTAGGTACTTGTTATCGCTATACATGTAGCTTGCTTGGTCGACAGATTCTTGCAGTAGCGAGTAGCCTAGTAGTGTGCCGTCTTCAGCACGGTTTTGAGCGAACTCAACATCCCAATCGCTGCGCTTACCACCGTTTGCAACGTATGCGTCTAGCTGGTCTTTATCAATGAAGCCAAATGCGGCTGCATCGTCGCGACCTGACTCCCAAGACGCGGCAGTTTGTGCCGGGCTCTCGATGTAATCGTAGTTACCCTCTGCAATCACTTTATCTAATGCTGCTTGGCCTACGACTGTTTCGTGCTTATCGCCACGAACCACGGTGAAGTACATTTCACCTTCAGGTGTGTTGTGTGCTTTGTCGCGTGCTGCGCCGTATTCAGGCACACCGTTGCCGTTGTTATCACGGTTGCGTAACCACCAATCATGGTATGCCACTAGCTTTGGATACATCTCTTCAAGCCAAGCTTCGTCGCTGGTGGTCTTGTAGACTTCCATTACTGCCCATGCTGCTAGGCTTGGTTTGGTATTACGTTCGTTCCAGTTACCGCCGTCGCCGCCACGTTCTGGGCTTAGGTTGTAAGCGAGTAGGTCTGGCACGTAGCCTTCATCCCAAGGGCGAACGGTATCGTCGGCTTGGATTTGGTAAGCGAACATTGCACGGATGTTGTCTTTCGCTACGTCTGGGTTGAAGTGAGCCATTGCGTAGGCTTGTTTCCATGTGTCCCAAGGCCAAGTTTGGTTGCCCGAGAACCAACGTGCGGTCACTGATGGTGTTACAGAGTCAAACTCCATCGCACCTGCTGCGCCACGCCAGTTACCGTTTAGGGTTTCCATCGCTTTTACTGCAACACGCTCTTGCTCTGGTGTTGCGTTCGGGTTGGTTAAGCCCATCTCTAGGTAACCTTCCCAGCGTTCTGCTGATGCAGTTAAGAAGTCGGTAGGGTTTGCCATGATCTTTTTGATTTCTGGCTGTTCAGCTTTCGCTTCTTCTGCCGTCAGAACATGCGAGTAAGTCGTGTAGATGGTGGTCGATGCTTCAATGTTTGCCGTTGAAGTAAACGCCAAACCATCCACTGTGGTTTGTGTTGGAATCGACTTGTGAACTTGGTACTCAGACTCACCAGAAGTCAGTAGGTCCCATGTCGAGCGTACCTTACCAAAGGTTACTTTTAGGCCATCGTCAGTTGCGACGATTTGACGGTCATACTCAGGGTAAGTTTCAGCAATGGTTTTGTCTGTTTGCGAAACGCCTTCTTTGGCGTGGGTCTTTTCTAGTAGTTCACCATCCCACACTAATTCAACCGGGGAATCAGTGGTGATTTTAGTTTCTAGTAGAGAGGTACGGTTTGAAGCAAAACGCATCGTCATTTCTACGGTGACATCGTCAGATTTTAGTGTCTGAACCAATGCACCTGGCAGGCTGTAAGCTTCCATGGTAAATGCGACTTTTTTGCCATCTTTGAACACGCTTAGGCGGTCAAAGTTATCAGCCATGAAGTTGATGTATTCTTCGGTAAGCAAAGCAGTTCCTGGGAAGCCGCCCATGCCTTCAGCTGTGTCTGGCAGCAAGTGACCGTGCCATGCACCTAGGTCGAAGAATGGGTTGAAGCGCTGGTGGTCATCGAAGTCGTAGTCACGCATGTATTCTGGTGAGCCAGTGCGGTCGATAACGTTCTTAAATTCGTTTGCTTGCAGTTGCTCTGTGTCAGAACTTGAGTTTGATGTACAGCCAGTAACAACAAGTGCTGCGCCGATAGCGAGAGCTGCGAATGATTTATTCAGTTTCATGATGAGTTCCTGTTATTACCAGTAGAAGTATTGCATTGCGAACACTTGCGCGTCGCCGATTTCAGTGTCGCTGCCTACGCCAAAGCGGCTGTCGAACGCAGTAGCAAATGCGCCGTTTCCGTATTCGTACCAAACGCCAGCATTGATGTAAGAGGTGATTTCTTTGTCGCCATTGTCACCGTCAAAGTTTGCGTAGTTGTAGGCTGCTGATAGGTAAACGCCTTGTGCGGCTTCATACCATGCACTGGTTTGAATACCTGATTCGCTACCGAAAGATTCTTGGTTGCCTTTGTCGGTATCGTGCCAAACACGAGTGGCGAAGTTTTTGTACTCAGCTCCCAATAGTAGAAGTTCGCCGCCATCGTTGTTACGCACTTCACCGCCACCCATTAGGGTTAGGTCGTCAGTGAGGTCATATTGGAGGTAACCGTTGACCATGGCGTTCTTGTCTTTCCATTGGTCTGCGAAGCTGTCGTATTTACCGAAGTGAATGAGAGCATCGTCTTCAGAGAAGTCAGATTCTGGAGCGAATGAAACACTGTAGCGAAGTTTGCCTTCTAGGTTTTGAATCTTCACACCAACGTGAACATCACGCGTGTTTGAGATTGCGTAGCCGTACTCGACTGTTGGGTCACCCCACCATTGAACGTCATCCAGTGACGAGTCCATACGACCGACAATAAATTCTGTTTTTTCGTCGGTGCGGTAGCCAGCGTAAAAGCGGTTAAAACCACCTTCGAAGCCGCCCCAACCGTGGCCTGTCGCCCAAGCATTACCTTCGTCATCGGCCTGTACTGTCCAGCCTTCCATGTAAGCTAAACCAAACCAATTACCGTGTTCGATAGCCAAGCCTGCTTCAATGTAAGTACCGTCTGCATAACGGCCTTTGTCATCACCTTCTAGTGCCACGTGACCACCAAGGCCAAGCTCACCATAAAAGTTAAATAGGGTTTCAGTTTCTGTTTTAGGAGGCTGAGTATCACTGTGGTTTGCTGCGGACTCTTCCGCGTGGGCAGTGGTACTTAGGGCAGCAAGAATACAGCTTGTAATAAGAGTGGTTTTAGTAAAACTACTTTTCATTTTAATCACTTCTGTGTCGGGGTTATCAATGAAGGTTCGCAAGCAGTTCTGACTTCTAATATGGGGTGCTCTTCAAGGCGTATTGGTCAGGTTACTTACGATCGCAAAACCGATATTAATGATAAATTTGGTGTTTAAAATTAATTCAGTTTAAAAGTGTGATCTATTTTTAGTAAATATTTACTTTGTTTTTATTTTGACTTTAAGTTGAATGTGTAGAGGCATGGCTAGGGTGATAGCTATTCAGTTGGTGAATTACTTTATAGGTGGTTCGATTGTGGACTCGAATGTCTTCTTTCTTGAAGGCTTTGGTGGAATTTAGGTGTTGAGTGGGAATGTACCGACAAATAAAAAGGCACTCACCAAATGCGAGTGCCTTAAGCTTTCAATGAGAGTGTAGGGTAAAGCTAAGCGTTCGCCGGTTCAGGCTTTGCTTCTAGTTTTTTCTCTTCTGGAGATAAGCTTTTCTCGTATTGACCGTACTTCCACCATGCGTAGCCAAGGAAGATCACAATACCACCCACGTTGTAGAAGATGATGGTCATGATGTCTGCGCCTGTTGGGAAGGTAGAAGCGAAGAAGCCAACCGTAAAGATAGCGATAAGAATCGATACTGCAGTAATACCGACCGTACGAGAACCCATGCGGAAATCACGAGGAAGGTGATCCAGTTTCACGCGCAGGTGAAGGTAAGCAATCATGATGAACAGTGGCGGTAGCATAGAAGCTGCTGCAGTCATGTTAATGATGGTGCTCATCAAGTCTTGCACTGTGTCAGAGGCCAACGTTGGGATGAACATCAGTGGAATCACGATGAAGAACTGAATCCATGCCGCGTGCTCTGGAACGCCTTGTTTGTTAAGCGCGACAGTTTTCTCGCCGAAGATGCCTTTAGGGATTTCAGAGAAGAAAATCTTAACGGGTGTTGCCGTCCACATTAGCAGGGAGCCCAACATTGCAGTGAATGAAACCACACCAACGAAGCGGTTCATCAAGATTTCAGACAGGCCAAAGTGTCTTGCTAGCCCTTCAAATACCTGAACTGAGCCGCCTGTGAATTTAAGCTCTTCACGCGAAACAAACACGTTCGCCAACACAGATCCTACCGAGTAAAGCGCGCCGATGAAGATACCCGCGATGATGATCACTTTAACGAAAGACTTGTGACCGCCTTTGATGTCGTTAACGTAAACCGCGACCGATTCTGCACCGCCTGCCGCCATGAAGATCCAAGTGATTACGCCAAGGAATGCCCAGTTGAAGCTTGGTGTCATGGCTTCAATAGTGATTGGGTCAGCTGGCTCGATACCGCCTACCAAAGCACCGCCAGATAACAAGATGTAAGACATCGTTAACAGCAGCATCAGTGAGGATGTTAGTGAGGTGATAGGGCCCAGTAATTTCGCGCCGTTATTCGAGATATGAGTCGCGACCGCAAACAAAATGGTACTCAGAATTGCGGTGGTCATTGGCGTGAATATGTACTCGAAACCTAAGAACGCATACGACGCATAAGCGATGATCCTAGGCAGCAGAGAGGTGAAGAAGAACAGGTTAACAAACCAGTAGGTGTAAGCTGAAATAAACGCCCAGCGACCGCCTAGAGAGCTTTTAACCCAAGAGTAAACACCCGCTTCAGAGTCTTTATTCAGTGACACAAACTCTGCAACGATCAAACAAAATGGCACAAAGTAAAAGATGGTTGCTAGAAAGAACATCGGAGCCGAGGAAAGGCCGATCTCGATGTTGTTATTAATGATGTTATTGAAGCTGTATACCGCCGCGAAGGTCATAGACAGTAGGGCAAATTTGCCTATCGTACTGCGTTTATTTTCGGACATGATGTTCTCCGGTGAATCACGTTGATGATCGTTATAACTTGGTCCTAGAGAGGGAAGCTCTAGGCCGCACTTTTATTGTTATGTTGGTTTGGCAAACACCCGCTTTGTTTTGTCAGGGTTGGCTCATTGTTGTTTTTATAGATTTACGATCGGACTTCTTTGGGCTTTTTCTCTCTGGTATTTCAGTAAAGTTATTACCAAAACAAAGAGTTAAAGATTAAGAAGTTCATTGAAGAGATTGCTGGTTTCATGAGCGACGATTTATAAGGCTTGTAGGGGCTTTTTGTCGCTTTTTTATATGAATCAGTTTGTCTCTTCAGCAAGAAGATTAAAGATTAAGCGGCGGGAAGTTAATCGAAATTGATCAAATATGTGACCTTGAGTAAACAAATTTAGTTAATGTTTTACTTTGGTTTTTATTCGAGTTTTATTACCTATTAATTGGTGTTTTTCGTGAACTGAAACCTTGACGGAATGCCGTTTTTATTTTTGGGTTTGTTTTTAATTGTCTGATTTAAAACAAAAAAAAGCGCCGGATAGGCGCTTTTAAAGTTGGGGGGTAATGCAGAGTGCTACGATTGCTTAGCTGTTTCTAGCTTTGCGTCTTTACCTGCCTGCTTTTTTTCAAAGCGAGAGATCCACCACCAAGCAAGACCAGAGAATACCGCTGTCATGAATACGTTGATAAAGAAGGCTTGAACTAGGTCAACACCTGTTGGGAATGCAGATGCCGTCATACTCACAACGAAGATGCCGATAAGTACAGATACAACAGCCATACCTTGAACTCGAGTACCCATGCGGAAATCACGCGGTGTGTCGTCATGCTTCAAGCGGAATACAAAGTACGCCACCATGATGAAGATAGGCGGAAGCATTGCTGTACCAGCCGTTAGGTTGATTGCTGTGTTCATCATGTCTTGTACTGATTCAGAGCCGAAGCCGTTCACCACAAGCATCACGAATACAAACGCGAACTGCCACCAAGCTGCACGTACTGGCACGCCGTGTTCGTTGAGCTCTGTTGTCTTCTCGCCGTAAACACCTTTAGGGATTTCAGAGAAGTGAATTTTTACTGGAGCTGCTGTCCACATCATCATTGAACCGAACATGGCTACGAATAGGATAATACCGACGAAGCGACCCGTTAGAGATTGTGAGATGTCGAAGTAGTTCGCCATACCTGTGAAGATTTCAACCATGCCGCCAGCGTAGGTCAGTTCATCACGAGCAACGAATACGTTAACAAGTAAAGAGCCCACTGCGTACATTGCGCCGATTGCGATACCTGCACCAATGATAACCTTGATGAAAGACTTGTGACCGCCCTTAACATCGTTTAGGTAAGCGGCTGCGGTTTCTGCACCACCGGCTGCTTGGAAGATCCAACACATGATACCTAGCGTTGCCCAGTTGATGGTCGGTGTCATTGCTTCAAGCGTGATTGGTTCTACTGGCTCATGGTTGCCGCCCAGTGCCATTAGTGCACCGATAACGTAGATTGCAAACAGAGCGAATACACCGTAGGCCACGATCTCGGCAATCTTACCTAGCCAGCTCGCGCCTTTGGTTGAGATGTGGGTTGCTGCTGCAAACAGAGCAATCGAGATAGCCGATGTAACGACTGGCGAGAAGGCGTATTCATAGCCCAACATCGCGTAAGACGCATAAGCGATTACGTTTGGTAGCAGGGATACAAACCAGAAAAGGTTTACGAACCAGTATAGGAACGAACCTAGGTAGGCTGCTTTTGAGCCTAGTGGTTTTTTAAGCCAGTCATACATGCCTGACTCTGAATTTTTATTTGCTGATACGAATTCAGCAATAATGAATACGAACGGAATGAAGTAAATAAGGGTCGCAAGCAAAAAGATAGGAGCAGAACTCAATCCCAATTCGATGTTGTTGTTTACAATGTTGCGAACGTTAAATACCGCTGCAAATGTCATGGAGAGTAGGGCAAATTTGCCTAACTTACCGCGTACAGATTCAGACATAGTGTCCTCCAAGGGTCACGTAATTATAGTCGTTATATCTTTAAGCTTCCTTGTAGGGAAGAAGCATAAAGGCGTTTGCAGTGTGGCTGAGCCTTGAACGGCAAGCCTCAGTCACACTGTGAATAGATCTTGTGGTTGCTACTTTCGGCTGTTTGGCTTCGGTAGCTTAATGTCGGTTACTTATTTAGCTTCCGTTACTTACTTATTGAGGAAGTAGCCGTCTTCGATAGTCACTTTCAGCACCACTTTGCGAACTCGGTTATCACCGTGAAAGCGGTAAGCTTTGCTGTTATCAAAGATTGCTACTTGGCCTTCAACTAACTCACGAGTCTCGCCGTTACCCATGAGGTGTTCACGGTCGGTTTCATCGCTGTAAGCTTGGGTCTGTTCAAGCTGAGACTTATCAGCGAACTCAACCGTTTCACGACCTTCCAAGTAGTAGTGCACATCAAAGTAACGGCGGTTACCGGTGAAGTTTTCTGTGTTACGAGCCACGCCGTCTTCAATCATGTAAGCCAGTGAGTCACCAATGGAATACATCACGCCATCTTTGATTTTGCCGATGTTTTCAATCGCTTCTACACAGCGCTGCCATTTACGACCGTCGCGGTAAACGACTTTAAATTGCTCTAGGTTGTCTAAAACGATCATCGCTTATGCCTCGTTCTGTTGTGGTTGAGTTGTTGGCGTATTCGCCGTGAAGAACTCGTCACCAAAGTTGTGATTGATTAGGTGTTGTGCGTCGCAATCGCCTGCTTGGAATGGAATCAGAGTTAGGCCGTAGCGGAACTCGTCCATGTACACGCGGTAAGAATCCAACACTTCGCTGCCCCAAGAATTTGAGCCTAAGCCCATCACTTGGTGGTCTAGGTTTAGGGTGATGTAGCCACTCTTCTCTAGTTCAATCGTGTGCTGTGCTTGATGTAGGTTTTGGTTGGTGTAGAACCATGCACTGAAGTTGATTTCTTGCTGTGGTTTTACTGCAATACCATTGCCAGCACGGCTTGAAAGCGCAGCCCAGCGAACGTGTTGGCGGTTGCCGTTATTTTGTGGGAACGGGTAGTTCTCGAACATGTCAGCCACGGTTGATTGGTAAACATCAATCATGTTGGCTTGCTTGCTGTCTTGGTAGTTCTCTTCAGGGCCGCGGCCGTAGTATTGAACTTGGTCGAAGTCGCCGTTGATGCCCATGTCGAAACCAATGACTGGAATCACGTGAGGGTAATCACCGTAACGCTCGCCGCTCAGTTCAACGTTTAACTGACCTTCGGCACTGATCTGGTAGCGATATTCACAACGCATGCCGAAATCAAATACTGGTGGAGCAATGATGCTGGTGGTGGTGATCTCTACCTTACCGTTTACCTGTTCAACGTTAAGCGTACGGAAGTGTTCCTGCATGATCTGTAGGTGTGCAGGTTCCCAGTAACCGTCGTGCTCTTGCTTATGGTTATCGATCATTGGCTTGAAGAAGTTCAGCTTAGGCTCAGACTTAATCAGTTCCTCGCCATTCACTAACCATGACGTCAGTTTGCCGTTCACTTTCGAGAAGTTCAGAGCAAAGTTGTGACCTTTGATTAGGTAGGCTAAGCGAGATTCTTCAACATTCAGTGCTGTCGCATTGTTGTTGGTGAAGGCTTCAAGTTGTGCTGTGTTCTCTTTCACTTGGAACTGGTAAACCGCGATGTCGTGGTTCGCTTCGCTGTATGAAGTACGAGAATCCTTACGAACCGTGAAGTTCACAAACACTTCACGCTCATCAAGCTGTGGCAAGTTTAGAGTCAGTTCACGGCTAGAGTTTTCAGCTAGCTCTTCAACCTTGATGTGTTGCACAGCAATGGTTTGACCTTCAGCGCGGATTTCCGCAGTGATGGTGTAGTCATCGATGTTTGAGAACCAAAGCTTGTTATCGACAGTGAAGGTGCCCGTTTGTGCATCGAAATCACGAAGCTTCACTGGGGCAATCACTTGTTTGTACTCTTTCAAGCCAGGGCCTGGCGTTTGGTCTGGGTAGATCAAGCCATCCATGCAGAAGTTGTAGTTGT
Organism: Vibrio sp. 1CM24A; assembly: GCF_023161725.1. Lineage (NCBI taxonomy): Bacteria > Pseudomonadati > Pseudomonadota > Gammaproteobacteria > Vibrionales > Vibrionaceae > Vibrio > Vibrio sp. 1CM24A. Next base: position 271,689 of record NZ_JALNTS010000007.1, read on the forward strand.
TCGGGTAGTCACCGTAGTCACCGCCGTATTTGTAGAACTCTGTGCCCGCTTCATCACGCGCTAGAATGCCGTGGTCACACCATTCCCAAACATAGTGACCTTGAATTGCGTCATGCTTGTAGAACACATTTTGGTATTCAGTTAAACCACCCGGGCCGTTACCCATTGCGTGTGCGTATTCGCAGATGATGCGTGGCTTTTCGTGTGGGAATTCACCGAAGGCATTCATCAGTTGAGCACGTGAGTACATGGTTGAAATGATGTCGACTACTTCAGCATCACGGTCTTCTTCGTAGTGAACCAGACGCGTGTCATCAATTGCTTTTGCAGCATCGTACATAGAGCGGATGTTGCAGCCGTAACCAGACTCGTTACCTAGAGACCACATGATGATAGAAGGGTGGTTCTTTTGAGCGTGGATATGACGTTCGATACGTTCAACAAACACCGCTTCCCATGCAGCATCGTTAGTGATGCGGCTTAGGTCACCAACGTTAGCAAATCCGTGTGTTTCAACATCGGTTTCGCCCATCACGAATAGGCCGTAGATATCACACAGTTCGTAGAATCGTGGATCGTTCGGGTAGTGTGCAGTACGTACTGAGTTGATGTTGTGTTGCTTCATCAGCACTAAATCTTTCTCTACGCGATCCATGCCAACAGCACGACCTTTCAGGTGGTCGTTGTCGTGACGGTTCACGCCGTGCAGCATCACGTATTTATTGTTGATGTAGAACAGACCATCGCGAACTTTAATGTCGCGGAAACCAACGCGCTGTGGAATCACTTCCAACACCTTGCCGTCAGCGTCTTTCAGCGTAAGCAGCAGTTGGTACAGGTAAGGGTTCTCAGCGTTCCATTGAACAGGGTTAACCACATCAATAGAGAATTGAGTATTCGCATTGCCATCGACACTTAAACTATCTACTGAGCCTTGCGAGATAACTTGGCTGCCATCAAGCAATGCGTACTCAAGGGTTGCGTTTGCCGCTGCTGCTAGGTTTTCTAGTTCCACTTTGCACGACAGGGTAGCGCTTTGGTAAGCGTCGTCGAAGTCAGTGCGAACGGTAACGTCTTGAACGTGCAGTTGTTCTTTACCTACTAGGTAAACGTCACGGAAGATACCGCCCGTCCACCACATGTCTTGGTCTTCAATATAGGTTGAGTCGGCCCACTGCATTACACGAATAGAAAGTAGGTTGTTGCCTGCTTTTACTTGGTTAGAGATATCGAACTCAGCGGTTAGGCGGCTGCCTTTGCTGAAGCCCACGTATTCGCCGTTTACGTAAACTTCGAAGTAAGTTTCAACGCCATCAAATTTGATGATGGTTTGTTTCTCGTCCCAGCTTTCGCCAAGGAAGAAAGAGCGTTGGTATGCGCCGGTTGGGTTGTCTGATGGTACGAAAGGCACATCAATTGGGAATGGGAAACCTTCATCTGTGTATTGGAGATCGCCGTGGCCTTCCATTTGCCACATGTTTGGAACCGTGATGTTGCCCCAGTCGCTCATTTCCTGAGAATAGAACTCTTCAGGAACCAATAGCGGATTGGTGAAATAGCTGAAATTCCATTGGCCACTCAATAGTTGGAAGTGGCTGCTCAGTTCACGCTGAAACGTTTTTGCATTTTTTTCTGATGCGTACGAGAAGAAGTATGCACGCGGTGCCATACGGTTCTCATGTAAGTTCAGGAAGTTTTCCCAGTTGTTCACGTTGCCTCTCTCTCGGCCTGAATGCAGTTTGCTGACCGACGTTCTTATGCGTAATTGGGTCGTAGTGAATACGAGTATTTTTGGACTGAGGTAATTATTAGTAAAAATTTTACTAAATTAAATTGGTGAAAACGTTTTACTTTAACTTCATCACGTTTTTTATGGTATTTTTACGGTGCTGTGTGATCCACTTAAAAGAATGCTATTGGCTGATTTATGCAGTAGGTTAAAGAGGGAGATATGTGTCGATTGATGTATGTGACGGGCACAAAAAAGGCCACCTTCAACAAAGGCAGCCTTTATTTATCTACTTGATATATTTAATTATTTTGTTGTATCGCGCAGCTTAAGTTTGCTTGGTACATAGACGCGTAATGGGATGGTTCGGCCGTCGCGTACTTTTTCAATCAGCAGGTTAACGCCTTGAATTCCCATTAGTTCAGAGTGAATACGAACAGTCGATAAAGATGGGAAGGTAAATTTAGCTGTTGGGATGTCGTTTACACTGATCAGCGCAATATCTTCAGGAATGTTTAATCCGTGCTCATGAACTGCTCGTAAAACGCCAATTGCGATGGAATCTGACGCAATAAACATGGCTTTAGGGTAGTCGCCCGTCGCGAGCATCTGTTTTGCAAGCTTGTAACCTGATGAGCTAGAGAAGTCACCACGGTAGATGTCTTGCTCACTGACAACATTTTTGAGGCCACCATATTCAGCAAAGGCGACTTCACGAATATCAGGGGTGTTGACGTCGTCTTGACCACCAATAAAGCCGATACGCTCATAGCCTTGGTTGACAAAGAAGTTGGTGATCTCTTTGCTGATCAAAGTCAGGTCGATATCGACAGAGTCATAAGGTTCTGAGTGATCGGTAAAATCGACATAACAGATATTATCGCTCAGCTTCTTAGCTTGCTCGATAACCTCTGGTGTCATTCTACCCACCAACAAAACACCTGTGATTGGCGCTGAATTGATCTGTATTTTACTTTCATAACAGTTGGTTAGCTTAACTTCCATCTTTTCACATTGGGTTTCAATTCCATGGCGAATCGATAGGTAGTAAGGGTCGTTAACCTCAGCTTCTTGCTTGTAGTTATACAGTGCTAGGAAGTGATGGTTTTGTTTTTTACTGCTAACGGTTTTTCGTGAGCTGCTGGTTTTGTATTCCAACTTCTCTGCAATTTCAAAGATACGCCTTTTGGTCTCTTCCTTGACGCTTAATGTTGGATCTTCATTGAGAACCCTTGAAACTGTAGCCAATGATACATTCGCTTCAGTCGCGATATCTTTTAACGTTGCCATACTCACTTCCTGTTATTGGAACATTGCGCTGCTTTGAAATTGGTATTTAGTAAAAAAGCAATGCACCTCTTTATTCTACAGACCTATTGTAATCAAACTGGACGTCATTGCATTAACTTTTAGTAAAATAAATGCTCAACTCATCTGTGATGTCTCAAATCTAACTATCTATAATTATCTTATTAAAATTCAATGAATTAGAGGTTAACAGCTATACGTTCTCTCTATGTCATGATCAGTACCAATGATGAAAGTCAGTGTAAACGTTTACACTTCGTGGTTTTGATCACAGAATTATAGTCAAAATGGCTGCTACTATTTCTGACATACGGTGCTACTGAGCTGAATGTCAGTTCGAGTTAGCCCACGAATGACGACAAAGAGAGGTTGATTGTGAAAGTACTGGTTACGGGCGGCATGGGTTACATCGGAAGTCATACATGCATTCAAATGATACAGGCAGGTATGGAGCCGATCATTGTTGATAACCTTTGTAACAGCAAAGAGCTAGTGCTGGAACGAATCGAGTCGTTAACTGGCAAGCGCCCAACGTTTTATCTTGGCGACATTCGTGACCAATCCTTTCTAGATAGCGTGTTTTCAGAAAACGATATCCAAGCGGTGATTCACTTTGCTGGCCTGAAAGCGGTAGGGGAGTCGGTGGCTAAGCCTTTGGAGTACTACGATAACAACGTCAATGGTTCACTAGTGTTAGCTCGCAGTATGAAGAAAGCGGGCGTGAAAAGCATCGTATTTAGTTCTTCGGCTACCGTTTACGGTGATCCAGAAGTAGTGCCGATTACTGAAACTTCACCAACTGGCGCGACAACTAACCCTTATGGTCGCAGCAAATATATGGTGGAAGAGTGCTTGAGCGATCTGTTCAACGCGGAGAACGATTGGAGCGTCACTTTACTGCGTTACTTCAATCCAGTTGGCGCACATCCATCGGGCACTATGGGTGAAGACCCACAAGGTATCCCAAATAATTTAATGCCGTTTATTGCTCAAGTAGCCGTCGGTCGCCGTGAAAAACTGGCTGTTTTTGGAAACGATTACCCAACAGTCGATGGCACAGGCGTTCGTGACTATATTCATGTAATGGATTTAGCGGACGGTCATGTCGCAGCACTAAAAGTGGTTGGCGAGAAATCGGGTTTACACATTTACAATCTAGGTACGGGCAAAGGCTCAAGTGTACTCGAGATGGTTGAAGCCTTCGCACAAGCATCGGGCAAACCGGTTCCTTATGAACTTTGCCCACGCCGCGCAGGTGATATTGCCGAATGTTGGGCAAGCACTGAAAAAGCAGAGCGCGAGCTTGGCTGGAAGGCGACGCGTAGCGTGATGGAGATGACGGGGGACACGTGGAATTGGCAGTCGAATAATCCGCAAGGTTACTAAAGAAATTTTAAGTTGTTGAAAAAATAGAGATTCCAGAAATCTCGTACCTCGATTCTGGAATGAAGAATTTTAAAACTACGATTTATGAACGTCATTCCCTACAGCGAGGCACGAGCGTGATAGGGAATCTCCTTGTAGAAGAATTATTCATCTTGGTGAATTGGCCAAGACACAAAATTTGAGAGCAATCTAAACATGTCAAAAGTTGAATTTAACCCAGTAGACCACCCGCATCGTCGTTATAACCCATTAACGGGTCAGTGGATCTTAGTATCACCGCACCGAGCAAAACGTCCTTGGAGTGGCCAAGATGAAAAACCATCGAACGCGCAGCTTCCTGCGTACGAGAAAGAGTGTTTCTTGTGCCCAACCAATACGCGTATCTCAGGCGACGAAAACCCAGATTACGACGGCACTTACGTATTCAGTAATGATTTCGCGGCCTTGATGCCCGATTCGCCTGATGCTCCAGAGTCTGAAAACCCTCTATTCAAGACTCAAGGTGTTCGCGGGTTGAGCCGTGTGATCTGTTTCTCTCCGGACCACAGCAAAACGTTGCCAGAGTTACCAGTAAACAAGATTCGCGGTGTTATCGACACATGGAATGAACAGATTGAAGAGCTAGGTAAAGACTACCTATGGGTTCAAGCGTTTGAAAACAAAGGCGAGACCATGGGCTGTTCTCAGCCACACCCACACGGTCAAATCTGGGCAAACAGCTTTTTACCCAACGAGATTGAACGCAAAGAGAAACTGTTAAAAGAGTACTTTGAACAGCAAGGCTCAAACCTATTAGTGGATTACGTTGAAGCTGAAATGAAAGACGGTTCTCGCACTGTGGTTGAAACTGAACATTGGATTGCGGTGGTTCCTTATTGGGCGGCGTGGCCATTTGAAACCATGTTGCTACCAAAAACACACATCCGTCGTATGAGCGAACTGACTGACGAACAACGTGATGATTTAGCGCTTGCGATTAAGAAGCTGACCAGTCGCTACGACAACTTGTTCCAATGCTCATTCCCTTACTCAATGGGCTGGCACTATGCGCCATTCTTCGAAGAAGGCACGGACATCGAACACTGGCAGTTGCATGCATTGTTCTACCCGCCGCTACTGCGCAGCGCATCAGTTCGTAAGTTTATGGTGGGCTACGAAATGTTGGCTGAGTCTCAGCGTGATTTAACTGCAGAACAAGCCGCGCAACGTCTGCGTGATTTGAGTGACGTTCACTACAAAGAGCAGGAATAGCCTACTTCGTAGATAACGAGTGAGATTTCTGATATTTCGTCCCTCTATTCTGGAATGACGACAGGTGAGAAGCCCACAAGTGTAAGAGCTTAGAAGCTTAAAAGTTCAGTCGCTGATGTTGTCATTCCCTACCGTGAGAGACGAACGAGATAGGGAATCTAAAAGAATTAAAGTGGTGCCGTGAAGGGGCCATAACCAATTGAACAAAGAGTTTAACCAGAGAGTTTACTTATGTCTGACCTAATCCAAAACGTGAAAGCATCTTTTGAGCAAGTCCTTGGTTACCAAGCGACTCATATTATCCAAGCACCAGGTCGTGTGAACCTGATCGGCGAGCATACCGACTACAACGATGGTTTTGTTCTACCGTGTGCCATTAACTACCAAACGGTAGTCGCCGCGGCTAAACGTGACGACAACATTGTTCGCGTAGTATCAGTGGACTACGGTAATGCAGTCGATGAGTTCGATTTAACTCAAGAGATCACCTTCCAACAAGACAAGATGTGGGCTAACTACATTCGTGGTGTGGTGAAGTGCTTAAAAGGTCGCGGCTTTGAATTTACAGGTGCAGACATCTCTGTAACGGGTAACGTGCCTCAAGGTGCAGGTTTAAGTTCTTCTGCGGCACTGGAAGTGGTGATTGGTCAAACATTCAAGGTGCTTTACAACCTAGAGATCAGCCAAGCCGAAGTAGCGCTTAATGGTCAGCAAGCCGAAAACGAATTTGTGGGCTGTAACTGCGGCATCATGGACCAAATGATCTCTGCAGAAGGTCGCGCAAATCATGCGATGCTTTTGGATTGTCGCAGCCTAGAAACTCAAGCGGTTTCAATGCCAGAAGATATGGCTGTGGTTATCATCAACTCAAACAAGAAACGTGGCTTGGTCGACAGCGAATACAACACGCGTCGTGAGCAGTGTGAAGAAGCGGCGCGCATCTTTGGTGTTCCGGCACTTCGTGATGTGACCATTGAGCAGTTCAAAGCGAAAGAGTCTGAATTGGATGAAATGGTCGCGAAACGTGCTCGCCACGTGATTACTGAAAATGATCGTACCGTTGAAGCGGCTCAAGCTCTGCGCACTCATGATATGAAACGCATGGGTGAGCTAATGGCTGAATCGCATGCATCAATGCGTGATGATTTTGAAATCACGGTTAAAGAGATTGATACGCTGGTTGATATGGTCAAAGAAGTGATCGGTGAACAAGGTGGCGTGCGTATGACTGGCGGTGGTTTCGGTGGTTGTATTGTGGCATTGGTTCCACCTGCATTGGTTGATGAAATCAAAACAACCGTTGAACAGAAATATCAAGCGGCGACGGGTCTAAAAGAATCTATTTATGTGTGCCAAGCGAAAGACGGAGCAGGCTTAGTTGAAGTAATCTAACGGCTTCGAGACTTAATATAGCGCTTACCAAGTAAAAAGATCATGGTAGGCCAAATGCTAAAGCCTTTACTTCAGGTAGAGGCTTTTTACTGGCACTAGAAGGAATTTAGAATGACACAAGAGCAAAACCTGCATCAATCCATGACGCAGACTCCAGCCTATGATGGCCAACCCGCTCAGTTAGTGACGCTATCAAATACGCATGGCATGCAAGTGACATTCATGGATATTGGTGCAACATGGTTGAGCTGTATCCTGCCAGTAAAGGGAAACAAAAGAGAAGTTTTGTTGGGTGTTAACTCAATGGAGAACTTCGATAAACAAGCCAGTTATATGGGCACAACCGTCGGCCGTTATGCTAACCGCATTGCTAATGGTCGTTTCAAAATTGATGGTCAGAATTACAAGCTGGAAACCAACCAAGCGGGCAATACCTTACATGGTGGCCCGAACGGATTTGATAAACGCCGTTGGAATATTGCCGAGCAAACCGAAACGTCAGTGGTGTTCACTCTAGAGTCTGCTGATGGCGACCAAGGATTCCCGGGGAATTTGAATGTGTCGGTGCGTTATGACATCACCGAAGACAATCGAGTTTCCATTCATTACTCTGCAACCACAGACAAGCCGACTGTAGTCAACCTAACGAATCATGCGTACTTCAATCTACTTGGCGCTGAAGCTGGACACGACTGTTTGTCACACATTGTCAGTATCAATGCTAATCAGTTCTTACCGACCAATTCGGTGGGTATTCCGTTAGGTAACCTTAAATCGGTGAAATCGACCAGCTTTGACTTCAATCAGCCTATGATGATCTCAGAGCGTTTGTTGGGCGATGAACAGCAGAAAGCAGCAAAGGGTTACGACCACTCTTTCTTATTGGCTGATGGCTGTAAACGCACTCAATGTGCCGCGACCGTAACCTCACCAGATGCGCTCGTCACACTAAAAGTATTTTCAACCAAACCTGCAATGCAGCTATACACCGGAAACTGGCTTGGTGGCACACCAAACCGAAGTGGTGGCAGCTATGAAGACTACGCTGGTTTGGCGCTAGAAACCCAGTTCTTACCTGACTCTCCTAACCACCCAGAGTGGAAGCAGGACAGTTGTATTCTCAAGCCTGAACAAGAATATAACTACAGTACCTGTTACCAGTTTGAATTTTCGGGGGATTCTTCAAACTAGTACGCTCTAGCTCAAAGCGGTTACGCCAATGTCTTTTGCTTGTGAATAGGACGACGTGAATTATCGCGTTGTTCTTGGGGGATGAGCAAAAGTGGCGCTCAACAAGAGTGCGGTTTATTAAGTGCGATTGTTGAGTATCTGAGTAAGGTAGGAAAGCCCTAACAGAAGCGATTCTGTTAGGGCTTTTTTTTGTTTATTGTTTGATGATTAGACTAGAGCTTAGACTTTCTCTACCGAATTGCGGCGTACCAGAGTTGGAGAGAACATCATTGGTTCAGTGGAGGTGTTTTCACCTTTGGCTAAGTGCAGCGCGAGTCGTGTCGCTTTCTCTGCCATCATCTGAATCGGGTAGCGAATAGTGGTGAGCTTTGGATGAACATAGCGGGCAATCAAGCCATCATCGAAGCCGATGATCGACATTTTGTCTGGCGCTTGAATACCGTTTTCATCAAGGACAGACAAAGCACCAGCTGCCATGTAATCGTTGTACGCCACAATGCCAGTGATTGGCAGTGATTTAGTCAGAAGGTTAGTCATGGCGTATTCGCCACCGTCACTGGTGGGCGCTGAGTATTCAATATAGCTGTCAGAGAGAGCTATTTTGTAATCTGAGAGTGCCGCTAAGTAACCTTGGATACGCTCATCGGCATCTTCAATGCTATGAGATGAGGCGATACAGGCAATGTTCTTATGGCCATGGCGGATCAGATATTCCGTCGCAAGATACGCGCCTTTCTTGTTGTCCAAGAAAATACAACGGTTGGCAATCTCAGCAATATAACGGTTGATCAGCACTAAGCCTTTGACCTCTTTTGCATAGGCGATAAGTTCTTCGTCGGTGAGGCCTTTTGAGTGGATCACCAAGGCGTCACAACGGCTATTAATCAGCAACTCAATCGCTTGTCTCTCTTCTTCACGATCGTGCGAGCCATTACCGACAAGGATATGTTTTCCGTTCTCACGAGCGACATTATCGACAGCCTTAACCAATGTGCCAAAAAAGGGATCGGAGATGTCACCGACCAATACACCAACAGTGTTTGTGCTTTGGCTTACCAGCGCACGAGCATTGGCATTCGGGCGATAGCCGAGTTTAGACATCGCTTTAGTTACAGACTCTACCGAGCTTGCACTCGCCTTGGGAGACTTGTTGATCACTCGAGATACGGTTGCAACAGAAACACCAGCTTCCTTTGCTACATCTTTAATTGTTGCCATTTTTAACCTCTATACATTGCTGCATCTATTTAACACCGACAATGATAGTAAGGCAACGAAACTCTCATTTTACTTCCAGTAATGAGATCTTTACCGCTTGTAATTATTAGGCTTAATGCTAGTGTAAACATTTACATTTTACTTAATTTTAGTAAATGATTTAATGCGTGAAAACAAATCAATATAGGAAGTGAGAAATGGATACTGTCTCTTATGGTGACTTTGCTAAGTTAGAAATGCGTGTGGGTAAGATCATTGAGGTTGTGCGTCATGAAAACGCCGACAAGCTGTACATCGTGCAAGTGGATGTTGGTGACAAGACGCTGCAAACGGTGACCAGCCTAGTTCCTTACTACACAGAAGAAGAGTTGATGGGTAAGCAGGTTGTTGTTTTGTGCAATCTAGCGAAGGCGAAGATGAGAGGCCACACTTCTGAGTGCATGTTGCTATGTGCAGAAACGGAAGATGAATCTGAAAGTGTATTGCTAACACCTGAACGTGCGATGCCTGCAGGTATTCGTGTCGTTTAAGCTCACTTTAGGTTGGTGAGTCAATGTGTTCACCAACCTAAATCAACTAGCTGCGTACAGTCAGTATCAAGCCATCAATCACACTGTGGTGGTGATCGGAAACCCCAGCAAGGTTGCCGTATTTAGGCTGGTGGCGATCATTTTCTAATGGGTGGTGCCAACCTTGTGTGTGTTTAACAAAATGCGCCGCAAAGCTTTCAGACACCTCTAAACATCCTGCCAATACCGTATCGACGTAGGTTTGAACGATAGGGCTGTTTTCGCAAGGTGCTTCAATCTCGTCTTTGATGTAAACCCAGATCGATTGATCCTGTTTGAACTCATCTTGGCTTTCTATCTGAGAGGCCTTTAATTCGATTCGGTGATAACCACGCTCACGGCGATCAAACTCAGCCAGTGCAATATCATTCACCTCAAGCAACACACCATTCACTTGTCCTTCGCCAAGATTGACGATCAAAGGTGATAACACATAGCTGTCATCGATCTTGCTCCAATGGCGAATTAAGCCATGAACAATCGCAGGGATCGCTTGCCCTGTCTGACCGGTAAGCTGGCGTGAAGATGAGTTGATTAAGCTGCCATAACCAAAAATATACATCGCATTCCTTGTCTGAGTTGTTCCATTTAAGTCTAGTCTTACTATATGTGGCGAGATACTAAAAGTCAGTAAGTTTCTATTTATACACCTATAGGTCTTTATGACTCTTTCGGTTGTGTTTTTTTGACTTGTTTATTGGCTAGTGAATCTCATGAGTCGCTGTTTTTACTGGTTTTATCTAATTGGCGCGTTTCATGCAATGTGATCTGCATATTGCATCGGGTTTGATGCACACCAAATTTGGTTTAGGTAATACCTTGGCCGCTTATCTGAGAATTAGGAGCGAGTTTGTTAAATATCACAGATAAAAGTGTAGAAGACGCGATTCCAGCCTACCTGCGTTTAGGCTTTCGACCTTTCTTCTTTTTAGGCAGTCTCTATGCCGTGATCGCGATTGTCGCTTGGGTCATCATGTTCCAAAACGGTCAGCCTGAAATGCTAAAAGTACCGGCGCTTTGGTGGCACGTACATGAAATGCTGTTTGGTTTCTCAATGGCGATAGTGGTTGGTTTTGTGTTAACGGCGGTACAAACGTGGACCGGTGTCAACGGCACCAAGCACTATCGATTAGCTGCGCTAGTCGGTTTGTGGCTCGCACCTCGTATTCTATTTTGGACACCCGCACCGTTATGGCTGATCTCGTCGGTTGAGGCGCTGTTCTTAATCTTCGCCGCTTACGAAATTGGTTTCCGAGTCGTGAAGTCGAAAGGCTGGAAGAACCTGTTCTTTGTGCCGCTGTTTATATTGGCTATCGTGGCGAACTTTGCTAGTTACGCGACCATTAAGGGCATGCCTCCATTCCCATCGTCTGCAGTATGGCAGGCTATGTTGTGGTGGTTTACCTTGCTGTTATCAGTGATGGGTGGGCGAGTGATCCCATTCTTCACAGCGCGTCGTTTTGATTTTGAAAAAGCACAGCCCTTGGTTTGGTTGGAATGGTTAGCCAATCTACCTTTGGTTGGTTTATTTGTGTTGAGCTTCTTCCCATTGACCTTTGCTCAAGTCGGCAATGAGTTGATGGTATTTGCAGGTGTGACACAGTTGGTGCGCTTTATCCGTTGGAAACCTTGGACAACGCTATCAGAACCTTTGGTGTGGTCGCTGCATGCGGCTTACCTATGTATCCCTTTAAGCTTGCTGTTACGTGGTCTGTTAGACAACCCGTTCGCGAGCCACAACATGCTGCACTTGTTTGCGATTGGTGGCTTGAGTGGGTTAATTCTGGCGATGATTACGCGCGTGACAATGGGACACACGGGTCGTGCTATCTATAAAGGGCCAAGTATGGCTTTGGCGTTCTCGGCTATTTTTATCGCGGCACTCGTTCGTAGTTTAGGTGTGACATTCTTCCCAGCGTATTTATTTGAGATGGTCAATATCAGCGCTGGTTTATGGACGTTAGCGTTCGGGCTGTTTATCTGGAAGTTCGGCATGATGCTGTTAACGCCAAGAGTGGATGGTCACCCGGGTTAAGCCAATTAATTATCGATTGATACAGAAAGGGAAGCTCAGAGCTTCCCTTTTTTAATCTTGATAACTCATTAAGTATTCGCAGCAAGATATTGACGTACCTGTGTGATGAGATCTTCTTTGGCATGAGGTGAGATAAAACTGGCTTCGATGGCATTAATACTGAACTGCGCTAATTCGTTTTTGGTTACTGGGTGAGCATTGGCGACCGCGAGGAAGTTATCATTCATATAGCCGCCGAAGTAAGCCGGATCATCGGAATTGATGGTGACGCACAGCCCTTTTCTCAGCAACTCGACGATGTTGTGCTCTTGCATGGTCTCAAACACCTTGAGCTTGGTATTCGACAGCGGGCAGACGGTCAGTGGTGTACGTTTTGCTATTAGCTGTTCCATCAACTCTTCATCTTCTACACAGCGAACGCCATGATCAATTCGGGTAATGCCTAACAAGCTCAGTGCGTCGCTGATATTTTGTGCTGGGCCTTCTTCTCCGGCGTGCGCGACAGTCAGAAAGCCTTGGTTGATCGCTTCTTGGAATACATGTTTAAACTTCTCTGGCGGATTGCCCTGTTCTGATGAATCTAACCCAACGGCAATGATCTTATCTTTATAGGGAAGGGCTTGTTTGAGCGTTTCAAAAGCGCTGTCTTCATCAAGGTGACGCAGAAAGCACATGATCAGTTGGCTGCTGATGCCAAGCTCTTGCTCCGCCTGATTCAAAGCTCGAGTGATTCCGCTTATGATGACTTCAAAGACAATGCCGCGTTCAGTGTGAGTTTGAGGGTCGAAGAAGATCTCAGTATGAACCACATTATCTTGCTGGCACTGGAGTAGATAAGCCCACGTAAGGTCGTAGAAATCTTGTTCATGAATCAGTACGTTTGCACCTTGGTAATAGATGTCGAGAAAGGATTGAAGATTGTGGAACTGGTACGCGTCTCGGACTTGGTCAGGGGTCTCAAAAGGAATCGACACGGCATTACGCTTGGCGAGTTGGAACATCAGCTCTGGCTCTAGTGTGCCTTCTATATGTAAGTGCAGCTCAACTTTGGGTAAATTTTTGATGAAGCTATCCATAGCAACTCCTTAGCTATTTTAATTATGGGCGGAGTAGGTGAGACAGTAGAGTCTATAAACCTGAGCAAGCAGGTACCTCTTTCATTTATCTCTGTTTGAGCATAGTCCATTTCATTGTTGTCGATAAAACAGGACAGAAGTTGATGGTGAACCGAGAGTTATGAACCGATTGAAATCAGGCGCAAACGATTTGCAGCATTGGAGTGTGATCCGCTGCAAATATTTGCAGCAATATTCATTGATTTGTGCTCTAATACCGCGCTTACCAAGGGATGGTGTTAAAAGATGCTCACTTAGATGGAGTTATCAAAGTTGACCGATCCCTTAATGATCTCCCTTAGGAAAAAATAGAACATGTCTAAGAACAAAAAATTTGATATCCGCCTTACAGAAAAACGCAACGGTTGGTGTGCAGAGATTACTCGTCAAGTAACGTCTCGCAGCACTACAGTATCTAAGCGTGAGTCTGGTTTCGAAACTGAAGCTCTAGCACAAGAGTGGGCAGAGAAAGAGCTAGCATCTTTCATCGCTAACCAAGCTGAACGTAACGAGCGTAAATCAGAGCAGCGTAAAGAGCGTGACGAACTACGTCACACTAAAGAGCTTAAAGCTGAGCAAGCACGTGAAGCGCGCGCTAAAGCTCGTGCAGAAGAGCAAGAAGACGCTGAATAATTCAGTGCATGACTAATTTATAGATCCCTTAATTTTAAGATAAGGGATTTGTGAAAAAAAGCCCCGATACAACTTTTTTCTTTATAGTTAAAAGTGTATTGGGGCTTTTTAGTTTGTGGAGTTCTGTTTTATTGTGTTTAAGAGCTCGGTTTGGCTTCTCGCTTTTAACGTCGAGTTCTTAAACTGTTAAGCATTGTCTGATCAGTTATTCAGTGCAGTTAGCCAGTCATCTTCTGCCACTTCTTCAATGTAGCTTTCTACTGATTGTCCTACTTCTTCGTCGTCTTGCTTGAAGTAAGCGATGTGGAACACAGCATCACCTTCGTTGACCAAAGGTAGAGTTTGCTGACCAATCACAATACCGCCTTTGGTTGTGATCACTTGGCCTTCTTGGTGACCCAATGGAGAGCTGATGTAAGCAAGGGTTTGTCCTGCTTCAACCTGTTCGCCAAGTCTTACCATGTTACGCAAAATACCGTCTGATTCAGCGCGGATCCAGCTGGTGGATTTACTCAATACTGGCTCTGGTAACTTCTTACGGTTAGGGCGCAGCATGCCGATTTCTTTCATCACTTGGTGCACGCCAAGGTAACCCGCTCGAATTGCTAGGTGATCAAAACGCAGTGCTTCACCACCTTCGTAAGTTAATACAGGAATACCCAGTTTTTCCGCTTCGCTACGCAGTGAACCGTCACGCAGTGGAGAATCAATAATCACGGGTGTTGCGAATGCTTTTGCGATGCGCAGTGTTTCAGGGTTCGATAGGTTTGCACGAATCTGTGGCAGATTGGTACGGTGAATCGCGCCCGTGTGTAGATCCAGAATATAATCACAGTGCTTTGCCACGTTCTCGAAGAAGGTGTAAGCGATGCGTGATGTTAACGATCCTTTCTCACTGCCAGGGAAGCAACGGTTTAGGTCACGACGGTCTGGTAGGTAACGAGATTTATGGATAAAGCCAAACACGTTAACGATAGGCACAACAATTAATGTCCCTTTCAGTTTCTTTGGATCAATCGCATTGGTCAGTTGTCGTGCAATTTCAACACCGTTTAGCTCATCGCCGTGGATAGCCGCATTTACCATCAGTGTTGGGCCTGCTTGGCGACCGTGAATAATTTCAATCGGGATCGAAAGTGGAGAATGCGTGTAAAGCTGAGCCGCTTGCAGTTCAATCTCCATTCGCTGTCCTGGCTGAACAGTATAACCAAGTAATTCGAATGGTTGATTAGGTTTTAGTCTTGCCATTTAGGTTGTTCTCAACATGGTGATAATTCGTTAACACGGAATGTAGCAATCGTTGATTTTTAGTACGAATCAATCGCTTTACGGTGACGACAAAAGTTTTTTATGAAGGGGCTTCTGAATTGGTTTCAGTTTTTTATTTGGCTAATTGAAGGGTGTTTCAAATTGTGAATTTTCTGACAATACATTGATTTAGCGCTGATATTTGTCATTCAGTTCGTTGGTATTATCCACCGCCATTTTTTGGCGGCCAAATTTAAATATTGAGATAAAAATGAAAAAAACAATTTCAAAAGTTGTAGCACTAGCGGTGGTATCTGTTGCTTTATCTGGCTGTGTTGGTAGCAACGCAGTAACGGGTTACCTAATGAAGTTCAACATCAAGGCTGTTGATAACCGTTACGCTCGTGGTGGTTTGAACATGCTACTTGCACCTGCATACGGTCTAACAGTTGCTGCCGACTACCTCGTATTCAACTCACTAGAGTTCTGGACAGGTAGCAACCCACTAACAGGTGCTCCGCACATCTTTGATACTAAGACTGATACTTACCTAGACATCAACCACCAACTTGATCCGTCTCTAACGGAAGCGCCAGTGGGTCCTATCACGAGTGCAGATGTGATCGAAAAAGGTCAAATGCAGCAGATTGATGAAAACACGATCCAAATGGACATTACTTACCAGTCTGGTGAGCGTGCGACGTTAATCGGTGTTCGTGATGGCGAGATGGTGACGTACTTCATCGATGGTGAAATTGTGGCACAAACTTCAATTGATGAGCTAGAAAGCTACGCGGCTTCACGCGCTTAATTGCTTCTTTAGTCACAAATAGTCGATTACAAAGATTAGAAACAAAAACAGGTACTCATTGAGTACCTGTTTTATTTTGTCTCAGAAAAACGGTGTTTGCTGTAAAACACCATTTACTGAACAAACATAGCTTATCGAATTAAGCTTTTTCTGGGATCGCTTCAAGCAATGCAACCATTTGGTTCCAGAATAGCTCAACGGTGTCGATCTTCACTTTCTCATCAGGAGAGTGCGGGAACTTGATGGTTGGGCCGAAAGAAACCATATCCATGTTCGGGTAAGGTTCTTTGAATAGACCACACTCAAGACCAGCATGGATAACCATGATGTTTGGCTTGTGACCGTAGATACCTTCGTACATGTCGCGGAAGATATGCATGATTTCTGAATCTGCGTCTGGTTTCCAACCTGGGTAAGCACCAGAGAACGTGATGTTAGCGCCTGCTAGTTCAGCAACAGAGTGAAGCATGCTTTCTACTTGGCTACGACCTGAATCGATAAGAGAGCGGATCAGGCAAAGCACTGTGATTGAGTTCTCTTCTGTTGTGATAACACCTACGTTTAGAGACGTTTCCACAACACCTTCAATCTCGTCACTCATACGAATCACGCCGTTTGGACATGCGTTAAGTGCCGCGATAAAGCGAGCTTGGTCTGCAGCCGCTAGAGCGCCCATTTCAACAGAAGCTTCTTCATTGAAAGTCACGATGCTGTCTTCTACTTTACCGAGCTCTGTTGAAAGCAGCTCAGTGTAGTAGTTGTATAGTGAAGCCAGTTTTTCTTGGTTTGCCTCAGGAACAGCAACCGTTACGAAACCCTCACGAGGGATCGCGTTACGAAGGCTACCACCTTTGAATTCGACGATGCGAAGGTCTAGCTCTTTTGCGTGACCCGCTAGGAAGCGAGCAAGCAGTTTGTTTGCGTTTGCACGACCTGTGTGGATGTCACAACCAGAGTGACCGCCTTTTAGGCCTTTTAGCGTTAGCTTACGTGTTACGAAGTCAGCTGGAATCGCGTTACGAGCAATTTCAAATGTCATTGCGCCGTCGATACCGCCAGCACAACCCATGTACACTTCGCCTTCTTGCTCTGAATCGGTGTTAAGAAGGATATCGCCTTCTAACCAACCCGCTTCAAGACCGAAAGCACCTGTCATGCCTGCTTCTTCATCTACTGTTAGTAGAACTTCGATAGGGCCGTGTTGGATTTCGTTTGAAGCAAGAACCGCTAGGCACGAAGCCATGCCCATGCCGTTATCAGCGCCAAGCGTTGTGCCTTTAGCTGTAACCCACTCACCATCAATGTATGGTTGGATTGGATCTTTAGCGAAGTCATGAACTGTGTCTTCGTTCTTTTGTGGAACCATATCGATGTGAGCTTGTAGCACCACACCTTTTTTGTTTTCCATACCCGCCGTTGCAGGCTTTTTGATGAATACGTTGCCCGTTGGGTCACGACGTACATCTAGGCCTTGCTCTGTTGCCCAAGCAATAATGTATTGAGCAAGCTCTTCTTCATGCTTAGAAGGGTGTGGGATTGAGCAAATCTTATCGAAGAACTGCCAGATAGGGGCAGGGGATAATTTACTGATCTCAGAATGGAATTCAGACACGGATGACTCCTTTTTTATTTGATAACCATATATTTAGGTTTTGTATGGGTAAAAACCTAGAACAAAAATCTAAAATATGGGTCTGTTTTGATGGCAACAGCATACCACTTGAGCGTTTTGACGAGTAGCGGTTCTAAACCTCAAATAGCTCAAATTTTGAAAGCGATCTTGTCCACCTGATCACAATTAAGCGCCTTGATGCTTATAAATGGCGCAAGCAAACGTTTGTTTAATTCTATTCTGTAATTTAATTACGAAAATAAGTTTGCAAAATAACCGCAAATGGCAAAAAGTGTGACGTATAGCAAAAAATACTTGTAATCTTTTTTCTTTAGGGTATATTAATAACCAACTTCTGAGATGAAGAGTAAATGCTCAAAGGATGAGTCCGTTTTATCGCCTCCAAGGAACCGAGAAATCAAATTCGTTTTTTATTGATTTATTAAGGTGATAGTTATGAAAGGTTTACCATCTGCAATGTTCTGGATTAACAGCTCTGTTTACACTAGCAACTTTGCATACCCTACAAGCTTTGGTTACTAATACCGTAAGCATGTAACTCGAACAGTTTTGTTCACCCCTATATATTGGAATTCTTTTACAGCCCTTTTGGTTGACAGATTCTACCGCCACTCAGTTTTGAGTGGCGTTTTTTTTGCCTGCTACTTTTCCAAACCGCTTTCGTTTGTCACTTTCCCTGCAGTTCTGCGCGGTTGTTTTTTAAACGCCGAAATATCAATTTGCGCCTTATTACTGATCCTGTTGAAAAATACATAACTATTGTGGGTTTGAATTCAGAATTTACTGGCTAGATTCTCAATGAAAATAACCGATGGTAGAAAAAACAACCAACTAATTTCATTGAATGTAATGTTATTAATTGTTTGTTTTTAAACACTATTTACCGCTAATGTTTTTATTTTTAATCGCTTTGTTTCATACGGCATTCTGATAAATATCGATTAGAGCCTTAATTCTATCTGGAATTTGTTATTTGATAACTTTATAATCCACAGCCAATCGATTACGCAACCGTTTACTTTTTACCCTTATAGGATTCGATAATGTTCGAAAAGCTATTCAAACTCAGTGAAAATGGCACCAATGTGCGCACTGAAATCATCGCAGGTCTAACAACCTTCCTAACAATGGCTTACATCATTTTTGTAAACCCAATGATTCTAGCTGATGCTGGTATGGACCATGGCGCTGTATTTGTAGCAACCTGTTTAGCGGCTGCTATTGGCTGTTTCATCATGGGCTTTGTTGCTAACTACCCAATTGCTCAAGCTCCAGGCATGGGTTTGAACGCATTCTTTACCTACGCTGTTGTAATGGGTATGGGTTATACGTGGCAAGTTGCTCTGGCAGCGGTTTTCGTATCAGGCGTAATCTTCATCTTCTTAAGCATCTTTAAGATCCGTGAATGGATTATCAACTCGATCCCTATGTCTCTGCGTGTTGGTATCTCTGCTGGTATCGGTCTTTTCCTAGCGTTTATTGCTCTTAGCAATGCAGGCATCGTTGTTTCTAACCCAGCAACTAAAGTTTCACTGGGCGATATTACCGCGATTGCTCCTATCCTAGGCTCACTTGGTTTCTTCCTAACGATTGCTCTTGTTCACCGTGGCGTGAAAGGCGCAGTAATGATTGCGATCCTAGCTATCACAGCTCTTGGCATTGTTATTGGTGACGTTCAATACGGCGGCATCATGTCTACACCACCAAGCCTTGCACCGACATTCATGCAGCTAGATTTCTCTGCGGTATTTGAAATCGGTATGATTTCAGTGGTATTCGCATTCTTGTTCGTCGATTTGTTCGATACAGCGGGTACTCTGGTTGGTGTTGCAACGAAAGCAAACCTAATCAAAGAAGACGGCAAACTACCTCGTTTGAACAAAGCACTACTTGCTGACTCTACAGCAACATCTATTGGTGCACTGCTAGGTACTTCAAACACAACGTCTTATGTTGAGAGTGTTGCGGGTGTTGCTGAAGGCGGTCGTACCGGTCTAACGGCTGTTGTTGTTGGTATCTTATTCCTACTGGCTCTTTTCTTCTCGCCACTTGCAGGTATGATTCCGGCTTACGCAACATCTGGTGCACTTTTCTATGTAGCAATTCTGATGATGTCTGGCCTAGTTGGCATTGATTGGCGTGATCTTACGGAAGCAGCACCAGTCGTGGTAACATGTCTGCTTATGCCGCTGACGTACTCTATCGCTGAGGGTATCTCACTAGGTTTCATCGCTTACGCTGCAATTAAGCTGCTAAGTGGTAAAGGTCGCGACGTTTCACCTGCTGTGTGGGTAATGTCGGCTATCTTTATTCTTAAATACATTTTCGCTTAATCGTCTAGATTTCTGCTTAATCGCTGAAGAGGCTATGTTTGAGATAGCCTCTAATAACATGACAAAATTATTAGGTTTTATACTATGAGCAACAAATTCGTTATCACTTGGGACAACATGCAGACTTACTGCCGTCAACTTGCTGAAAAGCAAATGCCAGCAGAGCAGTGGAAAGGCATCTGGGCAGTAAGCCGTGGTGGTTTGGTTCCTGGTGCAATCTTGGCTCGTGAGCTAGGTATTCGTCACGTAGATACGATTTGTATTTCTAGCTACGACCACGATCACCAACGTGATATGACAGTAGTTAAAGCACCTGAAGGTGACGGCGAAGGCTTCCTAATCGTTGAAGACTTGGTTGATAGTGGTGACACTGCACGTAAGCTTCGCGAAATGTACCCTAAAGCGAAATTGATCGCTGTATGTGCAAAACCATCTGGTGCTGATTTGCTAGACGAGTACATTGTTGATATCGCTCAAGACACATGGATTGAGCAACCTTGGGATACTAGCCTAAGCTACGTTGAGCCAGTAAATCGCAAGTCAAAATAAGCGTAAACTTAGTTTTTTGAGAAATGACCCTTTATAGGGTCATTTTTTTTTATATTATTAGTGACAACCATTTCTTATTAAGTATCCCAATGTCTGAACCAGAAGAAACGAGCTCGAACCTTTCGGAAACTTTGTTTGTAAAGCACAAGCAGGCGAAAGAGACCTCAATGTTGACACAATACATGCCAAGCTCTGAAGCGTTATTGGATGAGAAGCGTGAACAGCAAAACTCATCATGGTATCGAAACCTAAGACGTCTTCAGTGGGTATGGCAAGGCGTTAATCCAATAGAGCAAGAAGCGGTATTGGCTCGCATCGCGTCATCAGATAACTCTCGTACAATCGACGAGTGGCTTGATACGGTCATGGGTTACCGAAGCGGTAACTGGGCATACGAATGGACTAAGCTGGGTATGCAGCATCAAAATCGTTCTAATGAGAAGAGCGGTGAAGAGATGGCTGAAGAGCTGTTTTCAGCATCGCTGTGCTTTAGTATTGCGGGTTACCCACATCTCAAGAACGACAACTTGGCGGCTCAGGCTCAAGTGTTGGCCAACGCAGCCTATTCTGAAGCGATCAAGCACACTAAGTTGATCGTCAAACAGATTGATATTCCATACCAAAACAAGAAGATCAAAGCGAATTTGCATCTAACCAAGACAGATAAACCACAACCGGTTGTGATTGTCAGCGCGGGTCTAGATAGCTTGCAAACCGATATGTGGCGCCTGTTTAGGGATTATTTAGCACCTAAGAACATTGCCATGCTAACGGTAGACATGCCATCAATAGGGCACAGTGCACATTGGCCGTTAACAGAAGACTCATCTTGTCTTCACCAAGCAGTGCTGAATGAATTGCCTAACATCCCATGGGTCGATCACCATAAAGTTGGTTTGTTTGGTTTCCGCTTTGGTGGCAATGCGATGGTGAGACTATCTTTCCTTGAGCAGCATAAGATTAAAGCGTGTATTTCTTTAGGCGCACCAATTCACGATATCTTTGTTCATGCAGACAAACTTAAGCAGATGCCCAAAATGCATCTAGATGTGTTGGCTTCGCGTCTTGGTAAAGGTGCAGTTGATATCAATAGCCTTTCTGGGCAGTTGATGGCGTGGTCACTCAAGGTACAAGGTTTGCTGTCAAACAGTAAAACCAGTGTTCCTATCTTGGCATTAGCTCTGGAAGGTGACCCGGTTTCACCGCCAATGGATAATCAACTGGTTGCTATTTACAGTGATTACGGAAAAGCGAAGAAAATCAAAGCTAAGTCAATTACACAAGGTTATGAGCAATCCCTCGAATTGGCGATAAAGTGGCTTGAGGATGAATTATTTAGATGACATTTCTCCTAAATTAGTTAAGCATGAAAAGTGTACAAACTAAGTACCTGATACTCAGAGATAATTTATAAAATCCAAATGCGTAGTTTCTACGTATAACAGTCTGAGTAACGTCATTCTTAACATTGAAAATGGAGATTCAATATGTCAGAAGTGACACAACAACCTACGCATTACCGCTTGTTGAATGTTTTAAAGGCGATCGGGCCTTATTTAAGGGAACCGCAATCAGAAGAAGGCCACTATATCTTTGATTGCTTGTCTGTATGTGTGAACGATAAAAAATCACCAGAAGAACGCGAATTTTGGGGCTGGTGGCTGGAATTGGATAAGTCGGAAGAGGGATATTCGGCGAAGTACAATATCGGCAAGTACAACATCGATGGTAACTGGGATTCTTTGCCGTTACCTAAAAAGGCGGTCGCTGAGGTCTCTCGAACTCAAGAAGCCTTCCACAAAAAACTGGTTGATGAACTTCAAAGTAAGTTTGAAATCAGTATCCAATTAGACGAAGAGTCTGTCGAATTCGTCTAATTTTAAAGGTTACTCTTCTATATAAAGCAAAAAGGTGCGATTTCGCACCTTTTCTGCTTGTGAATTCCCCTTTTGATTGCTAAAACATCACCTCTTATTTGTTTTATCCATAAAAGACTTCATGACAACAAATCATCAAAGCGGGACAACAACACAGCGTAAAACTGTCGTTGTTAAACTGGGTACCAGTGTCTTAACTGGTGGAACATTGGCATTAGACCGCGCTCATATGGTTGAGCTGGTTCGTCAATGTGCTGAATTAAAAAAACAAGGCCACTCTGTGGTTATGGTTTCGTCTGGCGCAATTGCAGCAGGACGTGAACACCTTGGTTACCCCGCACTTCCCAACTCAATGGCGAGCAAACAGTTGCTTGCGGCAGTTGGGCAAAGCCAGTTGATTCAAGTTTGGGAGTCTTTGTTTGCTATCTATGGCCTTAAGATTGGCCAGATGCTACTGACTCGTGCTGATCTCGATGATCGCGAGCGTTTTCTTAATGCACGTGACACGATCAACGCACTTGTTGATCACGATATTATTCCGGTAGTAAACGAAAACGACGCAGTAGCCACCAACGAAATTAAAGTGGGCGACAATGATAACTTGTCGGCCTTAGTGGGTATTTTGTGCGGTGCTGATAAGCTTTTGCTACTAACAGACCAAAAAGGCCTATTTACGGCTGACCCTCGTAAAGATCCAAATGCTGAGCTCATCAAAGAAGTGAAAACCATTGATGACACATTGCGTAAGATCGCAGGCGGTAGCGGTACGACGTTAGGTACCGGCGGCATGGCAACAAAACTGCAGGCGGCTGATATTGCTCGTCGCGCAGGCATCGAAGTGATTATTGCTGCGGGCAGTGCTGAAAATGTGGTGTTTGACTCACTGAGTGACAACCCACAAGGCACACGTTTCTTGCCTTTAGCGGAAGCGCTTGAAAACCGTAAACGCTGGATTTTGGCGGGCCCTGCTTCAGCAGGTGACATCGTGGTCGACGACGGCGCAGTAAACGCAGTCAACACCAAAGGCAGCAGCTTGTTGGCGAAAGGGGTTGTTCGAGTTAAAGGCGAATTCTCTCGTGGTGAAGTTACCCAAGTCACAGACAGCAAAGGCAAAGTAATTGCGCGTGGTATTGCCAGTTATTCAAGCCAAGACCTAGCAAAAATTGCAGGCAAGCACAGTAAAGATATTGGCGACATTCTTGGATACGATTATGGGTCAGAAGTCATTCACCGTGACGACCTAGTTGTGATTCAAGAGTAGCTCGTGATGATAAGGCGAATCGCCTTTTTGCATCCAAAGACAGACAGAATTTAGGGAGAGTTAAACGTGGATTTAACTAACATGGGTATCGCAGCAAAAGACGCTGCTTTCCACCTAGCGACCGCATCTACGGCGCAAAAGAATAAAGCATTGGCGATTATCGCTGATGAGCTAGAAGCAAACGCAACAACGATTTTAGAAGCGAACGCGAAAGACATCGAATTAGGTCGCGAAGCGGGTTTAACTGACGCACTGCTTGATCGTCTACTTCTTAACGAAGAGCGCTTAACCGGTATCGCTAACGATGTTCGTAACGTGATTAGCCTGAATGACCCAGTTGGCAGCGAGATTGACAGCAAAGTACTGGAAAACGGTATGTCGCTGTCTCGTCGTCGCGTGCCACTTGGTGTGGTAGGTGTTATCTATGAAGCGCGTCCAAACGTAACTATCGATATTGCAGCTCTGTGTCTGAAGACAGGTAACGCAAGTATCCTACGTGGTGGTAAAGAGACGTTCTTCTCGAATATGGAACTGGTTAAGGTTATCCAGTCTGCATTAGAGAAAGCGGAGCTTCCAGCGGCTTCTGTTCAGTACATCGAGAAGCCTGATCGTGAACTCGTTTCTCAACTGCTTAAACTGGACGACTACGTGGATATGATCATTCCTCGTGGCGGCGCTGGTCTGCACAAGATGTGTAAAGAGAACAGCACCATCCCAGTAATCATCGGCGGCTTTGGTATCAGCCATATCTTCGTTGATGAAAGCGCTGATCTTGAGAAATCTGTCGATGTGGTCGAAAACTCAAAAGTTCAACGTCCATCGGCGTGTAACTCGTTAGATACACTGCTAGTGCATGAAGCGGTTGCTGAAGCTTTCCTAACTAAGCTGAAACAGCGTTTAGCCGGCAAGGTAACCTTAGTTGCTGATACCAGTGCAAAATCGCTGCTAGCGGGTTTTGAAGACCAACGTGATGCGGTTGAAGGCGACTTTGACACTGAATGGCTAAGCTACACGCTCGGCGTGAAAGTGGTAGCGGATGTGGCAGAAGCGATTGACCACATGCGTGTACACAACGCGAGTCATTCAGATGCGATCATGACCAATAGCCTAGAGAGCTCAGAGCGTTTCATTAACTCTGTTGGTTCTGCGGCGGTTTATGTGAATGCATCAACACGTTTTACTGATGGCGCACAGTTTGGTTTAGGCGCTGAAGTTGCCGTGTCTACTCAGAAATTGCATGCTCGCGGCCCAATGGGTTTAGAAGAGCTGACAAGCTACAAATGGGTAGGTAAAGCGAACTATTTAGTTCGCGGTTAACGCTGGTCGTTAATTTTACTCCTAAGCTCATTTTTGAAATGGCGATCGAGTAGCAATAATCAATGAATCACCACACAAAAGGGCCTTAATTGGCCCTTTTTCTTTCCTAACGTTTGGCAATTCCGTTACACTGATATTCAATTATTTGGAGGTGATATGCATTGTCCTTTTTGTTCAGAGAACGACACTAAAGTAATCGATTCAAGACTGGTAGCCGATGGCCATCAGGTTCGTCGTCGCCGTCAATGCCTTGCATGTAGTGAACGTTTTACTACGTTCGAATCGGCAGAACTTGTGATGCCTAAAGTCATAAAGTCGAATGGAAACCGCGAACCATTTAATGAAGACAAAATGGTGGGTGGTGTACAGCGCGCCCTAGAAAAACGCCCAGTGAGTGCTGATGCGATTGAACTTGCGATCAGTACGATTAAGTCACAACTCCGTGCAACTGGTGAGCGTGAAGTACCAAGCGAGATGATTGGTAATCTTGTGATGGGCCAATTGAAAGAATTGGATAAAGTGGCGTACATCCGTTTTGCCTCTGTTTACCGCAGCTTTGAAGACATCCGAGAGTTTGGCGAAGAAATCGCTAAATTAGAGGATTAACTCCTCAATCATGTCAAACTTTACTCCCCTAGATTTTCAAATGATGTCGCTTGCTATTCAGTTAGCAAAACGCGGCATTTACACTACTGCACCCAACCCGAATGTGGGTTGTGTCATTGTACAAACCGACGGTCAGATCGTTGGCGAAGGTTTTCATGCCAAAGCTGGTGAACCTCATGCTGAAGTACATGCCATGCGAATGGCGGGCGACAAAGCAAAAGGTGCGACGGCTTATGTCACGCTAGAGCCTTGTTCGCACTATGGCCGAACACCACCTTGTGCGGAAGGTTTGATTAAGGCTCAAGTAGCTAAAGTGGTTTGCGCCATGCAGGACCCAAACCCAAAAGTCGCAGGTCGTGGTATCAAAATGCTACGCGATGCGGGTATTGAGGTTGAAATCGGTTTACTAGAGCAAGACGCTCTCGACTTGAACCCTGCATTTATCAAGCGTATGCAAACTGGCATGCCATTCGTTCAGTTAAAGATGGCCGCTAGCCTTGATGGGCAAACGGCATTGGAAAATGGTCAAAGTCAGTGGATCACATCGCCAGAAGCGCGTCGTGATGTTCAGAACTACCGAGCAAAATCAGGCGCTGTGTTATCAACTAGCCAGACGGTGATTGAAGACAATGCGTCGTTGAATGTTCGTTGGACGGAGTTGCCAAGCAGCATCAAAGATCATTACGCTGAAGACGAGCTGCGTCAGCCGATTCGCGTGATTCTTGATCGTCAAAACCAACTGCGTCCTGAGCTCAAGTTATTCCAGACTCCAACATCTGTGTTGAGAGTTGCCGAAGCATCTGCTGATATTGAAGTCGGAACCACAGATGCAGGTCAGCTCGATTTGCACGATCTGATGCGTCAATTACCTGCGAATCATATCGACCATATTTGGGTCGAAGCGGGCGCTACATTGGCAAAAAGCTTGATTGAAGAACAGCTGGTGGATGAGCTAATCCTCTATTTAGCACCTAAACTTATGGGCAGTGACGGACGAGGTTTGATGGGCGCATTAGGGCTCACTTCAATGTCTGACGTTATTGACCTAGAAATTAAAGATGTTCGACAGGTTGGTGTGGATATTCGCATCGTGGCTAAACCAATAGTCGCGAAACCTATTGTGGCAGAACCAAGAGTGGGAAAACCACTCTCGAAATAGCTACTCCAACTGCATACGTGTCGTTGACAACAAAAAGAGTTTTAAAATGTTTACAGGAATTGTAGAAGCCGTAGGTACATTGAGTGCAATCACTCCCCGCGGAGAAGACATCACCGTAACGGTTAACGTTGGCAAGCTTGATATGGCTGACGTTCAGTTAGGCGACAGTATCGCAACCAATGGTGTGTGTTTGACGGTGGTTGAATTCAACGACCACAGCTACAGTGCAGACCTTTCGCTTGAGACCTTGAAAAAAACGGGTTTTGTCGATTACCAAGCGGGCGATAAAGTTAACCTTGAGAAAGCAATGTTACCAACCACGCGTTTCGGTGGACACATCGTGTCTGGTCACGTTGATGGCGTGGGTGAGATTGTTGAACGTAACCAAGTCGGTCGTGCGATTGAGTTCTGGGTAGAAATGCCAGCAGAAATCTCAAAATACGTGGCTCAAAAAGGTTCAGTAACGGTCGATGGCATCAGCCTGACTGTGAACGATTTACGCAAGAACGCATTCAAGCTGACTATCGTTCCTCACACTTCTTCAGAAACCACCATCGACCAATTCAATGTCGGTCGTAAAGTGAATCTAGAAGTCGATGTATTAGCGCGTTACATGGAGCGTTTACTGCAAGGTCAGCAACAAGAGTCTGAGCCTGAATCTCGCTTAACGATGGAATTCTTACAGCAGAATGGTTTTGCCTAACCGTTGATACAAAGTGCGTTAAGCGAGACTTTGTAAAGCGAAGCAATATCATCAGGTTTAAATAGTGTCGGTTCTAGGAAGCAGAACCATTTCAAAGGATATAGAACAATGCCAATTAGTACTCCTCAAGAAATTATTGAAGACATTCGCCTAGGAAAAATGGTTATCCTGATGGATGATGAAGATCGCGAGAATGAAGGCGATCTGATCATGGCAGCAGAACATGTGACGCCAGAAGCGATTAACTTCATGGCGATGTATGGCCGTGGCTTAATCTGTCTGACGCTAACCAAAGAGCGTTCAAGCCGTATGGGCCTAGCCCCTATGGTTCAAGACAACAATGCACAGTACACCACGAACTTTACGGTTTCGATTGAAGCGGCTGAGGGTGTAACTACGGGTATTTCTGCGTCTGACCGCGCGGTGACCGTTCAAGCGGCAGTGGCGAAAGATGCAAAAGCGGCAGACCTTGTTCAACCTGGTCATATTTTCCCACTGACAGCGCAAGATGGCGGTGTTCTGACTCGCGCAGGACACACAGAAGCAGGTTGTGATTTAGCACGCCTAGCAGGCTGTGAGCCAGCATCTGTTATCGTTGAGATCCTAAACGACGACGGCACCATGGCTCGTCGTCCTGATCTTGAAGTGTTTGCTGAAAAACACGACATCAAGCTAGGCACCATTGCAGACTTGATTGAATACCGCAACAACACAGAAACAACGATTGAGCGTGTAGCACAATGCCATTTGCCAACTGAATTTGGTGATTTCGAGCTGGTGACTTACCGAGATACAATTGATAACCAGATCCACTACGCGATGCAAAAAGGCGACCTATCTGAAGGTGCTCCTTTGGTACGTGTTCACCTGCATGACACGTTCACCGATCTGCTTCATTCAGACCGTGGTACTGAGCGCAGCTGGTCTCTAGATAAAGCGATGAAGCGCATTGGCGACGAAGGCGGTGTGTTGGTTATTCTTGGTAACGAAGAGTCATCTGATTCTTTGATTCACAAAGTGAAGACATTCGAAGCGCAAGACAAGAACGAGCAGCCAACCATGGCGAAGAAGCAGGGTACCTCGCGTCGTGTTGGTGTCGGTTCTCAGATCCTTCAAGACCTAGGCGTGCACGATATGCGTCTGCTTTCTTCAAGCACTAAGCGTTACCACGCATTGGGTGGTTTTGGTCTTAACGTTGTCGAGTACGTTTGCGAATAAATCCTGTGTCAGCGAGCAGACGTTTCTCCGTTTGTAGCGACATAATTTACCGATGATTTCAGTGGCTCTTTTGGTGATAAATCTAGCCAAAAGAGCAAAGTAGCCAAGTTCGAATCAAAACGTGTTCAATACACAAACTTGGCTCCTCGCTGTTCCTATATGCTTGGGATCAGCGCTGCATTATCATCTTTACATTGCCGGTGTCTGTTCTTCTAAATTACCATTAGATATTGCTCACAGTTTTGTGCTAGAATCCGGCGATTCTCACTTGATGAAAATAGTTAAAGGAAGGCTTATGAAAGTGATCGAGGGTGGCTTCCCAGCGCCAAATGCAAAAATTGCTATCGTTATTGCTCGTTTCAACAGTTTTATTAACGAAAGTTTACTTTCTGGTGCAATCGATACTTTAAAACGTCATGGACAAGTAAGCGAAGACAACATCACTGTTGTTCGTTGCCCTGGTGCAGTAGAACTTCCACTTGTAGCGCAGCGCGTTGCAAAAACAGGTAAGTTCGATGCGATTGTATCTCTTGGTACAGTAATTCGTGGCGGTACACCTCACTTTGACTATGTTTGTAGTGAATGTAATAAAGGTTTGGCACAAGTGTCTCTGGAATATTCTCTTCCAGTAGCGTTTGGTGTTCTTACTGTTGATACGATCGATCAAGCTATTGAACGCGCAGGAACCAAGGCTGGTAATAAGGGTGCAGAAGCAGCACTTAGCGCACTTGAGATGATCAACGTTCTTTCTGAAATCGATTCCTAATGGGGGCCAGTGTGAAACCAGCCGCACGTCGTAACGCACGTCAATTTGCTCTACAAGCAATTTATTCTTGGCAAATTACTAAAGAAAATATTGCTACCGTTGAAGAACAGTTCTTATCTGGTGGTAAGTATGATGAAGAAGAGCTTCATGCTGCAGAGCCTGCTCTTGCTATGCCAGAAACAGACGTTGCATACTTCCGCGACCTACTAACTGGTGTTGCTCTTAGCCACATGGAACTTGATAGCAAGCTTCGTCCATTCGTATCTCGCCCTATGCAAGATCTGGATCTGATGGAACTAGCGCTTCTACGTTTAGCTATGTACGAGATGACTCGTCGCGAAGATGTACCATACAAAGTGGTTATCAACGAAGCTATCGAGCTTGCAAAAGTATTTGCAGCAGAAGACAGCCATAAGTTTGTTAACGGTGTGCTTGATAAAGCTGCACCGCACGTTCGTAAGAAATAAGACGTTCGTATATTGAATCTAAAGGTCAGCTTTCATGCTGGCCTTTTTTGTAACTAAATTTCTGT
The DNA here is from genome assembly GCF_023161725.1 of Vibrio sp. 1CM24A. Classification (NCBI taxonomy): domain Bacteria; kingdom Pseudomonadati; phylum Pseudomonadota; class Gammaproteobacteria; order Vibrionales; family Vibrionaceae; genus Vibrio; species Vibrio sp. 1CM24A. The sequence goes on from NZ_JALNTS010000007.1 coordinate 301,529, forward strand.
AATATCCATGATTACGGTGATTTTTATGAGACTAAAGATAGGGCATGTGATGTCTGGCGAATTTAACCTGATTGAAAAATATTTTGTAAATCGACAACCACAACGTAAAGACGTACTTCTGGCTGCTGGCGATGACTGTGCTTTGGTCAAAGCGCCGGGCAATGTTGAGATAGCGATCAGCACGGACACCTTAGTGGCTGGTACTCATTTCTTAGCTGAAGCGAATCCGGCTTGGGTGGCACACAAGGCGTTGGCTTCCAATATCAGTGACCTTGCTGCAATGGGCGCGACGCCTGCGTGGGTGTCATTTGCTTTAACCATGCCTGAAATCGATGAAGCATGGCTTGCTCCCTTCTGTGACTCCTTTTTTAAACTCGCAGACTACTTTGGTATTCAGTTAATTGGTGGTGACACCACCAAAGGCCCACTAAGCCTGACACTGACGGTACAGGGCTTTGTTCCTGAAGGACGAGCGCTGCGCAGAGATGGCGCGAAAGTGGGCGACTGGATTTACGTAACAGGTAATCTAGGTGACAGCAAAGCTGGCTTAGAAGTGTTACTTAACCCTGAGCAGAACAGAGCGAAGCCGTATGCTGCTGAGCTTGAAGAGAGACATTATGTGAGCGCCCCACGAGTGTTAGCGGGTCAGGCTCTAGTGAACCTTGCTTCATCGGCGATTGATATCTCTGATGGCGTTATTGCTGATTTAAAACATATCCTTAAGCGTTCTCAAGTTGGTGCAAGTATTGATGTAAGCACGCTGCCTATCTCTGCTGAGTTACGTCAGTTCGCTCCTGATATCACTTCAGCTCAGCAATATGCGCTGACCAGTGGTGAAGAGTACGAACTGTGCTTTACTGTACCAGAAGAGAATAAAGGGTCGTTGGAAAGTGCTTTGTCACACACTGGTACAAAAGTCACCTGCATTGGCCAGATAAGACCTGTAGAATATTTTGAATTACACAATAATGGTGAACCACTAAGCTGGAACTTAACTGGTTACGATCACTTTAAGGTTAATTGATGACAAACCCACTTTCTCTTATTTCTCTTAAAAACCCTTGGCATTTCTTAGCAACGGGTTTTGGCAGTGGCTTATCGCCTATTATTCCCGGCACAATGGGTACGCTCGCGTCTATTCCGTTGTACCTGTTGTTGGTTCAGTTACCGTTTCCTGCTTACGTTGCTGTGGTGGTGGTAAGCTGCATTATTGGTATTAAGATCTGCCAAGTAACGTCTGATGATATGGGCGTGCATGACCACGGTTCTATCGTTTGGGATGAGTTTGCGGGCTTTTGGATCACCATGAGCTTAGTGCCTATGCTGAATATCCCTGCTGATGACTGGAAATGGCTTCTGACTGGTTTTGTGCTTTTCCGCTTTTTTGACATGGTAAAACCATGGCCGATTGGTTGGCTAGATGCGCGAATTCACGGCGGCTTGGGTATCATGATTGACGATATTGTAGCGGGTATTATGGCGGCTATTTCGTTGTATGCCGTGGCACATTTCGCAGGTTGGTTAGTGTGAGTTAACTGAAGGGCTAAGGTTTAGTTGGCGATACACCAAACTAATTAGCAGATACTAAAAAGGTTGACCCTAGGGCCAACCTTTTTTGTTTGCGGAGCTTACGTATTAAGGCTATTTAGCAAGGTAGTCCGAGATAGACTTCTCAATGCCTTTCGCGTCCAAGCCTAGCTCTTCATGCAGTTCGCCTTGAGTACCTTGAGCAATGAACTTGTCTGGTAGGCCAAGGTTCAATACTGGCATCAGCAGTTTCTCTTGCATCAAGAATTCAATCACACCTGCGCCGGCACCACCTGCAATCGCATTCTCTTCTATAGTCACCAGAACATCGTGGTCAGCAGCAAGCTGTTTGATCAGAGCTTCATCGAGTGGTTTCACAAAGCGCATATCTGCAACTGTCGCATCGATGGCGTCAGCGGCTTGAAGTGCACTCTCAAGGAAAGTACCGAAGCTTAAGATAGCGACTTTCGAGCCATTTGCTGCTTTTTCGCTTTCGCGAACGATACGACCTTTACCAATCTCAAGCGCGGTAAATTCACTTTGTATCTCAGTGCCCATACCATTACCGCGAGGGTAACGAACGGCACTTGGACCAGTGTGCTGGTGGCCTGTGTAAAGCATTTGGCGACATTCGTTCTCGTCGCTTGGCGCCATGATCACCATGTTTGGAATACAACGCATGAAGCTTAAGTCGAACGCACCTTGGTGTGTTTGACCATCGGCGCCGACAAGGCCTGCACGGTCGATAGCGAACATGACCGGTAAGTCCATGATAGCCACATCGTGGATCAGTTGATCGTAACCACGTTGTAGGAACGTCGAGTAGATAGCGACAATCGGCTTGTCACCTGCAATCGCCATACCCGTTGCTAACGTCACAGCATGCTGCTCAGCAATCGCTACATCGAAGTATTGTTCTGGGTACTCTTTCGAGAAACGCACCATGCCAGAGCCTTCACGCATTGCAGGCGTGATCGCCATCAGCTTAGGATCTTGCGCGGCCATATCACACAGGAAGTCGCCAAAAATCTTAGAGAACGTTGGTTTAGAGCTGGTGCTCTTAGGCAGACTTGAGTGTGCTGGATCGAATTTCGGTACGCCGTGGTAACCGATTGGATCTTTCTCAGCTGGCTCGTAGCCTTTGCCTTTCTTCGTCATGATATGCAGGAACTGAGGACCTTTAAGGTCTCTCATGTTCTTAAGCGTTTTAATCAGCTCATTGACATCGTGACCATCAATTGGGCCAATGTAGTTAAAGCCTAACTCTTCGAACATGGTGCCAGGGACAACCATGCCTTTTAGATGTTCTTCTGTACGACGAACTAGCTCTTTAATCGGCGGAACGCCTGATAGCACTTTCTTGCCGCCCTCACGAATTGACGTGTAAAGACTGCCAGAAAGAACTTGAGCTAGGTGGTTGTTTAGCGCACCTACGTTTTCAGAGATCGACATCTCGTTATCATTCAGGATAACCAGCATGTCATTGTGAATATCGCCCGCGTGGTTCATGGCTTCAAATGCCATACCCGCAGTAATCGCGCCATCACCAATTACACTCACGACTTTACGGTTCTTGCCTTCTTTCTTCGCACTGATAGCCATACCAAGTGCAGCACTAATCGACGTTGAAGAGTGACCAACAGAAAGGGTGTCGTATTCGCTCTCTTGACGCCATGGGAATGGGTGCAGTCCATCTTTTTGACGGATAGTCGACAAGCGGTCGCGACGACCAGTAAGAATTTTATGCGGGTATGCTTGGTGGCCAACATCCCAAACCAACTGGTCAAAAGGCGTGTTGTACACATAGTGCAGAGCAACTGTCAGCTCTACTGTACCTAAGCCTGACGCTAAGTGACCACTTGACTGGCTCACTGAGTTAAGAAGATAGGTACGTAATTCATCACAAAGCTGTGTCAGCGTCTCTTTTGGAAGTAGACGCAAATCCTCTGGCTTATCAGCCAAAGCAAGAGTTGGGTACTTTGATATATCAAGAGTCATAGGTAATGCGCGCTTATTGTCTTAGTTCTTGCGCTCGATGACGTATCGGGCGAACTCTTCGAGTAACTGGGTATTGTATGGGATTGCAGCCAAAGCTTGAAGCGCTTCCTGTAGCAGAGTTTGCGCTTTTTCTTGAGCGCCCTCTAAACCTAGCAAAGAAGGGTAGGTGCTTTTGTTCAATTCTTGGTCAGAACCCTGTGGCTTACCCAAAGTTTCAGTATCGCCAGTGATATCTAAAATATCATCTTGAACCTGGAATGCTAATCCAATGGCATCGGCGTACTTGTCTAATTGAGGCATCACTTCAAACGCTTTTTCACCAGCAGCGAGAGCACCTAAACGAATCGCACATTTCATTAGCGCGCCCGTTTTATTGCGGTGAACTTCTTCTAACTCTTCTAGCGTGACAGAGCGGTTTTCAGCTTCAATATCAAGTGCTTGTCCAATGCACATACCTTGTGCACCAGAGGCTTCAGCTAGGCGTTGAATCATTCGAACGCGATTGCTTTCACCGTCAGCACTTAATGTACCTTCCGCAAGTATAGTAAACGCGAGAGTTTGTAGTGCATCGCCAGTTAAAATTGCCGTTGCTTCATCGTATTTGATGTGACAAGTCTGATGGCCACGACGCAGCTCATCGTCGTCCATTGCTGGAAGGTCGTCGTGAATCAGAGAATAGGCATGAATACATTCGATTGCAGATGCTGGAGTGTCGAGTTCTTCAGCGGTGCAGCCGAGCATTTCCCCTGTAATGTAGACAAGAAATGGACGTGCGCGTTTACCGCCTAAAAGTAACCCATAACGCATCGCGTTGATCAGGTTCTGATTTTGGTGTGGCAGGCGATCAAGCCAAAGGTTCAGTTGCTCGTTATTACGTGCTTGATAAGACAATAAAGTCTCGATCATAGGGGATCTCATACAATTCGTTATTCTGGTTGTGGGTTAAAGTCACTAAGTTCTGCGTTTTCATCATTTTGCAGTAGGATGCTAACACGCTGTTCAGCATCGTTTAGTTTGCTTTGACCGGCACGAGCGAGGGAAATGCCTCGTTCGAACTTTTTCAGCGCATCATCTAAAGCTAGATCACCATTTTCTAGTTGATCAACCAAGCCATCAAGCTCTTCGATTGCTGCTTCAAAGCTCATATTTTCAGGTTTCTTAGTAGCCATAATAAATCTGCGTTTGGAAAGATGAACGAACGTTACCCTAGGCCGCTGAGATGGTCAAATGTAACCAAGAAATTTTGCTAGAAAGTTCGTTTTTAAGGGGCTTGAACGCACTTTGCTTGAATAACCTTAGCTTTATCGAGTTTATGCGCTACGTATAAGAGCAAAGTAAGCCAATAGTTGGGATTCAAAAACGAAAAGTGTGATACTTAGGCCAAGAATTTACTAAAAGATCTTATAGTCTTGCCGATACAAAGATTATCGTCGACATAGAGCTACAAAAAAGCATGAGGAGTGCTCAGTGGATTTAGCAACCCTAATAGGTTTGATTGGTGGATTTGCCTTTGTAATTATGGCAATGATCCTAGGTGGAAGCCTCGGGATGTTCTATGATACGACATCCATTTTGATCGTAGTTGGTGGCTCAACCTTTGTTGTTCTAATGAAGTTCACCATGGGACAGTTCTTTGGCGCGACTAAAATCGCAGGCAAAGCTTTTATGTTTAAAGCGGATGAGCCTGAAGATCTTATTGCGAAAGTTGTAGAGATGGCTGATGCGGCTCGTAAAGGTGGTTTCTTAGCACTGGAAGAGATGGAAATTAACAACAGTTTCATGCAAAAGGGCATCGACCTATTGGTAGATGGCCATGACGGTGATGTGGTACGCGCTGCACTGCAAAAAGACATCGCATTAACCACAGAACGTCACGAACAGGGCGCGAAAGTGTTCTCTGCATTTGGTGATGTTGCCCCTGCAATGGGCATGATTGGTACCTTGGTTGGTCTGGTTGCGATGCTTTCGAACATGGATGATCCAAAAGCGATCGGTCCTGCGATGGCGGTAGCACTTTTAACCACTCTATATGGTGCGATTCTTTCGAACATGGTGTTCTTCCCAATTGCCGACAAGCTTGCGTTGCGTCGTGACCAAGAGACACTCAACCGTCGTTTGGTTATGGATGGCGTACTCGCGATTCAAGATGGTCAGAACCCACGAGTAATCGATGGTTACCTGAAGAGCTACCTAAACGAAGGTAAGCGTACGATTGATGGTGAACCTGCGTAAGAGGAGTTGAAGATGGATGAAGAAAATCCATGTAAATGTCCTCCTCCGGGGTTGCCTCAATGGATGGGGACATTTGCTGACTTGATGTCACTGCTGATGTGTTTCTTCGTACTGCTGCTCTCATTCTCTGAGATGGACGTACTGAAATTCAAACAGATCGCTGGCTCGATGAAATTTGCGTTTGGTGTACAAAACCGCTTGGAAGTGAAAGACATTCCTAAAGGCACAAGCATCATTGCACAAGAGTTCCGTCCTGGTCGCCCAGAGCCGACACCGATTGATGTGATCATGCAGCAGACGATTGATATTACGCAACAAACGCTTGAGTTTCATGAAGGTGAATCTGAGCGTGCTGGCGGTACCATGCGTGACCAAGGCAAGATGACCGGAGGCAAGTCGCCAGAGGTTTCGACTCACGACAATCAAAACTCTGAGTCAGACCAACAGCAACAACAAGCTGAAGCTCAATCGCAAGAGATGGAAACCTTGATGGAAAGCATCAAGAAGGCGTTGGAGCGAGAGATAGACCAAGGCGCGATTGAAGTTGAAAATCTTGGCCAGCAGATTGTGATTCGAATTCGTGAGAAGGGTGCATTCCCATCGGGTTCTGCTTTCCTACAGCCTAAGTTCCGACCTTTGGTGAGACAGGTGGCTGAGTTGGTGAAAGATGTTCCGGGTATCGTTCGAATCTCAGGGCACACCGATAATCAACGTCTTGATTCCGAGCTTTATCGCTCTAATTGGGACTTGTCATCACAGCGAGCAGTGTCTGTTGCTCAAGAGATGGAAAAGGTGCGTGGTTTCTCTCATCAACGCTTGAGAGTACGCGGCATGGCGGATACCGAGCCAGTCGAGTCGAACGATACTGAATGGCAACGTAGCCTCAACCGCCGCGTTGAAATCAGTATCATGCAGGGCGAGCCGCTTTACAGTGACGAAGTACCTGTTATTAATGAATAGCCTATACGTGCTCACGCGGTAGCATGCAGATAGCATCGAAAGCCCAACCTTATAATGAGGTTGGGCTTTTTGTTTGCTGGTCTTCAATGGTTCTCTGCGGTATTTATGTCGTTTCGAAACCTGCTACTGTTAATAACAAGCGGTTTAATGAGGGTGTTACAGCAAGCACTCTTTTCCTTGCTTCACTTTCTCATGTATAATTCGCGCCCTTAGATTTAGATATGATCTATTCTTGCTTCAAGTGCTGTGTAAATTCTCTAATTTACTTAGCGATGAGCGTTTTCAAAATTTTGAACATTAATGTTGTGAAAGTACTATGAAATTTATTGTTAAGCCCCATCCGGAAATTTTTGTAAAAAGTGAATCGGTGCGTAAGCGCTTCACAAGGATTCTAGAGTGCAACATTCGTAACGTTATTCAACGTCGCTGTGAAAGTGTTGCGGTATTCAACCGTCGCGATCATATCGAGGTGACGTCTGAGAGTGACCAGTACTACGCAGAGGTGTTAGAGGCTCTGACTCACACTCCAGGTATTCACCACTCTCTTGAAGTACAACAGTCTGAGTTCAAAGACTTGCACGATATTTACGAGCAAGTACTAGAACGCAGCCGTGCTGATATTGAAGGCAAGACTTTCTCTGTTCGTGCTAAGCGTCGTGGTAAGCATGACTTTACCTCTATTGAACTTGAACGCTACGTAGGCGGCGGTCTAAACCAAGCGGTTGAGTCAGCTAAAGTTCGACTTAAGAACCCTGATGTAACCGTTAAGGTTGAAGTGGCTAACGATAAGCTAAACCAAGTTCTAGCTCGTCACAAAGGCCTAGGTGGTTTCCCTCTTGGTACTCAAGAAGATCTACTAAGCTTGATCTCTGGCGGCTTTGACTCTGGTGTTTCAAGCTACCTGCACATCAAACGTGGCTCTAAGGTTCACTACTGTTTCTTCAACCTTGGTGGCCCAGCGCACGAGATTGGCGTTAAGCAAGTAGCTCACTACCTATGGAATAAATACGGCTCATCTGCAAAGGTGAAGTTCATTTCTGTAGACTTCGAACCCGTGGTTGCTGAAATCCTTGAAAACGTTGAAGACGGCCAAATGGGCGTTGTTCTTAAGCGTATGTTCATGCGTGCTGGTGGTATGGTTGCAGAGCGCTTCGGTATTGAAGCTCTAGTAACAGGTGAAGCACTTGGCCAGGTTTCTAGCCAAACGCTAACTAACCTTCGCCACATCGACAACGTGACAGACACTTTGATTCTTCGTCCGCTTATCAACTGGGACAAAGAAGACATCATCGACCTTTCTCGTATCATCGGTACTGAAGACTTCGCTAAGGTAATGCCTGAGTACTGTGGTGTTATCTCTAAGAAGCCAACAGTGAAAGCGAAGAAAGGTAAACTGGAAGCAGAAGAAGCTAAGTTTAACTTTGAAGTGCTGGATCAAGTGATCGAGAACGCTCGAGTTATGGATATCCGTGACATCGAGAAAGAGAGCCAAGAGCAAGCGCCTGAAGTTGAACAAGTTCAAGCTGTTGCTGAGCACGCTATCGTTCTTGATATTCGTAGCCCAGAAGAAGAAGACGAAAGCCCACTAGAGATCGAGGGTGTTGAAATTAAACACATCCCATTCTTCAAGCTTTCTACTCAGTTTGGCGACCTAGACCAAGCGAAAGAGTACTTGCTGTACTGTGACCGTGGTGTAATGAGCCGTCTACAGGCACTTTACCTACAAGAGCAAGGCTTCCATAACGTTAAGGTTTACCGCCCATAGTGGTGTATTGACCAAGCGTTAATCATTTTGCAAAGCCGCTTACTGAAAAGTAAGCGGCTTTTTTATTTTCTATTGTGAATGATTTACAGTAGTCAGACAGAGGCGTGAGTTTGGGCGTGCTATCGTCATGCTCAGCTTTGAAATTTTTGATTGATAGAAAGAGTGAGCTCTAAACGGGTTTATAAGTACCGAAGAAGTGTGAGTATCTTGAAGTATTCTGTTACTTTTTAGTGCAACTCAATGGTGCTATTTGTATGTGTTCAGTTGATTATTTGAGTGGGTTTCTGATTCTGTGATTGGCGATGAAAAATAATAAAGATTAATTAGCACAGCTATTGATAAACTTGTTGTTACATTTCTTTGCACATAAAAAAACACCGCCCATAAGGCGGTGTAAACAAATTTGACAGACAGGTCAAAATAAATACAGGAAGTACATGCCTCGTTTCAGTTTAAACTGCAACAAAACATTTGGTAGAACTCTACCCAACTCGAAAAGAACGAGTTTGCAAACACAACATCGCAGGAGCTAAGCCAATTGATTCTAGAGAGAATCAAGCCGTTCAGGCTAGCTGCTGCGGGATGAAATATAGAATTTCTCTGGCCGCTAGGCAATGGACAAATTATAATGTTTCAGATAAAAAAAACTAATGCTTATTTAGAGAGTAACTATGTCTCGTCGATTACCCCCATTAAACTCGCTAAGAGTGTTTGAAGCAGCAGCTCGACACTTGAGTTTTACGCGTGCCGCAGAAGAGTTGTTTGTTACTCAAGCGGCGGTCAGCCATCAGATCAAAGCGCTTGAAGAATTCTTATCTTTGAAGCTGTTTCGCCGAAGAAATCGCTCTTTGCTGCTGACTGAAGAAGGCCAAAGCTACTTCTTAGATATCAAAGATATTTTCACATCACTGGCAGAAGCGACGGATAAAGTGCTTGAGCGAAGTGAGAAGGGCGCATTGACCATCAGTTTACCGCCGAGTTTTGCGATTCAATGGTTGGTACCAAGGCTCGCTGACTTTAATCAGCAAGAACCTGATATTGATGTAAGAATCAAAGCCGTTGATATGGATGAAGGCTCGCTGACCGATGATGTAGACGTGGCTATTTATTATGGTCGAGGTAATTGGTCGGGGCTTAGAGCCGATAAGCTTTACCAAGAATACTTGATCCCTCTTTGCTCACCTTCCGTGCTGCTAGGAGTAAAACCATTAGAATCTCTTAGTGATTTAGCATGTCATACGCTATTACATGATACCTCTCGAAAAGATTGGAAACAGTTTGCTAAGCAAAATGGCATCGACGGGGTAAACGTTAATCACGGTCCTATCTTCAGTCACTCAACCATGGTGCTGCAGGCAGCGACTCACGGACAGGGCATTGCTCTAGGTAACAACGTGTTGGCGCAGCCTGAAATCGAAGCGGGTCGTTTGATTGCGCCTTTTGATGAAGTGTTGGTGAGTAAGAACGCCTTCTATGTGGTTTGTCATGAGAAACAAGCCGACATGGGTCGTATTGCTACCTTCCGCGACTGGATGCTAGCGAAAGCGCAAAGTGAACAAGAGGACTTACTCGATGAATAACGTCATCATTGATGGTGAAGACAATCCGATCACCTTTATCTTTGCCCATGGTGCTGGCGCAGGCATGGATCATGAGTTCATGCAATCGGTAGCCAAAGGGTTAGCCTTTAAAGGGATACGAGTAATTCGTTTCAATTTCCCTTACATGATTAAACGTGCTGAAGATGGTAAGCGTCGTCCACCTGACAGAGCACCTAAGCTACTTGAAGCCTACCAAGAGATTATTGAGCAGGTTGATGGCGATAAGCTTGTGATTGGTGGTAAGTCGATGGGAGGGCGTATGGCGAGCCATTTGTCTGAAGTTGATAAAGTGGCAGCAATGGCGTGTTTAGGCTTTCCTTTCCACCCACCAGGTAAGCCTGAAAAGTACAAAGGTGAGCACTTAGCTGAGTTAGCAAAGCCTTGCCTCATTTTACAAGGTGAGCGCGATACCTTTGGTAAGCGTGAAGAGTTTGCTGACTTTGATCTGTCTGATTCTATTCGTGTTGAATTTATTCCCGATGGCGACCACAGCTTTAAACCTCGTAAGAGTTCTGGTTACACCGAGCAGCAGAATATTGCGTTAACCGTTGAGAAACTAGCGGCGTTTATTAAAGAGGTACTCAATGAGAAGTAAGTATTTACTCACGTTTGCTGGCATCTCTGGCGCGGTTGCTGTGATGCTTGGCGCCTTTGCAGCTCACGGTTTGAAAGCTATCTTGCCTGAATATCTGCTAGGCGTATTTGAGACCGGTGTTCAGTACCAATTTATCCATACTCTGGCGATATTGGCGTGTGGTGCTCTGCTTCAGATGAAACTTGGCGCTAAATCACAAAAATATTTTTTCATTGCGGCAATTTGCTTTATCATCGGCATCCTTTGTTTTAGTGGCAGCCTTTATGGCTTGGCACTGACAGGAATAAAATGGTTTGGCCCTATCACTCCGTTTGGCGGTCTACTATTTATCATTGGTTGGGGAGTCTTCTCCTTCGCTGCTTTGAATATAAAAGAGGTAACTCAGTGAAACACGTACTACTTTATTGTCGCTCTGGTTTTGAAAAAGAATGTGCTGGCGAAATTCAAGACAAGGCAACACAACTGGAAGTGTTTGGTTTTCCTCGCCTAAAGAACAATACAGGTTTTGTATTGTTTGAATGTTACCAAGCAGGTGAAGCGGATAAGTTGATCAAAGAGATCGATTTCCAATCACTGATCTTTGCTCGTCAAATGCTGGCAGTGGCTGTTGAAATTAAAGACCTGCCAACCGATGACCGTATTTCTCCAATTCTTGAGGCGCTTTCTGAGAAAGAAGGTTTCCCTCGTTGTGGTGATATCCGTATCGAAACGCCAGACACTAATGAAGCAAAAGAGCTTTTGAAGTTCTGCCGTAAGTTTACTGTGCCGATGCGTCAAGCAATGCGTGGTAAAGGCCTGATGACTGCGAAAGATAACGCTAAGAAGCCTGTGCTTCATTTATGCTTCATCGCTCCGGGTCACTGTTTTGTTGGTTACTCTTACCCAACGAACAACTCACAGTTCTTTATGGGTATCCCTCGTCTGAAATTCCCATCAGATGCGCCAAGCCGTTCTACATTGAAGCTAGAAGAAGCATTCCACGTATTCATCCCTCGTGATGAGTGGGACGAGCGTCTGGCTCCAGGTATGTGGGGTGTTGATTTAGGTGCGTGTCCAGGTGGTTGGACTTATCAATTGGTTAAGCGCTCGATGTTCGTTCACTGTGTTGATAACGGCATGATGGCAGACAGCCTAATGGAAACGGGTCAAATTAAGCACCACATGGTGGATGGCTTTAAGTTTGAACCAGACCGTAAGAACGTAACTTGGATTATCTGTGACATGGTTGAGAAGCCAGCTCGTGTTGCTCACCTTATGGGTGAGTGGATCATCAAAGGCTGGGCGAAAGAAGCACTGTTCAACCTTAAACTGCCTATGAAAGGCCGTTACGATGAAGTACTGCAAGATATCGAGAACCTAAAAGTGTTCCTTATTGAGAACAAAGTGAAGTTCAAGATGCAGGCTAAGCACCTTTACCACGATCGCGAAGAGATCACGGTCCACATTCAGGCGCTTTCAAACATCTCACCGCACTAATACGCAGTTAATAAACAAAAAAAACGCTCCTTGTTAGGAGCGTTTTTTTTATATCAATATTATCGAGTCACTGCGACTTAAGAATTTGCTTCGTAACGAATATCTTGCAGATTGAACCCTAAATCAATGTCTGTTTTGAGTGCTGATACTTGTTTACATACACGAGCGGATTCGATGTGTTCGTCGAACTTCTTACGATATTTTTTCGGTAGATCTTCTGCTTGATAGGCCGCTTCGATATCTGGGTATGTGGTTAATATCTCTTTGGCTGCTTTTGGTCCGACACCTGGAATCCCCGGTACTTGGCTTGAGCTTACGCCCGTTAATCCCCAGTAATCCGCCAGTTGTTCAGGTTTTACGCCAAACTCAGCTTCGATAAAGGGTTTGTCTAACCAACGGTGCTGGAAGTAATCTCGGATCTGCAGAGTGGGTGATAGCAGCTGGCAATACCCTTTGTCTGTCGAGATGATGGTGACCGTTTCTCCGTGGTCTGCCACTTTCTTTGCCAGTGTTGCGACGAGATCATCCGCTTCATCGCCATCAGACAGCAGTGAATCAATACCTAACTCCCACCAAGCTTGTTGAATCGCATCAAGGCCTTTCATCAATGGTTCTGGCATCGGTTTACGGTTCTGCTTATAAGCAGGGAGCACATCTGCGCGCCAGCCACGGTCTTGTAAATGGTGATCAAATACCGCGATGATGTGGGTGGGCTTTGATTCATTCAGAATCTTATTGAGAGTGCGAGTAGTGGTAGTGATGGTTCTTGCTATATCGGTTGGATCCGGCTGAACAGAGTGCACGCGTCGGATGAGGTTTAAGGCATCGATAATAACAAGATGGATAGACATAAGTTTCCACTAAATAGGCAATAAAAAAGGGGCTGCTAGCCCCTTATAGTAACGTATCACTTGGTGAGTTGGAACGTTAGCGACGTAAACGTCATAAGCTGATTAACTTTATGCCTACCAATTGGTTATCACTCACTTAGTTACTCGTTAATGAGTGTGTCTATTCGCTCGGTGCAATTTTATAGCAAGGCACGTAATCAGAGCCGCCCGGTAACTTCATTCGATGTTGCTCAACAAAGTCGTTTAGCAGTTGGTCCATCTTGGTCATTAGCTCTTTATCGCCATCAATTAGGAATGGGCCGTGCTTCTCGATCTCCAGAATACCCTCGGCTTTGACGTTACCCGCCACAATGCCTGAGAACGCTTTACGTAAATTAGCGGCTAGGCTCTCGGTTTTTTGGTCCATATGAAGATCAAGCGCCGCCATAGATTCGTGTGTTGGGTCGAATGGCAGTTGGAACTCAGGCTCAATATGCAGTGACCAGTTGTAGCTGTAGGCATCACCGGTCTCTTTACGGTGAGAGCGCACATCTGGCATCGCTTGTTTCATGATTTTCGCAGCGCGTGCTGGGTCATCAATCACGATCTCGTAATGTTTCTGAGCATCAGGCCCTAGAGTTTCACCAATGAACTTATCGATTGAGCGGAAGTAAGCCTCACTCTCTTTCGAACCTGTTAGGACAATCGGCATTGGCTGCTCAGCGTTATTCGGGTGCATCATTATCCCTAAGATGTACAGCAGCTCTTCAGCTGTGCCGGGGCCGCCTGGGAAAATGATGATGCCATGCGCCATACGAACAAACGCCTCAAGACGCTTCTCAATATCTGGCATGATCACCAGTTCGTTCACGATTGGGTTTGGTGGCTCAGCCGCAATGATCGAAGGCTCGGTAAGCCCTAGGTAACGATGGTCGGTATAACGCTGTTTGGCGTGACCAATGGCAGCCCCTTTCATTGGGCCTTCCATCGCACCCGGTCCACAACCGGTACAGATATTCAGTTCACGCAGGCCGAGCTCATTACCGACTTCACGAGTGTATTGGTACTCGCTGGCATTAATAGAGTGGCCACCCCAACATACAATCAGGTTAGGCTCGATGCCCGGCGTCAGCGCTCCTGCATTTCTCAAGATACCAAACACAAGGTTGGTAATGTGAGTGGCATTAGTCAGGTTGAGCCTTTGGTTATCGGCTAAATGCATGTTGACGTAAACAATGTCACGCAACACTGAGAATAGGTGTTCTTGAATACCCTTGATGATTTCACCATCGACAAAGGCATGCTCTGGTGGGTTGCTCAGTTCGAGCTTAATACCACGCTCACGGCGAACGACTTCGACATCGAACGACAGATATTTGTCGAGCAACTCTTTGGAGTTGTCGGTGTGGCTACCCGAGTTCAGGACCGCTAACGTACAGTTACGATACAGTTGGTACAGATCACTAGACGCGGTTTTCTTAAGACGCTCAACCTCAAGTTGAGAGAGTAAATCCATGCTACCGGCAGGGCTGATATGAGTGATCATAGTGCCTCCTTGTTGAAAAGAGCAGGGGACGTTGAAGTGACCCTCTGGCTCGAGAGTGAGAAGCAAACGTTGAAAGTGTTTGGTTAAAGGTGGGAGAGAGTTAACCAGACGAAACGGATACGACAGCGTTGCTTGCCAAGAATGCTTGTTAAGCGAATGTTAATCATTAGCTTAGCAAACATTGAGGGAAATGGTATGTGATAAGTATTTGAAAAAATGAAATAAATTAAATCTAGGACTGGCCTAGTGCCAAACAAGTTGGTTGTTACCGCGTTGTTTTGCTTTATTTAGCGTTGTATTGAGCCGCTCTAACACTTCTTCCGGTGTATCTGACTCTTTAAACTGAGTACTTGCCGCGCATAAAGTGATCGTGATTTGTTGGTCACGAAACTTAAAGGGTAAGCGGCTTACTTGAGTTTGAATGTTTTGAATCACCTGATGGCAATATTCATCGGTTTGCTCTGGTAGCAATAAGACAAACTCTTCACCTGAAAAGCGAGCCACAGTATCGGTGGTGCCTGCTTCTTTGGTGATGGTTCTTGCGATGATCTTGAGTGCTTTGTCGCCCGCGGTATAACCAAAGCTATCGTTAATTGCTTTGAAGTTGTCGATGTCGAGCAGTACTACGCGTAGCGAATGTTGCGCACGGATCCAGCGGCGATACTCAAGCTCTAAGCGATCAGTAAAGGCTGTGCGATTGTAAACCTTGGTTAGAGGATCAAGCAGCATACGCTGAGCCTGATCTTCCAAACGCTTACGGTAATCTTGGGTCACTTCATAGAGTGAATCTAACTGAGTCTTTCCGTAACTCATTCTCTCTATCAGAGCTTGTTCTTTTTGCTCTGCGTGGTTCAGTCTTTCCGAAAGAGAGGCGATTTCACTGAGTAGCGGATTAATCGACAGCTTTAAACTATCAATATCTTTCGCTTTATCTACCGAGCTTTGGCTTCTAGTGACAAGTTCATTTAACTCAGAATTCAGACCTTGGCGGTGCTCAAAGTAGCTCTGGCTCTGGTCGGCATTTTGGTCTGCCGTTTTGATGCTGGACGCTAGAGAAGAGTTAAGCTGGTCGATGAATTGTTCAGATTTTTTACGTTCTAGGTTGGTGCCTTCAATAACCAGTTTGAGGATCTGAAGTGTTAGCTCAAGTAGGTTTTGTGTGGACACTCCAAGCAGCAGCTTCGCTCGAATATCGGTAAGCAGATCACCCGATTCACCCTCGAAGTCGAGTTCAGTGATCAGATGTTGTAATTCGTTTGATAGGTCGGAAAGGAGCTCTTGTTCCGGAGAGTGCGCAGCGTCGGCAAAATGGGTGCGTGAGTTATTCGCCATAATCTTTATGGCACGCTCATAAATACCGAGAAGTTTCATGGCATGGTCGACTTTCTGACTGCCATTGCATTCGGAGAAGCTAAGTAAGTTTCGTAGGTCGCGTTTTAGCTGTGCTGGAAGGCCAGTTATGCGCTGCAGCGTTTCCCCACTGTGCTTAATGCTATCGTCCAGATATCCGTTCTGTTTATCCATAGCCAACGTTTTCTGCTTAAGCATCCTTTCTAATACTGCCAGCTTGGGGATCATCGAGCTAATGTCTTTTTGCTTTTCTAGCTCTTCCCTAAGGGCAATGAGGTTTTCATCTAAATGGCTGTTACTGCCAACACATGCGTCACTTAAAGATGTGACGATACGCTTTAGAACTTTCTGTTCTCTAATAAACTTGAACGAGGTGTCTCTTTGCGTCAAACGGACCTGCTCCAACTGAGATTTCAGCTGGTGGAGTTGCGCCTGAATGTCTTTTTCAAGAATGCCCATAGATGTATTTATTAGCGCCGCGTAGACCGATCTCGATCATTTTGATGAAATTCCGTTACATCGATAATAACAAAACTAAAAATAAGGTCACGACTTGCTGCTCTTAACCGCTCGCAAATCAGTCATCTTTTAGCATTTTTTTGATGTTGTCCTCATTCTGGTACGAGGATTGTATTTTTATTAACCCTTGATTAATCGCATGTTTACACGCTTCTCTTATGTTACCAGTTGCAAGGCTCGCTGCTGGTGCATTATCGATAGCTTTTAGATAGACCCATTGACTACTGCGCTCTTTGAGACTGATCTCACGAGCTAGATTGGTCGACATTAACAATACGTCGAGCAGCTCTTGATCGTTAATTGCGGTGTAAGCGCGTGGCAAGAATGGGTAGTCAGCGATGCCCATACGGACCGTTCGGTTGATGTTACGCTCTGTTTCGAAGTCATTCACCCAAGATTGAATCTTTCTGAACATGGCTTCCGGCGACAAATCACGGTCCGCGTTTGGCTCGATATAAAGCAGGTTCGCATCCGAGAAGTGGTAGACACGAGCTGGGCCTTCAAGCTTAGATTTTAGGAATTCACCGAAAGCGTCTTCCAGTTCTAGACCGGCTTTGTAACCGTTCTGCGTGTACATATTGCGTAAGAACGGTAAATCAATCATCACGAAGCGTAAACGGTCGTTGAGTGGCTCATGAATCAATTCGCCAAGCTGCCACTGTTCGAAGGTCTGGCTGGTTTGTTCCAGCGAGTTAGAGAGCTTCGCATTGAGCATTCTTAAGTTCGGAAGCTTTGAACGTGAGTGCGTAAATAGGTCGGTGCGCAGTGAGTCCACTTCTTTGGCTAAGGTTTGAATGAGATAGCCACGGCGCAGAACAAAGAAGAACAAGACAATGCTGAACAGGAATAGGGCGAACGATATTTTTTGGAACTTACGATGCTCCAGTTTGTATTGCTCTAGCTCTTGTGCTTGGCCTGCGTAGTGCAGGGTTTGTTCGGCAAATTCTTTCTGTTGACGGAACGCGTCTTCGCCAACACGGTTAAGTTTTTGCTGCTCTAGAGAGACAAGGCTGTTGTACTGCTTAAGGTTTGCCAACGCTTGCTGTGGGCGACCAGCCTGTTCATAACCCAAAGAAAGTAAGTAGTACGAGCGTTGCGATAGGCGCATATTTTCTACCTGACGCGATATCTCAAGTGCACGTGTCGCATGCTTTATCACGTCTTCGCTTTCTTGTAGGTGATACGCTAACCCTGCAGATAACAGTGCAGCACGACCTTCCAGTTTTGGAATGTCGGTGTATTCGAGCAGCTCAAGGGCACGGGTTAGGTACTGTTCTGCTAGAGGGTAGTTATAAAGGCGTAAGTAGGTTGCCGATAGACTTAGTCGGATATCAATGACTTGGTGGATATCTCGGTCAGTGCTTTCGTGATCAAGAACGTTGAAGAAGTGCACCAAGGCAAGGTTATATTTCCCTTGATAGAAGTACACATCCCCCATTTTCTTAAGCACTTGTGCTAAGACTGGCGAGTTTTCAAAGTTATCATAGAAATCAGCGGCTTGAGATAGGTGTTCTAGCGCTTTATCCAACACTTGGCGCTCAAAGAAAAGCTGTGCAAGCAGGCGGTTTACCTTAGCTAAACGTGAACTCAGATTACCCTCTACCGATTTCCAGTATCCATACAGCAACTCAGATAATGCGTGGTTGTACTCTTTGTGAGTCAGATAAAACTCACCGACGGAGATGTGATAGTCGATGGTGACTTTTTCAGAGTAACGCTGATCGAGATAGGTTTTCGCTTCTTGATAGAACTTCTCGGCTTCATCGACCTTGTTGTCGTAAGAGGCGATGTTGGCTTTCAACATGATCAAGCGATAGGTAATGCCTTCCGTTAAGCGCAAGGTTTTATTCACCGACTCTAGATTTTCTTCAATGCTCGTGAGCGCTGATTTTGCTTTGGCTGATTTTCTATCACTCAGCCAAAGTAAACGCACTTTTAGGATCTGAAGATCTATTTTTAGGTAATCAAGTTTATAGGTTTGCGCTAGCTCAGAGGCTTTGTCGATGTGCTGAATCGCAATACGCATATTGCCAAGGTTGTATTCCGCTTTGGCTAAGATCTTATACGCATCGATACTGCTGTTTGGTGTTCGAATCGAAGAGTCTGTCTCTTCGCGAGAAATAGCAGAAGGGCTTTTCTCGCGTTGATCAGAAAGGACACGCAGCGTTAGGTAGCTGTTGGCCATTTGTTTTGCTTGGCTCGGCTCGATCTCAACCAAGTTATTGGCTTCATTGAGTAGCGCCGACGAATAAACCGACGCATTGACCGATGTGCTTAAGCTTAAAATAAATAGACTAACAACGTATAACCAACGCATTTCAATGTCCCTTTAAAGATTTGGTAGGTTCAAATAAGTGTGGGTGGTTCTCGCCTGATTATTGGCGGGCCATACGCTTATTGTGGCTTGGTCTATCTTGCTCTGTTGAACGGTATGGGTTGATATCCAGACCACCACGACGTGTGTAACGTGCGAACACAGTTAGCTTCGAAGGTGCACAGTATTTCATGATGTCAGTGAAGATACGCTCAACACATTGTTCGTGGAATTCATTGTGCTCACGGAAAGAAACTAAATAACGCAGCAGAGCTTCACGGTCAATTTGCTTACCAGAATATGCGATCTCAACGCTGCCCCAATCCGGTTGATTGGTGATCAAACAGTTCGACTTCAATAGGTGGCTGTGCAGTGTTTCTTCAACGTCTTGTTTGCCAGCAGCGCCTTCAAGCAGTGACGCTTCAAAGTCGTAGCTAGTGATTTGGATGTCTTGGTTGTCGATACAGTCACCTTCCATCGTCACGATAGGTTGGTTTGTGTAGTCGGTTACTGAGTTTACATTCACAATCACCGTTTCGCCTGCACATGCCGACAAATCTTGGGTCAGGCGCTCGGTTACTTGATCCCAGTTTTCAAATTGAGTCTGGTTGTAGCTGTTCAGGTACAGCTTGAAAGATTTTGATTCAATTAAATTTGGGCTGGTTGCTGGGATGAAAACTTCACCGACCGCAACTTGTGGTAGGCCATTGGTGTTTAGCCACGAAAGCTCGTACATCGTCCAAATATCATGACCAACAAAAGGCAGCTCGCCGTTTAGCGCAAGATCATCGCGATTAAGGCTACGAGGCACTGGTTGCAATAAACTTGCATCGTATTGGTTAGAGTACTCAGTTTTTTGGCCAAGGGTTAAACCCGCTAGCTCTTTTGCGTCAGAATATTTGCTCATACTTTCGTTTCAAATTCGATTAGAATGGGGTCGATTTTACTGAATCCCCCTTACCCTGTCATTAAGTCATCGCTTAATCGGCGCGGAAAGGGCTCGGATTCTATTTATTATTTTGTGTTTAGGAGATTTTCATGACTCAACGTGCTCAAGACGCACTACTTTCTTTCAGTCAGCGATACGTTGACGCGTGGCAGCAGCAACACCAAAGCTTACCTCGTAATGAGGAGTTGGTGGACATCGTATCGCCATGCGTAGAAGAAAAGAGTGGCGACGCCGTGTTGTGGAAGCACTATCCACGTGATCAATTCGCGGATTTCACCAACGTTGAAACCGGTATTGAGTTGACTCTGCATGAAGACATCAAGACTTTCTACGGCGCACAATTCAGCGCAGATATGAATGCAACTTTTGATGGTAACGATTTGACTCTGTTACAGATTTGGAGTGATGAAGACTTCGAATGCCTACAAGAAAACATTTTGGGTCACCTAGTAACTCAGCGTCGCTTGAAGCTAAAACCAACGGTTTTCATCGCCGCGACCGATGCAGAGCTGGATGTTATCTCTATCTGTAACCTAACGGGTAACGTGATTTTGGAGCGCTTAGGCACCAAAAATCGTGATGTACTAGCCGAGACATTGGCAGAATTTTTAGAAAAGCTACAACCAGCGGTATAAATAGATGTACGTACTAGAACTTCAATTTGAGTGTTTTGATAACACAACGGTAAGCGCTGTCGACAAGGCTGTTAATGGCTTAATGGATGCACTTCGTTATAACGGACAAGTGTTAGGTCGTGAGTTCCCAATCGTGATGGGCGATGGTGAATTCTATGTTCGCGTTGTGTGCCCGGAGCAAGATAGCTTGCACCCGCGTAATCACTCAGACTTTGTGAAAGTGTGTTTTGATCGCTTGTCTAACGCGAGCCTACTAGCGCCTAAAATGCGTTTGCTAGGTCGAGATCTGAACTCAGAAGAAGTGGCAGAAGATGAGACGCCAAGCTGGCAGGTGTTATACACGACATTCGTGCATACCTGTTCGCCGCTGCGCAGTGGCGATAGTTTGCTGCCAATCCCTTTGTATCGCAATCCACCTACCTTCAATGGCGATCATAAAGCCGTGTTGAAATGGCAGACAGAATGGCAAGCCTGTGATGAAGTACAAATGGGTGGTGGTTGTCGCGCGGAACATGCAACGCTAACCGAGATCAGTGACACGAAGAGTGTGCTGTTTAAACGCGGTTGGGGTTTAAGAGGGCGCATTGAATATCTGACTAAGGTTCCAACCTACTACTACTTATACCGTGTCGGTGGGATCAGCCTGAAAGATGAAAAAGAGCGTAAATGCCCACAATGTGGTGGTGAATGGCTGCTAGATGCGCCTATCCACGATATTTTCTATTTCAAGTGTGATGACTGCCGATTGGTGTCAAACATCTCTTGGGATCACCTGAAGTAGTCTTCTTGTAGTTATTTAAGCGTCATGCTTTAGATATCGGAGTGCTATTTAGTGCTCCGATATTTTTTTCCTTTTATATTAAATGTTTAGTACCTTGTATCATCCCCGATGCCGTGACTTGGTTACCTGTCTTAGCTCGATCTTTATTACTCTCTTATCGTTACCCTTTCCCCCTTTAAATACGTACAGAACGTGATATTCAGCTCTTTCTTTAGCGCCAATGTATTCATTGAAATAATCCAACGCCCATCAACTTTTAGTTATCTCAATAGTTATCCTGATCACAATAATCAATCAGTTCTCTTTCAATTTATATTCTGCTCAATATAAATGGGACCGATCCCATGGGAATGTTCCCATTTATAAATAATAACCTGATTCTAGATCTGAAAGGAATGGACGATGAAACTGTTACCTATTGCTGCTGCACTCTCTACTGCTTTACTTGCCCCTAATTTATACGCTGATGAAACCACACCATTAGAGTTCAATGGCTACATGCGCGGAGGCGTTGGCCTGAGTAATGAAGGCGGCTCAAACAGCAAGTGGGAGGTGAGTAAAGTTGGCCGACTCGGCAACGAGAATGACCTGTATGGCGAGTTTGGCTTTAAGAAAGAGGTGTATGCTGAGGACGACGTTTCATTTGTAGTTGATTCCATGTTGTCGTACTGGCAAGGCCAAGATGAGAACGCGGCGGATAAAAGCGTTGATGTAGTTCAGCTCAATGTTCAAGCGGTAGGGCTTTTTGAAGACAAGGACATTGGTATTTGGGCTGGTGAGCGCTACTACCAACGTCATGATGTGCACATCGTTGATAACTACTACTGGGATGTCAGTGGTATTGGTGCCGGCGTTGAACACATCAATATGGGCCCTGGTAAATTATCGGTGGCTTTGATTCAAGACACGGTGACTGGCGATGTGTTTGATGGCAAAGAAACCACAGCCATGATTGCTGATATACGTTATGCGGGCATTCCATTGTGGAACAATGCTGATCTTGAGGTTGGTATTGATATGAACTTCGCCAATGAAAAACAAGGTCAAACGGTGGATGCGGATGACAGCGTAATGCTAACCGCGAGCTTGAATCAAAACCTATCAGGCGGTTTCAACAAAACCATTCTACAGGTTGCTAACTCTGGTTATGCCGAGCAGATGACGACTTTTGGAACGGGTAAAGGCATCGTTCGTGATGCAAACAACAACGACGCCGATGGCTTCCGTTTGATTAATTGGGGCGTACTTGCGATTGGCGAGAATATTGAGTTTGGCCATACTGTTCGTTATGCCATGTCTACGGGTGTCGGCGCGAATAATAGCGATGATGACTCTTTCAGTGCCGTCATTCGTCCGCTTTATAAGTGGGACAAGCGCATGCGTACCATCCTTGAAATTGGTGGTTTTGTTGAAACGATTGATAACCAAGATGGGGCAGGTGGTAAATTCACCATCGCTCAGGCTTGGGTTCCACAAGTGGGTTTCTGGTCTCGTCCTGAATTCCGTATCTTCGCCACTTACCTGAATGATGCTGAAAACGACAATGCCTTCGGTGAAGGTAAGAACAGTGAAATGAGTGTCGGTATGCAAGTGGAAGCTTGGTGGTAAGTCGACCTTGCTGGTAAATCCTAACCAATAAAAAGGGGCTGACGTTATGTCAGCCCCTTCGGGTATCTATACAGTGCAGTCGTTTAGTTGATTACCAACCTTTAACGACGCCACCTTGGAAGATGTCAGAAGCTGCGTTGTACACTTCTTCAGTTTGGTAAGCTTTAACGAAGTTCTGTACGTTTTCAGCGTTTAGGTTGTCTTCACGAGAAACGATTAGGTTTACGTAAGGAGAATCTTTGTCTTCAACGAATACGCCATCTTTTTGTGGAGTCAGGTTGATAGAGCTCGCGTAAGTTGTGTTGATGATAGATAGAGCAACATCATCAAGAGAACGTGGCAGTTGAGCTGCGTCTAGTTCAACAATCGTTAGGTTCTTAGGGTTGCCCACGATGTCACGAACTGTAGCTAGAAGACCAGCGCCTTCACGAAGTTCAAGAAGACCTTGTTGCTCAAGAAGAAGTAGAGAGCGACCTAGGTTTGTAGGGTCGTTTGGTACTGCAATACGAGCACCGTCTTGGATTTCGTCTACCGATTTAACTTCTTTAGAGTAACCCGCAATTGGGTAAACAAACGTGTTACCAGCGATAGTTAGCTTGTAGCCACGGTCAGCCACTTGCTGATCTAGGTACGGTGCGTGTTGGAATGCGTTGATGTCGATAGAACCATCATCTAGAGCTGCGTTTGGTGTTACGTAATCTGTGAACGTTACTAGCTCAACATCTAGGCCGTATTTCTCTTTCGCTACTTTAGCTGCCACTTCAGCAACTTGCGCTTCTGCACCTGCCATTACGCCAACTTTTACTTTAGAAGTATCCACTTCTTTATCACCACAACCTGCTAGAACTAGCGCTGAAGCTGCTGCTGCGATAGTTAGTAAACCTTTAAGGCTAAATTTCATAATAATCTCCTTTTAATAAATCTATTTAATTGGGTTCAGAGGACTCTAATCTTTATGCGTGAGTCTTTATCTGTGGTCAACGCGGCGAACTAATGAATCACCGATTGATTGAATAATTTGTACCAGCACAATCAACATCACTACTGTCACAGCCATGATGGTCACATCGTAGCGGTGGAATCCGTAACGAATCGCGACATCACCTAGGCCACCACCGCCCACAGTACCGGCCATTGCTGAGTAGCTCACCAGAGTCACTAGCGTAATCGTTACTGAGTTGATGATAGTCGGTAGTGCTTCTGGAAGCAGAACCTTATTGATGATTTGTGTTGGTGTTGCGCCCATTGATTGAGCCGCTTCTACTAGACCTGTTGGTACTTCAAGTAGTGCACTTTCGATAAGTCGAGCCACGAATGGGATAGCGCCAATCGTCAGTGGAACAATCGCTGCTGTCGTGCCGATGAAGGTACCAATCAGCATTTTGGTCAGTGGGATAATAGCAACCATCAAAACTAAGAAAGGCACTGAACGACCTACGTTCACAATCGCACCGAGAATTTTATTTACCTTGGTGTTCTCTAGCAGACCACCTCGTTTAGTCGTGTGTAGAATCACGCCTAATGGAATACCGACAGCGAAGCCAACAATGCCTGCGACAGCAACCATGTAAAGCGTTTCGCCTGTTGCGCCTAATAGAAGGTTACCGTTAAGGCTGATCCAGTCAGCAATCTCGTTGAAACTAAAGGACATAACCAAGCACCTCTACTTTTACATTGTTGTCGCGTAGGAATTGGATAGCAGCATTATCATCTGCTTCATTACCGAACAGCTCAGCGACCATCATGCCGAACTTCACGCCGCCGGCGTAATCAAGGTCAGAGCTTAAGATGCTGACATCGATATTGAATTTACGTGCAATCTGAGTCATCAGCGGAGCATCAACCGTTGCGCCCGTAAATTCAAGGCGTACTAGTGGGTAGCTGCTGTTTACGCGAGTCTCTTGCAAACGCGCTTGGTAATCTTCAGGAATCGTCAGATCCAATGTTGAGCGAATAAACTGATGTGCTAGCTCTGTCTTAGGGTGAGCAAAGATGTCACCGACTGTGCCTTTCTCTACCAATTCACCGCCGCCAATGATCGCAACTTCATGACAAATGCTTTTCACTACATCCATCTCATGAGTAATAAGCAGGATAGTGATGTTCAGCTTGCGGTTGATTTCGCGCAGCAGCTCAAGAATTGATTGAGTTGTTGCTGGATCCAATGCGCTGGTTGCTTCATCACATAGCAGTACTTTCGGGTCAGAAGCCAGTGCGCGAGCAATCGCCACACGCTGCTTTTGACCACCACTTAGGTTTGCCGGGTAGGTGTCACGCTTATCAGCAAGGCCAACCAATTCAAGTAACTCGCTGACTTTCGCTTCAATAATCGCTTTATCTTTACCAGCAAGTTCTAGAGGTAGTGCTACATTGTTAAATACAGTACGAGAAGACAGCAGGTTGAAGTGTTGGAATATCATGCCGATGTTACGGCGCGCTTCGCTAAGTTCTGATTTGCTGAGTTTTGTTAGGTCGATACCGTCAACAATCACTTCACCAGAGGTCGGAGCTTCCAACATATTTACACAACGGATCAGGGTACTTTTGCCTGCACCAGAAGAGCCGATGACTCCAAAGATTTGACCTTGAGGAATGTGGAGGTTGATATCAATTAAGGCATTGATTTCTTTAGTGCCTTGATAAAAAACCTTGTTGACTTGATTCACTTTAATCATAGAGAAACCCGTGCAGGTAGAACAGAATAATATGTCGATAGCTCGCTCGATTTACAGACGATGCTATGGTGTTCTATGATCTAAGTCAATAGATATTTTTACGTCTAGACGGCTAAACGTCGATTGTATGGTTAAGCTTGAAACAAATCGTTAACGAACGCAAAACTAAATAGATAGTGATGAAGCAAATAAAGCGTGTAATAATTAATGATTAATAGAGAGTTGATAGAGAACAAAATTTTGTCTAAACCTGCTGTTTTTTTAGATCGTGATGGTGTGATTAACGTTGATCACGGCTACGTACATGATGAGCATGACTTTGAATACATCGATGGTGTGTTTGAAGCGGCGAAAGCGTTTAAAGATATGGGTTATTTATTGGTGCTAGTGACCAACCAATCTGGTATTGCTCGCGGCATGTTTAGTGAAGACCGTTTTCTTTCTCTGACGCAGTGGATGGATTGGAACTTTGTCGATAACGGCGTTGAGCTTGATGGAATCTATTACTGCCCGCACCACGCGGAACACGGTATTGGCGACTACAAGCAAGATTGTGAATGTCGTAAGCCAAAGCCAGGCATGTTCATTTCTGCTCGTGACTTTCTGAAGATTGATATGGCTAACTCGGTCATGATCGGCGACAAAGCGGAAGACATGATGGCTGCAGAAGCGGCAGGTGTTGGTACTAAAGTCTTGGTAAGAACCGGTAAACCAATCACTGAAAAAGGTGAAGCGTTGGCTAGCGTGGTACTTGATAGCATTAAAGACGTACCCGCTTTCTTAAAAGGTTAAGACACTAAGTCTTTTTCACTTAGATATAAGTGTTGTTCACTATATAAAGATGAGGAACGCAGTATGAAAGCATTGTTGATAGCATCTCTATGTACGGTAGCGTTATTCGGGTGTTCTAAATCCGCAACGCCTGATGGTGCAGTATCGGACGAGCAATTCGTGACTTATCAATGTGAGTCTGACGTTTCGTTTGATGTGTCTTACCTTGATAATGAAAAAGCGGTATTACGCTTGCCCGATAATGAATACCGCCTGACTCAAGTTCCAGCGGGCTCTGGAACCAAATACATCTTAGATGATGGCACTTCAGAGATGATTAACAGCATCACTTTGCGCACGAAAGGTGACAATGCGCGTCTAGAACTTGGTCGCGTAGTCTATCGAAATTGCCAAAAGTAAGTCATAGTAGAACTGCTAATATTTACAAACAGTTAAGTGAGGGAATCTACCCTCACTTTTTCTTCTCTCCCCTTTAACGTTAGACTTTTTATGAGCAAAAAACTCACTATTCTTGATATTGCAAAGCTGTCCGGTGTTGGTAAGTCAACCGTATCACGCGTTCTGACCAATGATCCAAAAGTGAAACCTGAAACCCGTGAAAGGGTGGAAAGAGTAATTCAAGAATCTGGGTACACGCCTTCAAAGTCTGCGCAATCGATGCGCGGTGGCAGCCAAAAAGTCATCGGCGTGATCATCTCTCGTTTGGACTCTCCCTCTGAAAACAAAGCCGTTAGCACTATGCTGGCTGAGTTGTATCGAGCGGATTACGATGTCGTGATCATGGAAAGCCAACTTGATAGAGATAAAGCCAATGAGCACCTGCAAGTTCTAAAGCGTCGTAACGTTGATGGCATTATTGTATTTGGTTTTACTGACTGCGATATTCCTGCGATTGAAGCTTGGCAACACAAAGCGGTGGTGATTGCTCTGGATACCGAGAATGTCACATCGATTAACTATGATAACCAGCAGGTGATCAATAGTGCGTTGGCGCATTTATCGGATCAGGGGATCTCTGACGTTGGTTTTATCGGGGTTGATCCTAGTGATAAATCAACTGGTGAACTGCGCCTTAAGGCTTATCTTGATTGGTGTGAAAATACAGGTTCAGTGGCAAACTATCGTACTGGGCAGCTTCATCACGAAAGTGCTTATCAGCTGGTGGATGAGGTTTTAACTCCCGAGACTCAAGCGATCGTTTGTGCCAGTGACACGCTGGCCCTTGGCGTTATAAAACGTCTGCAAGAGTTACAGCGTGAAGATGTGGTCGTCACGGGCGTTGGTGGCAATGATCTTCTTTCCTTCTTGTTCCCGCGAGTATTTAGTATTGATCCTGGTTACCAATCTGCAGGTAAGCTGGCTGCTAATCTATTGATCTCTCAGCTTTTAGGCAATTCAGAGATCTCTCATCACACCCAATCTCCTATTCTATAATCCACTCAATTAAGCGAAATTGAACCGCTTAGATTAAAATTAGAGTGTGATCTCTTTCAATTAATGGGACTGTTCCCATTTTAATTTATCATTCATGCGGGCATTATAATAACCGCGATTGGGAATGTTCCCATGGGTCTAAATCTGAGTGGTTATAGCTGCATGGTTTAGATGAGTAATTGAATGAAACCAGGGTGGGGTAGTATGAGTAAGATAGCGAAGCAAGACGTTGCGCGTCTTATCGAGTTAGTCGGTGGTAAAGAAAACATTGCGAGTGTCAGCCACTGTCTGACTCGACTGCGTTTTGTATTGAACGATACAGAGCAGGCCAACAAAGCTGAACTCGAAAAACTGAAGCTAGTAAAAGGCTGTTTTACTAACGCAGGCCAATTCCAAGTTGTGATTGGCACTGAAGTTGATGAAGTGTACGCACTTCTGATTGAACAGACAGGTAAAGAGGCATCATCAAAAGATGAGGCGAAGCTGGCTGCTCGTCAAAACATGAACTTCCTTGAACGTGGTATCTCCCATTTAGCCGAAATTTTCGTACCACTGCTGCCTGCCATCATTACTGGTGGTTTGATTCTTGGTTTCCGTAATGTGATTGGCGACATTCGCATGTTCGACGGCAAAACCCTCGTTGAAATCAGTCAATTCTGGGCAACCGTTCACTCTTTCTTATGGTTGATCGGCGAAGCTATTTTCTTCTTCCTACCGGTTGGCGTGTGTTGGGCAACGGTTAAGAAGCTTGGCGGAACCCCCATTTTGGGTATCACGCTCGGTGTGACCTTGGTTTCACCACAACTGATGAACGCATACATGATAGGTAAATCGGTACCTGAGGTATGGGATTTTGGACTGTTCGTGATTGAAAAGGTCGGTTATCAGGCTCAGGTGATCCCTGCGATGTTAGCGGGTGTGGCTTTGGCGTTCATTGAAACTAATCTTAAGCGCATCGTCCCTGCTTACTTGTACCTAGTGGTTGTGCCATTTGTATCGATTATTTTGTCTGTGATTCTAGCGCACGCTTTCATTGGCCCATTCGGTCGTATGTTAGGCGATGGTGTGGCATTCGCAGCTAAAGCAGCAATGACAGGTGACTTTGCGATTCTTGGTTCAGTGGTATTTGGTTTCCTTTACGCACCTTTGGTTATCACGGGTATTCACCACACAACCAACGCCGTGGATCTGCAACTGATGCAAGACTTAGGCGGCACACCAATCTGGCCTTTGATTGCACTATCAAACATTGCACAAGCATCGGCAGTAGTCGGCATCATTATCTTGAGTAAGCGTGAAGGTGAACGAGACATCTCGGTTCCAGCGGCAATCTCAGCCTACTTAGGTGTAACAGAGCCTGCGATGTACGGTATTAACCTTAAATACAAATTCCCAATGCTGAGCGCAATGATTGGTAGTGCTGTTGCAGCCGCAATCTGTGGCAGCGCGGGTGTGATGGCGAATGGTATCGGTGTCGGCGGCTTGCCGGGCATCCTATCGATTCAACCTCAATATTGGTCGATTTACCTAGTCGCGATGCTGGTGGCGATAGTACTGCCTATCACGCTAACCCTGTTTTTCTACAAGCGAGCCCAATCCAAGGGTGAGTTAGAAACCGCGAACGCGTAATGCATTTAATAAGCGATGACTCCAAAGTGAGCCATCGCTTTTCTCTTAGTTATAGTTTTTCTTTTAGTTATAACGGCTATTCGACCATGATTCACATGGTGATTTTTATTTTATATTTTCTGGTAAGTGAGTGTTAGAGATGGCGATGACTGAACATGATGAAAGCTGGTGGAAAACCGCGACCATCTATCAAATCTACCCAAAGAGCTTCTGCGACAGTGGCAGTAAAGGTACTGGCGACATCAAAGGGATCATTTCGAAACTGGATTACCTCAAACATTTGAGTGTCGATGCGATTTGGCTAACCCCGGTTTACGCATCACCAATGATCGATAATGGCTACGATATTTCAGACTACTACGCGATTAATCCTCAATTCGGCACCATGGAAGACTTCGACTTATTGCTGTCTGAAGCGCACCAACGTGGTATCCGTATCGTGATGGATATCGTGGTAAACCATACCTCGACAGAGCATGCATGGTTTCAATCTGCTTTGGGCGACAAAAACAGTCCGTACCGCGATTATTATATCTGGAAAGATCCAGTAGGTGGCCAAGCACCAACGAACTGGCAGTCTAAGTTCGGTGGTAATGCATGGGAATTAGATGAGGCGACAGGGCAATACTTCCTACACTTATTCGCCAAAGAACAGGCTGATTTGAACTGGGAGAACCCGGTTGTACGTGAAGAAGTGAAAGACGTTATCAGCTTCTGGGCTGAAAAGGGCGTTGACGGTTTCCGCTTGGACGTGATCAACCTGATTTCAAAGCAGCAAGATTTCTCTAATGATGATATTGGTGATGGTCGTCGTTTCTATACCGATGGCCCACGTGTGCACGAATATCTGAAAGAGATCAGCGAAGCAGTGTTTCAGAAGTACGGTAGCGTGACCGTCGGCGAGATGTCTTCAACCACGTTGGAACACTGCCAGCAATACTCAAACATTGATAACAGCGAGTTATCGATGGTATTTAACTTCCACCACCTTAAGGTTGATTACACCAATGGTGAGAAGTGGACTAATGCTCCGTTTGACTTCTTACAGCTCAAATCGATCTTTAACCACTGGCAAACGGGATTGAATGGCAAAGGGTGGGGCGCACTATTCTGGTGTAACCACGACCAACCAAGAGTGGTGAGCCGCTTAGGTAACGATCAGCAATATCGCGTTGAATCAGCCAAGATGCTCGCCGCTTCTGTCCACATGATGCAGGGCACACCTTATATCTATCAAGGTGAAGAGATTGGCATGACTAACCCTGGCTATACTGAAATTAGCCAGTATCGTGATGTTGAGAGTACCAATATGTACGACATCATGGTCAACCGTGATGGTGTGGCGCATCAAGATATGATGGCGATTTTGGCGCAGAAGTCTCGTGATAACTCTCGTACACCAATGCAATGGAACAGTGAGCCTTACGCAGGATTCTCACAAGCTCAGCCATGGCTTGATGTAGCGAATAATTACTCTGAGATTAACGCTGAGCAAGCACTGGAAGACAAAGACTCTGTTTTCTATTTCTATAAGAGCTTGATTGAGTTACGTAAACAAGTACCAGTGATTACGGATGGCAGTTATCAAGATCTACTGCCTGAACACTCATCCATTTTTGCGTATGCACGTCAGAACGAAGGTCAAACTTTGCTGTGTATTAACAACTATTATGGCGAAGAGGCGGAATGCGTTTTACCGGAACGTTTTGATATGACTAAGGCGAAGAGTTTGTTGTCTAACTATCAACAAGCGAACACTTCAGTTGCATTACATCATCAAGTGTTACGTCCTTACGAGACTCGTATTCTCTTGATTGAAGGTTAACCTTGTTTCATTTCAATAAGCCTAATTCTATTCCCCTTAAAGAATTAG
This sequence comes from Vibrio sp. 1CM24A, assembly GCF_023161725.1. Classification (NCBI taxonomy): domain Bacteria; kingdom Pseudomonadati; phylum Pseudomonadota; class Gammaproteobacteria; order Vibrionales; family Vibrionaceae; genus Vibrio; species Vibrio sp. 1CM24A. The sequence goes on from NZ_JALNTS010000007.1 coordinate 332,618, forward strand.
GCTTTTACAAAGGCTTTGGAGTGCTCCCCAAAGCCTTTTTTATTGTTTGTGGGTAGTTAGCCGTTACGCTCAGGTTCAGTGAATCTAAGTCAGGGCTAGCTAATCGAGGTCAGTACCGCTGCTGATTCTTCGATCGTAGATTGCTCTACAGACATCAATTCAATCTGTTCAATCAAACCGATGCTAGGGTTGAACCAGCGCTCTGATGATGTGCCAAATTGTGTTGAATCCATACCTTCACAGTTGATGTAGTAGGTGTTTTTCTCCGTAAGATTCGCAGCTTCGATGGATTTACCCGAAACAGTGAAGCTTTTACGTACACCTGTTTCATTGATTTCTTGCTGCCAAGTAACTTGGCATGACGCATCAGTTCGCAGGCTTGATACCCACGAGTTGTCTTCAAAGTCATTCAGCATGTTAGCGACTGCTTCGCCATCTAACGTCACTTGCAATGAAACGGTTTCCTCACTGATATCAATGATTGGGTTACTCTCTTTTACGTCAGTTCCTTTCAAACGGAAAAGAGGGCTGCTGCGCATTACGGTTGTGATGTATTGGCTACCAATAAAGTAAGCATTGGTGATTTCATGTAGACCGCGGTCAGGGCCTGCAAAATAAATGCTGCCGTCTTCTTGTGTACCTTCAACATTTGTCATGATGTCTTCAGAAACATAAAATTCGGTGATGCCGTAATTGATCAGGTCATTGATAACTTGAACGACCGCTTCATTGCCAGCCTCCTCTTCTAACCCTGCAATAATGAGCTCACCGCTTAAAGGAGTGAAGTTCATTGTCATTACGCCTTCAGTCTCACCATCTTTGGTAAATGAGTAGCCCAATGTTGTTTCTGGTTTAGGGGAAAATGCAGAGCTCGCAATAGGGTAATCAACCTGACTGCTTGGACCTTTATTACCGTCTGTAGAACCAGAAGAAGAGCCGCCTCCGCCGCCACAACCATAGAGAGCAAAGAGAGAGGTCGCTAGTAGCGTCATTGTTTTTGTCATGTTGAACATTCCTAAAGTTGGGAGCCCTTGGTGGGCTCGATGTTTTTAGGAATGCTATTGTTTGAGGAGTAAATAGGGCAAAAAACGAAGTCACATAAGATCTTAATTTATATTTAAGTTATTTATTTTAAAGGGTTTTTCTTTGTCCTTTGAGAACTGTTGCCCGACAGCGGTGCAGTAGTTAAGCATTAATTTTTCCCACTGCTTTATGATTAAAGGCTCTTTAACGCTTAGCTTTAAGCTCTTCCAAGGTTGTAGGCAGGTCGATTTGGATTCCGGTTTAGATAGCCGAGCGAATAGGTCTTCGGATGGAACCACTCTTAATAACGCAACCAGAGACTCCATGTAGTTGAGGCGGAACTTCTCCATGTTGCCTTGCTTATAAGCAATGTGAGAAACCATCATATAAACCAACGCATTTTCGATCGTAGAGTTTCCTGAGGTATTGGTCAGAAGTTCTTTTGCGGTTTGCAGGTCTCTCAGTTTGAAATGAATGATACCAACCCACAGTTTGAGTTCGTCCGGTAGTAACTTAAATCGAGTTTGAACAAGATTGGTGAACGCAATGAGCTTCTTCTGATCCGTTTCAAATAGAGCAAGTTGTCGTGCAATCAGAGTAGACGTCATGGTGTTGAGCTTGATGCCATCAAACGTGATGGTTTTTCCACTCAGCAATTCGCTGACTTCGGTATTATCGACTGACCATTCTGGCGACAATGGTGCGGGCAGAGCAAAGTAGTTAGCCAACTCTCGGTTGATCTCCATAACGCTGCTGCTGATGTTATTAACATCAATAGAGTAAACCCCACCAAATGCCAGCTTCCCTGAGTTTGGGTAAATCAGGCTTATTTTAGCGACAAGGCGCTTATCTACTTCTTGATCCTTCAACTGAATGTTAAGCAGGTAATCACTGGTACGCATGTTCTTGGCGCCCGGAAAGAAGGGAGAGCTATCTATAGGGTCAAGGAAGTAGCTTGGCGCATCTTGGTTAGCAAGATCGGTGTAGGCGTATTCAATCTGCTGTTGAAGTATTAATGCTTTTACGACTTTTCGGTATTTTCTGGAATTATCGCCAATGGCATCCAATCGATTCAGAAGAAGTTCGACCTTAGGAATCAATCGTTGGTCGCGTTCGACTTCGGAAGCACGAGTCGAAGATTGCCAAAGCATATAACCCATTACCGCTGTGCTGATCAGCAAAACCAAAGACACCACAACAAGCCAAGGATTAACCGGATTGGAGGTAAATCCTTTTTGACTGGTTGGAGATTCTATGGCGGTATCATCTGCTTCGGTATCTGGGGAACTCGCGGCAAAGCTAACCGAGCTTGGATTAAGGAAGTAGCCCTTGCGTGGATAAGTCACCAGTATTTTGGTCGCGTCGCTATCTGGTAGGTGTTTTTGAAGTACTGAACGTAAGGTACTGATTCGGTTTGTCAGAACATTTTTAGAAATGAAGTTACTTTGCCATACAGATTCAATGATGTGCTCAGCAGCGAGCGGTTCACCCACGCTAGTCAGAAACAGTTCGAGTAATTCAATAGAACGAGGTTCTAAATCGATGATCTGCTCGTCGCAGCTTAAGACTCGTGTGTTGGGGTTGAATTCCAAGCCTTCAATATAAATAGAGGCTTGTTGGTCTTTGGCGCTAGAGAGGTAATCTTGCATAGAAAAGGCGACGGTTTATAAAACCTAAATTCTAGCTGTTTTTGTTATTAAAAACAGCTAGTAATTCACAGGGTGATTGGTATTAAGACGCGTAATTCACCGAGTAGCGAGTTGGTTTGTGGTTCATTGCCAATACGATGTTTAATACTGCGGTGCCTAATACAGATACGGCAATTACCCAAGGTGACACGAAGAAGAACGATGCAAACAGAATACACGCATCAATACCCATTTGTGTTTTACCTACCGAGATACCGTAGCGGTCTTGGATAAACAAGCACAGTACGTTGAAGCCACCAAGACTTGAGCGATGACGGAATAGGATTAGCATACCTAAGCCCATTAATAAGCCGCCGGCAACAGCACAATAGATCTCGTTATGAACTTCTAGCGAGATAACTAAGTATAAATGATCGGCAAACACAGATACTAAAGCACCAGAAATCGCACTGCTAATAGCAAAGCTACGGCCAAATCGTTTCCATGCTAATAAATAGAATGGACAATTGGCAACAAAGTACAAAATACCAAAGGTTACAGGCAAAAATTGACTCAAAAGCAGAGCCAAGCCAGTAGTACCACCGGTAAGCAGGTTCGCTGACTGTAAAAAGAAGACGCCTAACGCCACTAAAAACGTGCCAGTGAGAATCGCTACCCAATCTTCTTTACGTGAGTGTTTTTCCATCGTTTTTATAATTACCTAACCAATAAAGGCGTGCATAGTAGAGAAAAACCTTAGCTTTCGGTAGCTTGAGGTGCAAAATTAAGGTAAACCTATGTAATCTGCGTTTTACAGGGTGTAAAGCGTAAAATTGACAGTAAGCGTCATCTTTGGTTGGATAAGCTAAATAACCATGATGAATCTTATATGTGATTATGAAAAAACTGCATGATAAAATTGCAATTAGCTCTTTATGACCTAGATCAAATTATGTAGAATGCGTCACATCAAAACGGTGACGGAAACGTTTGCTTTCGGTCGTTGTGTGGTTTTTTTGAAACTTTCAGTACAATCTGAGTCAGGAGATACAGATGCTTAAGCGTGACATGAACATTGCTGATTACGATGCGGATCTATTCGCAGCTATCCAAGAAGAAACTCTTCGTCAGGAAGAGCACATCGAACTTATCGCTTCAGAAAACTACACAAGCCCACGTGTAATGGAAGCTCAAGGTTCTCAACTTACAAACAAATACGCTGAAGGCTACCCAGGTAAGCGTTACTACGGTGGTTGTGAGTACGTAGATAAAGTTGAAACTCTAGCAATCGAACGTGCATGTGAACTGTTTGGCGCTCAATACGCAAACGTACAACCTCACTCAGGTTCTCAAGCAAACAACGCTGTATACATGGCACTACTGAATGCTGGCGATACTGTTTTAGGCATGAGCCTTGCACACGGTGGTCACTTAACTCACGGCTCTCCAGTAAACTTCTCTGGTAAGCTATACAACATCATCCCTTACGGTATCGATGAAGCTGGTCAAATCGATTACGAAGAGATGGAAGCGTTAGCTATCGAGCACAAACCTAAGATGATCATCGGTGGTTTCTCAGCTTACTCTCAAGTTTGTGATTGGAAGCGCATGCGTGAAATCGCTGACAAAGTAGGTGCTTACTTCTTCGTAGATATGGCTCACGTTGCTGGTCTAATCGCTGCAGGTGTTTACCCGAACCCAGTTCCACATGCTCACGTTGTAACAACGACAACGCACAAAACGCTTGCTGGTCCTCGTGGCGGTCTTATCCTTTCAAACGAAGGCGAAGATCTTTACAAGAAACTAAACTCAGCAGTATTCCCAGGCGGCCAAGGTGGTCCTCTAATGCACGTTATCGCTGGTAAAGCAGTAGCGTTCAAAGAAGCTCTAGAGCCAGAGTTCAAAGAGTACCAAGCTCGCGTAGTTGCTAACGCAAAAGCAATGGTTGCTGAATTCCTAGCACGCGGTTACAACATCGTTTCAGGTTCTACAGAGAACCACCTGTTCCTAGTTGACCTAATCGACAAAGACATCACAGGTAAAGAAGCAGATGCAGCACTAGGTGCAGCGAACATCACTGTGAACAAGAACTCAGTACCAAACGATCCACGTAGCCCGTTCGTTACTTCAGGTATCCGTATCGGTTCTCCTTCTATCACTCGTCGCGGTTTCTCAGAAGCAGACGCGAAAGAGCTAGCAGGTTGGATCTGTGACATCCTAGATAACATGGGCGATGAGTCTGTTATCGAAGCAACGAAAGCAAAAGTACTAAATATCTGTAAGCGTCTACCGGTTTACGCATAATTTTTCTGCGTAGTAATTTGAACTTCGTTGTCGAGCATGCTCACTTACATCCGTAAGCTCCGCGTGCTCTCCTAGAATTTCAAACGACTACTTTGAAAAAGAGTTTAAAAGGTCCCTGTTGGGGCCTTTTTTGTATTTGTCGGTATGAGAGTTGAGTGATCTGAGAATACAGAAAGGCGGGTACTAAAAAGGGCTGATGCTTGCACATCAACCCTTTGTGGTTTTCTTATGTTGGCTCTACTTTCTGATGCTAAGCAGGGTGCCAGACTTACACTTGAATGAGTAATAATGGCGGCTCTCGTTGAATTTGCCTAAGCCTTCGCCGTCACAGTAGTCGATGTTGATATCACGCATCACTTCTAGCGTGTCTTCGTTGTTTAAAGCGAATTTAGAGCCATCAGAGCAGACAATGCGTACTCTTTCATCATGGCTTACTGAGTAAATATCGACTTCGGTGTTACACAGCTCAAAAGAGGCTTCACGAAAATTGTCTTGCTGTGTATTTGAAGCGCAACCTGCAGTCAGTGTTGCAGCGAAAACTGCCAAAAGTCCGAGTCTTTTCATTGTTAATCCTTCGCTATCATCAGATTGGGTGATGAGTTTTATATGCTATTTCAGGTAGCCTATACAACAATACGCTTTGGTTCAAGGAGCGTTCGTTGACTCTAAGATATAAAAGTATAGATGTAGACAGATAATTTATAACTGGCTAACTACATGTTTATCCAATACGTATCACCAATAAAAAAGACCAACACTGAGGTTGGCCTTTCAAAATCAAGCGTGTTCTAAATGACTATCGAAACTGTTTGGCTTCTGGAAGGAACTCAAAACCAGCAGACGCAAGTTTAGCGATCAATGCTGCTTTGTCGATCTCGTAGAAGTTGACCACTCGATCCAAATCACCACCGAAGTCGTCACGTAGCTTCATGTTGACGATACTCATCAACATTACAGGATCCATTTTTTCAAAATTAGCGAGGTTCATATTAGTCCTCGAAATCTGAGATCAGTAGGTTTGCAGCGGCAAATGCTGCACGCTCACGCGCTTCTTTAGGAAGAGATTCATCTGCAGCAAGGTCGTTCAATGTTTTTACCGCGCAGGTGATCGCTTTAGGGATATAGCCTTGGTCGCCACTGCCAATTTGAGAATACAGTTCACGCACCAAATCACAACAATCGTATACTTTCATTTTTATACCTAACCAAATGATAACTGATCTCAATATACACATAGAGATAAGCAAAAACAAAGTGGATCTGATTAAGTTCAGAGTTAGTTTGTTCTTGCTCAATATCTCATTCTGTTGATGCTCAATGTATCACTTTGCTAGCTTGCCGATTAGCCAGATATTGACGGCTTAACCAGAGATTTGCTGTTCAAGTTGATAAGTAACTTCATCAGCAAGGTTGAGTTGCTTGGCTAACTCTTTGAGGTAAGCCTTCTCCATGAAGTTCTGCTCATCCGCGACAATCAAAGACGCTAAATAGATCTCACTCGCTTGTTGAGGTGAGGTCGCGAGCTGAGCGATTTCGCTTGGATCGAGCGGTTTGTACAGTTCTTCAGAGACCAATTTAGTCAGCTGATAATCGGCACCCATGTTTTCGACGGCTTGCTCAATCTTGGCCATCTCTTCTTCATCAACATGACCATCCGCTTTGGATGCTGCAATCATCGATCTGAGAATTAGCACGCTATGGTTTGAGTCGTTCTCATCAAATTGAGCTTGCTCGGCATTTGGTGTTTGGCCTTGTTTAGACTGGTAGTCGTTGTAGACCTTATAAGCGAGAGCACCAAGTGCTGCAGCGCCACCAATGCCAGCGGCTTTCTTACCCATTTTCTTGGTTTTCTTAGAGCCCATTAACGCACCTAACAGTCCGCCGCCAACTGCGCCTGCACCGAAGGCTCCGAGCGTACTTTTACTGCTACTCTTGCCATTGCTGCCTTGAGAAAGGCTACTTAAACTTGAAGACCCTTGTGAAAGTTTCTGAGTGCCTTGTTTAACGAGATCTGATTTAAGTGCTTGGTTCAGTAAGCTTTTGATATCCATCGATACCTCCAATGGTGAGCATGTCCAAAAAGTTGATGACACCAATATACGGATTTGAAGATGAACAGGGGATTAACTTACGTTATTTACTCTAGGGATAAATAGAAGGGAAACGACAGGCACAAAAAAGGCCACCTGATGGTAGCCTTTCAATGTTTATCTAGTCAGTAATCGGATTACTAAGCTAGTTGAGCCTTAAGGTGCTCGATAACCGTGTCCATTGCGATAGCTTCTTTATCACCAGTACGACGGTTTTTGTATTCGAAGTTACCTTCGTCCATGCTGCGATCGCCGATAACGATAGTGTGAGGGATACCCACTAGCTCGATATCTTTAAACATTACACCTGGACGTTCTTTACGGTCATCGAATAGTACTTCGATACCCATAGCGGTTAATTCAGCGTATAGCTTCTCAGCGGCTTCTTTAACGCGCTCAGATTTGTGCATGTTCATTGGTACGATAGCAACTTGGAACGGCGCTAGTGCGTCTGGCCAAGTGATACCGAATTTATCGTGGTTTTGCTCGATAGCAGATGCAACAACACGTGAAACACCGATACCGTAACAACCCATTTCAAGGATTACGCTCTTACCATCAGGACCAAGCACGTTACAGTTCATTGCTTTAGAGTAAGTGTTACCTAGTTGGAAGATGTGACCAACTTCGATACCACGCTTAAGCTGAATAGTACCTTGACCACATGGGCTAAGGTCGCCTTCAACAACGTTACGTAGGTCTTCAACTTGAGCAAGTTCAACGTCACGACCCCAGTTGATGCCGAAGTAGTGCTTACCGTCTACGTTTGCGCCAGCGCCGAAGTCACTCATTACAGCAACAGAACGGTCAACGATGAATGGTAGCTCTAGACCAACAGGGCCAAGTGAACCAGGACCAGCACCAACAAGTGCACGGATTTCTTCTTCAGAAGCCATCTCTAGCGGAGAAGCAACCTGTGGAAGGTTCTCTGCTTTCACTTCGTTCAGTTCGTGGTCACCACGGATGATTAGCGCGATGATATCAGCGTCTACTTCATCAGAAGCTTTAACGAATAGAGTCTTAACTGTCTTCTCGATTGCTAGACCGTGTTGCTCTACCAATTCTGCGATTGTTTTTGCGTTTGGCGTATCAACCAGTTCCATCTCTTGAGTTGGCGCTGCCGCTTCAGTCGTTGGAGCTAGTGCTTCTGCTTTCTCGATGTTCGCTGCGTAATCAGATTCAGAAGAGAATGCGATTAGGTCTTCGCCGCTTTCAGCAAGAACGTGGAATTCTTGAGAGCCGCTGCCGCCGATTGCGCCAGAGTCTGCCAATACTGGACGGTACTCAAGGCCCATGCGGTCGAATGCTTTACAGTAAGCATCGTGCATCGCTTGGTAAGACTTTTCTAAGCCTTCTTTATCGATATCAAAGCTGTACGCATCCATCATAGAGAATTCACGTGCACGCATTACGCCAAAACGAGGGCGGCGCTCATCACGGAATTTAGTCTGGATTTGGTACAGGTTTAGAGGTAGCTGTTTGTAAGAGCTGATCTCGTTACGTACTAGGCTCGTTACCACTTCTTCAGCTGTTGGGCTAAGAACAAATGGACGAGAGTGACGGTCTGTGAAACGAAGTAGCTCAGGACCCATCTTTTCAGAACGGCCAGTCTCTTCCCAAAGCTCAAACGGTTGAACTACGGGCATCAAGATTTCAACGGCACCTGCATTATCGATCTCTTGGCGAACGATATTTTCGACTTTACGCAGTACACGTAGACCAGTAGGTAGCCAAGTATATAAACCTGAAGCTAGCTTACGGATCATACCTGCACGTAGCATCAGCTGGTGGCTGATAACTTCTGCGTCGTTTGGAGTCTCTTTCAGAGTAGAAAGAAGGTAGTTACTGGTACGCATTCTATGGTATCCGTTTCATCATTGATAAAAGAAAACTTGCTGTCGTTCGTGACCACAGCAAATCTGATATAGCCGCATATAATATCAGCCTATTTGGGATCTCAAAAGCGTTCAATGTCAGTTACATTGATGAAAAGCGTTTCAACCACGAATTTCACGTTAAGATCGAACAAATTTACCGCATATTCTTTGTTGTCAGGCTTACCTTTCTTATAGGCAGGGCGAGGGTCTTGGCCTAATACTTCTTTGATCACCTGAATGATATGGCGCGCTTGTGGATGGCTTGCGAGCTTACTTTGCGCTTGCTGTGAAAAGTTAACGTCGAGCACCTCTGGTTCGTCGGCGGCGAACCCTCCCAATGCATCCGGAATCGAATCTGAGTAGGGGATATAAGGCTTGATGTCGATGATCGGTGTACCGTCTACTAAGTCGACGCTGCCGAGATCCAACCAAGTTTGTCCTTTTTCTTGAGACACACCTTTTAGTTCAACCGCAGACATGCCAATTCCATTCGGTCTGAATGTGGCACGAGACGCGAATACACCAATACGTTCATTCCCGCCAAGGCGAGGTGGCCTCACAGTTGGTTTCCAGCCTGCTTCAAGGTTCTTGTCGAACAGAAATAGTAACCAAACATGGCTAAATTGCTCGATATCACGAACAGACTCAAGGCAGTTTGCTGCATCAACCAACCTGACTCTTGAGGTGGATGTGGGTACCAACCTAGGCTGTCTTGGCACAGCGAACTTCTCTTTATAAGGAGACTCAATAAAGCCAACAGGTTCAATGGTGTACATAGTTGGGTGTTCTCTGATTACGATTAAGACGGAAAAATATCATAAAATCGCTTGTTTTTCTTTTGATAATAATTATCATTTGCAATGTTATAACATATCAAATTAGTTATTTAAGGGAAATACAATGAAACCGAATATCCATCCAGATTACCGTCCCGTGGTTTTTCATGACACCAGTGTCGATGAGTACTTCTTAATCGGCTCAACGCTAAAAACAGACCGTACTATCGAATGGGAAGACGGCAATACTTATCCTTACTTCACGATTGAGGTGTCGTCAAAGTCTCATCCTTTCTATACGGGTAAACAACGAGTGCTGCATAAAGAAGGACGTGTTGCGAACTTCACACGTCGTTTTGGTCAATTAGGTAAGGGAGCGAAATAGAATGAAAGTTGTGAAATCACTTAAAAGCGCGAAAAGCCGCCATCCTGATTGCCAGATAGTAAAGCGCAGAGGTCGTCATTATGTTATCTGCAAAACCAATCCGAGATTCAAAGCGGTTCAGAAATAGTCAGTCAAATTGATGTGACGCGAGTGTAAAAACGAGGGGAAAGTCAAACTTCATTCATTTGTCTGTTTTTCTTTTCCCTCGAGAAGAACCTAGCAGAATATTGCGTATTAACTTAGAGTATGGCGTGTTTTATTTTCAAGTGAATCAATGGGTTATATTATCAGTTATATTTGTAGTGAATGTATATTTGTGAATTATAAATCTAGATTTTGTATTTAATGTAGATTTATTTGCTAATTAATTGTTCAAATAGAGTTAAAAATTGTCGTTTGTTACACATTTTGTAACATTTTGAATTTCTAATTGATAATTTTGTCGCGTACCCTTCGCTGGCAATTTGAACATTTTTGTCACAATTGCATAGGAATCACTACAAGGAGGGAACTGATGAGTTCATCAGCTTCAATAAAAAACAACTCGCCAAAGAAACCTATTTTTACCCGTTTTCTCGATGGTGTTGAATATTTGGGGAACCTATTACCCCACCCGATCACTCTTTTCGCAATCTTCTGTGTCGCTATTCTAGTTACTTCAGGTATCGCTGGATATTTTGAAGTCTCTGTTATGGACCCTCGTCCAGAAGGTGCTCCAGGTCGTGCTGCTGACGGCATGATCTACGTTGTAAGCTTACTTAATGCTGAAGGCTTACAGCTCATTGTTACTAATCTAGTGACAAACTTTGTTGGCTTTGCGCCATTAGGTACCGTGCTTGTTGCAATGCTAGGTGTAGCGATTGCTGAGCACTCAGGTCTATTATCTGCGGCGATGCGTGGCATGGTAATGGGCGCATCTAAGCGCATGGTTACGGTAACCGTAGTTTTTGCCGGTATTATCTCTAACACGGCTTCAGAGCTTGGTTATGTAGTACTTATCCCGCTTGCAGCAATGCTTTTCCACTCTTTGGGTCGTCACCCATTAGCAGGTCTAGCGGCAGCATTTGCTGGTGTATCTGGTGGTTACTCTGCAAACCTTCTAATCGGTACGGTTGACCCACTGCTTTCTGGTATCACAGAAACAGCAGCACAAATGATCGACCCGACTTACAGCGTTGGTCCTGAATCAAACTGGTACTTCATGTTTGTTTCTACTTTCTTCATCGCGATTACAGGTGCATTTGTAACTGAGAAGATTGTTGAACCAAAACTGGGTAAATACAATGACGAAGAAGCGTCTGAAGATTTATCAAATGATTCAATGGGCAAGCTAACAGACGTTGAGAAGAAAGGCCTTAAGCTTGCGGGTATCGCAGTGCTAGCGGTTTCAGCGCTTCTTGCTTGGACGATTGTTCCAGCTGATGGTGTTCTACGTTCAGCAGCAGGTACGGTTTCAGGTTCTCCATTCCTAAAAAGTATCGTAGCGTTCATCTTCGTATTCTTCGCAGTTCCTGGTTTTGTTTACGGTAAAGTTACCGGCACAATGAAAACAGACCGTGATGTAATCAACGCAATGTCTAAGTCTATGTCTTCAATGGGCATGTACATCGTACTTGTGTTCTTCGCTGCTCAGTTTGTTGCTTTCTTCAAGTGGACTAACTTCGGCCAAGTATTCGCAGTTGCTGGTGCGACTTTCCTACAAGATATCGGCCTAACGGGTCCAATGTTGTTCTTCGCATTCATCCTAATGTGTGGCTTCATTAACCTGATGATCGGTTCAGCTTCTGCTCAGTGGGCAGTAACAGCGCCAATCTTCGTTCCAATGCTAATGCTAGTAGGTTACGCGCCTGAAACGATTCAAGCGGCTTACCGTATCGGTGATTCAACAACCAACATCATTACGCCAATGATGAGCTACTTTGGTCTTATCCTTGCTGTAGCGACGCGTTACATGAAGAACCTAGGTATCGGTACTTTGATTGCAACTATGCTTCCATACTCAATCGTATTCTTGGTTGGTTGGAGCTTAATGTTCTACGTTTGGGTATTCGTATTTGGCCTACCAGTAGGTCCGGGCGCTGCAACGTACTACACGCCTTAGTCTTAAGGTTCAGATTTGTCTGTAGATGACTTGTTCCTATAGACAAATCTTGCTGACAGATAGCTCTCTTATAGAGAACAAAAAAACCTGCGTTTATCGCAGGTTTTTTTTCGTTATGTCGCCGGGAACTAGTAGGAGTAAGTCATGATGACATTGACGATTTTTCTGCCCGGACCACCAATGAATTCAAGGTTTGCTCCGTAAGTTTTTGTGATATTCCAATTTGCTCCGATTATCGCAGAGTAGTCTTCTGCGCTTTGTTGAGATAATTGATACGACAGCCCATCTACACCTAACGCGTTGTTTTCTTGCGTTAGCCCTTCGCTGTGCATGTAAGCGGCACCCACATAAGGGAAAATGTTACCCCAGTTTTCAGTTTGAATAAGTTGGCCAACTCGAGGGCTGAACAACATGGTTTTAGTGTTAGTGCGCTCATCGTCGGTGCGAGAGTGCGTCATACTGGCCGGAAGTACATAAGTGAAATCTCCAACCTGACCGACAATATTCATCGAGAACCCCCAGTTAGTGCCTTCCACATCCGGGTAAAACTCTGGAGTGTTGATGGATTCTTTAGAGCAAATGGGTAAATTTGAGTGTTTTTCGCAAGCTTTAAAGAGTGAGGTCGGTATTTTGGCTGTTAATTGAGTACCACCCGAGAAACGCCCGACATGTACGCCCATTTGTAGGAAGGGAAACACCCAAGCCGCAGCGCGCAGCTGCATGCTTTTGCTCTCGATTTCAGGTTCGCCAAATGACACCTGCGAAAGATCGTATCTGTCTCCTAAATTTACGTCGCCGACTTGCACGCCCAAATCATACATTTCGATATTTTGCGCAGAAGCGTTACCGATGAATGAAAGAGAAAATGGTAGAGGCAGGGCATAACCGAGATCAATGGCCTTTTGGGCATGAAAAGGTAAAGCGTGTTGCCACTTCTTATTGAGCTTCTGCTGTGTTTCGGCATCAGGAAAATCGACTCGTGCACTTTCTTCTGCCCGACTTGACGTTGCGCCGATAGCCAATGCGACAACCGCACTTAACGTTATAAACTTTGTCATTGTGACCTCTTAAAACGCTTCGTTGATCGACAGGTAAAGGCCTTGTGCATCATTGGAGCCAAAGCCGAGGTCGACACGAACGTTCATACGAGGTTGGAGTTCATAACGATAGCCAACGCCATAGCTGTAAATTTTATCCTGATACAGGTCATTGGTGTTTTCAGCCGTTGTTGCGAGACCGGCCCACATCGTAAAGCCGTGTTTTGTGTAATCACCATTGCTCATAAATGACTGGCGATACTCCATGGTGTGCTCGACGCTGTGCATATCACGGTAGCGTCCGTAATAGATGCCACGCATGGAATCTTGGCCGCCAAAGGTTGGTAGTTCGTAATAGGGAACGTCGCCTGCGCTTAAGTTTGCAGTATTGAGAAAAGCCAAGGTGGAGCCTTTGATTGGTGTCCAGTACAGACGGTAATCGGCTTCAGCTTTTTCAAAATTGGAATCACTGCCAAAGTTATCTTGGTAGCTCGCATATTCAAGGCTCAGAAACTGACCTTGACGAGCATTTACTGCGATGTCGCGGGTATCCCACTGTAAGGCTATACCTACCCCGAGCGTGAAGGGGTTATCTTGACCGTAGATAAAATCGGTATCTTGAGCGACGTTTGATGAAATAGATTCTTCAATCGCCTTTTTGTACTGCAGGCGAAGTATTGGCCCTAGGTAAATGTTGTTACCCAAGTGCATTCCGAGATCAGCGTTGTAGGTGACGAAGTCATAGTCGACTAAGTTCTCTTCATCTTTACCGCTATTGGCCCCTGACTGATAACCAGTACCGAAATAGTACAAGCTTTGTTTGCCCATCGACAATTGGCCGAAGTAGCGCAGTTTATTCTGTGGAGAAAATATTTTTTGTTTAGAGCGAACACCAAAACCGACGCCGCTATCCATCTCATTGGCGATACCCACTAATGTGATGGAAGATCGTTGAGTTTTACTCGGTTGTTCAGGTGTCGTGTTAAATGAGTACAATCCACCGATGGCAAGCATAAAGCCCGTTTCTGGCATGTAAGCCGGGCCCCCAAGCAGTGAAAATAATCCGCTATCTTTGTTGTCTGATGTTGAGGGGGTAACGGTATCTTCTTGCGCTAAAGAAGTAGAAGAGAACCCAAGGAGCAGGGAGCAGATCCATTGCAACGAGCCAAAAATAGTCGTTGTTTTACGTAGCATGGTGCACTCATGTGTTCACTAAAAGAGGGAGTATCCATGTCTGCGCTACGAGGAGGTAATGATCCGTTTCAATATCTGATATGTGTTAAGTGTATATCGTTGTTGGGATAAGGCTTGGAGCACCATCTTGACCAATTTCAAAATGGTGCATGTAAAATAGGTTGACTCGTTTATTTGGACGAGTAAACTCATAATCCGGCGAAACGATAGGTAACCCCAAATTCAAATGACCAGCCTAAATCTCGTTGTATCAAAGCGCTGTCGCTGTCGTGATGAATTAAGTCTGCTCGAGCGATACCAATCCAAGTTGGCGTGAACTCATAGAGCCCGATCAACCCCGCTTGATAAACAAACGTCGACTCCGCATCAAACTGGTTTAGTCCCGAGGCAGAAGCTTCGGTGTTAGAAATACCATAAAGGTGATTGGACAGTTTCTTGTCACGATAATCGATTTCTAGGTAGGGCGTAATGGTGAATGGCTGCGTCCAGGTTTCTAATGTTCTGCCTAAGTGAAGCTGAACTTCGTAGCCGCTATGTTCTGAAGTCACATCGTGTAAGTAGGTAAGTCGTGCGCCTACCGTACCTAACGTTATCCCCAGCTCTCCATTACCATCTCTGTCTTGAATGCCATTAGGTAGGTCGACAAAAGTGTCTGACACCTCAGCAAAGCGCCAGCTTCCAGATAGCCCGACGTAAGGGAGCAGTTGCCAATTGGCTAAGCTGCCATCAATAAAGCCTTTTGGGCCTGAGTAGAATAGGTTGGGTGTCGCGCCAAATTGAGGGGCACTTTTAGTTGAGAAAACACTTTCACCATAGGTGATGCTGCCTCCGATGATTCCAAACTCTTTATTGGCAAGGTCTTTATCGGCAAAGCCTTCGCCGGCAAAGTTTTCATCGGCAAAAGATATTTGGGTGCTGCCAAAAAGAATGGATAGTGAGAGGGTGATTCGACGAACCATAATCAATACTCCGTTATTGTAATAAATATCAAGAACGGAGTATGTCGATTAAAATTTCATCGGGGCTACAGCTATTAAGAACGAATATCAAAGGTTTCGTCGTTAGGAAGGTTGTGGTTAACGTTTGGCTAGCAGGCGATCGAGGTGGTTGGCAAACTCACGACGGTCGGTTTGAGAAAGGGCACTTGGTCCACCCGTTTGGATGCCACTTGAGCGCATAGTATCCATAAAGTCACGAATGTTCAGACGCGCTTTGATGGTCTCTTTGGTGTAAAGCTCACCACGAGAGCTGAGCGCTTGCCCACCTTTGGTGATCACTTCGTCAGCCAGAGGGATATCGGATGTAATCACAAGATCACCGGGTTCAGTGCGTTTTACGATTTCATCATCAGCAATATCAAATCCGCTTGGCACTTGAATCGAGTGAATGTTATTGCGTTTAGGAACGGGAACCAGATGGTTTGCCACAAAGGTACATTCAACCCCTGTGCGCTCAGCTGCGCGTACGATTGTTTCTCGGATAACCTTTGGACAAGCGTCCGCATCAACCCATATCTTCATAGTGTTCTATTTCTCTGTTAGCTTATTTATCGGTCAACTTATTGCTCAGTTAACTTGGCTTCAAGCGTAGCAACGCGAGCGGTGAGTTCAAGGATTTGCTTTTCTAGCTGGCTAACACGATCAAGTGCTGGCTCTTCTTGGGTCGCGACTTCAACTTTAGGAACACGATTTGCGCTTTTCCAGCTCTTGATAGTCGTGATTAAAGCGGGCATCGGAACAGATGTGCTCATACGAGCCTTAACTAAAGCGACTGTCGGCTCTTTCCCTTGCGCTTGTAGTCCTTCAAGCACTGATTTCAACTCTTCAGAAACATCTTTTGTCAGCATGTTGACCTCCATTTTTAGTCTTTGGTCATTTTACTCGCTCTGGTGAATGATAGCGAATCATAAAACCGCCCATGGCTTGTGAGAGATCTCTTACAAAGGCTGTGAGATAACACGAATACATCGCTAGAGAGATTGATGTGCATATGGTTAACGTGTTGAATTTTAATTGTTTTATATAATTAACAACTTTCTTGAATTCAAAATGTGATGCAAATCTATTGTCCGAAATCCTAAATCGCGTAAATTAAACCTTGTCGGAAGGATTCTGACACGGAACAGGAAAGCACCAAGGATTTGGTTATCTTCAGGATGAAGATTTGGTTACTTAGGATAGAGTGATCAAGCATGGAGCGTAAGGACATTGTAGGGATACAGCCAGTTAACAGGAAGTTAGCTGCAACGGAATGACAATGGACACCTTTAGGATTAAAGGGTTGGATTAGCATCAGGACGATGTAAAGGACACCGCTCACGGAACAAGTGATGTGCGCTAACTAGGATTGTTAGCTTTCAGGATGATTGGACACCGCTAGGACGGCGAAGTAAAGGAAAGAGCTGAAGGATTACAGCCACTATTATGGATGATGCATGGAGCATTAATTAGTAGCCGGACTGCTGCGAGTAAGACCCTAGCCCTGACACTTCGGTGTCGGGGCTTTTCTTTTTCTGAGGCTTCCTCTGTCTAGGTGGCTCTTTTTAATCGAGAGCTTTTTCATCTAAGGCGCAACATCTGCTTTTCTGCTAATGGTCAACACAAGGAGTGTTTTATGACGATAGCAACCTCAAGAACGCTGTTGGTACCTTATACTGAACAGCTAGAACTCGACTTTATCAAGTTAAATTGCTGCCCCATTAATCGTGCTGAAATGAACGGGCCTCACTCTGTCGCCTCTGCGAAGCATCTTTTTCAAGAAATACTGCAAGATAACGTCGGCTTCTGCCGCGCGATCATCCACAACCAAACCCGTGAATATCTTGGACATGTCTTTGTTTCATCGGAAAAGGGTGAGCATGAACTTGGTTTTATTTTGGATAAAGAATACTGGAATCAAGGCTTTGCTAGTGAGGTACTAAAACCTTTCTTTAGTTTAGTGCGCTTTGAAGAGCGTCTAACGAATGTTGTTGCGACTGTGAATGTCGGACACAACCCATCGATTAAGCTATTAGAAAAATTAGGCTTTGCATTTAAAGAGACCAAACAAGATCAGTTTGGCCCTTATCATGAATATCGTTATACCGAGTATTGCGACGTTACATTCTATGAGGCTGTAGCTCAAACCGCATAGAACGGAAACCCACCATGGTCAGTTTCCCTTGGTACAGGTCATCACCCAACGCTGAAAACTCAAATTGATACACGGTGTGCCAGCGCCAAATAGTGGTGAGCTCATGGCGCATCTTAAGTTTATGACCACTAAAGGCAACACTTAATAGCTGTAAGTCGAGCTCTTTACATTTTCTCGCAATGGCAGCTTTCGCAAGCTCGGATTGCCTGCGCTGCTGCCAAAACAGAAAGCAAAAGAAGCACAGCATCAAAATAGCCAATAAATTATCTATCATTTAATCCATACTTCCTTTTATCTCTCTATTCCGTTCGTGATTTGAGCTTTTTCTTATGAGCTACTGAGCGTTCAGTCTGATCTATTGCGACTTAGCCGCTTGTTGTAATTCAACAAGTGCATTGGCAAGTTCTGGTGATGGGTTCGAATTCAACAACGGCAAAAATACCATTCTTAGTGTCGGAATCATCACTAAATCTGCAAATAACTGATTGAACAGGTTCTGGTTGCCTGTTTGTGCGAGGCGTAGCAAGAATTGCTCAGCAATCGCTGGATCTTGCAGTGCGTGCCAGCTGCGACCAGCCAAACCAATCAATACTTCTTGGTGACTTAAGCGCGGGCTCGCCAGTACTTGGTTAATTACGGAATTCGTTGTGCTTTGCTCTGCGCCAGAAAGGGCACGTACCAGTGCCGACAGTAAGAACAGATCCGGCTCTTGGCTGTTAATCTCATTCTCTGCCATCTCTTGTAAGCGTTGAGCCAGCTTGTCATTGATTTGCGTGTGCTCAAGCGCCCCTAGTGTTGCGTATAGAGGTTCTGATGGCAGTTTATTCAATGCCTTGCGAATCGCGACACCATTTTGTTGGCTGCCTAAACGAGCACACATATCAGTGATGCCTTGTAGGCCAACGGTTTTCCAGTTGTCCCAGCCTAGATCGCCAGTGAAGTAGTGTTGAGCGTGTTCGTAGTATTGGCTCGTTGCAAGGTCTAAACCTGCTCTTACTTGGCTATGGAACACGGCCATTTTGTCTTCTGAAGGCTTGAAGGTATATGGGTTGTTTGACAGCTTTTGTTGTTGCTCTTCGCTGATCTCACCGTTCAAACGTGTGCCCATCGCTTCGATAACAAACTTAAGGAAATTGCCGACATCACCTTGATGTAATAGGCCTCTTTCGTCCAGTTTGAATTTTAGGAACCAGATCCACGGTTGCTTGTGTTCGTTCCAGTAACTAATCGCTAAGTGAGCTTGTTTCTGAAGTGGAAATGGGTACGGCTGTTTCCCTTGCTCAACATCAGAGAATAAGGTGTTGTCGATCTTCTGAATACGACGACCTAGGTCGTAGATATCGTATTGGCAACCGCTATTCTTTAGTAACTGAGTGAGCGTGTGAATCGTTTCCATAGTAATAAAGCTCCTAACTTTCTTTCCTAAATAGATGGTACTCTATGCCCCAATTTCAAGGTCACTAGATAAATAACTTGGTGAAAAATGACAGCAGCCACAAAGTTACCTCTTTTACTTCAACAATTAGAACAACAAATGCGCCAATGTTCCCTTTGGAGCACGCTTCCGCCTTCGGATGAAGCTCTGGCGAGCGTTGAGCCTTTTGCTATCGATTCTCTAAAGCCAGAAGAGTGGTTGCAGTGGATCTTTATCGTTAAGATCAACGCAATGATGGATGCCCAAATGAGCCTACCGAAAGGCTTTGCTATCCATCCTTATTTTGTTGAAGTGTGGAAAAATGAGGCAGACAAAGTCGAACTGCTAGTGACGATTCAGAGCATTGATGAGGTATGCGCGTAATGTTAGAGATCATTTATCAAGATGAGTATTTTGTCGCGGTGAATAAGCCCGCAGGCATGCTAGTGCATCGTTCATGGCTGGATAAACACGAAACGCAATTTGTTATGCAGACATTGCGCGATCAAATTGGTCAGCATGTATTTCCATTACACCGCCTAGACAGACCGACATCGGGTGTGTTGGTATTTGCGTTGTCGAGTGAGGTTGCTTCACAGGTGATGCCAATGTTCGCTAATCATGAGATGCAAAAAACCTATCATGCGATTGTCCGTGGTTGGATAGAAGAGGGCGATACGCTCGATTATGCACTTAAGGTTGAGCTGGATAAGATCGCAGATAAGTTCGCGAAAGAAGACAAAGAAGCGCAAGAGGCGGTGACAGTCTATGAACCGCTAGCAAAAGTAGAAGTACCATACACAACAGGACGTTTTCCAACCAGCCGCTACTGCTTGGTTGAGATGATGCCAAAGACAGGCCGCAAACATCAGTTACGTCGTCATATGGCTCACCTAAGACATCCGATTGTCGGTGATACCTCACATGGTGATGGTAAGCACAACCGACTGTTCCGTGATGATTTAGATTCGCATCGTTTGTTGTTGCACGCTTCTGAGCTTCGCTTTATCCATCCTTTCACAAAAGAAGAGTTGGTGATGAAAGCCAATCTTGATGAAACTTGGCTAAGGTTGTTTGAAACCTTTGAGTGGGATACTAACTTAATCGATGCTCAAACTTGCTTGTCTAAGTAAGTCACGCGTGTTTTAAGCAATCGCGAGTCTAAGTGAATAGAGAAAATAGAATAAAAAACAAAGGGCTGATAGTGATATCAGCCCTTTTTGTATCTGTATAACCTTAACGTTATAACTAATGTTGGTTAGTTAGTTAGTTAGTTAGTTAGTTAGTCGCGGGATCATTTTAGCTTTTCTAGATCGGCTTCGATCTCAGCGATCTTACTTGATACCACTTTCTCTAGATGGCGTAAGTCGGTAAGGATCTTCTGCTTCACATCCACTTCAGCCGTTGGCGTCGGTTTGGTGATCTTGTTGAGCTCATCAATCACAAGAGTGAGGTTGCGGTTAATCTCTGTCACTTCTTTGTATTGATTATTGCCACCGCTAACAAGCACACTTTTTACTTGTCGTGGGTACTTAAATTTAACGCTTTTCGCGAACAGTTCACCTTTCTGCTTACGAAAGTAAATCTTCAGGATATCTTTGTGCGCTTCTTGGCGAAGGGAGTAACGTTCAATCTGTTTAGGTTCGTGGATACCTAAGCCAGTGAGGTTTGGATACATAAGCGACCTCTAGGTTATGAATGTAATACTTTTATGTAATTGACTTGATCAATGTAGCAGCCTAACGACGAGCTAGATAGTTGATATCTGTGAATTGATTGTAAGTTGTGGGCAAGATCGCTCTCTATCTTTGCCCACACTTATTTGGTTATTAAACCTGCTTTTAGACTGAATTCGCTTTCTAAGGTGCGAGTTCCGAAACGTGCTCGGTTAATCGTTCTCTTAGCGCCTGTTCTTGTTCTTCAGACAGTCTTCCACCTGCTTCACTGGTCAGAATAAACAGATCCTCTGCTCGCTCACCTATGGTGGTGATTTTTGCACCGTGTAAGTTGATGTCTAGTTCCGCGAAGGTTGCACCTACTTGAGCCAATAACCCCGGCGTATCAAGAGCTCTTAACTCCATCAAGGTGCGCTTCTTGCTCTTGGTTGGTAGGAACTCAACTAAGGTTTTGACCTTAAAGTGTTGCAAGTTACGTGGCGTGCGACGCGTCTTAATCTTAGTCGGACGGCCATCAGCCAATACATGAGTCAGATGTTTAGCAACGGCTTTGTGTCTTGCTTCATCAATCGCTTCGCCGTGTTGGTCTAGTACGATAAAGGTATCCAAAACATGACCATCTTTGCTGACCATGACCTGCGCGTCATGAACGTTAAAGTTACGTCTGTCGAGTTCGGCAACCACGGTCGCAAACAGTGCCGCTTGGTCTTTACAGTAAACGAACACTTCTGTGCCACCACGCGTCGCTTTCTTACTGATCAGCACTAACGGTTGGCTTGGGTCTTCTAGGCGAAGTAAGTGCTCACAGTGCCAAGCGATTTGTTTATGTGTGTGACGCAAAAAATAATCGGCTTTGAAGCGTTGCCATAACACTTCAATTTCACGAGCGGTGAATCCCTCTTTACGTAGCAAAGCTGACGCCATTTGTTGGTTATGACGAATACGATCTCTGACATCAACAGGGTTTTCCAAGCCGCGGCGCAGTGCTCGCTGCGTCGAGTGGAATAGCTCAGCTAACAGGGTTCGTTTCCAACTGTTCCATAACTCAGGGTTAGTCGCACAGATATCGGCAACGGTTAAACAAACCAGTAGTTCGAGTGATTCTTCATCACGCACTTTTTTGGCGAATTCGGTGATCACATCTGGGTCGTAGATATCACGACGTTGAGCCGTTACTGACATCAATAGGTGATTTTGTACCAACCACGCCACTTGTTTGGCTTCTGGCTTTGAGAGCCCATGTTCAATACAGAAAGAGTAAGCCTCAACTGCACCTATCTCAGAGTGGTCTCCGCCGCGGCCTTTGCCGATGTCATGGAAGATAGCGGCAAGGATCAGCAACTCTTTCTTCTGCACGCGTGGGTACACTTCACAGCAAATAGGGTGTTTATCGTGGTTTTCGATTTGACCAAAGCGGTTGATGTGCTTGAGCAGGCGGATACTGTGCTCATCCACAGTGTAAACATGGAATAGGTCAAACTGCATCTGACCAACGATTTGGCTCCACTGCGGTAAGTACGCCGAGAGTACGCCCAACTTGTGCATTAAGCTAAAGGCCTTGTGCAGAGCATTTGGGTGGCGAACTAGATCCATAAACTTGTCGCGTGCTTCAGGAATGGTATGCAGAAATCGGTTCAATCGGCGACGCGCCGTTCGCAACTGTCGTAATGTTGGTGGACTTACCCCTTCGATAGTCGAGTCATTGGCAATATGGATAAACATATCGAGAATGGTTTCTGGTCTTGCTTGGAATAGTGCTGGCTTACGCGCTTCGATCAACGAACCTCTGCGTTGAAAGTCATTGTCGAGAATCTCAGCGTCTTGGGTTTGACCGCCATTGATGATCGCTTGATCGAACAGCTTAAGCAGCATCTTATTCAGTTCAGCAACACGACGAAGGGTTCGGTAGAACTCCTTCATCATCATCTCAACACCACGATTCCCTTCACCCGTATAACCCAGATGTTCAGCGACTTGAGCTTGATGGGCAAAGGTGAGGCGGTTGTCGTAACGGCGCAGTTCAATGTGCAGTGCAAAACGAACTCGCCATAGGAAATCTTGGCACTCAACTAATTCACGATACTCCGCATCGGTTAGAAAGCCGTATTTACTCATCTCTAACAAAGAGGTCGCACCGAAATGGCGACGCGCAACCCAGCTCAGGGTATGGATGTCTCTGAGCCCGCCCGGAGTCGATTTAATGTCCGGCTCTAGATTGTAAGTGGTGTCGTGGTAGCGAGCGTGACGCTCTCTCTGTTCTTGAATCTTAGCCTTGTAGAAGGTTTCACTTGGCCAAAATGAATCGGAGTGAATCTTCAGTTTTAGCTCTTGGAAGGTGTCTTCACTGCCACACAACAATCGCGATTCTTGAAGGTTGGTCGCAACGGTTAAATCATCAATGCCGATCTCAAGACATTCGGCAATGGTGCGCACGGCGTGGCCGACTTCTAATCTTAGATCCCAGAGTAGGGTGATGAATTGGCTGACTTTCTCGCCGAGCGCTGGTGGCAATGTTTTTTGCGAGACGATAAGAATATCAATGTCGGACAAAGGATGCAGTTCGCCACGACCATAACCGCCCACAGCGACCAGTGAAATATGAGGCAGTTTGTTGAATCCGAAATTTTCCCACAAACGATTGAGAAGTAAATCCATGTATTCGGAACGCAGTAGAACCAAATCGGTGACGGGGTGGTGGTTCAGAAATTCATTTTTTTGATACTGCGTGAAGATTTCGAGCTGATTTTTTAATTCGCAGATTTCAATTTGTTCGTCATTGAACGTAAGAGGGCATTGATAAGGCATAGTCTGCTATCCGTGCAAGCAAATGAGAATAGTAAACAATTTAACAGAAGCTGATGGAAAATCGAAATTGAGCGGATAAAAAAATATCCTCGACAATGCGAGGATATTTTTAAAAGGCTGATGCGTTCAGTTCGGTGAACTAAGCGTTCTTCATGATACGTGGGATTGTATCATCGCTGCGCAGTGTTAGTACTTCACAACCAGTATCAGTTACAACCAGAGTGTGCTCCCATTGAGCCGAGTTCTTGCTGTCTGCTGTGTATACTGTCCAGCTATCTTCGTCATCAAGACGACAGCCAAACTTACCCGCGTTGATCATTGGCTCAATAGTGAAGCACATGCCTGCTTTTAGCACGGTGCGATCGCTGTTCTTGTAGTGAACCACTTGTGGATCTTCGTGGAATTCAGAACCAATGCCGTGACCACAGTAATCTTTAACAATAGAGAACTTAGCGCGTGGGTTGTTCTTGTTGTTTGTTTTGATGTACTTCTCGATAGCAGTACCGATTTGACCAAGTTGAACACCTGGCTTAACTTGGCGCATGCCTTCGTAAAGTGCTTCTTGAGCAACCATGCACAGACGCTTGTTTGCTGGTGAAACCTCACCCACAAGGAACATCTTAGAGGTATCACCGTGGTAACCTTGTGGACGAACGCTTAGATCTGCGTTTTCGTCATCAGGAATGATTACCGTGATATCAACGTTAAGAATGTCGCCATCTTTTAATACAGCCGGTTTGAATTGACCTGTGCTGCCAGTCTCATCTTGTGATGCTGGAATACCGTGGCACACAATGTGGTTGATAGACGTACAGATTGACTTAGGGAAACCGTGGTAATCAAGTGGTGCTGAGTATGCGCCTCTTTCTAGAGCGTACTCGTGACAGATTTGGTTTAGCTCTTCTGTCGTTGTACCTACTTGGATGTGAGGTTCAATCATCTCTAGAATTTCAGAAGCCAGCTTGCCGGCGACGCGCATTTTTTCAATTTCTTCAGCAGTTTTAATTTTTACAGCCATTGCATATCTCTTAATTTGGTAGCACCTAAGTGTGCATATTGGGGCTATTCTATCAGTGCAGCATTTTAGCGCAACATTCCCATGTCCATACATTGCTGGTGGATACTGCTCAACGTGAGTGAATCGTGATCGATTTATTGAGCCTGAAGTGAATGAATAGCGACACTATTTATAGGTGAAATTCGCCGATAGGGATCAGTATAGCAGTCGCCATTTTTAGAATTTTTTCTAGCCATAGATAGACAAAATATGGTATAAAGCGCGCCGGACATCAGGACTGTTTTCTCCAATTGGCGAAACAAGCTTTATGTCCACTAACTTATTTCTTTAAATCACACACATTCCGACACATGTTCCGGGGTGCCTCAACAACACAGATAACGGCTGAAAAGTGGTTAGTTGTTAGGGGTCGGATTCATGGGGGATGTGGAGGCCTAACCCCATAGAGGATTTTAAAATGGCAACTGTATCAATGCGCGATATGCTTAAAGCTGGTGTTCACTTCGGTCACCAAACTCGTTACTGGAACCCAAAAATGAAGCCATTCATCTTTGGTGCTCGTAACAAAGTACATATCATCAACCTAGAAAAAACTGTACCAATGTTCAACGAAGCTCTAGCTGAAATCGCTAAAGTTGGCGAGAAGAAAGGTAAAGTTCTTTTTGTTGGTACTAAGCGCGCTGCATCTGAAGCTGTTAAAGAAGCTGCTATCAACAGCAACCAGTTCTACGTTAACAACCGCTGGTTAGGCGGTATGCTAACGAACTACAAAACTGTTCGTCAGTCTATCAAGCGTCTGAAAGAACTTGAAGCGCAAGCTCAAGACGGTACTTTCGACAAGCTTACTAAGAAAGAAGCTCTAATGCGTACTCGTGAAATGGAGAAGCTAGAGAAATCTCTTGGTGGTATCAAGAACATGGGCGGCCTTCCAGACGCTCTATTCGTAATCGATGCTGATCACGAACACATCGCAGTTAAAGAAGCAAACAACCTAGGTATCCCAGTTTACGCTGTAGTTGATACTAACTCTAACCCAGACGGCGTTGACTTCGTTATCCCAGGTAACGATGATGCAATCCGTGCAGTACAGCTTTACCTAAACGCTGCTGCAGACGCGGTTAAAGA
The DNA here is from genome assembly GCF_023161725.1 of Vibrio sp. 1CM24A. Lineage (NCBI taxonomy): Bacteria > Pseudomonadati > Pseudomonadota > Gammaproteobacteria > Vibrionales > Vibrionaceae > Vibrio > Vibrio sp. 1CM24A. The sequence goes on from NZ_JALNTS010000007.1 coordinate 358,203, forward strand.
AGGTCGCAACAAAGATGTTGCTGCTGTAGCTGCTGAAAAAGACGGTTTTGTAGAAGCTGAATAATAGCGGCTCTGAGCCATATTTAGTTCATATTAAGCGGTCATAATCGGTGGCTTAACGGACTGAATACAGTCAATATCAGGGGCCAATTAATTAGGCCCCTGTTTTTTATCTTTTTTAGAATTTACTGAGGAATAGAGAATGGCAACTGTAACTGCAGCTCTAGTTAAAGAACTTCGTGAACGCACAGCTGCGGGCATGATGGAATGTAAAAAAGCGCTTGTTGCTGCTGAAGGCGACATCGAGCTAGCAATTGAAAACATGCGTAAATCTGGCGCAGCGAAAGCAGCTAAGAAAGCTGGTAACGTTGCTGCTGAAGGCGCAATCATCATCAAAGAAGCAAACGGCGCAGCTGCTCTTCTTGAAGTTAACTGCCAAACTGATTTCGTAGCTAAAGATGCAGGTTTCCTTGCATTCGCTAACGAAGTTGCTGAAGTTGCTCTAGCAGAACGTCTAGAAATCGCTGATCTTCAAGCTAAATTTGAAGAAGCGCGTATCGCACTAGTAACTAAAATCGGTGAAAACATCAACATCCGTCGCGTACAATTCGTTGAAGGTGTTGCTCTAGCTTCTTACCGTCACGGCGAGAAAATCGGTGTTGTTGTTGCTGGTGAAGGCGAAGCTGAAACTCTTAAGCACGTTGCAATGCACGTTGCTGCATCACGTCCTGAGTTCCTAAACCCAGAAGACGTACCTGCAGACGTAGTTGAGAAAGAAAAAGCAGTTCAAGTTGAAATCGCTATGAACGAAGGCAAACCAGCTGAAATCGCAGAGAAAATGGTTGTTGGCCGTATGAAGAAATTCACGGGCGAAATCTCTCTAACTGGTCAAGCTTTCATCATGGAGCCTAAGCAAACTGTTGGCGCTATCCTTAAAGAGAAAGGCGCTTCAGTATCTAACTTCGTACGTCTAGAAGTTGGTGAAGGCATCGAGAAAGCAGCTGAAATGAGCTTTGCTGACGAAGTTGCAGCGGTACAAAAAGGTTAATCCTTAGCGTATTGTTTGAAAAGAGACCGTGGCAAATGCTGCGGTCTTTTTATGAATAGTGAATTATTTTTTAGCTGTTATGAATGCAAACTGAGCTATTCAGTTTTTATCCATGACTGTTAATCATCAACTCTTTGGAAGGTAAACTCCATGACTACGAACCCTAAACCGGCGTATCAACGTATTCTGTTAAAACTTAGCGGTGAAGCACTACAAGGCGAAGAAGGTTTTGGTATTGACCCGACGATCCTTGATCGTATGGCTCAAGAAGTGAAAGAATTGGTTGAACTAGGTGTTCAAGTAGGCGTTGTTATCGGTGGCGGTAACCTTTTCCGTGGTGCAGGCCTTGCTGAAGCAGGTATGAACCGCGTTGTTGGTGACCACATGGGTATGCTTGCAACGGTAATGAACGGCCTTGCAATGCGTGACGCTCTTCACCGTGCTTACGTAAACGCACGTGTAATGTCTGCAATCCCTCTTAAAGGTGTGTGTGACGACTACAACTGGGCAGACGCAATCAGCCAATTACGTCAAGGTCGCGTTGTGATCTTCTCTGCTGGTACTGGTAACCCATTCTTCACTACGGATTCTGCTGCATGTCTACGTGGTATCGAAATCGAAGCTGACGTAGTTCTAAAAGCGACAAAAGTAGATGGTGTATTTACTTCTGACCCTGTAGCAAACCCAGACGCAGAGTTGTATGATACGTTGTCTTACAACACGGTTCTTGATAAAGAACTTAAAGTAATGGACTTGGCTGCATTTACGCTAGCACGTGATCACAAAATGCCAATCCGTGTATTTAACATGAATAAACCAGGCGCACTACGTCGCGTGGTTATGGGTGAAACTGAAGGTACATTAATCAGCGACGCTGACTAATTTTTCGGGCTTACTGAGGTGTTGTTCCTTGGTAAGCTTATCCTTATCACTCCAAATAAAAAGCTTTCTTGAAGAAAGAACATAATCAAGGTGAAATTGTGATTAACGAAATCAAAAAAGACGCTCAAGAGCGCATGGTAAAAAGTGTTGATGCACTAAAAAACAGCCTACAAAAGATTCGTACAGGCCGTGCGCACCCGAGCCTACTTTCTGGTCTTACTGTTGAGTACTACGGTGCTCCAACGCCTTTGACTCAAGTAGCTAACGTTATCGCTGAAGATGCACGTACACTAGCTATTACAGTGTTTGATAAAACACTGACTCCTCTAGTTGAAAAAGCAATCCTGACATCTGACCTAGGCCTAAACCCTATGTCTGCGGGTACAGTTATCCGTGTTCCACTTCCACCGCTAACGGAAGAGCGTCGTAAAGACCTAGTTAAAATCGTTCGTGGCGAAGCTGAAGGTGGCCGTGTTGCTATCCGTAACATCCGTCGTGACGCGAATGGCGATCTAAAAGCACTTCTTAAAGATAAAGAAATCTCTGAAGATGAAGATCGTAAAGCACAAGACGAAATTCAAAAGCTAACTGACGCTGCGGTTAAGAACGTAGACGAAGTTCTAGCTGTTAAAGAAAAAGAGTTGATGGAAGTTTAATTTTCCATATTCTTTTCTTTCCGGAAAAACGCTGTACTCACGGTGCAGCGTTTTTTTATGCTACTCTGTTCGACTATTAGAATTTGATTCACTCTTTTATGCATAATTCTCAAGCGTTCACAGACTCTCTTCCTAAACACATTGCTATCATTATGGATGGTAATGGTCGCTGGGCAAAAGCTCAGGGCAAGCCTCGCGTCTTTGGCCATAAAAACGGTGTTCAAGCCGTTCGTAAAACTATCTCTTCTGCAGCCAGACTTGGCATTAAAGCCGTTACTCTTTTTGCATTTAGTAGCGAAAACTGGCGTCGTCCTGAAGAAGAAGTCGGTATCTTGATGGAACTGTTTATTTCAGTGCTGTCGAGTGAAGTTAAAAAGCTTCATAAAAATAATCTACAACTTCGTGTTATTGGTGATAAAAGTCGTTTCAATGATCGACTACAAAAGAAGATAGAAGAAGCGGAAGCTTTGACTAGCACCAATACGGGTATGGTTATTAATATTGCAGCTAACTACGGCGGTAAGTGGGATATTCAGCAAGCAATGACCTCTATTGCTCAACAGGTAAAGTCTGGTGATATTAATGTAGATGATATTGATGAAGCTATGATTACACAGCACCTGACAATGGCAGATATTCCTGAAGTCGATCTACTTATCCGTACCAGTGGCGAATGCCGCATTAGTAATTTTATGCTTTGGCAGTTGGCTTACGCCGAAATGTATTTCACTGAACAATTCTGGCCAGACTTTAATGAAGACAGCTTAGTAGAAGCTGTGACTTGGTTTGTAAACCGTGAGCGTCGTTTTGGATGCACCGGTGAGCAAATTAAAGCTCTGATGGACAGTTAATAAGGATTTTTTGGTTTGAAACAACGAATTATTACGGCGTTGATTTTAGCTCCCCTAGTTATTCTAGGTATTTTCGAGTTATCACTTCCTACATTTATTCTTTCACTAGCGGTAATCTCGCTATTGGGTTTTTGGGAGTGGACTCAGTTTGTTGAAAGCAAATCGCGTTATTTAGCGTTGATTCCAACGGTTGTGGTTAGTGCTGCAAGTTTTGCTTTTATCCCTTTTGATGCATTTAGCCTTAATAACTTGTCTACTGCTCACTACGCTATTCTAACGATTGGCTCAATTTGGTGGGTAATCGCGAGTGGCATGGCGGTGACTTATCCTAAGTCTATGCCTGCATGGAAAGACTCTTCTCTTCTTCGTCACGCCTTTGGTGTGCTGACTCTGCTACCATTCTTCTGGAGTGTGGTTATCCTGCGTGCTAACGGTATCGATGCTGATCCTTACCATGGTGCGAAACTGGTGATGTTTGTTTGCTTGCTTGTTTGGGCGGCGGACAGCGGTGCTTATTTTTCAGGAAAGAGTTTTGGTAAGCGTAAAATGGCACCAGCGGTAAGCCCGAATAAGACGATTGAAGGTCTTATTGGTGGCATTATTACTGCGGTGATCGTGGCTTGGATCTTTGCTGACTTGTTTGACATCCAATTCACAAGCCCACTTCACATGATTGTTATTACCCTTGTGACCGTTGTTATTTCTGTTCTAGGTGACCTTGTTGAAAGCATGTTTAAGCGTGTTTCTGGGGTGAAAGACAGCAGTAATCTGATTCCTGGTCATGGTGGTATACTAGATAGAATAGATAGCTTAACGGCTGCATTCCCTGTCTTTGCTCTGCTTTATTTAGCATTCTAATAAAAAAGGGCAGTGATTCTGCCCTTTATTACATTTCTACGGTCATATGTGATGCGAAATCTAACTATCCTTGGCGCCACCGGCTCAATTGGTGCAAGTACACTAAAAGTCGTTGAGCAAAACCCAGATCTCTATTCAGTGGTTGCACTGGCTGCAGGCTCGAATGTTGAAAAGATGCTGGCGCTAGTTGAAAAGTGGCAACCAAGCTATGTTGCTATGGCTTGCCCTGATGCAGCGTCTCAACTGACTGAAGTGTTGTCCGCGAGTTACCCTAACGTAAAAGTGCTTTCAGGCACTGAAGGCATGTGTCAGGTTGCTTCTCTAGAGGACGTAGATACGGTAATGGCCGCGATTGTTGGTGCCGCTGGTTTGCTTCCTACTATGTCTGCGGTTAAGGCTGGTAAGCGTATCTTGCTTGCTAATAAAGAAGCCTTGGTAATGTCTGGGCAGTTGTTTATCGATGCAGTAGCAAAATACGGCGCTGAACTACTTCCAGTTGATAGTGAACATAATGCTATCTTTCAATGCCTACCGCAAAATGTACAAACCCATTTAGGTCGTTGTAACCTGGAAGAGAACGGTATCAACCATATTCTTTTGACTGGTTCGGGTGGTCCTTTTCGTTATACGGACGTTGCTGAGCTGGAGTCGGTAACTCCAGAACGAGCTATCGCACACCCTAACTGGTCTATGGGCCCTAAGATCTCGGTCGATTCAGCGACAATGATGAATAAGGGCTTAGAGTACATTGAGGCGAAATGGTTATTTAATGCCTCTCAAGAGCAGTTAAAAGTGATTATTCATCCTCAGTCTGTGATTCATTCTATGGTCCAGTACAAGGATGGCTCTGTGCTTGCTCAAATGGGCGAACCTGACATGGCGACGCCAATCGCTTTGACGATGTCTTACCCTGAGCGAACAGAAGCGGGTGTTAAGCCTCTGGATTTCACCAAAGTGGGCGAGCTTACTTTCCTAGAACCCGATTTTAGCCGTTATCCATGTTTAAGATTAGCGATTGAAGCTTGCTACCTAGGTCAGCACGCTACAACCGCAATTAACGCAGCAAACGAAATTGCAGTCGATGCTTTCTTGAACAATCGAGTGAAATTTACCGATATTGCCGTCATTAACGAGCATGTTATGAGCAAAGTATGTGAACAACATAACTCTGAGGGCTTAGATAGCTTGGAAAGCCTTCTCGAGCTCGATAATATGTCTCGTCAAATAGCCAATCAATTTATTAAAGAGCAGCTAGCATGAGTGGAATTCTGTGGAACTTCGCATCCTTTATTGTAGCGCTTGGTATTCTGGTCGCTGTTCATGAGTTTGGACACTTCTGGGTTGCTCGTCGCTGTGGTGTGAAAGTTGAGAAATTCTCGATTGGTTTTGGTAAATCAATCTGGAGCAAAGTTGGCCGTGATGGCACAGAGTACAGCTTGTCTGTCATTCCATTGGGCGGCTACGTTAAGATGCTTGATGGTCGTGTAGACGACCTTTCTGAAGACGAGCAACAATACGCTTTTGATAAGAAGCCATTGTGGAAAAGAACGGCGATAGTTGGTGCAGGTCCTGCGTTTAACTTTATCTTTGCCGTCTTTGCGTATTGGCTTGTATTTTTGATTGGCGTACCGGCGGTTAAACCCGTTATTGGTGAAGTTACTCCGCAATCTATTGCTGCACAAGCCGGAATTGAAACTGGAATGGAACTTAAATCTATTTCGGGAATCAAAACCGCAGATTGGGAATCAGTCAATATGGGTTTGATATCGCATATTGGTGATCAGTCCATGACTGTAACGGTAGCTTCTCAAGACGATATCGGCTTTGAACAACAGATGACATTGGATATTTCAGACTGGTCATTCAACCCAGAAACTGAATCTGCAATGACAACGCTGGGCTTTAGACCGTATTCTCCAGAGATATCGACCGTACTCGCTCAAGTCATTGATGACGGTGCGGCATACGATGCAGGGGTAGAAGCTGGCGACAAAATTGTTGAGATTAATGGGCAACCGATTGAACAGTGGCAATCGGTTGTTGAGTTAATCCGTGCAAACCCGATGACACCCTTGGACCTTGTAGTCCTACGAAATGGTACTGAACAGTCATTAGTTATGACGCCAAAAAGCCGCGAGCTTTCTGATGGTTCCACAATCGGCTATGCAGGTATTGCTCCAGAAGTCGCAGAATGGCCAGAAGATTATCGCTTTGAGTTACAATTTGGTGTAATTGAGTCTGTAGGAAAAGCATTTGATAAAACAGGTCAAATCATTGGTTTGACGCTGACAATGCTTAAGAAGCTCATCGTTGGTGATGTTGGCTTAAATAACTTGAGTGGCCCGATTTCAATAGCCAAAGGCGCAGGGACAACCGCCGATTACGGTTTGGTTTACTTCTTAGGCTTTTTGGCTCTGATTAGTGTTAACTTGGGAATTATTAATTTGGTTCCGCTGCCTATGCTTGATGGCGGACATTTGCTCTTTTTCGCTATTGAGGCCGTTACTCGTAAACCAGTCCCTGAAAAAGTTCAGGAAATGGGATACAGAGTGGGAGGTGCAATCCTCTTCTCTTTGATGGCTCTGGCAATATTTAATGATTTTACTCGTCTGTGAATGGTTTCTCACAGGCATTGGTAGTAGCAAGGAATAATTAGAATAAGTATGGCGATTAAGCAAATTCTGTTCGCAAGTCTATTGGCCACTAGTGTGGCTGCGAACGGAGCACAAAACTTTGTGGTTCAAGATATCAAGATCGAAGGTTTACAGCGTGTTGCACTTGGTGCAGCTCTACTGAAAATGCCAGTGCGTATTGGCGATGAAGTGGATGAAAGCGATGTATCTGAGATCATTCGTGCACTGTATGCTTCAGGTAACTTCGAGGACGTTAAAGTTCTTCGCGATGAAGGTGTTTTAGTTGTTCAAGTAAAAGAACGACCGACCATCGCGAGCATTTCATTCTCGGGTAACAAAGCGATCAAAGAAGAGCAGCTTCAACAGAACCTAGATGCGTCTGGTGTTCGTGAAGGTGAAGCTCTTGACCGCACAACGCTGAGTAACATAGAGAAAGGCCTTGAAGATTTTTACTACAGTGTTGGTAAGTACAACGCGACAGTAAAAGCGGTTGTGACACCTCTGCCACGTAACCGTTCTGACCTTAAGTTTGTGTTTACTGAGGGCGTATCCGCTAAGATTCAGCAAATCAACTTTATCGGTAATGAAGTCTTTTCTGACTCTGAACTGCTTAGTCGTTTCAATCTGAATGTTGATGTTGCATGGTGGAATTTCCTTGCGGATGAAAAATACCAGAAACAAGTATTAGCCGGTGATATTGAAGCGCTGAAATCCTACTACCTTGACCGTGGTTACCTTAAGTTTAAGGTCGACTCTACGCAGGTAGCGATCTCTCCAGATAAGAAAGGTGTTTACATCACACTTGGCCTTGATGAAGGCGAAGCTTACACCGTTAAAGATGTCTCTTTCCGTGGTGAATTAATCGGTCGTGAGGCTGACTTCGAAGCGTTAGTGCCATTCGAAGACGGCGATACTTATAACGGTTCTTCGGTAACGTCCTTGGAAGAGAACGTAAAACGAATTCTTGGTGAATCTGGCTACGCGTACCCACAAGTTCGCACGATTCCTGAATTTGACGATGAGACCAAAGAAGTGTCGTTGGTTATCAATGTAGAAGCGGGCAGCCGTATCTATGTTCGTGATATTCGATTCACGGGAAACAACTCAACGAAAGACGAAGTACTGCGTCGTGAAATGCGTCAAATGGAAGGCAGCTGGCTTAACTCTAAGTCAATTGATACCGGTAAGAGCCGTCTTAACCGTTTAGGTTTCTTTGAAACGGTTGATGTACAAACAGTGCGTGTTCCTGGCAGTGAAGACCAAGTTGATTTGGTCTACAACGTTAAGGAAGCAAACTCAGGCAGCATCAACTTTGGTGTTGGTTACGGTACTGAATCAGGCGTTAGTTTCCAAGTTGGCTTGCAACAAGATAACTTTGCAGGTTCAGGTAACCGTGTTGGCGTAAGTGCCATGATGAACGATTACCAAAAGAACGTGAGCTTAGACTACCGTGACCCATACTGGAACCTTGATGGCGTGAGCTTAGGCGGTAAGATCTTCTACAACGAATTTGAAGCCTCTGAAGCGGGTATTGTCGACTATACCAACCAAAGTTATGGTACTAGCCTTACATGGGGTTTCCCTATGGATGAGTTGAACCGTCTTGAGTTTGGTGTTGGCTATACGCATAACAAGATCGGTAACGTTCCGACCTATATCCAAGTTGAACAGTTCGCGAGAAGTATTGACCAATATGGTGACGAACACATTCTAACCGATGATTTCGACATCAATATCTCTTGGACGCGTAACAATCTTAACCGTGGTTTCTTCCCAACCGAAGGTAACCATCAACGTGCTTTTGCTAAGGTAACGGTACCTGGTTCTGATGCTCAGTACTTCAAAATGCAGTACGATGTAAAACATTACATCCCGCTGACCAAAAAGCATGAGTTCACACTATTGATGCGTGGCAGATTAGGCTATGGTAATGGTTATGGTCAAACGGATGGTAACGATAACTTGTTCCCATTCTACGAGAACTATTACGCAGGTGGTTTTACAACCCTACGTGGTTTTGGCTCTAACTCGGCAGGTCCGAAAGCTGTTTACGGAAGCAGCACAGGTAATAACCCATCCTATGATACCGCTACTGATGATTCAGTGGGTGGTAACGCGGTTGCTTTGGCAAGCTTAGAGTTAATTGTACCAACGCCGTTTGCTTCTGATGAAGCGCGTAGCCAGATTCGTACCAGTGTTTTCTTCGACATGGCAAGTGTGTGGGATACAGAGTTCGTAGACCGTGGCGCACCGAATAGTGGTGGCCAGTACTACTACGATTACTCTGATCCAACAAATTACCGTTCATCTTATGGTGCCGCTCTTCAATGGATGTCACCGATGGGCCCGCTGGTTTTCTCTCTAGCGAAACCAGTTAAAATTTACGAAGGTGATGATGAGGAGTTCTTCACATTTACCATTGGTAGAACTTTCTAATATTTAAAGGACAATATTTTGAAAAATATGATTAAAGCAGCAGGTTTAGGCCTTGTAGTTCTTAGCTCTTCTTTCTTTGCAACAGCTGCTGAAGCTGCGCAAAAAGTGGGTTATGTAAACACTGCACAAGTATTCCAGGCTCTACCTCAGCGTGAAGTTGTTCTTCAAAAAATGCAGGAAGAGTTCAAAGATAAAGCAGCTGAGCTACAGAGCATTCAAGCTGAAGCGAAAACAAAGATTGAAAAGCTTAAGCGTGATGGCGAGCTACTAGGTCCTGAGGAAGTTGAGAAGCTTCGTATCGAAGTAGGCCAACTGGACAGCAAGTACAAAATCAAAGCTCAAGCACTAGAAAAAGCAAGTCAACGTCGTGAAGCACAAGAGAAGCAGAAGCTGTTCAAAGTGATTCAAGATGCTGTAACTAAAGTTGCAGAGAAAGAAGGCTACGACATGATCGTTGATATTCAAGCTTTACAATACGGTAAGCCTGAATACAACATCTCTGAGCAAGTAATTAAATCACTGAAATAAGTTTTATGAAGAACCTGACTTTAGCCGAATTGGCAACGATTACTGGGGGAGAGCTACACGGAGACGGTACGATTACCGTCTCAGCAGTCGCTCCTATGGATAAAGCGCAAGAAGGTAACATTACGTTCCTTTCTAACGTGAAGTACAGCAAGCACCTAGGTGACTGTAAAGCATCCGCTATTATGGTTAAAGAGAGTGAACGCGAACTGTGTAAGACCAACGTTATTGTGGTTAGTGACCCTTACGTTGCTTTTGCTAAGGTTGCTCAAGCGCTTGATACTACTCCTGCTCCCGCAGCGGCTATTGCTGATTCTGCTTCAATCTCTAGCGATGCAACCATTGGACAAAATGTGTCTATTGGCGCGAACGCTGTGATTGAGTCTGGTGTGGTACTTAGTGATGATGTGATCATCGGTGCTGGTTGCTTTATTGGTAAAAATGCAAAAATTGGCGCAGGCACTAAGCTGTGGGCTAACGTAAGTGTTTACCATGAAGTGGTGATTGGAGAAGCGTGTCTGATCCAATCAAGTACTGTTATTGGCTCTGATGGCTTTGGTTATGCGAACGAGAAAGGCGAATGGGTTAAGATCCCGCAAGTCGGCTCTGTTCGCATAGGTAACCGCGTAGAAATTGGCGCGTGTACTACCATCGACCGCGGCGCATTAGATGACACAATCATTGAAGACAACGTTATCCTAGATAACCAACTTCAGATTGCTCACAATGTTCACATCGGATATGGTTCAGCTCTTGCAGGTGGTACTATCATTGCAGGCAGCACGACGATAGGTAAGTACTGTATTATTGGTGGTGGTAGTGTGATTAATGGTCACATTGAAATTACTGACGGCGTTACGATTACCGGAATGGGAATGGTAATGCGCAGCATCACTGAGAAAGGTATGTATTCTTCGGGTATCCCTTTACAGCCAAACAAAGATTGGCGTAAAACAGCAACGCGTGTTCATCGTATTGATGAAATGAACAAGCGTTTGAAAACCGTTGAAAAACTTATTGAGAAGAGCGCGGAATCATAATTCCAGCATTTCTAATAAAAGGCTCGCGTACAGCGAGTCTTTTTCGTTTATAATCCTTCTAATTAAATAAAGAATATACATAGGAATACGACTTTGACTACTGAACAGACAACGATGAACATTACTGAAATTCAGGAACTATTACCTCATCGCTACCCATTCTTAATGGTTGATCGTGTGACTAGCTTTGAAAAAGAAAAAACACTGACCGCAATTAAGAATGTTTCTGTTAACGAACCTCAGTTCACAGGCCACTTCCCTCAGCTTCCTGTATTCCCAGGCGTGTTGATCTTAGAAGCAATGGCACAAGCAACAGGCCTTCTAGCATTCAAATCTTTCGGTGCGCCTTCTGGCAACGAGTTGTACTACTTTGCTAGCGTAGATAAAGCTAAATTCCGTAAGCCAGTAGTACCAGGTGACCAACTGGTTATCGAAGTTGAATTCTTAAAAGAGCGTCGTGGCATCGCATCGTTTAACGGTGTTGCTAAGGTTGACGGCGTAGTTGTATGTTCAGCTGAACTTAAATGTGCTCGTAGAGAGTTTTAATATGATTCATGAAACAGCGAAAATTCACCCGGCAGCAGTAATCGAAGGTGATGTAACTATCGGTGCTAACGTGACGGTTGGGCCTTTCACTTACATTGCTGGTAACGTGACAATCGGTGACGACACTGAAGTGATGTCGCACGTTGTGATCAAAGGTCACACAACCATTGGTAAAGAAAACCGTATCTTCCCACACGCTGTTATCGGTGAAGAAAACCAAGATAAGAAATACGGCGGCGAAGACACAACAGTTGTGATCGGTGATCGCAACGTGATCCGTGAAGCGGTTCAAATCCATCGTGGTACGGTTCAAGACAAAGCAACCACAGTGATTGGTGATGACAACTTACTTTGTGTTAATGCTCATGTAGCGCACGACGTTATTGTTGGTAACCACACTCACATTGGTAACAACGCTATTCTTGGCGGTCACGTAACGGTTGGCGACTACGCTGGTGTTATGGCACTTTCTGCGATTCACCCGTTCTGTTCGATTGGTGCTTACGCTTACATTGGTGGCTGTTCTGCAGTTGTTCAAGATGTACTGCCGTACGTGCTTGCACAGGGTAACCACGCGGCTCCATTCGGTCTTAACCTAGTAGGCTTGAAGCGTAACGGATTTGAGAAACCTGAAATTCGTGCACTACAGAAAGCGTACAAAGAGTTATACCGTTCAGGTAAAACACTTGAAGAAGCGAAAGCAGCTTTAGTTGAAATGGCAAAAGAGTTTACTTCGGTAGCGCCTATGCTTGAAATGCTAGAGAACTCTGAGCGCGGTATTATTCGTTAATACTCGATGTGGTTATGTACCAATCAATGTGAGTATGACAATAATTACTTCATCAGAATGGTATAACAAAAAGATCGCTACTCGTTAGGCGGTCTTTTTTGTTTTAGGCAACAAGGGAATTGAAAAACTATGGCACAGCAAGAAGCAGCAACCAATAGCTCGGACTTCGTTTCGAATGAACCATTGCGCGTAGGCATTGTTGTCGGCGAACTGTCTGGCGATACGCTTGGTGAAGGCTTTATCAAAGCGATCAAATCACAATACCCGAATGCTGAGTTCGTTGGCATTGGCGGGCCGAAAATGAAAGCCCTGGGTTGTGAGTCTCTTTTCGAGATGGAAGAGCTGGCCGTTATGGGCTTAGTTGAAGTACTTGGCCGTTTACCTCGCTTGTTAAAAGTAAAAGCAGAGCTGGTTAAGTATTTCACTCAAAATCCACCCGATGTTTTTGTCGGTATCGACGCGCCCGATTTTAATCTAAGGCTTGAGTTAGACCTTAAGAACGCTGGAATCAAAACGGTACATTACGTGAGCCCTTCAGTATGGGCTTGGCGTCCAAAGCGTATCTTTAAAATCGACAAAGCAACCGACTTGGTATTGGCTTTCTTGCCGTTCGAAAAAGCGTTCTACGATAAATATAACGTTGCCTGTGAGTTTGTTGGTCACACGTTGGCAGACGCGATTCCTTTAGAGCCTAGTAAACAAGATGCTCGAGAGCTGTTAGGTCTTGATCAAGGCAAGCAGTGGTTAGCCGTATTGCCAGGCAGTCGTGGTGGTGAGATGGGTTTGATTGCTCAGCCATTTATCGAAACTTGCCAACGTATCAAGCAGAAGTATCCGGATATCAATTTTGTTGTTGCGCTCGTTAACGAGCAGCGTAAAAAGCAGTTTACTGAAATCTGGCAATCGACCGCACCTGAGCTTGAATTCACGTTAGTCGAAGATACGGCAACCAACGTGATTACCGCTGCTGATTCTGTGCTTTTGGCTTCAGGTACCGTGGCTCTTGAATGTATGTTGCTTAAACGCCCTATGGTGGTTGGCTACAAAGTAAATAAGCTGACGGGTTACATTGTTAAGAAGTTGGCGATCACTGAGTTTGTGTCACTGCCGAATATTTTGGCTGGTGAAGAGATCGTGAAAGAGCATATTCTTGAAGAGTGCCACCCAGACTTTTTGTTCCCGTCTGTCGATAAGATGCTATCAACCGATAACAGTGCCTTGATCGAACGCTTTACCGAGATGCATCACTGGATCCGTAAAGACGCAGACAAACAAGCCGCTAACGCAGTATTGAAATTGATTGACCGACCTTTTGTTGAAGCATAAAGCGCTTACTTACAGAACATTAAGAGATTAGTTATGGCAGTAAAAGAGAAAAAAGAGCTTCCTCCATTTGAATACCCGCAAGGTTATCAGCTGTTTGCTGGCGTGGATGAAGTAGGACGCGGACCTTTGGTTGGCGACGTGGTGACTGCTGCGGTTATCCTCGATCCAAACAACCCAATCGAAGGCTTGAACGACTCAAAGAAATTATCTGAGAAAAAGCGTCTTGCGCTGCTTCCAGAAATCAAAGAGAAAGCTTTAGCTTGGTCTGTCGGTCGTTGTTCTCCACAAGAAATTGATGAGTTGAATATTCTGCAAGCGACGATGGTAGCTATGCAGCGAGCTATCGCAGGTTTGAGCGTTCAACCTGATATGGCGTTGATAGATGGAAACCGAGTCCCAGAACTGCCGATGGATGGTCTTGCGATTGTGAAGGGTGACTTGCGAGTGGCTGAAATCAGCGCGGCGTCTATTATCGCTAAAGTCGTTCGTGACCAAGAGATGGAAGAGCTTGATAAACTTCATCCAGAGTTTGGTTTTGCTAAGCATAAAGGTTACCCGACCAAAGCGCATTTCGAAGCGATTGAAAAACATGGTGTAACCGAGCATTACCGCAAGAGCTTTAAGCCAGTAAAACGCATACTTGGCATAGACTAGAGCTTTACGTTAACTAGAGCTTGGCATCGAATAAAGTTGCTAACTTGTATTAGAAAAAAATAGAATACACACAGTTGTAATCCTAGGCTCAAACCTAGAACTCAGGAAAAATAATGTCAGATCCAAAATTTGTTCACCTACGCGTACACAGTGACTTTTCCATGGTGGATGGCCTATCCAAGGTGCCACCATTAGTTAAAAAAGTCGCTGAAATGGGTATGCCTGCTCTAGCATTGACCGACTTTACCAACCTGTGTGGTTTGGTGAAGTTTTACGGTACTGCCCATGGGTGTGGGGTTAAACCTATTATTGGTGCTGACTTCTTGATGCAGTCTCCGGAGTTCGGTGACGAGTTGACCAAGCTCACCGTTATCGCAACGGACAACAAAGGTTATAACAACCTAACGCTACTTATCTCGAAAGCTTACCTTCGTGGTCATGTTCAACATCAGCCTGTTATTGATAAAGAGTGGCTAATTGAGAATGCAGAAGGCCTGATCATTCTATCGGGCGCCAAAGAAGGTGAGATTGGTAAGGCGTTACTGAAAGGTAACCGTGATTTGGTTGCAAGCAGCGTCGAGTTTTACAAAACGTACTTCGCCGATCGTTTTTACTTGGAACTGATTCGTACCGGACGACCAGATGAAGAATCATACTTACACTTTGCGTTAGAGCTTGCTGAACAGGAAGACTTGCCTGTTGTCGCAACCAACGAAGTGGTTTTCCTAACTGAAGACCTGTTTGATGCTCATGAAATCCGCGTGGCGATCCATGATGGTTTCACTATGGTCGATCCTCGTCGCCCTAAGAACTACAGCGCGCAGCAATACTTACGTAGTGAAGAAGAGATGTGTGAGCTGTTCTCAGACATTCCAGAAGCGCTAGAGAACAGTGTTGAGATTGCCAAGCGTTGTAACGTGACCGTTCGTTTAGGGGAATACTTCCTGCCTAACTTCCCTACAGAAGGTTTGGCGATTGAAGACTTCTTGATCAAGAAATCTGAA
Organism: Vibrio sp. 1CM24A; assembly: GCF_023161725.1. Taxonomy (NCBI): domain Bacteria; kingdom Pseudomonadati; phylum Pseudomonadota; class Gammaproteobacteria; order Vibrionales; family Vibrionaceae; genus Vibrio; species Vibrio sp. 1CM24A. Next base: position 373,452 of record NZ_JALNTS010000007.1, read on the forward strand.
GAAGGTCTTGAACGACGTTTGGCGTTCCTGTTCCCTGACGAAAAAGTTCGCGCTGAGCGCAGACCTGAATACGATGAGCGACTCAAGATCGAGCTCGAAGTTGTCAATAACATGGGTTTCCCAGGTTACTTCTTGATCGTAATGGAGTTCATCCAATGGTCAAAAGACAACGATGTACCAGTAGGTCCAGGGCGTGGTTCTGGTGCCGGTTCTTTGGTGGCTTACGCGCTTGATATCACCGACCTTGACCCGCTTGAATACGATCTCCTTTTCGAACGTTTCTTGAACCCAGAACGTGTCTCCATGCCCGATTTCGATATCGACTTCTGTATGGATAAGCGTGACCAAGTTATTGATCACGTGGCTGAAATGTACGGTCGTGATGCCGTTTCTCAGATCATCACCTTTGGTACCATGGCGGCAAAAGCGGTAATCCGCGATGTAGGCCGTGTACTGGGTCACCCGTTTGGTTTCGTCGATCGAATTTCAAAGCTTGTGCCGCCCGATCCGGGTATGACGCTAGAGAAAGCATTCCTTGCTGAACCTGCATTGCCAGAGCTTTACGATGGCGATGAAGAAGTTCGTGAGCTGATTGATAAGTGTCGCATCCTTGAAGGTTGTACGCGAAACGCCGGTAAACACGCGGGTGGTGTTGTTATCTCACCCACCACGATCACCGATTTTGCGCCAATCTATGCCGATGCAGAAGGTAACTTCCCAGTAACGCAATTCGATAAGAATGACGTTGAAACCGCTGGTTTGGTTAAGTTCGACTTCTTGGGTCTGCGTACCCTGACCATCATCGACTGGGCGTTAGGCCTCGTCAACCCTCGCCTGAAGAAAGAGGGTAAAGAGCCGGTTCGTATCGAGTCGATTCCTCTTGATGACCAAGCATCGTTCAACCTATTACAAAATTCTGAAACCACCGCGGTATTCCAGCTGGAATCGCGTGGTATGAAAGACCTGATCAAACGTCTACAACCGGACTGTTTTGAAGATATTATCGCATTGGTAGCCTTGTTCCGTCCGGGTCCTTTGCAATCAGGCATGGTAGATAACTTTATCGACCGTAAGCACGGCCGAGAAGCGGTTTCTTACCCTGATGAAACGTGGCAGCACGAATCGCTTAAAGAGACACTAGAACCTACGTACGGCATCATTCTGTATCAAGAACAGGTAATGCAAATCGCACAGATCCTTGCTGGCTATACGCTTGGCGGAGCGGATATGTTGCGTCGCGCGATGGGTAAGAAAAAGCCAGAAGAGATGGCAAAGCAGCGTGGTACCTTTAAAGAGGGTGCTGAAACCAATGGTGTTGATGGCGAGCTGGCCATGAAGATCTTTGACTTGGTAGAGAAATTTGCGGGCTACGGCTTTAACAAATCTCACTCGGCCGCATACGCACTGGTTTCTTATCAAACGCTATGGCTGAAAACGCACTACCCAGCGGAATTTATGGCTGCGGTAATGACGGCGGATATGGATAACACCGAGAAAGTTATCGGCCTTGTTGATGAATGTTTCCGTATGAAGCTCAAGCTTTTACCACCAGATATCAACTCGGGTCTGTACCGCTTTAACGTGGATGAAGATGGCGCGATTGTTTATGGCATCGGTGCGATCAAAGGGGTCGGTGAAGGCCCTATTGAAGCGATCATCGAAGCGCGAAACAAAGGCGGTTACTTTAAAGACTTATTCGACTTCTGTGCACGCCTTGATCTGAAAAAGGTCAACAAACGTGTTATCGAAAAGTTGATTCTATCCGGAGCCTTAGATAGATTAGGTCCTCACCGAGCGGCGATGATGGCATCTTTGAAAGATGCGGTGAAGGCGGCGAGCCAACATCACCATGCCGAGTCTTTTGGTCAATCTGATATGTTTGGTGTGTTGACCGATGCTCCAGAAGAGGTTGAGCACAAGTATACCCAAGTGCCTAAATGGCCTGAGAAGGTTTGGCTTGAGGGTGAACGTGAAACGCTTGGTTTGTATTTAACGGGTCACCCGGTTAACGCTTACATCAAAGAGTTAGCGAAATACACCAGCTGTCGTTTGAAAGATGCCACGCCAACGCGTCGTGACCAATCACTAACAATTGCGGGCTTGGTGATTGCTGCGAGAGTGATGACGACGAAGCGCGGTACGCGAATCGGTTTGATGACACTTGATGACCGTTCGGGCCGAATGGAAGTGATGTTGTTCTCGGATGCGCTCGACCGCTACGCAGAATTGCTCGAAAAAGACAAAATTGTGGTCGTTTCCGGACAGGTCAGCTTTGATGATTTCAATGGCGGGCTTAAAATGTCCGCGCGCGAGGTCATGGACTTAGGAAGCGCCCGTGAGAAATATGCTCGTGGGGTGTCGATATCTATCGACCAATCCCAAATTAACGGTCAATTTTTTGAACGCTTTAGTCAAATCTTAGAACCTTATAGAGCCGGAACGGTCCCAGTCAATGTATACTACCAGCGTGCCGACGCTAGAGCGCGGTTAACATTGGGCACAGAATGGCGCGTGACGCCAAGTGATACATTACTAGACGAATTAAAACAGCTGCTTGGAAATAGCCAAGTAGAACTCGAATTTAACTAAAATTTAGCTTCGCGAATGCGGAGCTGAATCAACAAGGATTCATAGATGAGCCTGAACTTTCTAGAATTTGAAAAGCCTATCGCTGAACTTGAAGCAAAAATCGAAGCGCTACGTGACGTTTCGCGTCACGGTGGTGACACAGCGGTAGATCTAGACAAAGAAATCGAACAACTAGAGAAAAAAAGCTTAGAGCTTAAACAGAAAATCTTTAGTGACTTAGGTGCATGGCAGGTAGCTCAACTTGCTCGTCACCCTCAACGTCCTTACACCAAAGATTACCTGGAGCATGCATTCACAGAGTTTGAAGAGATGGCGGGCGATCGCGCTTACGCTGACGACAAAGCGATTGTGGGTGGTATGGCTCGTCTAAATGGCCGTCCTGTTATGGTTATTGGTCACCAGAAAGGTCGTGAGACTAAAGAGAAAGTGATCCGTAACTTTGGTATGCCAAAGCCTGAAGGTTACCGTAAGGCGCTACGTCTAATGGAAACTGCTGAGCGTTTCAACATGCCTATCATCACTTTCATCGACACAGCGGGCGCATACCCAGGTGTTGGTGCTGAAGAGCGTGGTCAATCTGAAGCTATCGCTAAAAACCTAAAAGTGATGGCTGGCCTTTCAGTTCCTGTTATCTGTAACGTTGTGGGTGAAGGCGGTTCTGGTGGTGCACTAGCGATTGGTGTTGGTGACTACGTGAACATGCTTCAGTACTCTACGTACTCAGTAATCTCTCCAGAAGGTTGTGCTTCAATCCTATGGCGCGATTCAGATAAAGCACCACAAGCTGCTGAAGCGATGGGCCTGATTGCTCCTCGTCTTAAAGAGCTTGAGCTTATCGACGAAATCATTCCTGAGCCTCTAGGTGGCGCGCACCGCGACCCTGTACAAACGGCTCAGAACATGAAAGACATGTTAGTTAAACAGCTAGAAGAGCTAGAGCAGTTTGATAACGAAACGCTGCTTGAGCGTCGTTACCAGCGTCTAATGAGCTACGGCTACTGCTGATAACTTGCCTTAGCGATAAGGCTAGCTATACGAACAAATGATGAAAGGGTTGGACTCAGTGCCAACCCTTTTTTATTATTAAAATATTATCCCTTCACACACGACCTCTTGGTTTATTAGCCTCATGACACACTTAATTGATACCTTCACATCTGTACTTGATCAAAGCGCGCTTAAGCCTTGTCGGTTGATCGTCGCTTTCAGTGGTGGTGTCGATTCTCGAGTTTTGTTGGAGCTGGCTGCGCAATACGCTAAGTCCCATCGCATTGAGTGCTCCGCAGTACATGTTCATCATGGCTTAAGCAACAATGCTGATTATTGGGCAGAGCAGTGCCAAACATGGTGTGATGCTTTGTCGGTATCCTTGTTTATTGAACGAGTCTCGCTAGATATTAGCCGTGGAGAAAGCGTTGAAAAGCTGGCTCGAGACGAGCGATACCAAGCCTTTAAAAAGCATATTAGACAAGGTGATGTATTAGTTACAGGTCAACACATCGATGACCAAGTAGAGACTTTCTTGTTAGCGTTAAAACGGGGCAGTGGTCCGAAAGGGCTCTCTTCAATGGCGAAAGTGATGCCATTTTCAGGTGCTCATATCGTTCGCCCACTGCTGTCGGTGACGAGAACGGATATTGAAGGGGCGGCGCGCGATATGGCTTTAACTTGGGTAGAAGATGAGAGTAATCAAGACGTTCGCTTTGACCGCAATTTTATTCGTCATCAAGTCACTCCGACACTGACCGAGCGTTGGCCTAGTTTCCGAGAGTCGGTCAGTCGCAGCGCTCAGCTATGTGCAGAGCAAGAGTTACTGTTGGATGAGTTGCTTGAGTCTCACTTACAGCAAGCTTTAGGTGGCAATCAAAGTCAAAGCATAAGTATAGAAGCACTATCTCAGCACTCTGATTTACTGCGTGCACGTATATTAAGAATGTGGCTGAGCTGCTGTAATCAACCGATGCCGAGCCAAAAGCAGCTCAAACTTATATGGGATGAGGTGGCATGCGCTCAGGCTGACGCCAATCCTAAGCTGGTGTTGAATGAGGTTGAGGTTAGACGTTTTAATCATCAGCTCTATGTCGTCAAAGAGACCAAAGACTTATCGAACTGGCAAAGCGATATCTCGATGGAAGAGAGCTTAGTTCTGCCTGATGGTTTAGGGGAACTACACTTAACTTCAGCGGCGAGTGATGGTGTATCTAACCACTGTGATGCGCAACGTTTTAGTCTCAACACAACGAGAGGAACACTGCGAGTGATCTTTAACCCTGAGGGATTGTCAGCACACCCTGTTGGGCGCGGTCATAGCAGGAAGCTGAAGAAGTTGTTTCAAGAGTACCAAGTACCCAGTTGGTTAAGACGCAGAACGCCGATACTAATGGATGGCGATCGAGTGATCGCTGTTTTAGGCTTATTCGTAGATAAAAACTACGAAGGTCAAGATTGTGAAGCGCTTTGGAGCAAGTAGAAAAAGTTTGTGTCACAATTCACCGTCACTTTAATAAAAATAATTAATGGAATATGCAATGAAGAAAATTACACTAGGATTAGTTCTTGGATTTGGACTATTGAGTGGTAACGTACTGGCGGCTGATGTTGCTGCGGGTCAAGCTAAAGCAGCAATCTGTGCGGCATGTCATGGTGCAGACGGTATCGCAGTGATCCCTGGCTATCCAAACCTTAAAGGTCAAAACGAGCAATACATCGCTTCATCAATTAAGGCCTATAAGAACGGCCAGCGCACCGGCGGTTTGGCCGCTGTAATGCAGGCTCAAGCTTCAATGCTGAGTGATGAAGACATCGCGAATCTAGCCGCTTACTACGCAAGCCTTAAGTAAAACCTTCTCAAAGCGCTGATTAAACAAGATGATAAATTTCGAGCCAGAGCTTTAAAGCTCTGGCTTTTTTCATTGAATGTTTACTATAGCTAACCGATAATGAGCCATTCGCACAGTTTAAGGGATGAACATGAAAAAGATTGAAGCCATTATCAAGCCATTCAAACTTGATGATGTACGTGAAGCACTTGCAGAAGTGGGCATTACGGGTATGACAGTATCTGAAGTTAAAGGCTTTGGACGTCAAAAAGGTCATACTGAGCTATACCGCGGCGCAGAGTACATGGTCGACTTTTTACCTAAAGTGAAACTAGAAATCGTTGTGACCGACGAAGTGGCTGACCAATGTGTTGATACCATCATCGAGACGGCTCAAACAGGTAAAATTGGTGACGGTAAGATCTTCATTACTGAAGTTGAACGTGTGGTACGTATTCGTACTGGCGAAGAAGACGAAGACGCCGTATAAAAAAACTATTACCCTAAAAGGAGCGTTTATCGCTCCTTTTTCATTTCTGGTAGGGTGTTGTATGTTTAAGAAAACCATCATTGTTATCACGCTATTGATAACGCTTGCTGTCGTTAGTTTTCATTTTATCTTCGTGATCCCGAATAAACCCAACCTGATCACTTCCTCTCAAAGTACCAGTAACGACATCTACAGCTGCTACCAAAACTCTGCACCGAAAGCGATTGATGTGTCTGATGGCTTAGACATTACGGTGTGGAATATCTATAAACAAAACCGAAATAATTGGCAGAGTGAGTTAAATAAGCTGTCGGCAGGTAGCGATTTAGTCTTGCTGCAAGAAGCGAGTATGACAGAAGGACTTCGCCAATGGGTAACGAGCGGCCAGTGGGGAAGCACTCGTGTGAATGCGTTTGAGGCCTTTGAGCAAAGTGCAGGGGTACTCAACCTAGCAACTCATTTGCCGATTGAAGCTTGTGCTTATACTCATGAAGAACCTTGGCTTCAATTGCCTAAATCCGCGCTTTGGTCGCGTTACCAACTAAGCAATGGCGAAGAGTTGGCTGTGATTAATATCCATGCCGTGAACTTTACCTTTGGTACGGAAGATTATGAAGCTCAGCTCAAGAGCTTAACTGACAATCTGCAAAAATATCGTGGGCCTGTTATTTTTGCTGGGGATTTTAATAGCTGGAGTGAAGCTCGCTTTGCTGTATTGAAAGATGCGTTGGAGAAGGTTGGTTTGACGGAAGTTGCCTTTGAGCCAGATAACAGAACTCAGTTCATAACAGGACTGGTGCTCGACCACGTGTTCTATCGAGGGCTAGAGGTAGAAAAAGCAAAAGCGCCCATTACGGACGCTTCTGATCATAACCCTATGCGAGTGACCTTTAAGGCTAAATAGTGATTAGCGATTCGTCATTGGAACTTAACCATTCGCACGGTGGTTACCTTGGGAAATCTAACGGAACAATAGGCTAGAGAGTTTTCGCTAGCCTTATCTCTTCAACTTAAAAGATTAAAATGTAGAGCGCCCAGATTAGGTAGTATCCAACCCATGGTAAGCCTGAAATCACAAGCGCTTGCCCGCGTTCAAACTCAGTCCACGTCAATACCGCGGCATAACCTAGCACGATGTACCATGGCAGAAGCAGTGGTAATGAGCTAGCAAACTGTGACCAATCATTAGTTAGCGGTAACTTGATCAAGCCATTTAAGCTGTTCAAGTCTGCAGCGTAGTTCATCACATGTCCATGCTTGAGTATCAGGCTTGCGTAGCTTGCTACATCACCTAAAACAGCTGGGAATATAACAACCGATGCCGCTGCAAACCATCGCCAAAAGCTGTGTTGGTGTTGGCTTGGCTTGGTTGCTAGGTTAAACCAGAATGCCAATAGAACAATGGTTAATGTTCGGCCAAATACGTCGCTGATGATCTCACTCGCGAGTAAGGTATTGCTGTCAAGTAACGCCAGTTGGTCAGGGTTCGTTTGAGCCAGTTGCTGCGATAGCTCTGCACTTAACCATGCAAAATCTACATTCGAAAAATAAGCACCCCAAAATAAAAATGGGCTGAGCATTAATACGACGTAGGGTTGCCATCCCCAAGCACTTCGCTGATAAAGCGCTAAGAAACAAGCTGTTGGCGAACGGAATATATCCAACAGCATGACGAGTGGGTTACTTGACGGGTTCATACACTTACCTTAGTTACATCAACATACAGCTTCAGTTTTTGTCCTGGCTGTAGGTATTTCTTGTTCTGCAAAGTGTTCCATTTTACAACATCTGCACTTTTTACTTTGAACTTTGATGCAATACCGCTGACTGTGTCACCTGATCTTACGTTATAAAAGATCGTACGGATGATGGCGCCGTCTGAGCCATTTTTCCAAATGACCAGTTCTTGACCAACTCTAAGCGTGTCGCGTGGCCCCATACCATTCCACTTAGCCAGTGATTGGTGAGAGACCTTATTTGCGCGTGCAATCGTCCATAGGCTGTCACCACTTCTTACAGTATGGCTAAGCTTATATTGACCACGACTCTTCGACTGTGTGCTTGCTAGGCGATTTGAAGCGCTTAGGGCGTATGTCTTGTCGTCTTTGGTTGACGTTGGGATAAGTAAGTGCTGGCCAATACGAATATTGTTGTTGCTCAAACCGTTCGCAGAGCGGATCACTTTGCTGGTGGTGTTATATTTGCTTGCCAGTACGCTAATGCTGTCACCAGATTGAACCTTGTAACGCACCAACTTCATGCCTTTGCCTTTATTGGCAGCGACTTCTTTGTTGAATCTTTCAACTGAGTCTAAAGGAAGTAATAGTTGTTGGTGTTTCTCTGGTGCTGTAGCCCATTGGTTGTAAGCCGGGTTGTAACCTTGAAGTTCTTTGACAGGAATGCCTGCGTAGTTCGCAGCAATGGCTAAATCAAGCTGTTCTTCAGGGTTAACCAGAGTCAGCACTGGCTTGTTCGGGATCGCCGGAATATCGATGCCATACTTTTCTTGGTTGGCAATGACATCAGCTAGAGCAAGCAGTTTAGGTACATAGCTGCTGGTCTCTTTTGGTAAATCTAGCGAGAAGAAATCGATTGGTTTACCCAACTTTTTGTTCTTACGGATTGCGCTGTTTACTCGACCACCGCCACTGTTATAGGCAGCAATCGCGTGGTTCCAGTCGCCATCGAAACGTCGGTTAAGGTCTGATAAAAAATCCAATGCGGCGTCGGTAGAGGCGGCAACATCACGGCGGCCGTCATACCAAAAGTTTTGTTCAAGCCCGTAGTCTTTGCCTGTGCCTGAAATGAATTGCCATAGACCTGCTGCACTACCATGAGAATAGGCAAACGCATCGAAAGAACTTTCTACAACGGGCAATAGGGCCAGTTCTAGTGGTAAGCCTTTTTCTTCAATCTTAGTGGTGATCAGATATAGGAAAGGTTCGGCACGCTTTGATACGGTTTTTAGATGACTCGGGTGCTTGAGGTACCAAGTTCGGTAGTAGTCGACCTTCTTTTGGTCTGGCACTTCCATTTCAAGTTGCATCGCAATGCGTTTCCAAACATCTTCTTGTGTTTGTGGAGTAACGACAGGTGCTTCAACTTTTTGATCTTCTTTGGCTGTTGCTTCTGATGAAACGTTCGCTTGAGAAACTTCTTTAGTAGGAGATGTGTTGGTTTGCTCGGAAGCTTGGTCTGGATTCTCTGACTGAGTTAATTGGCAACCAGAAAGTAGTAATACCAAAGCCCAGCTGTACTTAACTCGCATGTTACAGCCTTTTTAATTAACGGCCGATGATAATACTTGCCACCCCCTATGAGTGACAAGTCTGTATTTGTTAAAATTCGTTCTTCCACGCACGTAAAGCGGTGAATACCGATAAAGGATCGGTCTGCTCGGTGCGATTAGACACTGATTTCACTACACTTGGCTCGGTATAGCGCAGGAAGGGGTTCACAAACTTCTCTTGTCTCAAATTTGTGGGGATGGTCGACTTATTTTGAGCACGAAGTCGGTTCACTTGGTCGCGATATTGCTGCAAATGTTGGTTATCAGGCTCAACGGCTAATGCGAAAGCGATATTGGCTGCAGTGTACTCATGTGCACAATAAACTTCGGTTTCTTGAGGTAGCGCCGTGATTTTATTCAGTGCATCGAACATCTGTTGTGGTGTGCCTTCCATGATTCGGCCACAACCCGCAGAGAACAGCACATCACCACAAAACAGTTTGGCATCGCCCACATAACCAATATGACCCGCGGTGTGGCCACTGAGTCCTAGGACGAGAAATACTTCGCCAAACAGTTCTAATTGATCACCATCATCGACCGGATGAGTTAAGGTAGGGATAGGTTCATTCCTTGGACCCACAACATCCACGCCGGGAAATTGTCTAACGAGTTCTGGAACGCCACCAATGTGATCGTGGTGGTGGTGTGTAATCAAGATTGCATCTAAAGTTAGCTCATGGTGTGCCAAGTACTCTAATACTGGAGCCGCATCACCAGGGTCGACGACAGCACAACGGCGATCGCTATTTTGAATCAGCCAGATGTAATTGTCGTTAAATGCAGGTATGCTTTTGATATGTAACATTATTGGTTCTCCAGTCACTTTTAGTGCGACAGAATAAGTGAGACAGATTATTGATGAAGCCAGCACGTAGCAGAAAGAAGTTTGAACGTCCTTACACTTGGGCGCAATTGCACAATGGGGACTGGTTGAGAGAATCTATTCAAACTCGACTCGATGAGTGGTGCCCAAAGCTATTTGGTTACCATATGCTCAAGCTCGGTGGCCTCAGTAGTGAGATTTCTAGCTGCACATGCAACATTCAACATCAAGTAAACCTAGATATCCAGAACCCATTACATAATGTGATAGCGGATGGCTATAATTTACCCTTTTTGGAGAAAAGCTTTGATGTTGTAGTACTGAGTCATCAGCTAGATTATAGCAATGACCCGCATCGATTATTGAGAGAAGTCGATCGAGTGATGATGGACGATGGCTATATCATTATCACTGGCTTCAACCCAATCAGTGTCACTGGGCTTGCCAGTTTGATGCCTTGGCGAAAGAACAGCTTACCCTGGAGTGGCCGCATGTACACGCCAAGTCGAATTAAAGACTGGTTAGGTGTACTTAACTATGAAGTAATTCATTGTGACACCTACGCGCTGTTTCCGATGAGTAAGTATCAAGCGATGTGGACGTGGTTGGAGAACAGTTTAGGTGGTTGTGCATCCTTCGCCGGAAGCCAATACTTTATTGTTGCTCGTAAGCGTACTTACCCGCTAAAACCCATCAAACCACATTGGCACCTTAAGCGACGTTTCTCGCCTGTTGGGGCAAGTTTTAGAACCAATACGCGTCGTACAATGGATTCAGCCAAAGCGTCATATCCGCTAAAAACAGAAAAAGCCGACTAGTTGTCGGCTTTTCATCTATCAATTCGATTGAGAAATTATAAATCGCTTTCTGAAATGTGCGTCTAATTTAAAAAGCGGTTAGCTTGGTTGATAGCCCGTATCTTCTTGAGTCGGATTCTCCGCTGCGTTTCTCGCTAAATCATCACACATTTCGTTTTCTCTGTGTCCTGCGTGTCCTTTTACCCAGCGCCAATCAACGCTATGGCGAGCGGTTTCTTTATCGAGCCTTTGCCACAGATCGGCATTTTTAACCGGTTTCTTGTCGGCTGTTTTCCAGTCACGCTTTTTCCAGTTATGAATCCACTGTGTGATGCCTTGACGCACGTATTGGCTATCTGTGGTCAGAATCACAGAGCAAGGCTCTTTGAGGGCTTGGAGAGCAACGACAGCGGCGAGCATTTCCATGCGGTTATTGGTTGTTAGCGTGAAGCCTTCTGCTAGCGTCTTCTCGACTTTCTTGTAGCGAAGTACGATGCCATAGCCACCGGGACCAGGGTTGCCTAAACAAGAACCATCAGTGAAAATTTCAACTTGTTTCGTCATGATTTGATACTATTACCTCAAGCACATTATCGGCATAGTCTGACACAGTTATCCTTATGAATACCAGTAGCACTCCAGAACAAAGCACGAACGAAAAAAACAGTTCGAACGAAAATAAGCGCATTGTTGTACTCGATACCGAAACCACCGGTATGAATACAGAAGGTGGCCCTCACTATATGGGTCACCGCATCGTTGAAATTGGTGCAGTCGAGATTATCAACCGTAGGCTGACCGGGCGTCATTTCCACGTCTACATCAAGCCTGATCGTGCGATTCAAGAAGAGGCGATTGGCGTTCACGGTATTACCGATGAATTCTTGATTGATAAGCCTGAATACCAAGACATACATAAAGAGTTTCTCGACTTTATCAAAGGTGCTGAGCTGGTGGCTCATAACGCGCCCTTCGATACGGGCTTTATGGACTATGAGTTTGAGAAGCTCAACCCTGCGATAGGTAAAACGGATGACTACTGTAAAGTTACCGATACCTTGGCAATGGCGAAGAAGATATTCCCGGGTAAAAGAAACAACCTAGATATCTTATGTGACCGTTATGGTATTGATAACTCGCACCGTACTCTCCACGGCGCATTGCTCGATGCGGAGATCCTAGCTGACGTCTACTTATTGATGACGGGTGGTCAAACTTCGCTGCAATTTAACGCTGGTCAACAGGAAGGCGAAGCCGAAAGCATACGAAGAGTAGAAAGTGGTCGAAAATCCCTAAAGGTTTTACGAGCTACGGCCGATGAAGTAGAAGCGCATCAAAATCGTTTAGACCTCGTCGAGAAAAGCGGAAGCTGCCTTTGGCGTCAGTAGGGAGAAAGTATGTTAAGGGTATTGGCTACCGGTTACTTATTGCTGTTAAGCTTTAGCTTACATGCGGCAACGGAATCCGTAATGAGTTTATTGGACAACCGTTTTCGCGTTGATCCCAGTATTGAACAAGTCACTTTTGTGATTTATCGAGCCGATAACTCTAAGCCTGTCGTTTTGGTTCGTCCTGACGGCAAGAAATACTACTCTTGGCGCAATGCTGATAATGTCCGTTGGTACGAAGAGTCGTCCATGGACATTATCTCTATCGACAATCCGATGCCTGGCCCTTGGCAAGCGGTCGGTAAAGTTTCCCCTAAGAACAACATCAAGCTCCTGTCTCATCTAGTTTTAGATGCTAATGAGTTCCCAGATAAGTTGTATCAAACAGAACGCATCAAATTTACCGCTCGACTGACTTCTGATGGCAAGCCGCTGGTGCTGCGCGATTTTCTCGATCGCGTGAAGCTTAAGGTCACCTTTATTAAGTTTGTTGAAAACGAAGAGTCTTTGGTGAGAGAAGCGCGCCCGGTGCCGGTTGTGATGGGCGAGTTTGCCGATGATGGCGTTGATCTTGATGAAAAGGCTGGAGATGGTGTGTTCACGGTTTCTTTGCCAATTGATATCGAGCCCGGTAAATACCGAGCGCGTATTACCTCTGGTAATGGTGTGTTCCTGCGAGCGCAAGAGCAAGAAGTCTTGGTTTACCCAACACCGATCACTAGCACCTTCATTCAATCACGAAAAGAGGGTTTACCTCATACGATTGTGGTGTCTGGTGAGCAGGGGATGATCGCACCGAGCTCGTTAGCGGTTCATGTTGAGCACAAGGCTCCTGATGAATATGTGATGTACAAGCAGGGGCAAGCTGAAGTCGACGCAATGAAAGTCGCTCTTGAGGTGCCTTATAATGGCGATTTGGGGATTTATAATTGGTCAGGGATGGTTTACGCCACTGATGCTTCAAGTCAGCGCCCGCTGATCTTTCCTATTACCGAGCAGTCGTACAGCGTTGTTGAAGATATCGACTTAGCAGAGTCACGACGCCTTCAAGAAGAAGCACTTGCTGAACAGAAGCGTATCGCAACAGAGTTGATGATCCTTCAAAAACGTGAAGATGACAGACAGCGCAGTATGATCATTATTGCGGTGGGTAATGTGGTCGCGATTCTATTGGGCTTATTGATTTGGTTTGTGGCTCGTAAGGTTAAGGCGAAGAAAAAAGCGTTACCTGAGATGCAGCTCAAGGCGCCGAAGTAACTCGCTTAGATGATTAGATTGTCTAGAGAGAATAAGCCGCTAGATAAAGAATTGGAATTTGTGGCAACGAAATCATGAACAAAAAAACGGGACTCATAGGAGTCCCGTTTTTGTTTCTTTTTCTGGTCTTAAGCGACGTTATCAATCGATTGGTCTGGGTATTGAGACTTTGCTGCAAGCTCCTCTGGTGAGAAGTCATCCACGTTAATCGTGTACAGTCTATGTTCCTCAGCGCTAATCAGAAGATTTGCTTCGTCTTGCGTTAAGATACCTTTCTCAAGTCCCAACTGAGCAACAAGATCAAGTCGTAAGAAGGCACGTTTTTGATGTGTCTCTTTGCAGACTTTGTCGAACAGAGGTTCAGCTTGAAGAATCACTTCTAGCGCTTTTTCAATCTTACCTACTGGGTTGTATTCCGTCGCTTCTAGGTATTGGCCGCGACCTATACGAGAACGTGTTTCGCTTGGTGTTTGTAGAATGTGCGCGACTTTGCTATCCAGTTTGTCGTTTGGTGCTCGACGGATACGACCAAATGGCATTAGCACAACACGAAGCAGACGACCAATCACAGGGTTAGGGAAGTTCGCTAAGAACTCATCAATCGCCACTTCAGTCTGACGTAAGCTATCTTGCATACCCCAATGCACTAGCGGTAGATCCTCAGCGTGGCTGCCTTCGCTTTCAAAGCGTTTCAATGTTGCTGAACCTAGGTAAAGTTGACTCAGGATATCACCCAGTCTTGCTGATAAACGTTCTCTACGCTTCAGGGAGCCGCCTAGAACAGCCATTGAGATATCAGACAGTAGCGCTAGGTTTGCACTGTAGCGGTTTAGTTGTTGGTAATAACGTTGTGTCTGTTTATCTGTTTTATTTGAAGGTGTTGGCGCATCAGAACCACGACCATCGGTTAAACCAAACCACAAGCTGCGGACTAGGTTACTCATCGTAAAGCTAACGTGTCCTGCTAACGCTGAATCAAACTTATCAAGCGCATCGCTGCTTTCAGAATAAGCCGCTTCCATTTCGTTAAGTACGTAAGGGTGACAGCGAATCGCACCTTGACCATAGATGATCATTGAACGAGTCAGGATATTTGCGCCTTCAACCGTAATCGCAATAGGTGAGCCTTGGTAGCCACGAGCTAGGAAGTTCGATGGACCTAAACAAATGCCTTTACCACCGACGATATCCATCGCATCAATGATGCTGCGTTGGCCACGGTGAGTACAGTGGTACTTAACGATTGCAGAGATAACCGAAGGCTTTTCGCCAAGGTCGATACCTGCGACGGTTAGGTTACTTGCAGCGTCCATTACATAAGCGTTACCTGCCAGGCGTGCAAGTGGCTCTTCAACCCCTTCCATACGACCAATTGGTTGTTTGAACTGACGGCGGATACGAGCGTAAGCGCCAGTTGCAAGCGCGGCAGACTTAATGCCACCAGTTGAGTTTGAAGGCAGTGTGATACCACGACCAACCGACAGACACTCAACCAGCATACGCCAGCCTTGACCGGCCATTTTCTGACCACCAATGATGAAATCGATAGGCACGAAGATATCGTCGCCTTGCGTCGGGCCATTTTGGAAAGGTACGTTTAGTGGGAAGTGGCGGTTGCCAATCTCTACGCCTTTTAAATCCGTTGGGATAAGCGCACAAGTGATACCAAGATCTTTTTGGTCACCAAGCAGACCATCCGGGTCACGCAATTTAAAAGCCAAGCCTAAAACGGTCGCGACAGGCGCGAGAGTGATGTAACGCTTGTTCCAAGTTAGGCGCATACCTAGTACTTCTTCGCCTTGCCAGTCGCCTTTACAAACCACACCGTAATCTGGGATTGAACCTGCATCTGAACCGGCTTCTGGGCTAGTCAGAGCAAAACAAGGGATCTCTTTACCTTCCGCTAGGCGAGGCAGGTAGTGGTTTCTTTGTGCTTCGGTACCGTAGTGCTGTAATAGCTCACCAGGGCCTAACGAGTTAGGTACGCCAACGGTCGATGACAATACACTAGAAACGCCCGTTAGCTTTTGTAGAACCAAAGATTGAGCGTAAGCTGAGAACTCTAAGCCGCCGTATTTTTTCTTGATGATCATGGCGAAGAATTTATGGTCTTTCAGGTATTGCCATACTTCTGGTGGCAAATCAGCAAGCTCATGTGTCACTTGGTAATCATTGACCATTTCACACACGGTATTTACTGGACCATCTAAAAACGCTTGCTCAGCTTCAGACAGTTTCGGGTCAGCAATGTTCTGAAGCTTCTTCCATTCAGGTTTACCTTTGAACAGCTCTGCTTCCCACCATACTGTGCCAGCTTCTAGTGCTTCTTTTTCTGTCTGAGACATTGCTGGTAGAACTTTCTTAAATAAAGAGAGTGCTTTTTGGCTGATCAGTGTCTGACGTATGGTCGGTACAGCAAAGATCGCAACGGCTAATAGATAGCAAAGCCAGCCAGTAACAGCCACGCCGCCAAACAGTGTTAATGCTACCATTGCGCCGGTTAATACAACTAAGGCACGTACCAGACTAACTCTATGGTAAAGACAGACGCCTAAGATGGCGGTCATGCCGAGTAGGGAGAGCAATATGTTCATGATCGATTTCCTTTTCAGAGATCACTTATTGTTATTAAGCTTTAGGTAAGAGGTCTAACCAGTCAAGTGTAAACAAAATATTAAATATTTGTAAAACTCCAAAGTGAATAAAAAGTGATCTCAATAGAGTTAAAGTTCTAATTGTGAGAGGTTGGTGGCGAATATTTGGACGGATCGGCAGTGAGACCCTAATAAAGGTGGCAATCTTTGGGCTTAAGTGTCGACACTATTTCATGTTTGTGGGTAAACTCAGGTAAAAGAGGGGAAAACCCTCAGCTCTCATTTCACGTACTTTAAGTTGCGTAAAAAAATATAAGAGATAAGCCTTATGTACCATGACCTAATCAAAAGTGAATTGAACGAAGCTGCTGACGTTCTGAATAAGTTCTTGAGTGATGACCATAACATCGCTCAAATTGAAGCGGCGGCAAAACTGATTGTTGAGTCATTCAAGCAAGAGGGTAAAGTGCTTTCTTGTGGCAACGGTGGTTCACACTGTGATGCAATGCACTTTGCGGAAGAGCTTACAGGCCGATACCGTGAAAACCGTCCAGGTTACGCTGGCATTGCGATTTCAGATCCAAGCCACCTGTCTTGCGTGAGTAATGATTTTGGCTACGACCACGTATTTTCTCGTTATGTAGAAGCGGTAGGTCGTAAAGGTGATGTGTTGTTCGGTCTGTCGACTTCAGGTAACTCTGCCAATATTCTAAAAGCGATTGAAGCTGCTCAAGCTAAAGGCATGAAGACGATTGCATTGACGGGTAAAGATGGCGGCAAAATGGCGGGTTGCGCCGATATTGAAATCCGAGTACCACACTTTGGTTACGCAGATCGCATCCAAGAGATTCACATTAAGATCATTCATATTGTGATTCAGCTTGTTGAAAAAGAGATGGAATAATAGTTTTACAGACATTTGGAACCCAGGTTTGTGGCTCCATTGGTTTTAATAGGGAGTAGATTAAACCATGTGTGAATTGCTCGGTATGAGCGCGAATGTGCCAACTGATATTTGTTTTAGCTTTACTGGTCTTATGCAGCGTGGAGGCAATACTGGCCCGCACCGCGATGGCTGGGGTATTACCTTCTATGAAGGAAAGGGTTTTCGTACATTTAAAGATCCTAACCCTAGCTGTGAATCAAAGATCGCTGAGTTGGTTCAAAACTACCCAATTAAAAGCCAAGCCGTTGTCAGTCATATCCGTCAAGCGAACCGTGGTGGTGTTAATCTAGAGAATACACACCCTTTTACTCGTGAGCTTTGGGGGCGATACTGGACCTTTGCTCACAATGGTCAATTAACGGATTACGACGATCTGATCAGTGGTCGTTTCAGACCGGTTGGCGAGACAGACAGTGAGCTCTCTTTCTGTTGGCTACTCAAACAACTTGAAGAGCGTTTCCCGGAACCACCTCAAGATATGGAAGGTATGTTCCGCTTTGTGGCTGAGTGTTGTGACAAGCTGCGTGAGAAAGGCGTATTTAACATGTTACTCAGTGATGGTGAGTATGTGATGACTTACTGCACCAACCATTTGTACTGGATAACAAGGCGCGCACCTTTTGGTAAAGCGAGCCTGATTGATGAAGATGTTGAGATTAACTTCCAGGAAGAAACTACGCCTAATGATGTGGTTACAGTGGTGGCAACTCAGCCTCTAACAGACAATGAAGAGTGGTTTAGAATGAAGCCGGGCGAATACGCGCTGTTTCATTTTGGTGAGCTGATTGGCAACAATCATAAAGCATTGGAAGATGTCGCTTATGCGCCGAAGAAGGTAGCAAGCCAAGCGCCAACTGAGCCATTGAGCTGAGCTAAGTATCCCGAATAGTATTATTTGAACCCTATAAAAAAGGCCGCTTACTGAACTAATGAATCAGTAAGCGGCCTTTTTTTGGATTTGATTTAGTTTCTGAAGAATTACTCTTCCGCGTAACCGTGTTTACCTAATGCCTTACCGTCTAAGACAGCTTGCCCATTTAGCATTGATAAACGATCTTCGGCGAACCATTTACAGACCATAGGGTAAATGCAATGTTCTTGAGTAAGCACTCGACTTGCCAGCATATCAGCATCGTCATCTTCAAATACCGGAACCTTAGCTTGTAAGATCACAGGGCCACCATCAAGCTCTTCGGTAACAAAGTGGACGCTAGTTCCGTGCTCTTTGTCTTGCGCATCAATGGCACGCTGGTGGGTGTGTAGGCCTGGGTATTTAGGTAACAGGGAAGGATGAATGTTGACCATTTTACCCGCATAGTGACGAACAAACTCTGAGCTCAGGATACGCATGTATCCCGCAAGTACGATTAAATCGGGTTGGTATGCATCAATCTGAATCATCAATTCATGATCGAACTCTTCACGTGAGCCAAAGTCTTTTGGATTCACTGAATGTGCGTCAACACCTGCGGTTTTCGCTCGTTCTAATCCAAAAGCCTCTGCTTTGTTTGAGAAGACAGCTTTAACTGAAGCATCAATCATATTGTTATCACAGGCATCCAAAATTGCCTGTAAGTTACTTCCGCTTCCTGAAACTAGCACAACGATGTTTTTCTTAGAGTGACTGGTTTTATTTGAGTGATTGTTTTTCATAGAGTGGGTCATACGATTGATTAACTGAACTGTTTACAATGTACCTACATAAACTAAGGTTTTCTGCGGGCTAAATAGCAAAATGAGGACCATTAGGTCCTCATTGATTAACTAAGTAAGTGAGCGTATCACTTATTTGATTTCAACTTGCTCTTCGCCAGCTTCAGCGTTTGCGATCTCACCGATAACCCAAGCGTTTTCGCCTTCAGCTTTCAGTAGTTCAACAGCAGCGTCTGCTTGATCTTTAGGTAGAGCAACAACTAGGCCTACACCACAGTTGAAAGTGCGGTACATTTCAAATGTCTCCACGTTACCTTTCTCTTGTAGCCAGTTGAAGATAGCAGGCCATTCCCAGCTCTTGCCATCAATGACTGCCTTAGTACCTTCAGGAAGTACGCGTGGGATGTTTTCCCAGAAACCACCACCTGTGATGTGCGAGATAGCATGAATGTCATGCTCAGCAATCATCTTAAGTGCTGATTTGATGTAAATCTTAGTAGGTTCTAGTAGGTGCTCACCGATAGTGCGACCTTCTAGTTCTTCACTCTTATCAGCACCAGAAACTTCTAGGACTTTACGAATTAAAGAGTAACCGTTTGAGTGTGGACCACTTGAGCCAACAGCGATAAGTGCGTCGCCTGCTGCTACTTTAGTGCCGTCAATGATGTCAGCTTTTTCTACAACACCAACACAGAAGCCAGCTACATCGTAGTCGTCGCCTTCGTACATGCCTGGCATTTCAGCAGTTTCACCACCGATTAGTGCACAGCCAGCTTGAACACAGCCTTCAGCTATACCAGAAACAACGTCTGCTGCTGTATCTACATCTAGCTTACCTGTTGCGTAGTAGTCTAGGAAGAATAGCGGCTCACCACCTTGAACGATTAAGTCGTTCACACACATTGCCACTAGGTCGATACCAATGGTGTCGTGTTTTTTCAGATCCAAAGCAAGGCGAAGTTTAGTACCAACACCATCAGTACCTGAAACAAGTACTGGCTCTTTGTATTTCGTTGGAAGTTCACATAGGGCGCCAAAGCCACCAATACCGCCCATTACTTCAGGGCGACGAGTGCGTTTAACAGCACCTTTGATACGGTCTACTAGTGCATTACCTGCGTCGATATCAACACCAGCGTCTTTGTAGCTTAGAGAAGAAGTATTACCACTCACGGGATAGTCCTCGAACTTAAGTTGGATGTGAAAACGGCGCTATTCTAACAGGGCTTGATTACCAAGAGCAAACGTTTGCGCGGTTTTTTTTATTAGAATAAAGATTCTGAAATAACCTTAGAGTTCGTGTATAATCTACAGGTTTGTTTAAATATTGCCGGAGTTGGAAATGAAAGTTGTTGAAGTGAAACACCCGCTAGTAAAACATAAAATTGGCCTGATGCGTGAAGGTGAGATTAGCACTAAGCGTTTTCGTGAGCTAGCGACAGAAGTGGGTAGCCTTCTAACATACGAAGCGACATCAGACTTTGAAACTGAGCGTGTGACGATTAACGGTTGGAACGGTCCAGTAGAAGTTGACCAAATTAAAGGTAAAAAAGTAACGGTAGTGCCAATCCTACGTGCTGGTCTAGGCATGATGGACGGCGTTCTTGAGCACATCCCAAGTGCACGTATCAGCGTTGTTGGTATCTACCGTGACGAAGAAACACTTGAGCCAGTACCATACTTCAACAAGCTTGCATCTAACATCGATGAGCGTATTGCTCTAGTGGTAGATCCAATGCTTGCGACAGGTGGTTCTATGATCGCGACTATCGACCTGATGAAAGAGAAAGGTTGTAAGCACTTTAAGATTCTTGTGCTTGTTGCTGCTCCTGAAGGTATCGCTGCTCTAGAAAAAGCGCACCCAGATGTTGAGCTTTACACGGCTGCAATCGATGAGAAGCTAAACGACAAGGGCTACATTGTTCCTGGTCTTGGCGATGCTGGCGATAAGATCTTCGGTACTAAGTAATTCGGTTTCAGCTTAAGTGACTCTAAACAGTTCCTTAACTCGCTGAATTAACCGTATTAATAAAAAGGGAGAGCATTAGATGCTCTCCCTTTTTTGATCTTGTTCGGTTGTGATTCTTTTGAATCTCGCCTTATCGATTCATTAATCGATTTGAGCTTTATCTACCACAGTGTTGTCACCTAGCTCATCTGGAAGTACTAGGTTAAGTAGAATCGCTACGATGCCACATAAGCTTACGCCCTGTAGGCTAAAGTCACCGATGCCAAATGCCATGCCGCCAATACCGAAGACTAACGTAATGCCCACAATCACAAGGTTGCGTGATTTGTGCAGGTCAACTTTGTTTTGAATTAGAGTATTCAAGCCTACGGTTGCGATAGAACCAAACAGTAGAATCATGATGCCGCCCATTACAGGAACAGGAATCGTTTGAAGTAGTGCGCCTAGCTTACCGACCAATGCAAGAACGATAGCTGTTACCGCGGCCCAAGTCATGATCACTGGGTTGAATGCTTTGGTCAGCATTACCGCGCCCGTTACTTCACTGTAGGTTGTGTTTGGTGGCGCGCCCAGCATTGAAGCAGCAATGGTTGCCACGCCGTCGCCAGTAATAGTGCGGTGTAGGCCAGGTTTTTTAAGGTAGTCTTTACCGGTCACGTTAGAGATAGCAAGCATGTCACCTACGTGCTCAACAGCAGGTGCAATCGCAACAAATACCATAAAGAAGATAGCGTTGATGTTGAACTCTGGCGCTGTGAAGTTTGGCAGAGCTAACCAAGATGCTTGCGCTACTGGTGTGAAGTCGACTGCACCATAAACCAAGCTAGTGATGTAACCCGCAACAATACCACCGAAGATTGGCAGTAATTTAAGGAAGCCTTTCGAGAACACACTGATGACAATGGTCACTAACAGTGAAATCGAAGAGATCCACAGTGCAGCGTCTGCATCAACAAGCTGAACTGCGCCATCGCCCGTCTTACCTAGTGCCATGTTTACTGCAACAGGCGCAAGGCCTAAACCGATAACCATGATCACAGGGCCAACCACGACCGGTGGAAGCAGTTTATGGATGAAGCCAACGCCACGAACTTTAATTAACGCGCCCATTAGTACATACACAACACCCGCCGCCATAAGGCCGCCCATGGTTGCTCCTACACCCCAAGTTTGAATACCAAACATGATTGGCGCGATGAATGCGAAAGAAGACGCTAAGAAGATTGGCACTGAACGGCGTGTAATAAGTTGGAATAAAAGGGTACCGATACCTGCGCCAAAGAGTGCAACGTTAGGATCAAGTCCTGTTAGTAGCGGCACGAGTACAAGCGCACCAAAAGCTACGAACAGCATTTGCGCACCTTGCAAAGCATTTTTCATGATATGTCCTTAAAAATGGTCGTTATATGAAAAGTGAAAAATAAAATTCGCGGGATTCTATCACTTAGCAATCGATTGCTACACCAGATAGATCAAATTTATTTATCTTAGTGATGTTTTATATCCATCTAAGCACTAGAAATTCAGTTTATAAGTGAGCGATTTATCATGGCCAGGTGATATTTTGTGGTTATTAAACACAGTGGGCGCTAACGACCTTGCCCCTCAATCCATAGTTGCTTATCATCTAGGCACAAGATTTGAATATTAGGATCAGTATGCGCTACATAGCATTGTTGTTGATGGGACTATTAGCCTCTCCGAGTTATGCCTTAACTCAAGTAGATATTTTTAGTGCTGAAGTTGCGATTAACGCTGAAGACAAACAGCCAGAACAAGTGGCAAGAAATACAGGTATGGAGCAGGTATTGATACGTGCGACTGGCCAGACTGATGTCGCTTCGAATGAGACGATTCAAAAGGCAATGCGCAAGAGTTCGCAGTACATGTCTCAAATGAGTTTTGGCGAAAGCAATGACCAATCAACATTGCGTATGCGCTTTAACGGTGCTCAAATCCGTTCTCTGTTGACTCAAGCACAGTTACCTTACTGGCCTGACACGCGTTCAAACATCCTTGTTTGGCTGGTGGAAGAGGACAACTACGACAAGAACATCGTATGGGAACACTCTAACTCACAGTTAGCAGCTAGCTTACAAGCTAACGCAAAAGAGCGTGGCTTGCCTCTAACGCTGCCTGTGGGTGACTTTGACGATATTACGGGTATTGCGACTTCTGATTTGTGGGGTAGCTTTGTTACGCCAATCAGTAAAGCGAGTCAGCGTTACCCTGTTGATGCTGTGTTGGTGATAAAGGCTCAATCTTCAGGCCTACGTTGGGCTCTATACGATCAAAAGCCAAGTCAATTGACGAGCGCACCAACATCGCCTGTAAGTGGTTCTTTATCAGGTAACAGCGCAACGACTTCTAAGAAGTTAGTCGACCAAATCAGTAACTACTACGCAGGCAAAAGTGCTGTGACGGTAGCGAGTGAGTCATCAGAATCGATTTTAACGCAGTTTATTAGCCTGAATAATGCTCAAGACTTCTTCCAGTTGGAAAACGCACTTAAGCGTCTAAACTCGGTGGCAAGCCTAGATATTCTGAAGATTCAGAACAACGAAGTCACTTTCCGAATTCACTTATTGTCGACTCAACAAGAGTTTGAGCAAGAAGTGGCAAGTATCCGCCAAGTTGCGAAGGTTGAAGAATCTTACATTGAGCCTGAAGTGAGCCCTGAATTTGAAACTCAAGACAACACAATGTCTGTAGGTGATGATTCAACAGACGCTGCTGAAGTCGCTGGTGACGAAACTGACTCAGGCGTGCAAGTGATTAAGGGCAACGAGGTATCTGAGGATGCTGAGCTCACGGCTGACGCAACGTTAGAGGATTCTAGTACAGAAGATCTAACCATCACTACGCCAGTACATGCTAAGCCAAGCTTGGTCTACGAGTGGGTTCGCTCATAATTGTCAGCTGACATGACTGATTGAAATGAAAACATGAAAAAAGCCCTGCAAGAGCAATCTCGCAGGGCTTTTTGTTTGTAAGCGGTCAGTTTAAAAGCATGGGTTCAATATTATTGCTCGAACTTCGCTTTCTCTCTCTTTTCTACTTCAGAAAGACGCTTCAACTTGATGCCTAACTCTTTGGCTCTAAAGCGAGTAAATAAGATATTGCCCGCGAAACCTAGAGTCGTCAGGAGCAGTTCTACAGCCGCTAACAAGCGTTCACCATCGTCTACATACAAAATAGTTAATGCGTGTAGGAAATAGAGCATCAAGACGAAATTCGCCCATGCGTGCGTATAAGGCTTACCTGCTAAAATGCCCGGCAATGGCAGTAACAGCGGGATAGCCCAAGCAATCGCCAGCGTGACATTACTGAGATGAGGGTGCGGTGAAAGCGTCATCTGCCAAGCTACCACCCAGAATAAAAGTGACAAGTTGCCCGCTAAAGCGAGGTAGCGAAATAGCTTGGTTTTGGGAGACATAGCCTTCTCTGGCATATACATCATTGAGAAATTCCCTTCTGGTTTAACGCGATGCGCGCTAGGCGTTTACCTAGGTTTTGCGCCAACTCAATCTCTTCTTTGCTAAGCGAAGCGCTCTCTCCAGTACTGCTTGCACCATAAGGCGTGCCACCGGTTTGCGTGGTGTGCAGCGCAGGTTCTGAGTAGGGGATGCCTACGACTAACATGCCGTGATGAAGCAGGGGCAACATCATGCTTTGCTGTGTCGTCTCTTGACCACCATGCAGTGATGAAGAAGAGGTAAAGACACAAGCTGGCTTATCGATGAGATCGCCATTGATCCACATTGATGTCGTGCTATCCCAAAAGTGCTTCATTGGCCCAGCCATGTTGCCAAACCAAACCGGACTGCCTAGCGCCAAACCATCACAAGATCGAAGCTCTTGTAACGAGGCAATAGGATCGGTTGGTTGATAACGCGAATCAGGCTGCTCTTCTACTGTGTACACGTCGTTCACCGTCCTTAGCATAGCTTCGCAGTTCGGGATGGATTCAACCCCTCGTGCAATCTGTCTTGCTAGAGCTTGTGTGTTGCCGTGGCGGCTGTAGTAAAGAACAAGAATGTTAATGCTCATATTGGATTACAGAATCTCTAGCACTTGCTCTGGTGGACGACCAATTTTTGCTTTGTTGTTCGCGACAACCACTGGGCGCTCAAACAGTTTTGGATTGGTTGCCATCGCGGCGAAAAGATCTTCATCAGTAACCGAAGCATCACCAAGGTTTGCTTCTTTGTAGTCTGCTTCTTTGGTGCGCATCATGTCGCGAACACTCTCAAAACCAAGCTGAGTGAATAGTACTTTCAGCTGTTCAACTGTTAACGGAGTCTCTAGGTATTTGATTACCTCTGGCTGTACGCCGTTTTCCTGAAGCACTTCTAGAGTTTGACGGCTTTTTGAGCAGCGTGGGTTATGATAAATCACGACAGACATGGTTCTTCCTCATTATTATTTTTGATTTAATTGTTTAGCTGAAGCCACCAGAGGTGACTTCTTTTGTGTGTAACGTTGAGCTTTCTTTTTATACTGGCAACGAGCGTTACCAGTAAACACTCTATTGTAGCGACAAGAAGCGCTCTCGTTGAATCATTAGCTGATCAATTCGAGCGTCGTAGCGTGCTTGTTTTAGGCTTCCTAATTCTGCGATTTGGCTTGCTTGCGTGTAGTACTGAATCGCTTTGTTCCAGTTGGCTTGCAGTGCCAAAATTTCTGCACGAGCAGCCAGTTCTTCGTCACTATTACCAAGGCTCGTATTTACTTTTGAAAGTAAGTGCCAGCCATTGGTGTCGTTCGGATTATCGTGCGTGTAACGTTGCAATACGCGAACCGCTTCCTGTAGGTCTTCATTTTCAATCAGTGCATTGGCGTAATTAATGGTCAGAACCGGGTTGTTTGGTTGACGAACCAGAGCCGATTTAAGCTCTTTAATTGCAACCTCAGGCTGTTTCTTCTCGATGTGCAGATCCGAAATAGCATCTAGATAAAACAGGTTGGTTGGGTCACTGTTAATCAGCTTGTTCAGAATCGGCTCTGCTTTTTCTAATTTTTTGGAATCTAGGTAAACCAGTGCTTGGCCATATTCTAGTGACGGAACCAAAGCTTTAGGGGCTTTCTTCAGCTGGCGCTCAAACCAATCAAGAGCAGCATCATTATTAATGCCAGCATAGCGCGCAACAATGCGAGCTCTTGCTAGGTGGTAGTCTAGAGACGGAGCCAGTTTCAGTGGCGGGTAACTACGAGCACGAGCACGTGAATCGGTAATTCGGTCTTCTGGTAATGGGTGAGTCAGTAGCATTGGCGGTGGTGTGCTTGCATAACGGTATTCATCAGCCAAACGGCCAAAGAAACGTGGCATTGCATTCACATCAAACCCAGCTTTTGCTAGCGTATTGATCCCAAAGCGGTCGGCTTCTTTTTCATTACTACGTGTGTAGTTGATTTGGCTTTGCATATTACCTGCAGTCGTTGCCGTTAGGGCTGCAATGCCGGCTTCAGGAGCTGCAATTGCCAGTAATACAGAGGCTGCTAGCGCTGCAATGGTTGCTGGAGATCGGCGAGCTTGATCTTCCATACTACGTGCTAAGTGACGTTGGGTTACATGCGCGATTTCGTGCGCTAATACTGAAGCCAATTCACTTTCAGATTGTGCATGCAGGAATAGACCTGAGTGCAAAGCAACATAACCACCAAAGAAAGCAAAGGCGTTGATGTTGCGGTCACGGATCATAAAGAACTGGAAAGGTGTCTTTACATCATTTGCGTTCGCGACCAGACGATGGCCAAGCGTATCAATATACAGGTTTAGAACTGGGTCGTTTACGATAGGCTGGCTGCTTCTGATGATGCGCATGTAGGCATCACCATAGATAAGCTCTTGATCGATAGTGAGTGTGCCGCCAGCAGCGGTACCGATATCTGGTAGCTCCAAACTATTGGTATTCGCCATAGTTGGGGTGCTTAATGTAGCTGCGATGCATAAGCAAGCAATTGAGCGAGCGCGTTTAAACATATTAGTCAGTAATACTCCGTTTCTTCTGACAGTAAGACAAGTGCAATGGAAATTGGTTCTTTATCTGATTTAACCTTTGCCAAGTGCGTGCGCTATCATGAAGGAAGATGAATGAATGATGGCGCGTTTTCAAAAACAGATTACAATACGACCCTTATAATAAGCATCGAGCTCAAGAATGACACCTAATATTCTAGATTTACGCCAAGAGCGCTGTCCAATGGCGCTATTATTAGCCAAGCGTCACAGTGTAAAGTTAGAAGTAGGGCAGTCATTGTCAATTTATGTCTCTGATAACAGCTCGATGAAAGATATTGTTACTTATTTGTCTAAGCAAGCCTATGACGTCGTCACTGAGGTTTGCTCTAATTACCATCATCTCCTCGTCACTAAAAAGGAATTGCAGTCAGATGCTTGAAATGGTCAATCGTTGGTATAAACGACGTTTCTCTGATCCCCATGCTGTCAGTTTGGTTGCCATCATTCTCTTCGGCTTTATTACGATCTACTTCTTTGGTCACCTAATTGCGCCACTCTTGGTTGCAATTGTGTTGGCTTATTTGCTTGAGTGGCCTGTTACCCAACTTCAAAGACTCGGTGTTCCAAGAACGCCTTCGGTGATGTTGGTGATCATGATGTTCTTCAGCGTGATGCTACTTGCGATCTTTGGCTTGGTACCAACCATTTGGCAACAAGTGGGTAACCTAATCAATGACATCCCAAGCATGTATGGTAGCTTGCAAAACTTCATTGCAACGATTCCTGAACGCTATCCAGAATTAGCCAACCTGCAGATCGTTGAGTCCATTATGTCTAACGCCAAGAACAAAGCGTTAGGTTTTGGTGAAAGTGTTGTCAAAGGCTCTCTTGCTTCTCTTGTGAGCTTAGCGACCTTAGCGGTTTACTTGATTCTTGTACCACTGCTTATTTTCTTCTTGTTAAAAGACAAAGAAGAGATGATCAGAATGGCGAGCGGTGTACTTCCTCGAAATCGTCGTTTAGCGACCAAAGTATGGGAAGAGATGAACCAGCAAATCTCGAACTATATTCGCGGTAAAGTCTTAGAGATTTTAATCGTTGGTGGTGTCAGCTACGTAACCTTCGCGATTCTGGACCTGCGTTATTCAGTCTTGTTGGCTGTAGCGGTTGGTTTCTCGGTGCTAATCCCTTATATCGGCGCGGCAGCTGTGACTGTTCCAGTAGCGATTGTGGGTTTGTTCCAGTGGGGATTAGAGCCTCAGTTTTACTGGTTGCTTCTCGCTTACGGTATTATCCAAGCGCTAGATGGTAACGTGCTCGTTCCTGTTCTTTTCTCTGAAGCGGTGAACCTGCACCCAGTGGCCATTATTGTTGCCGTGTTAGTGTTTGGTGGACTGTGGGGATTCTGGGGCGTGTTCTTTGCTATCCCGTTGGCAACGCTAGTTAAGGCGGTTTGGAATGCCTTACCGAGTCACGCATTAGACGATGACCCCGAACATCAAAAGTAATTGATATTGTTACAGAAAAAGGCCGAACATCCATGATGTTCGGCCTTTTTGCTCTTAGCTTAATCATTAGCTCAATGAGTGTTGCTATTGCCTTAGAGAGTGATGAATCTAAGTCATTAACTCACTCAAATCGCCCTTAAGCTTCTTGATTGAAGTAATCTAGAACCACTTCGTGGTGAGTCTTAGTCTTGAACTTGTTGAAGACGTGTTCAATCTGACCTCCTTCATCAATTAGGAAGCTAATACGGTGCAGACCATCGTATACCTTACCCATGAATTTCTTCTCGCCCCAAACACCAAACTGTTCAGCAACGCTGTGGTCTTCATCAGATAGCAGGGTGAAGTTCAGAGATTTCTTTTCAACGAAGTTTGGTAGACGTTTTACTGGGTCAACACTCACACCTAGAACAACCACGTTTAGGTCATCAAGCTGTGCTTTGATATCACGCAGGCCTTCCGCTTGCGCAATACAACCTGGAGTCATTGCTTTTGGGTAAAAATAGAAAAGTACTTTTTTACCTTTGAAGTCACCAAGAGATACGATATTGCCATCTTGATCTGGAAGAGAAAAAGCAGGTGCTGGAACACCAGCCGTTAGCGTATTCATGACATTTCCTTTTTAAAGACTGTTTTTGATAAAGTTGAGCGAGCCTTGGACTGATAGGCTCTGACACAGCGAATCGAATTCTTCTTGTAGCTGCATCAAGTTACATTCTGATTGCACAGAAGCGGTAATAGAGATATGGAATTGGTCGTTGTCCAGTTGAACCTTAGATTTATTGATGGTTCGTGCACTTAACGAATCGAGGCCGATGTTTCGGTCTGCGAAGAACTGGGTAAACTGCTCAGTAAGTCCGATTTTATCGTCTGACTCAACGAACACCTCTACTGTGTAAGAGTTCTCAATAACATCATGAGTTGAGGTTCGCTTCATAATCGTAATCAAGTCGTGCTCTTGTCCAAGCAAGGGCAAGGTGGTTTCAACGCGGGTAATGTTGTTTGCCTTTCCAGACAGCAGCATGATAAGCGTAAATTCTTCGCCAAACAGGGCGATACGGCTATCAATAATGTTACAGCCTGATTGGGTGACTAAATGAACCACTTGGTTGCATACACCTGGGCGATCAGTGCCCACAGCTGTGATTACTAGATGTTGAGTCATAAAATCACGTCTCTTTATATTCCATTGATTCATGCATGTTAGCACAGTTAGCTCGTGGAATAAGCGTGCGTACGGGGCTTTTTATGAGCGACCTTGCTTCGAACATGTAACCAATGATAAGAATATTGAGCGCGTTAAAAAATGAGATAGAGTGATGAGAGCACAGCTTACTTGTTACTGACATCCAGTGGTGTGCTATCCGCTAGATTGAGCGCAGGTTACCCAAATTCTAGGTAGAACGCCGTTAGAAGTCGTTTTACCTCAAACATACGACAATATTTAATGCAGATGTTGCCGGTAAGCCACTTTAATGTCTTGTGTTTATTGATTGGCTTACAGTAACATGCAAAAAGAATAAATTAAGGGAGATAGACATGTTTTCAGGAAGTATCGTTGCGCTAGTTACGCCATTTAATACAGGTGGTGAAGTGGATTTCGACAGCCTTAAAAAGTTAGTTGAGCACCATATTGCTGCAGGTAGTGATGGTCTGGTTGCGGTTGGCACAACAGGTGAGTCTTCAACACTCACTATTGAAGAGCATGTCAAAGTCGTCAACAAGATCGTTGAATTTGCTGACGGTCGTATTCCCGTTATCGCTGGTACAGGTGCAAATGCAACTCATGAATCTGTTCTATTCAGCCGTTTGCTGAATGGTTCTGGTATTGCTGGTTGCCTGAGCGTAACGCCTTACTACAACAAACCGACTCAAGAAGGTTTGTACCAACACTACAAAGCGATTGCTGAAGTCAGTGACGTTCCACAAATCCTATACAATGTTCCAGGTCGTACTGCGGTAGACTTGCTGCCAGAAACGGTTGCTCGTCTTGCTGAGATCGAAAACATCGTTGCACTGAAAGATGCGACGGGTGATCTCGACAGAATTGCAATTCACCGTGAACTTTGTGGCGAAGACTTTATCTTACTAAGTGGTGATGACTTAACAGGTCTAGAATTTGTTAAGCGTGGTGGCGATGGCGTGATCTCTGTAACGAATAATGTTGCAGCCGCTGATATGGCAACCATGTTCAAGCTAGCGAAAGAAGGTAAGTTTGAAGAAGCAGAAGCGATCAATGAGCGTTTGATGCCTCTACATAAGAATTTGTTCGTTGAGTCTAACCCTATTCCCGTAAAATGGGCGGTTCATAAAATGGGTCTGATTGCTGAAGGTGGCTTACGTCTACCGCTGACTGAACTGTCAGAGCCAGCTCAACCTGTTGTTGCTCAAGCAATGACTGAAGCGTGCATTTACTAAAACGTATGAAGTGATGCCGAAGCGAACCTTCGGCATTTAGGAGTATAAATGAAGTATTCTCACCAGCTAGTGATTGGGTCACTGGCTGTTTTCGTTCTTACAGCATGTTCTGGCAGCCCGACTCAACGTCGCCAAGCCAAAGATGATTTCGAATACTTAGAAACACCTGAGTTTTCACAATGGCAATTGCCTGAAGATGCTCAGCCTCAGTTCTACCCAAACTTTGACATCCCAAGCGGTGAATTCAGTGGTGGTACAGGTCGTGAAGTGGATATTCGTCCACCGCAACAAGTGCTTGAGCTGATCCCAGGGGCTCGTGCTGAGCGTCAAAACGGTGAAGTGACACTATGGCTTCTTCGCGCAGAAGAGGCAGATCGCGTGTGGCAAACGGCTGTAGATATGCTGGCTCAGCGTGGTATTGGTATTCGTGAGCAATCAGAGAATGAGATTGAGACTGATTGGGTAACTTGGGTTTCTGAAGATGAAGACGTAGAGATTGGCAGCCGCTACTCAATGTCTCGCTTCCAAGCGAATAACCGTCATGGCTTCAAGATTAATCTGATTGATTGGCGTGAAGGTACTGAAGAGAAACCGGTAACGGCAACCAATAAAGAACGTTACAACGCGTTCCTGACTAACCTAGTTATGGCTAAGTATGATGAAAACCTTCGTGCTGAAGCGGAGCTGAAAGCACAAGAGTTAGTGAAGCGTATTCCAATCTCAATGGGTGCTGACCGTAGTGGTTTCCCTGTGATTATTGCTCGTACGCCATACAATGTATTCTGGCAGCGTCTGCCTAGCTTGTTGCCTGAAATGGGCTTTGAGCTTGAAGAACGCAATCAATCTCAGGGTACGGTGAAGGCGAAGTACGCAGCACCAGATGATGAGTTCTGGGAAGAAATTGGCCTACAGCCTATCGACTTAGCGCCAGGCACTTACAACTTCCTATTTGGTGATCTTGGCAACCGTACGTCAATCAACGTAACGGATGCATCAGGTAAGCCAGTAGAAGAAGAGCTGCTTAAATCAATGGTTCCGGTACTGGCGCATATTGCTGACCAAACCAAAGATGACAAAGAAGCGAAAGCTGAGTAGTCGCACTTAAGCCGTCACAGAGCGGAGTTAAATCAGTTCTGTGATTAGCTCAAGCAAATAAAAAAGAGGACACACTGTGTCCTCTTTTTTTGTATTCGTTGTCATCAGGTTGTATTGGTCAATCAAGTTGATTAGCCAAAGCAAAAAAGCTATGCGTCTTTACTGTCTTTGGATTCTTCTTTTTCAGCTTTCTCTTGGTTAAGTTTATCCAAGCGATTGAGCTTATCTAAGTCTCGCTCAGTTTTACCTCGGCCCGTCAGATCCATATTGGCGGTCTGTTTGAGCGCTGCGATGTTACCCACCACAACGCTAACCACGATGATGATGATAACCCAAGGGTTTGTAAGCCACTCCAACATAAGCGCTCCTAATGACTGATATTCGCTACGAAGCGTGCATAGATCTCGTCTAGCTGCTCCATAATAATCTCATACCCTAATATTGGCTTAGATTGGAGTTGCTTGCCAAGTAAAGTCGGAGATAACTGTGATAAACACGACTCCGATACTTTGCGATGGCTGATATGCCATGGTTCGACCGCCACACCGCCGAGGTCTTCGCTATAAGGAAAAAAGAACCCAAATTGCGAAGCGTGAACAGATAGCCACTGGTAAAACGCTTGCTGGTGGCCAGTAAGGTATTCCCATGGCTCTAATTGCAACTGTGTGCCTTCAGGTAAGTCGTTTCGAGCAAAGACATCAAAGTCACAACCCCAATGGTGACGGCTCGCTCCGGGAAGGGCAGACCACCTCAGGATTGCCGACAATTTCTGATGTTCACTGAGTGCTGAAGCATCAAGTGGTTGGCTCTCTGAATCCAATATTGGCGCTTCACCAGAAAACTTACGGTTCCAAATCAGAGACTGCCTTGCGTAGTCGCGAAAGCCACTGGCAATCTCCATTTTGAAACCCGCGAGTTGAGCAGCTTCAATCAAATTGTTTAGGTCATCTTTGACCTCACTGTGAACCAAGAAGGTTTTGCTGCCAATGAGGCTAGGTTCTAGGTGAGAATCTGATTGTCCGGTTAGCTGCTCTGGTGTCATAACGTGTCTCTCAATAATTAGATGCTATGAATCGCTGATGAAAGAACTACTTAGCGAACAGGTTCACTAATGTTCTTTCGTACATATCAGTTAGCTTTTCTAAATCTGCCACTTTCACGCATTCGTTAACTTTGTGAATCGTTGCGTTCACAGGACCTAGTTCTACCACTTGCCCCTTCATGCGAGCAATAAAGCGGCCGTCAGATGTACCCCCTGTGGTAAGCAGCGCAGGCTTAACATCATTCACGTGACCTACTGCATCGACAATAGCATCAAGCAATGAACCAGCGTCTGTTAAGAACGGGTCGCCATTGAAGGTCCATTTCAGGTCGTATTCGAAGTCGTACTTATCGAGCGTCGTTGTGATTCGCTCAACGATGATGTCGTTGCTTAACTCTGTGCTAAAACGCAGGTTAAACTGAACATTAAACTCACCAGGAATCACGTTTGAAGCACCCGTACCTGCGCTTACATTTGGGATTTGGAAACTGGTTGGTGGGAAGTAATCATTACCTTTGTCCCACTCAGTCGTTGCCAACTCGTTGATTGCAAGCAGAGAGCTGTGTACTGGGTTGTTCGCTAGGTGAGGGTAGGCAACATGACCTTGTGTGCCTTTAATCGTTAGGTCGCCAGTGATAGAGCCACGACGGCCGTTCTTAACGACATCACCCACGAACTCAGTGCTCGATGGTTCACCAACGATACACATATCGATGTTTTCACCACGTGCCATCAGAGCTTCAACAACACGCACTGTACCGTTGATGAAAGGACCTTCCTCATCTGAAGTGATCAAGAAACCGATTGAGCCTGTGTGGTCTGGGTGTTTGGCAATGAACTGCTCGACGGCAACAATCATCGAAGCCAGAGAGCCTTTCATATCAGCAGCGCCACGGCCATGTAGGAAACCGTCTACGATAGTCGGTTCGAATGGCTTTGTATTCCACTGTTCGATTGGGCCAGCAGGCACCACATCAGTGTGACCAGCAAAAGCAAACAAAGGCGCTTTAGTACCACGGCGAGCCCAGAAGTTGGTCGTATCTTCAAATACCATCACTTCGATTTCAAAACCGAGTGCTTTTAAGCGTTCAATCATCAGGTCTTGGCAGCCTGCATCTTCTGGTGTTACCGATTGACGGCTGATTAGGTCTTTTGCCAGAGCCAAAGTTGGGCTATCTGTCATCCTTGAATTCCTTGTTTAAATAAAACGTCTAGTCATTAATTTTTAGGCGCTGATTCAATGATCAACGTCCTGTTGTCTGTCTATGTCAATACAACGATCTAAGCAAAAATAGACGCGTATTGGTCGGCTTTAAATCCGATGTGAAGCTTGCCCTCTACTTTTAAGATTGGGCGCTTGATCATTGCAGGTTGTTCAACAAGCAAAGTCACCGCTTTTTCTTCTGTTAGGGTATCTTTCTGTTCTTGAGAAAGTTGGCGATAAGTCGTACCACGTTTGTTTAGCACAAGCTCCCAACCTAGCTCAGAGCAGAAGCCTGTTACTAGCTCTTCTGTGATGCCTTGTTTGCGATAATCGTGAAATTCGAACTCGATACCTTCAGCTTCGAGCCATTTCTTTGCTTTTTTAATGGTGTCGCAATTTGGGATACCAAACATGGTGATAGTCATTATTCTTCCTTTGAGTGATTTTATTTCATTGTTATGAGTTGAATCCTATCAGGAAGCGGCAACTCAGACAAAATAGAGTGATGAATATTTCATAGAGTGAAAAAAAAGCGTAAGAAAATGTCACTATTGGAGACTTATTGATCAGCCTCAACATGTTGTCAGCGAAAAAAGAAATAATTGAGCTGCACATATATAGGAGGTGTCAATGGAGTTGAGTCCTGTTTTTGCAAGGCGGCTATATTTAGCATTGTTAGTGGAAAGCCTTGATAGGCCGAATGTGCCTAAACTCATCGAAAAAACGGGGTGGCCTCGTCGTACTATTCAAGATGTACTCAAGGCGTTACCGGGGATCGGTATCGAACTTATGTTTGTTCAAGATGGGCGACGTCATAATGATGGCTATTACCAGTTATCCGACTGGGGGCCATTTGACAGTCAATGGGTTATCCAGCGTAAAGGCGATATAGCAACAAGCCTTGGATTTAGTGCATAAGCCAGCGAAAGCTGGCTTTCTTTTTTTAGAATAGAAATAGTAGGGAGCATCTCGCTCATTTGAGTGGTGAGCTACCCCATTACGTTTCTATTTACTTACACAGATAGGCAGTTCCCAGCATAGTCACGGATGTGGAAAAATCTTGGGGAAGTGTGAATATCACGGTATCTGCGCCTAGCTCAATCGTATTCGACTTGAGTTCATTCATGGCGCCTTGAATCAATGTGTCATTCGGGTAAA
The DNA here is from genome assembly GCF_023161725.1 of Vibrio sp. 1CM24A. Lineage (NCBI taxonomy): Bacteria > Pseudomonadati > Pseudomonadota > Gammaproteobacteria > Vibrionales > Vibrionaceae > Vibrio > Vibrio sp. 1CM24A. The sequence goes on from NZ_JALNTS010000007.1 coordinate 408,453, forward strand.
ACAGGTAGCTGTACCAATGGCCTTCGCTGCCTGTGACTTCCCCTTTATACTCGCATTGCTCGATATTAATCACACCGTGGTAATCCATTTGCACTTTGTCAGCTTCGCTATGAGGTATTGATGTTGGTGTCGTGCAACCTAACAATGCACCACTCATAGCTAAAGCGATTAATTCCTTTTTCATACGATTACCCTGTTATTTCATCAAATAAATCGCGAAGCCTATCCAGCTAGCGATCAGTAGTAGCCACGGTAATTTGTTGCCGTGATTTGATGTTGTTTCAACACTCGTGTCGACATTCTGTTCTTGGTCTTGATTAGTCTGTTGAGTTTGTTTCTCTTTCTGTACACGCTTTTTTGCTTTGTCGGCTTGGCGACTGCGCTCTTTTTGCTGTTTCTTGTACAGTGCGATGCCTTTCTCGATACCTTGAGCAATCAACTTAGTTTGTTCTTTGGTTTGAGCTGGCTTTTGAGTCGCTTTGGCTATCTTCAGTGCTTCTTGTTGAGATTCAACAGACGGTGTATTAGTTTTCTTTTTCATACTGAGTTCGATAATTAAAACGGATTGGCTACTAAGATAACGCAAAGCTAGTTAAGTATGAATGATTTGCGTTAAAGTGTTAGTTTGAAAATAACTGAAAGTGAGATTTGTGCGGTACTCCATAGAACAATACGATAAGCACGGCTTTTTAAAAGCCCCAATCCTATTATGGTTAGGTTGGCTGTTTCTGGCGAAAGCTTTGGTTGTTTTCATTGTCGCAGGAGCAAGCCGAAAGTCGGGCACTGACATACTCGAAATTATCTATCCAGATCATCAAATGTTTTATGTCGGGATCGCGTTGAGTGTGCCTAGCTTGCTACTGATGTGGCTATTTGGACTAAGATCGCCAGATAGAAAACGCCTCAATAAAGTCGTGTCTTGGGGGCGTTGGGTCACTATGACGGCTATCTTGGCGCAGAGCTCACATACGATTTATTTAATCTATTTGGATAATGGATGGTTCCGCTGGTCCAATGGCATTACTTTATTGCTGCTTTTATGGTTATCGCTTTACCTTACCAATAGCCATGCTGCTAGGGACTGCTTTAAAGTGGTTGAGCACGAAGACTGATTCTCATCAAAACATTTGTCCCATTCCCAATTATACTTAGAAGCTAAAAAATGAAAGGATTAATCTATGCTTAACATCTCAAATGAGCAGCCTAAAATTCAAAGCGCTATCTTGCCAGAAGCTGGGCCTTTCGCTCTTTATGTTCAACTGAAAGTGAATGCTAACGCTGCTAATGTTTTAGCGGAACTTCAAAAGCTTCCGAGTTTAATCGACGAACTAAACCAAACTCAACCTGATGCGAACTTAACGGCATCGGTTGCGTTCTCAAAAGCTTTTTGGGATAAGTTCGAACAAGCAGCGCCCGCTGATTTGATTGACTTCCCTGAGCTTGGTGAAGGTGATATCACCGCGCCGAGCACACTGTCTGACGTTCTGATTCACTGTCATTCAAACCGACATGATCTGCACTTCTTTATCTTGCGTAAATTGCTATCTGAAGTAGCGGCTGATGTTGAAGTGGTTGATGAAACTTATGGTTACCGCTTCCTAGACTCTCGTGACATGACAGACTTTGTTGATGGCACTGAAAACCCGAAAGACGCACAACGTGCTGAAGTCGCTATTGTGCCTGAGGGTGAATTCGCTGGTGGTAGTTATGTGATGGTGCAGCGTTTTGTGCACAACCTGCCAGCTTGGAATCGTTTGAATGTATCGGCACAAGAGAAAGTGATTGGTCGAACTAAACCTGATTCAATTGAGTTAGATGATGTTCCTGCGGCGTCTCACGTTGGCCGTGTGGATATCAAAGAAGAAGGCAAGGGGCTTAAGATTGTTCGCCACAGCCTACCTTACGGTACTGCTACGGGCGATCACGGCTTATTGTTCATTGCTTACTGTAACGTTCGTCATAACTTCGATGCGATGTTAGAGAGCATGTACGGCGCAATAGATGGCAAAACAGACCAACTGCTTCGCTTTACCAAAGCAGTGACTGGCGCTTACTACTTTGCACCTTCAACTGACATGTTGAGTGCATTAACGATTAAGTAAATCGTCTCATCTGCAGCAAAGAAAGGGAGCCTCAGGGCTCCTTTTTTATTAAAGCTTGATATGAACTGGTCGATATAAGAGCAATCGTGAGTTTTATTCATCTTTTTGTAAGCGAAGGTCTATGGCTATCACTGTTAATACGAATGTCTCGGCGTTAGTGGCTCAGAGAAACCTCTCTAATGCTAATAACATGCTGAACCAATCTTTGGAGCGCTTAGCTTCAGGGAGCCGTATTAATAGCGCAAAAGACGACGCTGCTGGCTTACAGATCTCGAATCGATTAGAAGCACAGATGAGTGGCATTGATGTTGCCGTTCGAAATGCTAACGACGGTATCTCCATTATGCAGACTGCAGAAGGAGCGATGAATGAAACCACTAATATCATGCAGCGCATGCGAGACTTATCCCTACAAGCGAGTAACGGCTCGAATAGTTCATCGGAACGAATCGCTATTCAAGAAGAAGTCACCGCCTTAAATGACGAGCTGAATCGAATTGCCGAAACCACCTCATTCGGTGGTAAAAAGCTCCTTAACGGCAGTTTTGGGCACACCTCGTTTCAAATCGGCGGCAGTTCGGGCGAAGCCGTGCAGATTGGTTTGAAAAGTATGCGTACTGATGACATCAACATGGGCGGCTTTAGCTACGTTGCTAATGGCATGGCCAGTGATTCATGGGAAGTGAAATCAAACCAGAATGATATGACGATGTCGTTTACTGATCGTTTTGGTCAGCCACAAGAAATCACCATCAACGCGAAAGCGGGTGATGATATCGAAGAGTTGGCGACTTACATTAATGGTCAAACGGATCTCGTATCAGCTTCTGTCAATGATGACGGACAGCTTCAGATTTATATGTCTGGTGAAGATACGGCGGGTACGATCTCTTTTTCAGGTTCGTTAGCCAGTGAGCTTTCAATGTCTGCGGGTTATTACGAATCAGTCGGTGACATCAATGTAACGGATGTGGGTGGTGCTCAGCGTGCCGTCTCTATTTTGGATACGGCGATGAAGTATGTCGATAGCCATCGCTCTGAATTAGGGGCAATGCAAAACCGCTTTGATCATGCCATTAATAATCTTGAAAACGTTCATGAGAATTTGGCGACATCAAACAGTCGAATCAAAGATACCGACTACGCCAAAGAAACCACTCAAATGCTCAAGCAACAAATACTGCAGCAAGTGAGCACAACGATACTCGCTCAAGCCAAGCAAGCGCCGAATCTAGCTTTAACGTTATTAGGTTAATGAATTACCTCGAATCTTATAAAGGCATTTCAGTTTAGCTAGTGCTTTTTGGCGAATAAAAACACAATTTCCTACTCGACTGACTTCCTGACAACTTTAGCGATTTTCTCATCTTTTTTCGATAATTTTACGACCAGTCACGCTTTCTTCTGCTTTACCGCTATTTCTTTAATTTTGTTGTTTTTTTCCTAAAGGTTTCGTCAATCACGCCGTTATTAAAAGTAACTTAGAGATAACTACTTGGTTTTCCGAGACGTCGGAAACCGCTATACCGGAAAATCAATTGGAGAAGTCACCATGGCAGTGAATGTAAATACCAACGTTTCAGCGATGACAGCGCAACGTTACCTAAACAACGCAAACAGCGCACAACAAACATCAATGGAGCGTCTAGC